>DATKKF010000135.1:0-4023 GCA_035543115.1 Myxococcaceae bacterium
CCTCGACGGTGCACCTCGACGGTGCACCTCGACGGTGCACCTCGACGGTAGCACCTCGACGGTAGGCACCTCGACCTGGGGGGTAACGAGGTGTCTGGCACCTCGACCTGGGCACCTCGACCTGGGCGGTTTCCGGCCTCCTGCCAGGTCTCTCACCAGCTGAGCGCACGACCGGAATCACGGTTTCTCCCGATCTCGGCTCCGACCGGGGGTGCGCCTCGCCCTCCCCGCACCCAAGTTGTGCGGCGACAACGGTTGTCTTCGGGAACGGGGAAGGAGCGAACATGAGGAGTCGTCTCTTGGTGGTGACCGCGGCACTCGCCTTCGCCGGCGCCTGCGCGCACGGCAGCATGCAAAGTGACACGGTGAGCGATGAGGCGCTTGCCCGGGTGCCGGCCGACCAGATGGCCTCGGTGAACCAGGCGCGGGTGGCCGCTTCCAAGGCGAAGGACAACGTCGCGCGCGAGAACCTGCGGCTGGAGCAGGCCAGGAAGTACGCCGGCGTCGCGAAGGACGAGGTGAACGTCGCCAAGGCGCAGCTGGAGCGTGACCAGTCTGCGCAAGACGCCGCGGACTACGCCCGGAACGATCAGCAGGCGGCCCAGTCCCAGAGCGCGATGGGGCTCGCCCGCCAGCGGCAGCAGGTGGCCGACGCTCACGTGAAGGCCGCCGACGCGCTGATCAGCTACGCCCAGGAGCGGGTCAACGCAGCCCAGACGGCGATGGACCTCGCCAACGCCCGGCTGGAGCTCGCCAAGTTCAAGGCGCTCCAGGCCTCGGGTGACCCGGCCGCGGCGAGCGTCGATGGCCAGGCCATCGCCAAACGCGGCGAGGACGCTCGCATCGCGCTCGAGCAAGAACGGGCCAAGGTCGCCCAGCGGAAGGCCAGCGCCGCCGCCGCGCGGACCAGCTGGGTGGCGCTCCGCGATCAGCTCCCGGCCGACCAGCGGTTCGGCGTGGGCGGCTCGGGCGCGGACACCGCCACCAACCTGAGCACCAACCCCAGCAGCGACGACGACAAGGAGCTGTTCAACCTGCTGTAGCCGTCGCCGGTCCCAGCCAGCGGTATCCCTCACGCACCGCGGCGGGTCCCCCGTGCTCGAGGACCCGCCCGTGCGCGAGGATGACCCGGTCGAAGTCGAGCCCGAGCAGCCGCTCGAGGCTCCTCCGCGTCGCGGGGCGATCCCGGTACACCAGGCGCAGGAACCGGCTCCAGCCCACGCGCCCGTGCAGCCCGGCGGCCCTGAGGTACAGGCGCGTCGGGAGGTGGGGGCTGGTGTCGAAGTTCTCCACCAGGTCCGAGCAGATGAGCGTCCGACTCGGGCGATGCACGAACACCGTCTCGTCGAGCATCGAGCCATCGACGTGGACCGGGACGAGCACCCCGCCCCAGTCCGGGTCCGGCGTCTCGGAGAGCTCGGCGTCGATGCGCAGCCCCGGCCGCTTCCGGCGCATCGCAGCGGGCGCGTGCACCCGCGCCGTGGGCCAGCGCTCGATGGCGTCGCTCACGTAGACGTGGTGGTAGAGGTTCGGGACCACGATGTGGGCCACCGGCCCGAGCGCCTGGATCTGGTCGGCGAGCAGGTCGTCCACTGCCACCACCGAGTCCAGCCACAGCCCTCCGCCCGGCAGCCGGAGCACGGTCATCCGCGTGCCGAGGTGCAGGCCGAGGAACCGGTGAGGCGCCGAGGCGCTCCAGAGGCCGTCGGCGTGCTGGATGAGCTCGCTCATCCGCAGAAGTGATGGATCGCCGCCTCGAGGATCTCCTCGCAGCGAACGAACTCGGCGACCGGGACGTACTCGCCCGTCTGATGCGCGACCTGGATGTTCCCCGGGCCGAACACCACCGAGCGTGCCCCGAGCGCGGTCATCTGCGGCGCCTCGGTGCCGAAGCTGACGGTGGCCGAGCCCTGACCGCTCTGGCGCTCGAGGAACGTCACCACCTCGGCGGAGGCGGGCGTCTCCACGCCGCGGTCGGTGCGGAGGATGCGCATCCGGGCCTCGCACCCGGGCTCCTCGCGGCGGAGCTGGAACATGAGCTGCTCGATCGCGTGGGGCACCGCCTCGACGGGCTGCGCAGGGATGGGCCGCCACTCGAGGGTGAAGGTGCAGCTGCCGGGGATGACGTTCTTCGCCCGGCCCCCCTGGATCATGCCCACGTTCAGCGTGGTGTAGGGCGGCTCGAAGGACGGGTCGGTCTCGCCGCGGAGCGGGCCCCTGGCGTAGGCCTCGATGCGGGTGAGGAGGCGCGCGGCGCGGAAGATGGCCGACGCGCCCGTGTCCGGGTAGGCGCTGTGGCCCTCTTTGCCCGAGACCTCGATCTCCGCCAGACAGTAACCCTTGTTCGCTCGGATGGGCCGGAGCGAGGTCGGCTCGCCGACGATCGCGTTTCGGGCGGCGCCGCGGCGGGCCTCGAGCAGCATCTTCGCCCCGAGACAGCCGACCTCCTCGTCGGCGGTGAAGATCAGGCCCAGCGGCCTCTTGACCGCGGACCGCGTCCGCTCGGCGGCCAGGAGCGCACAGGCGATGAAGGCCTTGGTGTCGCAGGCGCCGCGGGCGTAGAGGCGGTCACCGTCTCGGGTGAGCTTCAGCGCGTCGGCCCAGCCGGTGTCGTAGGGGACGCAGTCGGTGTGGCCCACCAGCGCCAGCTCGGGCACCTCGCCGGCGCCGTGGCTGAAGGCCAGGAGGTTCACCTTCTCCACCCCCGCGTCGTCCGGGTAGCGCTGGCGTTCGCAGCGGAAGCCCAGCGCCGTCACCCGCGGCTCGAGCCAGTCGATCAGCGACCGGTTGGGGAGCCGGCTCGTGGTGTCGAACCCCACCAGGGCCCGCAGTGTCTCCTCCAGCCGTCCCTCCACCTCGCTCACGCGAACGTCCTCCGGCACAGCGCTGTGAAGTCACGACCCGAGGCCTCCTCGAGCGGATGCCGGCCATCCTGCACCACCCGCCGCCCCTGGACCCAGGTGTCGGTCACCGCGGAGGCGGGGGCCGAGAACACCACCGCAGCGAGGAGGCCGTCCTCGGGAGCCCCGAGCAGGGCCGGATGGCCGAGGTCCACCGCGCAGAGATCCGCCGGACGGCCCGGGGCGAGCCGACCCACCTCGAGGCCGAGGCTCCTCGCGCCCCCATGCGTCGCGACGTCGAGCAGCGTGCGGGCGAGCGCATCGGCACCCTCGCCGGTCGGCGAAAGGACGAGCCGGCGACCTCGCTGCAGGCGGAGGTCTCCCTCGAGCGCCCGGAGCTCGCCGAAGGGGTCGATCTCGCTCTGGCCGTCGGTGCCGATGCAGAGCGTGGCTCCGGCGGCGGCGAGCCCGTCCGCCGGGAGGATGCCGTCGCCGAGGTCGCGCTCGGTGAGGGGGCAGGCGCAGACGCTCGTCGGCGCAAGGAGTGGGATCTCGTGGGGGGCGAGGTGCACGGCGTGGACGGCGGTGAAGCGCGGGTCGAGGAGCCCGACCTCGGCGAGAAGCTCGACGGGACGGCGGCCGTGCTCGGCGAGGCAGGCCTCGACCTCGCGCAGCTGCTCGGCGACGTGCATGTGCACCGTCCTCGGTCGCGCGCGCGCCACGGCCTCGAGCCAGGACCGGGGAACCGCGCGCACGCTGTGTGGCGCGGCCCCGACGGTGACCAGCGGATCGGGGCGCACGCGATGTTCGAGCGCGGCCACGGCGGCGAGGAAGCTGTCGGGGTCGGGATCGTAGAAGCGGCGCTGCCGAGGCTCGGGCGGAGCGTCGAAGCCGGGCCGCGCGTAGCCCACCCGGAGGAGGTGAATGCGGAGGCCCACCTCGCGGGCGGCGGCGATGACCCGGAGCGCGAGCTCGAGCGGGTCGGGGTATGGGTGGCCGTCGGGCGTGTGGTGGAGGTAGTGGAACTCGCCGACGGTGGTGACGCCCGCGCGCGCCATCTCCAGGAAGCACTGGCGCGAGGCGATGGCCAGCCCGTCCGGGTCGAGCGCGGCCGCGGCGCGGTACATCGTCTCGCGCCAGGTCCAGAAGTCGTCCTGGACGCGGCCGGGGGCCGGCTCCTGCG
>DATKKF010000136.1:0-9340 GCA_035543115.1 Myxococcaceae bacterium
GTCGAAGTCGATGGCCCCGCGCTGCTCGCGGACCGTCCGTAGCGTCCGCCCCAGCCGCTGAAGTCGCTGGAAGAGCGGCCGGAACCGGTCGCGTTCGGGGACCGAGTCCCCGTCGAGCACCCGCTGGACCTCCTCGTCCACCGGCTCCTCCGTGCGCACTGGGAACGTGCCCAGCGGCGCCGTCCGGAGCGCGAGCTCGAGCGGGAGATGGAGGAGCTCCGCCGCATGGCCGAGCACAGCTCCGAGCGCGAGCGAGCGGCGATGAAGTGCGAGCGCGAGGTGAACGCGCTCTACGCCTGCCTGCTGATGGAGGACCGCGTCGGCGAGGAGTTCGCGGCCACCGTCTCGTCGATCACCGATTTCGGGTTCTTCGTCGAGCTGGACAGCGAGCACGTGGAGGGCCTGGTCCGCGCCGACGACCTCGGGCCCGGGCACCGGCTGGTGGTGGGTGCGCTGGTCTGGCCCACCGGGCGGAGGGTGCAGGTGGGCCAGGCGCTCACGGTGCGGCTGGCGAGCGTCAGCGTGCCCCGGCGGCAGATGGACTTCGACGTGGTGGTGTTCGCGGGGGAGCGGCCGTCGCGCCGCCGGGGCGGGGCGGAGCGGATCGAGCCCGAGCGCGCGGAGCAGGAGGCCGGCAGGTCCGAGCGGAGCGGGCGGAACGCTGCAGACCGGAAGCACGCGGTCAGGGCCGACCAGGGCGGCCGGACCGCCGGGGAGCGGCAGCGCGGCCGCCACGGGAAATCGCGGCCCAAGGGCCAGGCGAGGAACCCCCAAGCCCACCGCGAGGCCCGGCCGGCGCAGGGCACGCGCCACGAGGCCCCGCGCGCGCACCCGGCCATCGCGCCGGCCGACCCGTCGAAGCCCGCCGGTACGCCCCACCCAGGGTTCGATCGGCTCCGTGCGCTGGCCGGCCGCTCCCGGAAGAGCGGAGGTCAGTCGGTGGCCCGCCCCGGTGCTCAAGGCGGTGCTGGACGGCGGGGGGGCAGTGCCTCGCCATCCGGCGGCGGTTCGGGCTCTGGCGGCCGGAATCGACGCCGGCGTCGCTGAGGCGCCCTTCCCACCAACCTCAGGGGGCCGACGTCGCTCAGCGGAACAGCGCCTCGGCGTTGTCCCGGAGGATGGCCTGCTCCTCCTGCCGGGTGAACCCGAGATGGTGGACGGCCCGCAGCGCCGCGTCCAGACTCGTCAGCGGGAAGTCCGAGCCGAAGAGGATGCGGTCCGTCCCCACCGAGCGGCAGACGAACCGCAGCTGGGCAGCGTACGGCGAGTCCACGTAGAGGGGGGCGACAGCCGAGAGGTCGAACCACACGTTCCGCGGGTAGAACGGGTACAGCTCCAGCAGCCGGAAGACGAGCACGTCGTCGAACCGGATACCGCCCATGTGCGTCAGGACGAAACGCCCCTGGGGGAAGGCGAGGGCGAGCTTCCCCGTCTGGTGCGCCGCGCCGGGCCACCAGCCCTCGATGTAGACGACGAGCTTGAGCGCCGTGGCACGCCCGACGAAGGCTTGCACCTCCGGGGTCTCCAGCTCCAGCTTCGACGGCGAGAGCTTCACCCCGCGGTAACCCAGCGAGGCCAACCGCTCCAGCTCGCGCAGCCCCGCCTCCCCGTCGGAGGGCTGCACCGCGCCGATGGCGATGAAACGCCCCGGGTGCGCGCGAAGCAGGGCCGCGACCTGATCGTGCAGCTCGCGAATGGCGGTCAGGTCGGGGGTCGGGGGCACCACCAGGAGCACCGCCCGCTCCACCTCCGAGCGGTTCATCTCCTCGAGGAGGACGTCGGGGCGGCCCGAAATCTTGGGTTGTATCCGTCCCGGCGCCGAGTCGGACTCGAAGTGGGCGTGGGCGTCGATGGACTTGCCAGTGTATCCGCAGCCCGCCAGCGCGAGTGCCAGCACGCCGAGGACCGGGCGCGCTCTCATTCGTCGACTCGCAACCCGACCACCGTCACTCCGTCGCCTCCCTCATGGCTCTCCCCGGGTCGGTACATCCGGACGTAGGGCGAGTCCTCCAGGTACTCGCGCACCGCCTGCTTCAGCGCGCCGGTCCCGTGCCCATGGAGAACGAGCACCCCGGGATCGCCATTCCGGAAGGCCTGGTCGAGGAAGGACTCCACCTCGCGCACCGCCTCGTCGGCGCGGAGCCCTCGCACGTCCACCCGGAGCGGCGGAGCGTCGAGCGCCCGTGGCGCCGCCTCGCCGGCGCGGTCCAGGGAGGCACGGCCGCGGTCGGCGGAGGGGAAGCGGCTCGCCGGCTTCTCGTCCCGCGCTCCGGCGAGCTCGGCCCGCGGAACGCGCATCTTCAGCGCGCCGGCAGAGACCAGCACCTCGTCTCCGGTGTGCTCCAGCACCGTCACGTCCCGGCGAAGCCCGAGGTGGTGCACCGTGTCGCCGACCCGCAGCGTGTCCGGGGCCGGAGCGAGCGCCGCCCGGGTGCTCTCCCGGGACAGCGCCTCCGCGCGCGCCCGTGCCGCCTCCGCCCGCGCGGCCAGCGCCCCCCGGGCCGCCTCGGCGCGCTCGACCGAGGCCTGCTGCCGGAGCTCGGCGAGCTGGGAGGAGACCTCGGCCAGCGCGCGCTCCGACTCGGCGCGGAGGTGCTCGGCGTGCGCCGACTCCTCGGCCCGCCGCCGCTCCTCGAAGGCGGAGCGCTCGGCGGCGAGCGCCCGAGCGCTGGCCTCGGCCGCGGCGGTCGCCGTCCGGGCTCGCTCCAGCTCCCCGGAGAGCGCCCTTCGCTCCTCCTCGGCCGCGGCGAGCGCCTGGGCCAGCGGCCCCCCCGCGCTGCGGACCAGCTCCCGCGCCCGATCCACGACGTGGGGCGCGAGCCCCATCCGGGAGGCGAGGTCCAGCGCCGACGAGGTGCCGGCGGCGCCGAGCTGCAGCTTGTAGGTCGGCGCCATCCGCTTGCTGTCGAAGCCCACCCGGGCGTTGAGGAAGCGGTGATCCACGTGGGTCAGCGCCTTCAGCTCCTCGAGGTGAGTGGTCACCAGCACCCGGACGCCCCGGCCGATGAGCTCCTCGAGCACCGCGATGGCCAGCGCAGCGCCCTCGCGCGGGTCGGTGTCGGCGGCAATCTCGTCGATCAGCGCCAGGGCGCCCGGGCCCGCGCCCTCGAGGATGCGCCTCAGCTCCCGGACATGGGCGCTGAAGGTGGACAGGTCCTGCGCCAGGTCCTGCGCGTCGCCCACCGCCGAGTGGACCGAGGTGAAGAGCGGCAGCTGCGAGCCGGCGGCCGCCGGGATCTGCAGGCCCGCCCGGAGGAGCACCGCGCACAGCCCCACCGCGGTGAGGGTGACGGTCTTTCCGCCGGCGTTGGGGCCCGAGATGACCAGCGCCCGGACCTCGTCCGTCAGCCGGACGTCGTTGGCCACCACCTCGCGGCCGCGGAGAACCAGCAGCGGGTGCCGGAGCTGCAGCAGGACCAGCGGCCCGTCCGCGTCCTCGACCACCGGGGTCGAAGCGTCGAGGTCTGCTCCGAGCTGCGCCGCCGCCTCGGCCTCGTCGAGCTCGGCGGCCGCCTCCACGCCCTCGAGAATGCGGGCGGACTCGCGGCCCACCACATCGGAGAGCTCCTGGAGCACCCGGCGCTCCTCCTCCAGGGCCACCGACTGGGCGATGGCCAGGTCGTTGCCCACGCCCACCAGCGACTCGGGCTCCACGAAGAGCGTCTGTCCGGACTGGCTGGCGTTGTGGACGATGCCCGGCACCTCGGCCCTGGCCTGGGCCAGCACCGGGACCACGTACCGGTTGTTCCGGAGGGTGTAGTAGTTCTCGCGGAGGTGGAGCAGGAAGCGCTCGTCGTGGAGGAGCGCGTCCAGGCGCGACTTGATCGCCCGGTGCAGCCCCCGGATGCGGTCGCGGGCCTCCTTCAGCGCCGGGCTGGCGCGCTCGGAGATCTCCCCGTCGGCCTCGAAGCACCGGTCGATGCGCACCGCCAGCTTCTCGAGGTCGGGCAGGCGCTGGCCGACGAAGGCGAGGCGGCGCGCCATCCCCGAGCTGTCCTGAAGGCTCTCCCGCGTCCGGGTGAAGGCGAACAACGTCTGGGCGCAGGCGGTGAGCTCCCGGGGCTCGAGGAGCCCTCCCTTCTCGGCGCGCTCCACCGAGCCCCGGATGTCGGCCACGCCCCCCAGCGGGAGGCTCACCTGGGCCTGGAGCAGCGCCCGTGCCTCGTCCACCCGGGCGAGTGACTCCCGGATGGCGGACGCGTCGTCGAGGAATGAACGGGCCAGCGCGCGGCTCCGCCCGGCCGCCGTCCGGCAGCGCTGGCCGAGGGCGGCCAGGACCTCCGGAAATGCGAGGTCCTCCAGGGTCCGGGGGGAGAAATGCACGGCGCGGCGACGTTTCTGTTGCCTCGCGATGCTCCGGTCAAGCGGGTTGAGGTCCCGTCGCTCGCTTCGTGTACCATCCCTGAACGAGATGATGGCGGCGAGCGCGGTGGTGCTGGCGGGGTTCCTCCTGGGTGCGACCCCGCTCGAGCAGATCACCGTCCACGAGGCCGCGGGCGACGACGCCGGAGCGCTCGCCTGGGCGGAGTACTGGGCCCAGAACGATCCGCGCTCCCCGTACGGTCACCTGGAGGCGGCGCGGCTCGGGCTGAAGCTCGGCAAGTCGCTGCAGACGGTGGACTGGCACCTCCGCTGGGCCTACGCGCTCGCTCCCGACAACCCGCGCGGGCTCCACCTCTGGGGCGTGCTGGAGGAGGAGCGGGGCGACGTCCAGGGCGCGCGAGAGGCGCAGCGAAAGGCCATCGCGCTCCGGGCAGACTACGTCGAGGCACACCGGCGGCTGGCGGCGCTCTCGCAGCGGGCGGGCGACTGGCCGGAGGCGGAGAAGGAGCTGCGCTACCTCATCGGGGCCGGAGACGGCGACACCGGGCTCAAGCTGCAGCTGGCCAGCGTGCAGGAGAAGTCGGGGCAGGTTCCCGAGGCCGAGCGCACCTTGACCGACCTGCACCGGGCGCAGCCCAAGAGCGCGGTCGTCACCCGGGCCCTGGCCGACTTCTTCGGGCGGACAGGCAGGCAGAAGCAGGCCAGTGCGCTCCTCAGGACGCTCGAGCCCCAGAAGAAGGCGATGCGGTCGCTGAGCGCGTCCCGTCGTTGAGCCAGGCGGCCGCCGGGGTACGCTGCGCCCGGCATGCGGGTCAGGACCGGGCTGGACGTGTGGGAGGCGGAGCAGTTCCGCGCGCTGCGGGGGCTCCGGGTGGGAGCGATCGTCAATCCGACGAGCGTGGACGGCCGCTTCCGCCACCTTGCCGACCTCCTCTGGGCCGCGCCGGGGGTGACGCTCTCCGCGCTCTTCGGCCCCGAGCACGGGGCGCGGGGCGCGGTCCAGTACCTGGAGGCAGTGGGGGAGGCGAGGGATCCGCGCACCGGCGTGCCGGTGCGGTCGCTCTACGGAAGCACGGCGGAGTCGCTTCGGCCGCGCCCCGAGTGGCTCGAGGGGCTCGACGTGGTGGTCTTCGACATCCAGGACGTCGGCGCGCGCTACTACACCTACGTCCACACCATGGCCCTGGCGATGGAGGCCTGCGCCAGGGCGGGCGTGCGCTTCGTGGTGCTGGACCGGCCAAACCCGCTCGGCGGGGACCGGGTGGAGGGCAACCTGGTCGAGCCCGGCTTCCGGAGCTTCGTCGGGCTGTACGCGCTGCCCAACCGGCACGGCATGACGCTCGGCGAGCTGGCACGGATGCTCAACGCCGAGGAGCGCCTCGGCTGTGACCTGGCCGTCGTCCCCTGTCTCGGGTGGTCGCGGGGGATGCGCTGGGCGGACACCGGGCTCACCTTCATCCCTCCCTCGCCCAACATGCCGACGCCAGACACGGCGCAGGTGTACCCGGGGATGTGTCTGCTGGAGGGAACCAACGTCTCCGAGGGCCGGGGCACCTGCAGGCCGTTCGAGCAGTTCGGGGCGCCCTACCTCGACGCGCACGACGTCGCCGCGGCGCTGGAGCGGCACCGGCTTCCGGGCCTCCGGGTCCGGCCGGTGCACTTCACCCCCACCTGGGACAAGCACCGGGGGGTGGAGTGTGCGGGCGCCTTCCTGCACGTGACCGACCCGGCGATCTTCCCCTCGGTGAAGGCCGGGCTGGCGGTGGTGGCGGAGGCGCGGCGTCGTGGCGGCGAGCAGTTCCAGTGGCGCACCGAGGCGTACGAGTTCGTCACCGACGTGCCGGCGTTCGACCTGCTGTGCGGCAACGCCCGGGTCCGGCGGGCGCTCGAGGACGGGGCCGAGTTCGAGGACGTCGCGGCGCTCCTGGACGGAGCGGAGGCGGGCTTCCTGGAACGGCGGGCGCCGCACCTCCTCTACGGCTAGGCTCGCCGTCCGGACATGGACGTCGCGCTCCTCGGGGGCTCCTTCAATCCGCCCCATCTCGGTCACCTGCTTGCCGCGCACGTGGTGCGGGCGCTCGAGCCGGTGGACCAGGTGTGGTTTGTCCCCACGGCGCACCATCCGTTCGGCAAGCCGCTCATCGATTTCGCGCACCGGATGGCGATGTGCGAGTTGATGTGCCGCGACGCCGCCGGATGGCTGGCGACTTCGGACGTCGAGGCCTCGCTGGGCGGGAGCGGCTACACGGTGGACACGCTCCGGGCCCTGCACCGGCGCTGGCCCGAGCGGCGGTGGATCCTGGTGGTGGGGAGCGACATCGTGGCCGAGCTGCCGAACTGGCGGGAGGTGGACGAGATCCGCGGGCTCGCCCGGATCGTGATCCTCAACCGTGCGGGGCATCCCGCGCCCGGTGCTCTCGGGCCGCCACTGGCGAAGGTGTCGAGCACCGAGGTGCGGGCGGCGCTTGCCGCAGGCCGGGGCGGGGAGGGGCTCGTCCACCGCGACGTCCTCGCCTACATCGAGCGGCACCGGCTCTACAGGCCTGGGCAGTGACCGGGCCGGCTACTCCATCGACACACCGACGATGTGCAGCGGCGTGAGTCCGTCGTCCGGCCGCACCGCGAACTGGTAGTAGAACGACAGCGGTAGCGCCGAGCCCCACAGTGTGCGGAAGTACAGCGCTCCGCCGAAGCTCCGGTGGTCGCCGGTGGTCGCCGGCCCGCTGCTGCTCTCTGCAGTCCAGGTGTGCGCCCACTCGCCGAACACCTCGATGTCCGCCTGGCGGATGAAGAACGAGGGGAGGATCCAGAGGAAGGATGACCAGCCGTGGTCCACGATGATCGGCGCCCGGTACCGCGCCCCGGCGATGACGACCTCGTTGCACCGGAGCGTCGCATCCTCGTAGCCGCGGAGCGGCTCGCGAAAGGTGATGTCCGGGAAGATGGCGAGCCCGGTTCCCTGCTGTGATTTGTCGGGCTGCGAGTCCCATTCGAGAAAGCCGCGGTTGGTTCCTCCGACCCGGAGGAGCCGCGCCGGCGCCCCAGCGAGGGCTCGACCGCGGACGGTCAGCTGGAGGGTATGCCGCGCCCAGAACGGCAGGGGCGTGTAGAAGGCCGCCGTCGCCCGCAGGTCGCCGAAGGTGAAGTCCGACCCGAACGCCTTGGCGAACCACTGGGCGCTGCCGGTCAGCGCGATGCCCCGACGCACGCCCGCGTAGGGGGTCGACTCGGTCGCGGACCAGGCGGTGGCAACCCCGGGGCCGAACAGGTCCGAGCTGCGGCTTCCGGACTCGAGTCCCTCCGTGCGGTGGACGCCGATGAAGCTGAGCGAGATCGGGGTGGTCCAGAAGGTGCGCGAGGCGTAGAGGCCGCCGCTCATGTCCACCACGCTGGGGATGAACGAGTTGTCCGACACGTCCCGGAGCGCCGGCTCCGCCGCGCGGGAGAAGACCGTCTGGAGGTACACCGGCGCGAGCAGGTAGTTGCCGTAGCCGACCGAGAAGGTGGGTCCCGGATCGCTGGTCTCGTAGCCGATGTTCAGCGCGTACTGGTGGAGCCCGAGCCGGTCGCTGCCCTGGAGCGAGACGCCGCCGTACACCGTGCTCTGCGTTCCGCCGTACCGCTCCCGGCTGCCGAAGGAGACGAACGGGCCGCGCAGCGTGGGGACGAGCAGGTGGTCCAGCGCGTGGTACGGGTCGTCCGAGAGCACCGGGACGTCCGGCTCGGGGACCGCCTCGCTCCCGGGCGCCGGAGACTCCGCGGCCTCGGCGGCCGGCAGCGGGTGGCCCTGGCCGAGGTCCATCCGGTCGAGCGTCCAGCCCCACCCCTCGCGGTTGACGAAGGCGAGCCGTCCCCCCGGCAGCGGCACCGGATCCATCACCACGAAGGGCGCGTCGGTCAGCACGGACATCGCGCCGGTCGACACGTCGATGCGGACGGCCTGGGTTCGCCCGTCCACCTCGTGGAGCGCCAGGACATGGTCGGCTCCCTCCCACCGGGGGGAATAGTTGAACCTCCCGTCCCGGGTGAGCGGTCGCTCGGCCCCGTCCGGGCCACGCAGCCAGAGGTCGAAGTCGTCGCCAATCTTCCGGGCGAAGACGATGCGCCCATCGGCGGCGGGGGCCGGGGCCCCGAGCGTCAGGCGGCCCTGGTTGTGCGTCAGCGCACGCTGCTCGCCGCTGGCCAGGTCCAGCTCCCAGAGGTCCGCGGTGTCGGCCTGGCTCCGGATGAAGACGTAGCGTGACCCGGAGGGATCCACCCCGCCGCCGAGCGCGTCCGGCGTCTCCCAGGCGCGAAGCAGCCGGCCGTCGCGCGCATCGAGCTCGAGGAGCTTGGGCGCGGTGTCGCCGTCGATGCCCACGTCGGCGAGCACGAGGTAGAGGTGGGTGCCGCTCCCGTCGAAGGACAGGCCGCTCACCGAGACGGGGCTGGTCGCGATGTACGGGCGCCCCGGCCAGAAGTTGGTGAGCGGGCGGCGGACCCGGACCGAGCCGCCCGGGCCGTAGACCCGCAGCTCGGACGCGGCGTCCCGTCCGGCGGTGATGGTGGCCAGCGTCCCGTCCGGCGCCGACGCCAGCCGGGCGAAGTACCCGAGGTCGGGGTCGAGGACCTTCTGGGCTTCTGGCCGCTCGCGCCACGGCCCGGAGTGACGGAGCGACTCGCGCCACTCGTCCACCAGCTCCCCGGCGCCCTTGCCGTAGACCCACATGAAGCGGAAGGAGACGCCGAGCACCGGGACCCAGCTCCGCCCCTGCACGTCGATGAGCGCCCAGAGCCTGTCCGCGCCGTAGCGCCGGGCGAGCCACTCGATGAAGTGCATCCCGGCGAGGTAGTTGCCGCCGAAGGGCAAGAGCTCTCGCTGACTCGGGGAGAGGTCGCCGGAGGAGAGCTCGCCCTTTCGGAGCGCGACGCCGGACTCGAAGAGCCCGCGCCAGATGGGGCTGTGCGGCCGGCCGGTGTTTCGCTCGAGCCGGCCCTCGTAGTAGGTGGCGAGCCCCTCGAGGAAGTACGACTCGGT
>DATKKF010000137.1:0-107202 GCA_035543115.1 Myxococcaceae bacterium
GGAAGAACAGGCTCACCACGTTGCCCGGCCGGGCGAGGGTCAGGAGCTGGCGGTACTCGCTGCACGGCTCGGCGGCGAGCCCCGCGCTCACCTGCACCACCGCCCAGCGGCTCCGCGCCCACGCCGGCACGTCGTAGTAGGTGACGCTTTGCAAGCAGATGCCCCCCCGGGCGAGATCGGCCGTCATCCGCTGGAGCATGCGCCTGAAGTTCGCGTCGCTCATAGCGGCCGCCGCCGAGACGCTGCCTCCGACCAGGTAGATGGCCAGGTCGAGCCCGCCGCGCTCCGGGATTCCTCCCGACCGGGTGAGGACCGTGACCTCGTAGCGGTTGGCGGTGGAGCCGGACGCAGGATCGCCGCAGTTGAGGGCCTTGCACTCGTGGAGCAGGTCGCTGACCGTCATGCGCCACGTCCCAGGCGTCAGCCCCTGCGTGGCCTTCTGGAGCCCCGCGGTGCCGTTGGGAAAGGTGACGGCCGCGGTCACCGGCGAGATGGGAGAGAAGGTCAGGGTACGGTCGGACGGCGCCAGGTCGAACGAGGTCGGGTAGTCGAAGAAGGTCCCGTTCGGTGCCTCGATGGGGGTCGGGACCGGCGAGTTCGGCAGCAACCCTCCGAAGACGCTCACCTTGGAGACGTTGGTCGACTGCCCCTGCGAGACCACGGTGAAGCCGCTCGTTCCGGCCGGCAGCTGGAATTGCACCGTCTCACCGACCTGGTGGCTTCCGAGCGACAGCGTCGCCCCCACGGCCGGGGGGGCCGGGGCATAGGTGCTCTGCACGACGGGCTGCAGACATCCGGCGAGCTCGGGGACGCTGATTGTTCCCCCGTTGCTGGCCGCCGGAGTGCCCGCGGGACAGTTGGTCACCGCGGCGGCAGGCGCGGGAGCCGGTGCGAGGCAGACTCTCCCCGCGGCGCCGGCGGTCCCGCAGACCAGACCCGTGGGGCATGCGTCGCCCGAGGCGCAAGGAGGGAGGCAGAACTCCCCGGTGGAGAGCTGCACGCACGTGCTGCCCGCGGCACACCCTCCACCGCCGGAACACGACGAGGTGCAGACCCCGCCCGGGAAGTCGGCGTTGTCGAAGCAGGTCAGCCCGGTCTTGCAGCTCGGCGTGCAGCTGGCCGAGCCGACGTTCGGCGTGGTGCCGGTGCACGCGGCACCGAGCGCGGCGAACACCACCAGGAGACACGACGCTTGAGTCCGCACGCGGATCGGAAGCGTAGCAGGCCGCCGGCGCCCTGGGCTCAGGGGACGCGCCGCACCGTCGTGCCGCGCACTGCGCCCCACGGCTGGGCAGGGGTCCAGGACACATGTCCGTCGATTCCCCACCCTACCCGCACCGCCTGGCCGTGGCTCCATTCCATCCAGAGCACGGCCCCGTCCGGCTCGGCCGCCTCGTCCAGGCACGCCACCCGGGTCTGGACCCCGCCCTCGTGGTGCAGGGTCGCGGCGAACCGCTCGTGGGAATGGCCACAGAGGAGCCACTGCGGCTGCAGCTCGTCGACCAGCTCCCGGGCGAGGGGATTGCCCATCCACGGACGCACGGGTTTCCCCGGGGTCCGGGCGAAGAGCCCGCGCGGCCACTCGTGCGTGAGGAGGAGGTCGATGTGGCGCTCGGTGCGGAGCCGCTCCACCTCCAACCGGCGGAAGTACCCCGCCTGCTTGCGCGTGGCCGCGGTGGTCGGCGCCTGGAGTGGGGCGTCGAGCCACTTCGGAGCGTAGATGCCGGAGAGCCAGCCGATGCGCACGCCGGCGAGGGTCGCCGTTCCCACCCTGCCGAGGTAGTGGACGCCGGGGGCGACCTCGCCGCCGTCGGGCAGGGCGTGCAGTCCCTCGAAATCCTCGTTGTTGCCGCCGATGAAGTAGAACGGACGGGCCATGCGTGACTCGCCGCGCGCGAACGCGGTGAACTCGGCGGGCATGCTCCGCTTGGCCGCCTTGCGCCGGTGGTCGTCGGCTTCGGCGAAGGCCTCCACGTCCCCCACCGCCAGGACCGCGTCGACGGGGCGGTCCAGGGCGCGCTCGAGCGCGTCCAGCCAGGTCTGCACCCGGTGAAAACGCCCGTGGATGTCGCCCACTCCCACGATGAGAGCGGTGTCGGTCATGGCCCGTGCCCTCGGCTGGGGCCCGGTGTTAACAAGTTCGACCGCGCATGTCCGAACCCGACGTCATCTCCATCCGGGGCGCCTCGGAGCACAACCTCAAGTCCGTCTCGCTCGACGTCCCCAAGAAGGCCCTGGTGGTCTTCAGCGGGGTGAGCGGGAGCGGGAAGAGCTCGCTGGCGTTCGACACCCTGTACGCCGAGGGGCAGCGCCGGTACGTCGAGAGTCTGTCGGCCTACGCCCGGCAGTTCCTCGGGCAGATGGAGAAGCCGAAGTACGAGACCCTCCGGGGGCTGTCGCCCACCATCTCCATCGAGCAGAAGGCGGCGAGCAACAACCCCCGCTCGACCGTGGGGACGGTGACCGAGGTCCACGACTACCTCCGCGTGCTCTACGCCTCCATCGGGGTGCAGCACTGCTGGAGGTGCGGGCGCCGGGTGGGCCGGCAGTCGGCCCAGCAGATCGTCGACGAGATCCTCCGGATGCCGGCGGGGACGAAGCTCATGGTGCTCGCTCCCCTGGTCCAGGAGCGGAAGGGCGAGCACCGCGAGCTGCTCGCCGACGCGCAGAAGCGCGGCTTCGCCAGGGTGCGCATCGACGGGCGGGTGCGAGGGCTCGAGGAGCCCATCACCCTGGACAAGAAGGCCAAGCACAGCATCGAGGTGGTGGTGGACCGGCTGGTCCTCAAGCCCGACCTCCGGTCGCGGCTCACCGACTCGGTGGAGACCGCGCTGCGCGAGGGGAAGGGCGTGCTGCTCCTCACCGACGAGACCGGGGCGACTCCGCGGGTGATGAGCGAGCTGAACGCCTGCCACCACTGCGGCCTGTCCTTCGGGGAGCTGACCCCGGCGCACTTCAGCTTCAACAACCCGCTGGGGATGTGCGCGGACTGCAACGGGCTGGGAACGAAGCCGGAGATGGACCCTGACCTCATCGTGCCCGACCCGTCGCGCACCATCCGCGAGGGCGCGGTGGAGCCGTGGAGCAGCGGGATGGTCCGGGGCGAGGGCTGGACGGCCGAGTTCGTCGAGCAGCTGGCGAAGGCCTTCGACCTCGACCTCGACGTGCCCTGGTCGAAGCTGAGCAAGCGCGAGCGGGAGGTGGTGCTCTACGGGACGGGCGGCAAGGAGTTCACCGTCAAGTGGGGCTCGGGCGGGAAGTGGACCATGGAGTGGGAAGGGATGGTCCACAAGCTGCTCCGCTCCTTCCGCACGACGCAGAGCGAAGCGATGCGGAAATACTACGCGCGCTTCTTCTCGCCGCAGCCCTGCCCCAGTTGCCAGGGCGAGCGGCTGAAGCCCGAGGTGCGGGCGGTCAAGGTGCACGGCAAGAGCATCGTCGAGCTGTCGCGGCTCACCATCTGGGATGCACGCGAATTCCTGCTGGGAATGCCGCTCACGCCGGCCGAGGAGCCGGTGGCGCGGGAGCTGCTCAAGGAGATCCAGAGCCGGCTCGGGTTCCTGCTCGACGTCGGGCTCGGCTACCTGACCCTGGACCGGAGCGCGTCGACGCTCTCTGGCGGCGAGAGCCAGCGCATCCGGCTCGCCTCGCAGATGGGGAGCGAGCTCACCGGGGTGGTCTACATCCTGGACGAGCCGAGCATCGGGCTGCACCAGCGGGACAACGGCAAGCTCCTGGCGACGCTGAAGCGGCTGCGGGACCTCGGCAACTCGGTGATCGTCGTCGAGCACGACGAGGAGACGATTCAGTCGGCCGACTGGATCGTCGACTTCGGCCCCGGCGCGGGGGAGCTCGGCGGACGCATCGTCGCCCAGGGCACGCCGGCCGAGGTGATGGCCAACCCCGATAGCCTCACCGGGGCGTACCTCAGCGGGCGCGAGGCGATCGAGGTCCCCCGGCACCGGCGCGCGCCGGGCAAGGCGAAGGTGGTGGTCGAGGGCGCCAAGGAGAACAACCTCCAGAACGTGACCGTGGAGTTCCCGGTCGGGCTGCTGATCGCCGTCACCGGGGTGAGCGGCGCCGGCAAGTCCACCCTGGTGAACGAGATCCTCTACCCCGCCCTCTCCCAGCGGCTGAACGAGACCCGGGTGGTCCCCGGCCGCCACAAGAGCATCAAGGGCGTGGAGCACCTGGACAAGGTCATCGACATCGACCAGAGGCCCATCGGGCGGACGCCGCGCAGCAATCCGGCGACGTACACCAAGGTGTTCGACTCCATCCGCGAGGTGTTCGCGCTGACGCAGGAGGCGCGGGCCTTCGGGTACGAGGCGAGCCGGTTCAGCTTCAACGTGAAGGGTGGCCGGTGCGAGGCCTGCGAGGGCGACGGGGTGAAGCTGGTCGAGATGCACTTCCTGGCCGACGTCTACGTCCCTTGCGAGGTCTGCGGCGGCAAGCGCTTCAACGACGCCACCCTCCGGGTCCGATACAAGGGGAAGAACATCGCCGAGGTCCTGGAGATGAGCATCCACGAGGCGAAGGAGCACTTCAGTGTGCACCGGGACATCGTCCGGGTGCTGCAGACGCTGGAGGACGTGGGGCTCGGGTACCTCCGGCTCGGCCAGAGCTCGCCCACCCTGTCCGGCGGCGAGGCCCAGCGCATCAAGCTGAGCCGGGAGCTGGCGCGCGTCGCCACCGGGAAGACGCTCTACATCCTGGACGAGCCGACGACCGGCCTGCACTTCGACGACATCCGCAAGCTTCTCCGCGTCCTGGAGCGGCTGGTCGAGGCGGGCAACACGGTGGTGGTGATCGAGCACAACCTCGACGTCATCAAGAGCGCCGACTGGGTCGTCGACCTCGGGCCCGAGGGCGGCGCCGGCGGCGGGCGGGTGCTGGCGACGGGCACGCCGGAGCAGGTGGCGGAGGTTGAGGCGAGCCACACCGGGCGGTACCTCGGTCAGGTCCTGGAGCGCGGGCGGACGTCGCGCCCGGTCCGTTCCGCGGAGGCTCCCGGACAGGCGGCACTCGCCCGGTGAGGCCGGCGTCGGCGCCAGGTGCGGCCGCGAGGTCCCTTCAGGCGGCGATCTACGACCTGGATGGGCTGCTCATCGACTCCGAGCCGTGCTGGGTCCAGGCGGAGACCGAGGTGCTCGGGGGGCTGGGCCTGCCGCTCACCCCCGAACGCTGCCGGGAGACCACCGGACTCCGCATGGACGAGGCGGTGGCGTACTGGGCGGCGCGCCACCCCTGGACCTCGGTCCCGCTCGAGGAGGTGGTGCGGAGGATTCTCGCCCGGGTCCTGTCGCTGCTGGATGAGCGTGCCCCGCTCAAGCCCGGGGTCCGCGAGAGCCTCGCGGTGGTACGCGAGGCGGGGCTCCGGGTCGCGATCGCCTCGTCGTCTCCCCTCGCGTTGATCGAGGGGGCGCTGGCTCTGGGAGGAGTTCGAGCAAGTCGTGTCGGCGGAGGGAGAGCGGTTCGGAAAGCCGCACCCGGGCGTCTACCTCACCACCGCGGCCCGGCTCGGCCTCGCGCCGGCGGCGTGCGTCGCTCTGGAGGACTCGGTGAACGGCGTGCTCTCGGCCACTACGGCCGGAATGCGGTGCATTGCCGTCCCGGAGCGGTGGCCCGTGGAGGACCCACGGTTCGAACGTGCGAATGCCGTGGTGCGCTCGCTGCTCGAGCTGGACGGGGGTCTGCTCGGGCGAGTGGCGGCGGGCGGCTGAGCATCTTGTGCTCGGAAAGGCAGTCACAGCGGTCCTCGGGGTTCGAATCCCGCCCCGGGAATGCGATCCTCGCAGGCCGCTTTCGCTTCCGGCGGCCGCGCGAAGCGGGGTGAGGCGGGGTTCGGGGCCCGGCACGGCCTAGCGCATCCTGACGATTCGGCCGTCGGTTCGGCGCGAATCATGCGCCCATCGACCGGTTTCTCCGCAAAGCGTGCGCGAGAACCCAGTGCACTGCGAACCGCTCCTCTGAAGCTGCAGGAGCGGAAATTGCACGGCTTTCTCATCGGCTCGCGTCGAGGAGGAGGTCCCCTATGACGCTGAAGGAAGGTGGCCTTCTCTCCAGCCTGTTCGCTCTGTCGATCGTGCTGACCGGGTGTTCGAAGCCCGACGATCCGGCGGTACTTCACCGAGCTCTAGGCAACGAGTACGCAAGGAAGGCCGAGTGGGCAGCGGCCGCAACGGAGTATGGGCTTTCGCTCCAGGCGAATCCACGCGACCGCAAGGTGTGGGAGCTGAAAGCCAACGCGCACATCAGGCTTGGCCAATTGCGCCAGGCCGCGGAGAGCCTGACGAAGCCCACGGAGTACACCTCGGATCCAGCCGCCAAGGCGGAGTCCTATCGACTCGTTGCAGGCATGTATGTCGAGCAAAGAGAATTCGATGAGGCGGAGAAGGCCTTCGCCGAGGCATTGAAGTTCGATTCGCGCGACGAGCTCTCGTTGTCCTGGTTGGGGGAAATCGCGTCCGCCCGCGGCGGTGCCCGATCGATGTCAGATCCTCCGGATCCGGTTTGGTTGACGAAGGCGATCGCGTACTACGAGAAGGCAATCTCACTGAATCCGGATAACCTCTTCTCGTATGTCAACAAACGCATCGCCATTACCAAGTACATTGTGCTTGAAGAACAAGAGAGAGACCTGGCGGAGCGGCTCATTCTGCTGGAGCGCCGGGATGCCTCCAAAGTGGCCGCGGCGCAGACGCGCCTGACGGAATCCACCGCGCGAATCGAAGGCTTCAAGAAAGAAATCGAGGAGCTGAGCAAGAAGATCAAGGAGCTCCAGGCAGCCCAGAAAGCCAAGAAGCAGAGCACGAGCTAACAACGCCTCGCGGGCCCTCACGGTCGCTGCTTTCGCAGGAGGGGGAACGGACGCGTCGGCTCCGGCCGTGGCTTCTCTCGCTGGCCCTTGCCAACACTGCGGGCGCCGGGATTCTGTCCGGCAAGCTCTCCTACCCCAGCGAGGAGCTCCCGGCGATGCTGGTGGTGGCTCGCGCGGAGGATGGGAGCCTCCGGAGCCTCACCACCCGTCCTGGGCAGGACCGCTACGTGCTCGAGGTGCCTTTCCGATGGGCACGGGCGGGTCTCCACCTCCCGGCGCCCACACGACCTATTCGCTCTGCGCCCAGGGACCGCACCCGGCTCCTCGCCAGCAAGTGCGGCACCGGTCCGCTCGTCGGGCTGAAGGTCGCCAGCGGCCAGTCCATCCGAGACGCGGACATCGACGACTGGTACATCCCCGAGGCGCTGGCGAGCACCCTCTCCCGGCCGAAGCAGGCCGGTGCGACGCCCGCCGAGGCTCCGGCGAGGACCGCGCCCTCCGACGAATGGCGGGAGACAGAAACGGACCCGGAGATGAACTTCTCCGCCTGGCCCGCCGACGCGGGCGGGCCCGCGAAGCCTGCTCCGCTCGACGTGGCGCACCTTCCCGCGGCGGCGGCCCGGTGGGGATGCGGCACCGGATGCGAGTCGTGGGCGCTGATCGACGGCAGGACTGGGCGGGTGACCTTCCCCGGACCACCATTCGACCCGGTCCAGTACGACTTTCCCTGCGACGCCGAGCCGCTGGAGTACCGCCTCGGAAGGCGCCAGCTGCGCGTCCCTCTGGAGCTCTCGGCAGCGGTGCTCCGGCGTTCCAAACTGACCCACCCCCTCGCAGCACCGCTCTCGCCCACCGACGCCGCCTCGCACCCGGTCCGCGGCGCGAGAATTGCGTTTGTTCTTCCTTGGATCGGTCCCGGCGGCGCTCGCTGGAGTGTTCCGATTGACAGTCCCCGCCTCGACGTGAAGGCTCGTCCGCACTCCTCGAACGGTTCACGGAAGGGGCGTGATGCCGCGAAGGCAGGGGAGACCCCGCGACACTCTCGGCCCGGTCCGGGTGGCCGCCGGGCTTCTCGCGCTCCTTCCTGCCGTCGCGTTCGCTCAAGGCAAGCTCGGTCCTCACCGGCACCACGATCGACGCCTCCACCCGCGCGCCGCTGGCCGACGTGCTGGTCACCGCGACCTCGCCCAGTCTCCAGGGTGAGCAGACGGCGGTGACCGACACCTCCGGCGCCTACCGCATCTCGCAGCTCCCACCCGGCCTCCGACCCGAACGCCCGGTTTGTTCTTCCTTGGATCGGTGGCTCTCTTGCAACGCGGCGAGGGCCACCTGAACGCCGCGGCACGGGCGCTGAAGACGTTCCTCGGCGAGTCGCTCCCCCCGAGCTTCTTCGTTCCGGGTCCGAAGAAGGTCTCCTAGACTCCCCGCCCGAGCGGCGCGACGACCTCGACCGCGCCGGAGGGGGATCGATGAGAAGGGCATGGTTGCTGGCAGTCCTCGCCCTGGCCGGACCGGCGCGGGCATTCGACGTTTCCACCCGGATGGAGCTGCGGGAGGTCCGCTACGACGTCCGGACAGTGGACCTTCCCTCGGGGATGCGGGTGGTGGTGGAGAAGGACGCGACCAGGCCCCTGGTCGCGGTGGTCAGCGTGGTCGACGTCGGGGGTTCGGACGATCCCCCGGGGAAGGAGGGGCTGGCCCACCTGGTGGAGCACCTCGCCTTCCGGTCCGTCCAGGACCAGAAGCACTCGTACAGTGACCTGCTCGAGCTCGCCGGCGCCGCGCGGTGGAACGCCTCCACCAGCTGGGACCTCACCACCTACCACGAGGTCGCCTCCAAGGATGCGCTGGACTCGCTCCTCGCGCTGGAGCTCGCACGGATGTCCAGACCCCTCGAGGGCGTGACCCCGGAGGCCTTCGAGACCGAGCGCCAGATCGTGAAGAACGAGCTGCTTCAGCGAGACGAGCAGGGCTTTGAGACCGCCATCTTCAATCGCATGACCGGGGCAATCTTCCCGCCTGGTCATCCGAACGCACGCCCGGTGGGCGGAACCGAGGAGTCCATCGCCGCGCTCACCCTCGACGACGCCAGGGCATTCGTGAAGCAGTACTACCGGCCGGAGCGCATGACGCTGCTGGTCGCCGGGGACCTCGACCCGGCGACCCTGGCCAAGTCACTGAGCGCGCGAATGCCCGGGGGCTTCGTGGACGTTCCGCCGACGGGTCCGGTCCCGGTCAAGCCCCGCTTGCCCCAGAAGCCGCGGGAGGTGGCGGATCCGACGAGCAAGCGGGACCTCATCCGGGTGAAGGCTCCGGCCGAGGTGCCAGCCGTGATCGTTGGGTGGCCGCTTCCGGGTGGCTATGACGAGGAGGGCTACTTCGGCCAGTTTGTGGCCCGGATGGTGGCACGAGAGAGTAGCTGGGCAATGGCACACGACCCGGACCTGGTCGGCGTCGGCACGGTCCTGGTGCGTGGCAAGTCCGGGTCGGTGCTCCTCGCCTTCGGGAGGCTCCGGGATGGGTCGAATCCGGCGCGCTCCGCGGAGCGCATGCTCGACCAGCTGAGCCGGATGTGGAGCACCGCCGTCACCACCAGCTCCTCGGATCAGGTGCGGAAGCAAGAGGCGGAGTTCCTCATCCGACGCAACCAGACGCTGGTGGACCTGGCAAGCGACCTGGAGGACCTGGGAGAGCGGGCGGTGATGCGCGCCCAGCTGATCCACGTCACCGGCGAGCCACACGCGATTTCCCGCGAGCTGGTGAGCATCGGCCAGCTCAGCGCCGGATCGGTCGCCGGGTTCGCCTTCAAGTATCTCGATCGGGGCCGGTCTCGGGTGGTGTTCGTGGAGCCCGATGGGACGCCCGCGCCCCCCGAAGGGGTCGGGGGGGCCTTCTCCGCTGCTCCGGGGTTCCAGCTCAAGGTCACTCCGGAGGTGCTCCGGGCCCGGGTCGCTCCACCCGGAGCGGAGCTGCGCGCGTTCAAGCTGGACAGCGGGCTGGAGGTCGTCCTCGCCCGCCGGCCGACGGCGCCTGTGGTGACTCTGGCCTTCGTCGTCCGCGGTGGGACCACGGATGGCGAGCCGCTCGGGGCTCCCAGTTTCGCCAGATACGCGTGGCCGGTCGACAAGACCCACGGGCGTCCCGAGCTGTTCGGCATGTTCGATCGCAGGCGGGTGAGCAAAGACACGATGACGGTCGAGCTCTTCTCGGGGAACGGAAACCTGCCCAACGCGGTCGGGATGCTGCTCGACCAGGTGCGGTCGCTCCACGTGGACACCGGGGTGGAGTGGTGGGTGGATCGGGAGCTCCGGAGCGTCTACCGGAAGGACTGGGCCATGCCCCATGAGGTGTTCCAGCGGGCCCTCTGGTCGTCGGTGTACACCACGCACCCCTACGGGCGGACCGTACCCCCGGACCGGTTCGACAAGGTTGGGAGCGGAGACACGCAGAGGTACCTCGACCAGTCCTTCGTGCCCTCGAACGGGGTGCTCACGATCGCCGGGGACCTCGAGCTGAAACAGGCGGAAGAGATCGTCCGGGACTACTTCGGGGGATGGAGGCGCAAGCCCGACGGCCCCGCGTTTCTCACCGCTCCTCTCCCTCAGCGCGCCACGGGTCCAGTCCCCACGATCAAGGAGATTCGGCCAGGCGCACGCCAGACGGAGGTCCGGTTCGCCTGTGCCGTCCCTGGAAGCACCCCTGGCGACCGAGCCGCAGCCGAGGTGCTCGCCCAGCGGCTGGGAGGACGTCTGCATCGCTTTGCGCGGCAGATGCTCGGTACCAGCTACGGCTTCTACGGTCGGGCGACGCCCCGCCCGGGGCTGATCGAGATCGAGGTCGGCGGGACGGTGGACGGGCGGGGGGTGGCGAGAGTCCTGGCGTTGCTCCGGAGCGAGGCAGACAACCTCGGAGCTCGCCCCCTCGACGCCTCCGACTTCGCCAGGGCCCAGTGGGATGCCGGTCTGAGGGCCAGCACCCGGTACGAGGACTCGGCCCAGCTCGCGGCAACACTGGGCCGGCTGCGGTTGGCCGGATACCCCGCCGACACGCTGGAGCGCTTTCCCCAGGATCTGGCCGCGCTCACGCCCGAGGCCGTGCAGACCTTCGCTGCACAGTGTCGTCGGACCGGGGTCGTGGGCCTGCTCGGCGAGCAGGCCACGCTCGACCGCCTCGTCCCCTCCGGCTGAAGATGGAGCCGTGCCAGTGACGCCCTGGGCCGAGCGACTCCACGC
Source organism: Myxococcaceae bacterium (assembly GCA_035543115.1). Classification (GTDB taxonomy): domain Bacteria; phylum Myxococcota; class Myxococcia; order Myxococcales; family Myxococcaceae; genus RPRB01. The sequence continues at coordinate 11,053 of DATKKF010000137.1, forward strand.
TGCTCTGAATGCCGTGGTCAGCCACCACCTGGTGAGCTCCGGAAATCCGCTCCGGATCGCGATGGGTCGCCGGCGCGGCCGCCGGCCGGTGCCGCGGGAGGGGAAGGGCCTGCTGCCCATGGACTCGGACCTGGTGCTAGCGCCCCGACAGAGAAAGAACGAGCCCGCCGCCGAGCGTTCTCAGGGTGTTGCCGCCGTTCCGGTTGGCCGAGAAGAACAGCTCCGCCCCCAGGCCGATGCCGAAGGAGGAGTTCAACAACCACTCCTTTCCCAGGAGGACCTTGAACCCGAAGCCAATGTCGGAGCTGTCGTACTCCACGTAGTCCTGCGAATCGGTGATCGCCAGCCGCGTCCCCGAGATGACGACCGAGGCGAAGACGTTTGCCGGCACGATGTAGCGCGTGATGTTCAGGCCCAGTGCCTGCAGCTCGACGGAGGTGTTCGACCCGAGCCCGCTCGGCGAGAGCGCCTTCCAGCCCCAGACCTCGAGCGCGAGCGCCCACTCATCGTTCGGAGCCCACCCGAAGGCGGCGGAGAGCCCCAGCGCGACGCCCTCGCCCGCGAAGGTGGACCCGCTCTTCGACCCTGACGTGTGGAGGTAGGCGATGCCTATGTCCAGGTGGGCAAAGAGCCCGAGGTGCTGGTGTACGGGTTCTGGAGCGGTAACGACGGGTTGCGGTGTGGCGGGCTGCACCGTCTCCGGCGGCGCGGCCGGCGGCATCGTCCGCGGCGGCTCCACGACCGGGCGCGTGGGCTGCACTCCGGCCGGTGCCATGGTGTCCTGGGCACCGGCGACCGCGGGCAGGACGACGAGCCACAGCGCGACGAGTCGCGAACGCACGGGACGCCTCCCTTGACGCCGGTCCAGCGGTGGACTGGTCGATCCTAGGCCTGGTCGCCGGCGCCACGTAAGCTCGGGGCTCCATGGCCCTCCGCGGCTCGTTCGTCGAACGCTATGGCCGCTGGGCCGTCGTCGCCGGCGCCTCGGAGGGGCTCGGTGCGGCGTTTGCCGAGGCGCTCGCCGTGCGCGGCATGAGCCTGGTGCTCGTGGCGCGGCGTGCGGAAGTGCTGGCGGCACTCGCGGCGGATCTCCACGCGCGGCATGGCGTCGAGGTCCGGACCCTCGCCTGCGATCTGGCCGATGCAGCGTCGTTCACTCAGCTCGGCGAGACGTGCACCGACCTGGAGGTGGGCGTGGCGGTCTACAACGCCGCCTCTTCCTTCGTCGGGCCGCTCCTCGAACGCCCGCTCGAGGACGCCTTGCGCGTCGTCGACGTGAACATCCGCGGGCCCCTTCGCCTCGTGCACACGCTGGGGCCAGCGATGGTCGCGCGAGGGCGTGGGGCGCTGGTCCTCATGTCCTCCCTCGCCGGCTTTCAGGGCTCGCCGCGGCTCGCCGCCTACGCCGCCAGCAAGGCCTTTCTCACCGTCCTCGGCGAGAGCCTCTGGGCAGAGCTCGCGCCGAAGGGAGTCGACGTCCTCGCCAGCTGCGCCGGGGCGATCCGCACGCCGGGGTACGCCAAGGCGCTGAAGAAGGAGGCGCCGGGGACGCTCGACGCCGCGGATGTCGTGGAGCAGACCCTCGCCGCGCTCGGCCGGATGCCGCTGGTCATCCCCGGTGGGGTGAACAAGGTCGCCAGCTTCGTGCTGCGCCGCCTCGCCCCGCGGGCCACCGCCATCGGCATCATGGGAAGATCGGTGTCGGACCTCGAGTGATGCTCGGCTTCTTCGCCCCCTGGCTGGTGTACTCGACGGTCCTCGTGCTCCACGTCCTTCTGCCTGCGCGCGATGTCTCGGGATACGTTCGGAACGCGGACGGACAGCCCCTGCGCTACCGTCTCAACGGCCCCCTGGTCCTGCTGGCGGTGCTCGCCCTCTACGCCGCCGCCGTGCACCGGGGCGTCATCGGCTGGGACTTCTTCTGGGACCACCGCTGGAAGGGGCTCGCCGGGGCATGCACACTCGGCCTGCTGTTCACCTTCGCCATCGTCCTCGGCGCGCCGGCGGCAGGGAAGTCGCTCGCCGCGGAGCTGTACCTCGGCCGCCGCGAGAACCCGCAGTGGGGGACGCTCCGCCACCGGGTCGACGCCAAGATGGTTCTCTATCTGTTCGGCGCGGTTCAGCTCGAGCTGAACGTCCTGTCGTTCGCGGCGCACCAGGCGCTGGCATACCCCGGGGAAGCCTCACCGGGAGTGATTCTCTACGCCGCGCTCTTCAGCTTCTTCGTCGTCGAGTACCTCCTCTTCGAGGAGGTGCACCTCTACACCTACGACTTCTTCGCCGAGCGGGTGGGCTTCAAGCTCGGCTGGGGCTGCCTCGCCTTCTATCCCTACTTCTACTGCGTCGGCCTCTGGTCGGTGGCGGACAGGCCCGATCCTCACGCGCCCGCGGCACTGCTCGTCCTTGCGGCGCTGGTGTTCCTGGCCGGCTGGTTGCTCTCGCGCGGTGCGAATCTGCAGAAGTTCCTCTTCAAGACGCGGCCGGAGGCAAAGCTCCTCGGCGTGCTCGCCCCACGGGCCATCTGCGACGGAGAGCATCGCCTGCTGTGCAACGGCTTCTGGGGGCTCTCGCGGCACATCAACTACCTCGGCGAGATCTCGATGGCCGTCGGGCTCACCTTGGCCCTGGGATGGCCGCTCGACCCCTGGCCGTGGCTCTACCCGCTCTACTACCTGGCGCTCCTCCTCCCACGTCAGGCCGACGACGACCGCCGCTGCGCGCGGAAGTACGGCGCACTCTGGCAGGAATACTGCCGGCGCGTCCCGTCTCGCATCGTCCCCGGCGTCTACTGACCGCCGAGAGCCCGACGGGCTCGGGTCACGCCGCCGGCTTCGCGACGGGCAATCCCAGCATCGCTTCCACGCGAGCCTTGAGCGCGGTGCGCTGGATGTCGTCGCCGCTCAGCCGCTCCGCCTTCTCCGTCCCGCCGTGGAGGAAGACCACGGTGGGAGTGGCGGTGACGCCGAGCCGCGCGGCAAGGCCGGCGTTGGCCTGGCGCGAGACCTTGAGGAAGCGGACCTTTCCGGCGAACTTTCCGGCGACCGCCGCGAACCGGGGGGCAAGGGTCTGGCAGGCCTTCGACTCCAGGGCATAGAAGTCGAGGACCACCGGCAGCTCCGCGCCCACCACCTCCGCCTCGTAGTCCTTCTCGGCGAGCTCCTTGACCTGGGGCGTCGCCATTTCCTTGCGCTCCGGATCCTCGCTCCAGGCGAGCTTCACGTTGAATCGGTTACCCATTCGGATGATCCTTTCGGTGTGGGCGGGCGATCCGGGCTCGATGGCACCCGCCCTCGCCGCCTGTGATCGACTGCTGTTCGGAGACGAAGGCGGGCCTCAACCCACCGCGCGCAGGTAGGGAAGCCGGCCCGCCCAGTCGAGCTCGAAGAAGCCGTGGGCGGCGCCCCAGAGCGCCCACTGCATGTTCCTGCCTTCGTGCACCCAGACGATGTTGCGAGCGTGCCCGCGCAGGCGCCTCCGCTGCTTCCCGCACCACGAGCGACGGGCCAGCGAGCGCCACCCCGGGAACGCGGTCGCCAGCAGCTCTGCCAGGAACGCGGTCGCGGCCATCGCCGACTCTTACCACCAATTGCCCGCGCGGCCACTCACCGGACCAGCAAGGTCAGCCGGTCGGCGACTCCCTGCCAGGCTCCGGGGGCCGGCTGGTCTTGTCGAGCTGGCAGGCGTATGCCAGGCCGCTGCGGGTTCCACCGCAGAGGAGCAACCGTCATGGCCTACTCGCTTGCCTGCGCCGACAGCGGGGCGAAGTGCCCCGGAAAGTTCGTGACCGAGACCGAGAAGGAGCTGATGGAGCACGTGAAGCTCCACATGGCGACGTCTCACCCGGAGATGCTGAAGGCGCCTCCGCCTCCGGAGACGCTGCAGAAGCTGATCAAGCGGGTGTAGCGCCTCCTCCGCCGCCGCTCGCGGTGACGACCGCGGCGATCGCCGGGACGGCTGGCCTCGGCGGTGCCCCGACCAAGAGCCGGGAGCGCTCCTGCCGCGTGCGCGCAACGTACTCTCACACTGACACCTCGCTACAGACGCGCGCATGGTCGCCGGGGGTGTGCACTGGACCCGCGTCGAGCGAGGCGCTGCCTCGGACATACGATGGGGGGCGCACGTCCTGGAGACAGCTCGCCTCATGACCCATGCAATCGCGCAGAACCCGGGGACGGATCTCGCCGGGCGTTACCGGTTCATCGGAGAGATCGGCCGCGGAGGAATGGCCAACGTCTATCTGACCGCCACCCGCGGCGCGCTCGGCGGCTTCCAGAAGCTGGTGGTGATCAAGCTGCTGCGGGCCGACCTCGCCGAGGAGCAGGAGTTCCGGCAGATGTTCCTCGCCGAGGCCCGTCTCGCCGCGCGCCTCAATCACCCCAACGTGGTGCAGACCTACGACGTGGGCGAGGACGACGGCCGCTACTACCTGGCGATGGAGTACGTCGACGGCCAGACCCTGGAGAATCTCCGTCGCTCGCCCGAGGCGGGGCGCTTCTTCCCACCCCGGATGCAACTTCAAGTCCTAGTGCACGTCCTGGCCGGTCTGCACTACGCCCACGAGCTGGCCGACTACGACGGCAAGCCCTTGAACGTGGTTCACCGGGACGTCACGCCGAGCAACATCCTCCTCGGCTACGACGGTCGGGTGAAGCTGGTGGACTTCGGAGTGGCGAAGGCGCTCGACTCCGGAACCCAGACCCGCGCCGGGGTGGTGAAGGGGAAGACCGGCTACATGGCCCCGGAGTCCTTCACCGACAGCGGCCACGTCGACCGCAGAGCCGACATCTACTCGGTGGGGGTCCTCCTCTGGGAGACGCTGGTCGGGCGGCGGATGTGGAAGCACCTCAACTCGACCGACCGGCTCCAGCGCGCCATCGAGGGAGAGATCGAGCCGCTGCGCCCGATCCTCCCGGACCTCCCGCCCAGACTGGAGCAGATCTGCCTGAAGGCGCTCCAGCTGAGGCCCGAGGACCGCTACGCCACCGCGGCCGAGCTGCAGGCGGATCTCGAGGGGTGGCTGGAGCGGCATCCTCCCCGGCTCACGGAGCGGGAGATCGGCGCCACGCTGAGCGAGGTGTTCGCCGAGGAGCGGCAGCGAATCACCGCGGTCATCGAGCACCAGCTGAAGAGCGAGGCCGACGTCCAGACGCTGCCCGACCTCAGCCCCCACGGCTCGAAGCTGGTGACCGGCTTCGGGGCGACCGCGAGCCGCTTCAGGCTCGGTCCACCGCAGAAGCCCAAGGCCAAGGCCGGCGGGTCGCGGCTCCCGATCGGCGCCGGCCTCCTGGTGGTGGCGCTCGCGCTCGGCGCGGGGCTGGCGTGGCTGGCGCGCTCCGGAGACGCCAGGCCACCCGCCGTGGCCCTCCAGCCCTCGGCGACAGCGGCTGCCGCGCCGGCGCCTGCTGGACAACCGGTCCGGGGGGTGAGCGACACCGAGGTCCTGATGGGGATGAGCTCCGCCTTCTCCGGCCCGGCTCAGCAGCTCGGGACCCGGATGAAGCTGGGCATCGACACCGGGTTCGCGCAGATCAACGACGCCGGGGGCATCGCCGGCCGGCAGCTGAGGCTGGTGGCGCTCGACGATGGATACGAGGGGACCAAGGCCCTGGAGAACGTGACCGAGCTCCTGGAGCAGCGAAAGGTGTTCGGGGTGATCGGAAACGTGGGCACCCCCACCGCGCAGCAGGCACTCCCCTACGTGCTGAAGAACCGCACCCTCTTCTTCGGGGCGTTCACCGGCGCGGGCCTGCTCCGCAAGGACCCGCCCGATCGTCACGTCTTCAACTACCGCGCCAGCTACCAGGACGAAACGGCGAAGATGGTCCACTACCTCCTGGACGTGAAGCGGATCGACCCGCACCGGATCGTCGTCTTCGCCCAGCACGACTCCTACGGCGACGCCGGGTACGACGGGGCGGCGAAGATGCTCCGCAAGGCCGGCCACGGCGACGTCGACCTGCTCCGGCTGAACTACGAGCGCAACACGGTGGACGTCGACGCGGCGGTGAAGGCGCTGGTGAGGTACGACGCGGCGATCAGCACCACCCGGCAGCGGAACGGACAGGAGATCGTCCGGCAGAAACACCCGGTGGAGGCGGTGATCATGGTCGGCACCTACAAGGCCGCCGCCAAGTTCATCCAGAAGGTCCGCGACGAGAAGCTCGACCCGCTCTTCCTCAACGTCTCGTTCGTGGGGAGCAACGCGCTGGCCGAGGGGCTGAAGGAGCTCGGGCCCAAGTACGCGGACGGCGTCATCGTCACCCAGGTCGTACCGCACTACGAGTCGGAGGCCACCGGCGTGCTCCACTACCGCGAGGCGCTCCACAAGTACCACCCCGACCAGCATCCGGACTTCATCTCGCTCGAGGGCTACGTCGTCTCGCAGCTCTTCGCCGAGGGCCTGCGCCGCGCCGGCCGGGATCTGACCACCGAGAAGCTGGTGGACGCGCTGGAGTCGATCAAGGACTACGACGTCGGCATCGGATCGGTGATGAGCTTCGGTCTCTCCGAGCACCAGGCCTCGCACAAGGTGTGGGGCACGGTGATGGACGCCCAGGGCCAGTTCCGCACCCTGGACATGGACTAGGGATCCGCAGCGGAGGGTGAGCGGGGAACTCGGGGCGGCAGCTCCCGCCCTGAGGTGAGAGACTCAAGGGATGCTCGTCGATGACTTTCTCCCCGTGTACGACGTGTCGGATGCGGTCGCGACCACGGTCGAGGCCGACTTGGCGAGGACCTGGGACGCTCTGACGGGCGTCGACCTGATCGAGGTCGCCCGCCACCGACCCATGGTCGCGGTGCTGGGGGCGCTCCGCGCTCTGCCCGACGTGGTCTCGCACCTCCTGCATGGCGAACCACCGCCCGCAGTCCCGAAGACCCTCCGGCTGCGCGACACGGTCAACCTGCCGTCCGACCAGGGTGGCTGGGTCCTCCTCGGCGAGAGGCCGCGCGACGAGCTCGCGCTGGGGCTGGTCGGCAAGTTCTGGCGCCCGGTGATCACCTACGCGTCGGTGACCCGTGAAGGGTTCCGCGACTTCGACGCCCCCGGCTACGCGAAGACGGTGTACTCGCTCTCGGTGCGCCCCCTGGACGAGCGGCGCACGCTGCTCTCCGGAGTGATGCGCACCACCACCACCGACGAGCAGGCACGCCGGTGGTTCAGACGGTACTGGACGCTCGGAGTCGGGTCCGGAGCACACCTCCTGGTCAACGGCCTCCTCGACGAGACGCGGGAGATGGCCGAGCGGTCTCCCTGATTCCTGACCGGAGCGGACCGGCGCGGTGGATGGACGAGCCGCCCGCCGACCGGTCAGCGGACCTGGGCGCTGGGGGCTCGTGGCGAGTCGCCCGAGCCGGACCACGGCCAGCGGCCGCACCTCACGGTGCAGGACCTCCCGGTGGGCGCGTCGCAAGGGCGAGGGAGCCCATCTTCATGGATGACCTTCACGATGTGATGGCCGCCCCGGAGAGCGCTCCGGGCTCATTGGGAAGCACATCCTCGGCCCCGTGGGCCATCCGGTGGAGCAGCGGACCGAGCGCGAAGAGGAACGCGCCCGCGGCCGCGGAGCCCACCGCGATGCCGAGGAACACCGTCGCGTCCCCGTGTCCCTCGGCCAGCGCACCAATGCTTCCGGCGAGCTTGTTCCCCGCGGCGTTGGAGAGGAACCACACCCCCATCAGAGCCGACGCGTAGCGGGTCGGAGCGAGCTTGGTGACCATCGAGAGCCCCACCGGCGAGAGCATCAGCTCACCGACCGTCTGGAAGAAGTACGCCCCCACCATCCAGAGCATCCCCGCCTTTCCCACCGCCTCCGCCCGGCGCGCCGCCAGAAACAGCAGGACGAAGCTGAGTGCCAGCGCGAGCAGCCCGTAGGCCATCTTTCGCCCGGTCGATGGCTCCTTCCCTACCTCGGCCAGGCGGGGCCACAGCGACGCGAACAGCGGCGCGAGCAGGAAGATGAAGCCCGAGTTCACCGACTGGAACCAGGTGGTGGGGATCTCGTGTCCAAGGAGAAATCGATCGGTGGACCGGTCGGTGAAGAGATTCATCAGCCCCCCGCCCTGCTCGTACCCGGCCCAGAAGATGGAGACGAAGAACGTCAGGACGAAGATGACGATGATCCGATCGCGCTCCTCCCGGGTGAGGGGCTCCCGTGCGCCCGCCCCCCGCGAGATCCTCGGCCGCTCCTTCGGCGGGGCGCCCACCTCGGGGGCAAGGAGGCGGCCCTGGAGCAGCAGGAACACCAGCACGCCCACCGCCATCCCCAGCCCGGCGCTGGCGAAGCCCAGCGACCAGTCCACCTTCTCCGCCAGCGTGCCGCAGAGGAAGGGGCCCACCGCGGCCCCGAGATTGATGCCCACGTAAAAGATGGTGAAGCCGCTGTCCCGTCGGGGGTCGCCGGGCCGGTAGAGCTGCCCCACCATGGTGGAGATGTTGGCCTTGAACAGCCCGTTGCCGACGATGAGCAGCGTGCCCCCGGCGTAGAGCAGCGGCTCCTGCTTCAGCGCGCAGAGGAACTGGCCAAGCATCATCAGCGTGCCGCCGATGACCACCGCACGGCGCTGGCCGAGGAAGCGGTCCGCCACCCAGCCGCCGGCCACCGTGCTCAGGTAGCTGAGCCCGGTGTACCAGCCGTACAGGGTGAGCGCGCGCCCCTCGCTCCACCCGAGCCCGTGCACCCGGTCGACCAGGAAGAGGACCAGGAAGGCCCGCATCCCGTAGTACTGGACGCGCTCCCATGCCTCGGTGGCGAAGAGGAGGAAGAGGCCGCGCGGATGTCCGAGGACGGTCCGCTGCTGCAGGCCCGCCATGGTCACCCGCGGACCCGGCACCCTCCGCGGCGCTGGAAGTCGCGCCGCGAGGCGGTTAAGCGAGGTGACCAAGGAGTCACGCCGGCATGCCTTTCACGCCCGCCCCCGCAGATCTCGAGTCGGCGATCCGCACGCTGAAGAAGAAGCTCAACGCGGTCATCCTCGCCCACTACTACCAGGAGAGCGAGATCCAGGACCTCGCCGACTTCATCGGGGACAGCCTCGCCCTGGCGCAGGAGGCGGCGCGCACCGAGGCCCGGGTGATCGTCTTCTGCGGCGTGCACTTCATGGCCGAGACGGCGAAGATCCTCAACCCCACCCGCCAGGTGCTGCTCCCGGATCTCCAGGCCGGCTGCAGCCTCGCCGACCGGACGCCTCCGGCCGCGTTCGCCGCATTCAAGGCCCGGCACCCCGGCGCCTTCGTGGTCACCTACGTCAACAGCTCCGGCGAGGTGAAGGCGATGAGCGACGTCATCTGCACCTCGTCCAACGCGGTGAAGATGGTGGAGAAGGCCCCGAAGGACCGGCCGATCATCTTCGCCCCCGACCAGCACCTGGGCCGCTGGGTGCAGAAGCAGACCGGCCGGGAGCTCATCCTCTGGCCGGGAAGCTGCATCGTCCACGAGATCTTCAGCGAGAAGCTGCTGGTACAGCTCAAGGTCCAGCATCCCGACGCGGAGGTGGTCGCCCACCCCGAGTGCCTGGAGCGGGTCCTCCAGCACGCCGACTACATCGGCTCGACCAAGGGAATCCTGGAGCACGTCCTGAAGAGCCCCAGGCGGGAGTTCATCGTCGTCACCGAGGCAGGAATTCTCCACCAGATGAGGACCCGCGCCCCGGACAAGACCTTCATCCCCGCGCCCCCGGACAACGGGTGCAGCTGCAACGAGTGCCCCTACATGAAGATGAACACCCTGGAGAAGCTCTGGCGGTGCATGGCAGAGCGGTCTCCCGAGCTGGTGATGCCCGAGGCGCTCCGGCTCGCGGCCTACCAGCCCCTGAAGCGGATGCTGGACTGGTCCTGAACGCCCGGCCCACACCACGCCTTTGCCCTGTCACGCGCGGCTGGTAAACCCTGCTCCCGATCGTGGGCATCCGCTTCTTCTCCCTCCCGAGCCATCGGCTGGTGGCCCCGCCCCAGCTGCTCCCCGCGGACGCGGTGCTCGAGCCCGAGCTTCCGGCGAGCGCCGGGCTGATCGATCGCGCGCTGGCGGGCATCGAGTTCCGGGACCAGCGGGTGCGCGACCGCATCGCGCAGATGTTCTCCTCCGACGGTCTCCCGCGAATGGGCGCGCCAGGCCCGCAGGCCTCTCCCTCGCTGGTGTTCGCCCAGCCTCCGCAGGATCTCCCGGCCGTCCTCCGGATGGCGGACCAGCTCGAGGCGACCGCCGCCGCGGAGGAGGGCGAGCGGGCCCTGGTGTGGAAGTGCCAGCGCTGCGCCACCCGCTATGCGGTGCCGCTCGGGCTGGTGCGCGACGTCAGCATCCGCTGCGAGCGCTGTGGCGAGCAGGTGTCGCTCCGGCGCGAGCGCAGCACCGGCGAGGAGGCGCTGGTCGATCCGATGCAGGGTGCGGTCAACGTCACCCGCCGCCGGCTCGCGGCGTTCCTCCGTGAGTCGATGGCCAGCGGTTGGCCGGTGCTGGTCGCGCAGCAAGCGGGGACGTGACCGCAGGCCACTCGAGGATGGCTCGGGCGACCTTCGCCCTGGCCCTGCTGGCCGGCGTGGTCCCGCTGTGGTGCGCCCGGCAGCTCCCCATGGTGGACCTGCCACAGCACCTGCACCTCATCTCGGTGCTCCACCGCCTGGATGATCCCACCACGCTCTACCCGCGGGTCTTCGCCGCCCGTGCCGGCCTCACTCCGTATCTCGGCTACTACGACACGGTGAGCCTGCTCTCCTGGCTCGTGCCGCTCGAGCTGGCGAACCGGCTGTTCCTCGGCGCGATGGTGATCGGTCTGCCGCTGGCCATGGCATTCCTGCTCCGCTCGCTCGGCCGCCCTCGCTGGCCGGCGGTGCTCACCCTGCCCTTCGCCTACGGGGACAGCTTCGGCTGGGGCTTCGTGAACTCCAGCGCTTCCTTCGTGCTCGCCCTCCTCGCCGCGGGCCTCTTCGTCCGTGCGCTCACCGACGCGCCCCGGCGGCGGCGCTGGGCGGCGGCGCATGCGGTGGTGCTGGTGGCGGTGGTGCTGATGCACGTGCAGGGCTTCCTCTTCCTCGCCCTCGCGCTCCCGTTCCTCCTCCTCACCACCCGCGCGCCCGAGGACGGTCCGGGTCACCCGCTCCGGCCGAGGCTCCCCGCGGTGCTCTCGACCCTGCCCGCGGTGGCGCTGTTCGGGGTCTGGGGCGCGGGCCGGCTCCTCGCCCCGGCGGACGTGGAGGAGGGTGCGCCCTGGAAGGCCTGGGGCCCGCTGCTCTCCGAGCGCAACCTCTCCTTCAAGCCCCTCCGGCAGAACCTCGGGGAGTTCCCCGAGCTGCTCGCCAATCTGTTGAAGGACGGGGGTGATCGCTGGGGACTGCGCGCGGTGACCGCGGTGGTGCTGGTCGCCCTCCTGCTGTGGCTCGCCGGCCAGCGGGCGACCTCGCGCGAGGGGCCGGTGGAGCGGTGGCGACTTCCCGGCCTCGCGGTCCTGGCGGGGCTCTTGTTCCTCCTCCTCCCCTTCGACATCCGCGGGGCGGTCTACTACCTGAACACCCGGTACGCGCAGCTGGTCGCGGCACTCGCGGTCGCCTCGGTACCGGCCATCGCTGGCCGGATGCGCCCGGTGCTCCTCGCCGCGGGCCTGGTGGCGGCGCTGGTCCTGGCGGTGCCGCTGGGACGCGGCTTCCACGCCTTTGACGCCGAGGCCGCGCCGCTGCTTCGCTTCGCCGAGGAGACCCCGCCCGGGCCGCGCATCATGGGACTGATCTTCGACCCCGGCTCGCAGGTGGTTCGCCACCCGGTCTTCCTCCATGCGGCGGCGGTCCCGGCCAGGCTCCGGGGCGGCATCACCAACTTCAGCTTCGCCCGGACGCCGCACTCGCCCGTCCGGTACCTGGGAGCGCCGCCGCCCACCTTCCCCAGCGAGTGGCGTCCCGACGGCTTTCGCTGGGACAGCATGGGGCCGGCGTACAGCCATTTCCTGGTCCGGGGTGTCGACCCGCGGGCAGTCTTCGGCGCCCGGTTCGGCGCGGAGGTGGCCCCCATCGACGTGGCCGGTGGTATGGCGTGGCTGGAGAACCGCATCCGATGAACGTCGACGAGCTGGCCGAGGCGCTCCGCGCCGGAGAGAGCGTACCCGAGAGCGTGCTGGGCGAGGACTGGGAGCTCGCCCGTGCCGTGCTGGAGGGTCGGACCGAGGACGCCGGGGAGCTTCCCGCCGAGCTCGCCCAGGCGGTGCTCGAGGCCGCGGTGGCGATGCGGCAGCCGGGCCCCGCCGAGCTGCTGTCGAGACATCCCGATCGCGAGGTCGCCAAGGCGGCGCGACGCGCCCTCTACCGGCTCCGCTCGGCCGGGGTGTCCCTGGCCCAGCCCGTCCGCGCGCCCGAGGCGCCGCCCCCCGCCTCCCCCGCTCCGGCCGAGTCGCTCTCGGGCTTCGCCAGCCTCCCGGACGGCACGGGCCAGCGCGCCCTGCTGCTCGCCCAGCCGGTCCGCGGTGGGGTGGAGGTGGTGGAGGCGCTGATCTCCGACGAGCTCGGCCTGCTCTCGATCAGCCGTGCGGAGATGAGCCGCAGCGCCTGGCGGAAGCTCGTCCGGAGACCGGAGATGGAGCGGCTGCTCCCGCTGTCCCCGGAGGAGGGGCACGCACTCCTGGCCGAGGCGGTGCGATGCAACCTCGCGACCCGCACGCCCTTCCCGCCCGACAGCGACCTGGCGCTCCGTCACCTCGGGGTCGAGGCGGCGACGACCGAGCTGCCCCCGCTCCCGGCCCCCGAGGACGGCGACGCCGCGCTGGCGCTGGAGAGTGGCGCGCTGCACCGCGAGCCCGAGCTCGCAGCGTGGCTCCCGCCCGAGCCCGAGCTCAAGCGGCTCGCGCTGCGCGTGGACGAGGTGCGCACCAGTCCGCTGGCGCTGAGCCCCGAGCAGCAGGCGGAGGCGCTCCGCGAGCGCATCCGGGGCCAGGCCGAGGAGTTCTTCGACCCGCCCCACCGCCAGCTGTACGCGCGGCGGTTGTGGACCGTGGCGCAGGCGCTGGAGCGGCGCGGCGCCGAGCATCTGGGACGGGTCGCGCGGGCGACCGCGCGGCGGCTGTTCCACGGGAGTCCGGGCCTGTTCCCTCCCTTCGCCGAGCAGCTCTACGCCAAGGTGCTGGCCCTGATGGCGCGGCCCCCGGGAGCGCGCGCACCCGCCCAGCCAGGAGCCGGGGTACGCGAGGAGGGCGCCGGGGCCGCGCCGGCCACCGAGGCTCCCCCGGGCGAGCGGCGAAGCCCGGGCGGGCTCATCCTCCCCTGAAGGGCGCCTCGCCTAGCCGACCCGCGCGCGGAGCAGCAGGTCCAGGTTCTCGTTCTCCCAGGCCTGGGCGCGGTGGAAGTCGTGAAACCGGCGCTCGTGCTCCACGAACTCCGGCGGGTGCACGCAGCGGCGGCCGTCGTCGCCCCGGCGCGCGCGGTACACGTGGTGGAGCATCTCGTGGAACACGATCCACTCCACGAAGTACCGGGGCACCTTCGGCTGGTCGAGCGCGGGGTGGATCCGGATGACCCGCGAATCCGCCGAGTAGCTCCCCATCTTGATGCTCTTTCGCGGACGACGGCTCCGCGGTGCAGGGCCGAAGGTGATGGTGGCGGAGATCCGGCCGCCGAAGTAGCGCCGGTTGAGGGCAGCGAAGATGGCGGAGAGATCATGGTGGCGGCCCACCGGCTCGATCCGCAGCCGACGCCGGAGCTGCGCCGGCGAGACGCGGCGGATGAAGGCCTTGTTCCGCTCGATGAACCGGTCGAGCACCGCCGAGCTCCGCGCGTCCGCCGAGCGCACGAAGCCGGCGAGCGCGGTCACCACCTCCTCCGGCGCAGCCAGGAACATGTGATGGACGCGCACCCGCCATCCACGCCGGACGCGCTCGAAGGTCACCATGGTGTGGGTGTTGTCGTGCACTTCCACGGTCACCCCGGCCCGGAGCCGGGTGCGCAGGCGCCGCTCGAGGACACGCTTCCACACCCGGAGCAGACGCTGTGGCTCGGGCAGCCGGGACCGGGCCACCGCGAGACGCGCCAGGGTGTAAGTCCGCTTCTTGACGACGGTTTTTGGCTTTGGCGGGACTCCCATCCGGTCGAGGATTGTACGTTCCGCCCCCGGGGGGTGCCAACGCGCCGGGGTGTCGCTCTCCCATCCTTGAAGGTGAGTGCGCCGTCATTTCAGTGGGTTGCGAGGTCGGCCTGGCGCCGGCTGGGCCACGTCAGATGAACGGAGCACGCGAGGGCGGAAGAGCGGACACTCCGGCCCCATGCCGCACCCCTTCCTGGAGGGACTTCGTCCCACGCTGCACATCGCCCACCGTGGCGGCGCGCTGCTCGCCCCCGAGAACACGCTGGCCGCGTTCCGGGCCGCGGTCGAGCGGTGGCGCACCGACATGCTCGAGCTCGACCTGCACGCCACACGCGATGGCGAGCTGGTCGTCTCCCACGACCCCACGCTCCAGCGCTGCACCGACGGCGCTGGACGCATCGCCGACCACACGCTCGCCGAGCTCCAGCGGCTCGACGCCGGCGTTCACTTCTCGCCCGACGGCGGCAGGACGCACCCGTTCCGAGGCCAGGGCGTGCGGATCCCCACCTTCCACGAAGTGCTCCGGGCGTTCCCCGGGCTCCGCCTCAACGTGGAGGTCAAGGCCGAGGCGCCCGGGGTGGAGGCGGCGGTCGCCGGCCTGCTCCGGACGGAGGGAGCGGTCCACAGGGTGTGCCTGGGGAGCGAGCTGGATCCCCTGGCCGAGCGACTGGTCGAGGCGGCCCCCGAGGTCTGCGCCTTCTACCCCCGCGACGCGCTCACCCAGCTCGTGCTGGCCATCAAGTCCGGCGCCGCGCCGCCGGACGACCCGAGGTTCCAGGTGCTGGACATGCCGCTGGACTACGGCGAGGTGCGCCTGGTGGACGCGCCGTTCCTCGAGGCCACCAACCGGCTGCGCCGCTGGGTCAACGTCTGGACCATCGACGACCCCGAGACCATGCGGGCGCTGGTGGCGATCGGAGTCGGGGGCATCATGACCGACAGGCCGGATCTGCTCCGCGAAGTCCTGGGCGGCTAGGTCGAGAACGAGGTCCCGCACCCGCACGTGCTCTTCGCGTTCGGGTTCTCGAACTTGAACCCCGCCGCGGTGGTGCCAACCACGTAGTCGACCTCGGTGCCGGCCAGATACTGCTGGCTGAGCGCGTCGGTGACCAGGCGGATGCCGTCCTGCTCGCCGACCACGTCGTTCGCCGAGATGTCTTTGACCAGGTTCAGGTCGTAGCCGAAACCACTGCAGCCGGCCGGGGCGACCCGGATCGACAGGTAGTACCCCTCGAAGCCCTGCTGCTTCTGCACTGCCTTGACCTGCTCGACCGCGCGGGCGGTGAGCTTCAGCGGGAAGGCGGGGGTCGCGGCAGGGGCAGGGGCCGCGGGGGCGGCGGTCGAGGTATCCATCTTCCCTGTATATCCATGGCGGGACGGGGATACCACGGACCTGCCGGGGACCCCGGTGGCCTAGCAGCGACCGCGGAGCCGACCCCCCTCCACGGCCACCACCTGTCCGGTGATGAAGTCCGGACCGGTCACCAGGAAGCGCACGGTGTGGGCCACGTCCTCCGGCGTCCCGAACCGCTGCAGCGGGATGCGCGAGCGGAGCCGTTCGCGCTCCTCGGGCGTGAGTGACTCGGGTGGAAGTACGGTGCCCGGGGCCACGCCGTTCACCCGGACATGGGGAGCGAGCTCGACCGCGAGCACCTGGGTGAGCATGTGCAGCGCCGCCTTTGTCATGCAGTACGCCGCGTACGACGGCCAGGGGACCAGCGCCCCCCCGATGTCGAGGACGTTCACCACCACCCCTTCTCGCCGCTCCACCATCCCCCGGGCCGCGGCGCGGGTGAGCAGGAAGGGAGCCCGGGCGTTGAGTCGCCACTCGCCGTCGAGGGTCGCCGCGTCGGTGTCGAGAAAGGCCGCGCGGGTGAAGCGCGCCGCGCTGTTGACCAGCACGTGCACCGGTCCGAGCGAGCGCTCCACCTCCGGCACCAGCGCCTGGAGCTGGGCATCGTCGGTGAGATCGGCCTGGAACGCCTCGGCGCGCCGGCCGCTGGCGCGCAGCTCGGCCACCAGGGCCCGCGCCGCCTCGGCCGACCCGTGGTGATGGACGGCCAGCGTGGCGCCCTCCGCGGCGAGCGCCTGGACGATGGCCCGGCCCAGCCGGATGCCTCCTCCGGTCACCAGCACCACCCGTCCGTCGAGCGTCATTCTCCCGGGGCCTCCTGGCCGCTGCGCCGGGGTCTGTTATACGCACTCCGCCCCCGATGCCCACGTTCCGTCAGCTGCTCGAGCAGGCCCGCGCCGCCGTCCCGGAGGTCGGCCCCGAGACCGTCGCACCCCGGCTGGGGACCCCGGATGCGCCGGTGCTGCTCGACGTGCGCGAGCCGGACGAGACCGCCGAGGGCCACCTCCCCGGCGCGCTGCTGGTGCCGCGGGGGAACCTCGAGCTCGGCATCGAGCGGATGGTCGGCCGCGAGCGGGAGCTGGTCGTGTACTGCGCCAGCGGGGTCCGCTCGCTGCTCGCCGGCCGCACCCTGCTCGAGCTCGGCTATGCGCAGGTGTTCTCGCTGGCGGGGGGGTTCGGGCGCTGGAGCGATCTCGGTCTCCCGCAGGTGCGCCCCACCCAGCTCCGCCCCGACCAGAAGGCCCGCTACCGGCGGCACCTCTCGCTGCCCGAGGTAGGCGAGGCCGGGCAGGCGCGGCTGGCCGCCTCCCGGGTGCTGGTGCTCGGAGCGGGCGGCCTTGGCTCGCCGGCGGCGCTGTACCTCGCCGCCGCGGGCGTCGGCACCCTGGGCATCGTCGATTCGGACGTGGTCGAGGTGAGCAACCTCCAGCGCCAGGTCCTCCACCGGAGCGCGGACGCCGGGCGGCGGAAGACCGACAGCGCGCGGGACGCGCTCACCGCGCTCAACCCCGAGGTACGGGTGGTCCCCTTCGCCGAGCGGCTCACTGCGGCGAACGTCCTGCGCATCGTGCGCGACTTCGAGGTGGTGCTGGACGGAGGCGACAACTTCCGCACCCGCTACCTGCTCAACGACGCCTGCGTGCAGGAGGGAATCCCGCTGGTGCACGGAAGCGTCTACCGCTTCGAGGGACAGGCGACGACGCTCCTGCCCGGTGTCGGCCCCTGCTACCGGTGCCTGTACCCGGCGCCGCCCCCTCCGGAGCTGGCTCCGTCGTGCGCCGAGGCCGGCGTGCTCGGGGTGCTGCCCGGGCTCATCGGGCTGGTCCAGGCGAACGAGGTGCTGAAGCTGCTGCTCGGCATCGGAACCCCCCTGGTCGGTCGGCTCCTGACCTTCGACGCGCTGGGGACGCGGTTCGCCGAGCTCTCGGTCCGGCGGGACCCGGCGTGCCCCACCTGTCGTCCGGGCGCGACCATCACCCTCTCGGACGAGCCCCCCCGCTGCGAGGTGCCCGATGCCCGTGCGTGAGGTGAGCGCGCGGGAGCTGGCCCGGGCACTCGAGGGGCCCGAGGCGGAGCGACCGGTCATCGTCGACGTGCGAACCCCGGAGGAGGTACGCGTCGCGTCCATCCGGGGCTCGCTCCACGTGCCGATGCACGAGCTGCCGGCGCGGCTCGACGAGCTGCGCGAGCTGGCCGGACGACCCCTGGTGGTGCTCTGCCACCAGGGCGTTCGGAGCTACCACGCCGCGGCGTTCCTCGAGTCGGTGGGCATTTCCGCGGCCTCGCTCCGTGGAGGCATCGAGGGTTGGGCCGCGGACGTGGACCCCCGCATGCCGAGGTACTGACGCCCGTGCCGCGCCCGCCCTCCGGCCGCCGGCGCGAGCCCCGGCCGCGCCACCTCTCCGGCTCCCCCGCCGTGCGAGGGCCCAGGCCGCC
Source organism: Myxococcaceae bacterium (assembly GCA_035543115.1). Classification (GTDB taxonomy): domain Bacteria; phylum Myxococcota; class Myxococcia; order Myxococcales; family Myxococcaceae; genus RPRB01. The sequence goes on from DATKKF010000137.1 coordinate 28,897, forward strand.
GACGGACCCGGGCAGCGAGACCCACCGCCGGCCTCGAGGCGACGGTCCGCGAGCATCCGCACGCGAGGTCGCCCACGACCGCAGGCCGCACGGCAGCACCGAGCGGCCCGAACGGCCCCTTCGCGAGGACCTCGTCACCCAGGCCGCGCTGGAGGCGTACGCAGCCGTGCGTCACGACGGCTGGCTCGCCGATCGCGGGCTCGACCACGTGCTCCGGACGAAGCGCCACCTCTACTCCAACGAGCGCCGGGCGGTGGCCGAGCGGGTCTACGCCCTTCTCCGCCGCCAGCGCACCGTCGACGCGCTCCTGGAGCGAGCGGGCGCGCACCTCGCGCAGCGCTCCACCACCGAGCAGGACCTGCTCCGCCTGGCCACCTCGCGCGTGCTCCACGGAGAGCCCGCCGAGCGGGTGGCCCGGACCAGCGGTCTTCGTCCCGACGAGTCGAGACTGCTCGACGCGCTGCCCCCCGCTGCCGCCGCGCTTCAGGCCCTCCCCCGCCCCGAGCGCTTCGCCCTCGAAGCCTCGCTTCCGGACTTCCTCGCCGCGCGGTTCCTCCGCCAGTTCGGCGACCGGGCCGAGACCGAGGCCGCGGCGATGAACGAGCGGGCTCCCCTCACTGCCCGGGTGAATCTCCTGAAGACCACCCGCGAGGCGCTCCGGGAGCGGCTCCGCGCCGAGGGGGTCGAGGCGCACGAGACACCGCTGTCGCCCCTGGGTCTCTTCCTCGACACCCGGCTGAACGCCTTCGCGCTCCCCAGCTTCCGTGACGGGCTCTTCGAGCTTCAGGACGAGGGCAGCCAGCTCCTGGGCCTGCTCGTGGACGCGCCGCCCACCCGGGTGGTCGACGCGTGCGCCGGCGCCGGTGGAAAGACGCTCCAGCTCGCGGCGCAGATGGGGAACCGCGGCGAGCTCTTCGCGCTCGACGTGGATGCCCGGCGGCTCGAGGAGCTGAAGCGGCGTGCCCGGCGCGCCGGCGTGCACAACGTCCGGATCCGGCCCGTCCCCCCTCTCGGTCCGGAGGTCGCGCCGGCGCTCGCCGACCTGGTGGAACGAGCGGATCGGGTGCTGGTCGATGCCCCGTGCAGCGGGACGGGGACGTTCCGCCGCAAGCCCGACGCGCGCTACCGGCTCACCGAGGAGATGCTCGCCCAGCACGTGGAGCGGCAGCACCTACTGCTGGCCCAGTTCGCGCCGCTGGTCCGCCCCGGAGGCCGCCTGGTCTACGGCACGTGCAGCATCCTCGAGGAGGAGAACGAGGCGGTGGTGGCGTGGTTCCTCGAGCGCCACCCGGAGTTCCGCACCCTGCCGCCGGGAGATCGCCTCGGTCCGGAGCTCGGGGCCAGGGTCGGCGACGGCGACTTCCTCCGCCTCTCCCCCGGGCGCCACGGGACCGACGGCTTCTTCGGCGCGATCCTCCTCCGCGCCCGCTGAGATGCCGGATCGCTGGCGCGCCCCCGCGCGCTTCGGCAGGCGTCCCCCTGGTGCGGGGGGCTGAGCCGGCCGTGCTCGGTCCCGGCCGTCCGGCAGCACCCTCGGTCTCGCCTCTCGACGCCGCGGCCCCTGGGGTGTGACGCTGGTCCCCGCCAATGGTTGAGCTCGAGGACAAGCTGCAGCGCATGCGCGCCGTCCTGCGGGACGAAGGTCTGGGCGCGCTCCGGTTGCGCGGCATCGACTGGTTCGCCTGGGCGACGTGCGGCGGCTCGAGCCGGGTGCTGCTCGCGGCCGAGACGGGCGTCGCCGAGGTGCTGCTCACCGCCGACGGGGCGTTCGTCCTGACCGACGTCATCGAAGCCGAGCGCCTCGCCACGGAGGAGGTCTCCTCGGCCTGGTCGGTGGTGGCCCACCCGTGGGAACGCCCCGAGGCCCGCGAGCGCCTGGTGCGCGAGCGCGCCGGCGCGGGGCCCATCGCCTCGGATCGGCCCTCGCGGGACGAGCGGCCGCTGCCGGAAGGATTCGTGCGGAGCCGGTGGGCGTTGCTGCCCGAGGAGCAGGACCGGGTTCGCTCGCTCGGGACCGAGGCCGCGGGGGTTCTCACCGACGCGCTCTCCGTCGCCGAGCCGACCTGGACCGGGCAGCGGCTCTCGGCCTCCATTCACGCCGGGCTGGTCGATCAGGGAATCGACCCGGCGCTGGTCCTGGTCGGGGACGCCGGGCGGCTCTGGCGGTGGCGGCATCCCAGCGCGGCGGACCGGGTGCTCGGGCGGCGGGCCATGGCGGTCGTCTGCGCGCGCCGCGCCGGTCTCTACGCCTGCTGTACCCGGCTGGTCGCCTTCGGCACGCCGATGGCCGAGGACCGCGTCGCCGACGCCGCCGTCCTGGAGGTCGAGGCCGCGGCGTTCGAAGCGAGCCGTCCAGGCGCGATGCTGGGCGCCGTGCTCGCGCGCATCCAGGCGGCGTATGCACGGGTGGGCCAGCCCGAGGCCTGGCGCGCGCACCACCAGGGCGGTCCCACCGGCTACCTGGCGCGCGAGCGCGTCGCCACGCCGTCGGACGCCTCCACCCTGCCCGCGGGGGCCGCGGTCGCCTGGAACCCCTCGCTCCCCGGCGCCAAGTCCGAGGACACCGTGCTCGTGCATCCAGACGGCACCCTGGAGGTCGTCACCCTGGACCCGCGCTGGCCCACCGTGACGGTCGGCGGCCGGGCTCGGCCGGCGGTGTGGGTCCGCTAGTTTCTGCTAGACGGTGCGCATGACCGAAGCGGTCCGCTACCGGGTCTCGATGTCCCGGCCTCACTCGCACCTCTTCGAGGTCGAGGCCCAGTTCCCCGCGACCGACGTGCTGGACCTCGTGCTGCCGGTCTGGACGCCCGGCAGCTATCTCGTCCGCGAGTACGCCCGCCACGTCCAGGAGCTCTCCGCGTCGGACGAGCGCGGAGAACGCGTACCGGTCGAGCGCGTGGACAAGCGCACCTGGCGGTTGCGGCCGCACGGGCGCCCGGTGCGAGTGCGCTACTGCGTCTACGCCAACGAGCTCACCGTCCGGACCAGCCACCTCGATGGGACGCACGGCTTCTTCAACGGCGCGACTCTCTTCCTCTACGCCGAGTCCCTCCGGGACCGCCCGCACCACCTGGCGGTCGACGCGCCGCCGGGGTGGAGCGTCTTCACCGCCCTGGAGCGCACCGACGGCGGCTGGGAGGCGCCGAGCTACGACGTCCTGGTGGACAGCCCGGTGGAGGTCGGCCCTCACCGCCCCATCCGCTTCGATGCCGGCGGCGTCCCGCACGAGGTGGTGGTCTGGGGGGGCCCCGTGGACGCGAGCAAGCTCGCCGCCGACCTCGCGGCGGTGTGCGACGCCGAGGCGGCGCTCTGGGGCGGGCTCCCGATGCCCCGGTACCTCTTCCTGCTCTACCTGGTGGACAAGGGTCGCGGTGGCCTCGAGCACGCGGCGTCGACCGCCCTCATCTACCCCCGGGCGCAGATCTCCACCCCCAAGGGGTGGGAGGACTTCCTCACCCTCGCCTCGCACGAGTACTTCCACCTCTGGAACGTGAAGCGGCTGAGGCCGCGCGCCTTCGTCCCCTTCGACTACGCGGGCGAGAACTACACCCGCCTGCTCTGGGCCTTCGAGGGCATCACCTCGTACTACGACAACCTGCTCGTGCGCCGGGCCGGGCGGATGACCCCGGCAAGATACCTGGTGCGGCTCGGAGAGGCGTTCTCCGCGCTCGCCGCGACGCCAGGGCGGCGGGTGCAGACGCTCGAGGAGGCCTCCCTCACCGCCTGGGTGAAGTACTACCGGCCGGACGAGCACACTCCGAACAGCGCGGTCTCGTACTACCTCAAGGGCGAGCTGGTGGCGCTGTGCCTGGATCTCGAGATCCGGCGCCGCACCCGCGACGCCCGGAGCCTCGACGACGTGATGCGGCTGCTCTGGAGCCGGTACGGCGACGGCAAGGGCGTGGCGGAGGACGGCGTGGAGGCTGCGGCGTCGGAGGTCGCCGGCTCGGATCTGAAGTCCTTCTTCGATCGTGCGCTCCGCAGCACCGACGAGCTGGACACCTCGATGCTCGAGCACGTGGGCCTGCGGGTCCGCACCCGCATCCGTGAGTCGGCGGGCGACAAGGGCGGCACGCCACCCCGGCTGAAGGAAGGCGACACCCGGGCCCGCGGCTGGACCGGCATCGTCGCCCGCGGCAGCACCATCGCCAGCGTGCTCGAGGGTTCCCCGGCGCAGACGGCCGGCCTCTACCCGGACGACGAGGTCATCGCCGTCGACGGGGTGAAGGGAGACGCCACGGCGCTGGTCTCGCGGGCGGACGATCGGAGCCCCGGCGAGGTGCTCCGGGTCTCGGTGTTCCGCCGTGAGCTCCTGGTGGAGGTGCCGGTGACGCTGGAGCGCCGACCCGAGGACGCGGTGTGGCTCGCGCCGGTCGAGTCGCCGACCGACGTCCAGCGCGCCGCGTTCGAGCAGTGGGTCGGGGCGCCTCTGGACAGTCCCGCCTGAGCGCGCGCGCCCCCGTGCCCCGAGCATCCCCGAGGACTGGCACCCGGAGACACTTCCAGGCTGTCGGCCCGCGCGTGTAGCGTTCCCGCCCGACCCGATGTCCGACCTCGAGCGGTTCCTCGCCCAGCCCATCGGCCAGCTCCGGGAGCGGTTCCTCACCCGTGGACGTCCGGTCCCCGACGGGCTCCTCGAGGCGCTGGAGCAGGACGAGCGGCGGGCCGCGCGAGAGCTGGCGCGCGCCATCCGGGCGCGGCGGGAGAAGAACCGCTCCGAGGGACAACGGCTCAGGAACCTCCTCCGGTTCGAGGTCGAGCTCTGGGAGGCTGGGCACCTGCACGTCGCCGGAGTCGACGAGGCCGGGATGGCACCCCTGGCCGGCCCGGTGGTGGCGGCGGCGGTCATCCTCCCCCGGAGCTACAGGCTGCGTGGCATCGACGACAGCAAGGTGCTCGACGCCGAGACGCGCGAGCGAATGGCCGCGGAGCTGAAGCGCGACGCGGTGGGCTGGGCGGTGGGGGTCGCGGTGGTCGAGGAGATCGACCGGCTCAACATCTACCACGCGGGCCTCCTCGCCCTCCGCCGTGCGCTGCTCGGGCTGTGTCCATCGCCGAGCTTCGTCCTGGTGGACGCCCGCCGCATCCCCGAGTGTCCGGTGCCGCAGCGGGGCATCGTGCATGGAGACGCCCTCTCGCTCACCATCGCCGCGGCGTCGATCATCGCCAAGACGACCCGGGACGCGCACATGGCCGACCTCGACACCCGGTACCCGGGTTACGGTTTCGCGGCGCACAAGGGCTACCCCACGCCGCAGCACGAGACCGCGCTCCGGACGCTCGGCGCCTGCCCCATCCATCGCCGGAGCTTCGCCCCGGTGCGCCAGGCGCTCGGGCTCGACCCCATCCAGGAGCTGCTCTTCGAGGCGCCGCCGGTTCCCCCGGAACCATCCGGCCCGTGAGCCACGACGTCGCCATCGACGCCTGGCTCTCGGCCGAGGGCTTCGATCTGCCCGACGGCAGGGCAGCCGCCCGCGAGGTGCTCGAGGCGGTCGGCTTGACCCGTGCGGGCAAGGCGCGGATGAGCACGGAGAAGGAGGACCGTGCCCGGGCAGTGCTCGAGGAACGGCTGTTCAAGCACTGCGCGACCCCGGCCTGCGGCGCCGCCGCCTCGCGCTCGGGGAGGACGCCGGTGCGCACCGCCCACCGGATCGCCTGTGCCTCCTGTGGCGGCTCCGACAACCGGCGGGCGGAGGAGGCGCTGCTGATCGCGTGCGAGGGCGCCGGCATCCGCCGGCTGGCCATCGTCGGCGGCTCGCCCTCGGTGCGCGAGGAGCTGCGCGATGCGCTCTCCGGCCGCCTCCAGCTCCGGCTGGTCGACGGCACCGAGCGGCGCACCCTGGCCCAGGCCCGGCTCGATCTCGACTGGGCCGATCTGGTGCTGCTCTGGGGCGGCTCGGAGCTCGACCACCGGGTCAGCACGCTCTATTCCGGTGCGCCGCCGCCGCTCCGGCGGAAGCTGGTCCACACCTCGAAGCGGGGCATCGCCGCGCTGCTGGAGGCCGCGGTGATGCGCCTCTCACGCCATGGCTGAGCGCCGGGGACGGCGGCTCGCGCTGGGACTCCTGGTGGCCGCTGCCGGCTGCAAGCCGACGTGGCCGCGGTACGAGGCGCCGGACGGGAGCTTCAGCGCCGAGCTCCCGCCTCCACTTCGCGTCGAGGCCGAACGGATCGAGGGCAACCAGCGGCTGCTCTCCATCGAGTCCCGCAGCACCGAGGACCAGGCCTTCCTGGTGCAGCGCCGGCGTCCCGCTCCGGGACGGCGGCTGGACCCCCAGGGCGTGCTGGACGGCTTCTGCGCCGAGTTCGCCCGGGCGCGGTCCTACCAGATCGCCGCTGACGCGCGCGGGACGCGGTCCGACGGCCGACCGGCCCAGACCTGCGCCTTCCATGCCCAGGGGCTGGAGATCCGGATCCAGGTCCTGGCCGCGGGCCAGTGCGTGTACACCCTGATGGCGATGTGGCGCGGAGCGGCGCCGGACGTGGATCGGTTCCTCGACGGGTTCCGGGTGGCGAAGGACTGCGAGGTCGACGAGCGGCCCTGAGGTGCGACCCCGCCGGCCGGCCCCACGGCGGGGTGGAGGACGACGGCAGCGCGGGCGGACACACGCGGGTGCTCGATTCGCACCGGGCGAGGGGGGGGCGCGCAGGCGTGGCCGGCGCGCGCGTGCACCTTGCGCGCGCCGGTCGCCCGCCCCGCTCTATTCGTCGTCCTTCCGGAGCGCGGCGAGGACGTTGAGGTCCTCGAGCGTCGTGGTGTCCCCGGTGGTCTGCTTTCCGGCGGCCACGTCCCGGAGCAGCCGGCGCATGATCTTCCCGGAGCGGGTCTTGGGTAGCCCCTCCGCGAAGCGGATCTCGTCCGGACGGGCGATGGCCCCGATCTCCTTCGCCACGTGGGCCGAGAGCGCCAGCTTGATCGCCGCCGTCGGCTCGATGCCCTTCTTCAGCGTCACAAACGCGACCAGCGACGTGCCCTTGAGCTCGTCCGGACGGCCCACCACCGCCGCCTCGGCGACGCGGCCCTCCGAGACCAGCGCACTCTCCACCTCGGCGGTTCCCAGGCGGTGACCGGCGACGTTCACCACGTCGTCGACCCGGCCCATCACCCAGAGATAGCCGTCCTGGTCGATTCGCGCGCCGTCACCGGTGAAGTAGATGCCGGGGATCTCGCTGAAGTACGTCTTCTCGTAGCGGTCGGGGTCTCCGTACAAGGTACGGAGCATCGCCGGCCACGGCCGGGTGATGAACAGCTTGCCGCCCGAGCCGAGCGGCACCGGCTTGCCGTCCCTGTCCAGCACCTCGGACCTGATGCCGGGGAGCGGCAGAGTCGCGCTCCCGGGCTTGGTCGGCGTCGCGCCGGGGAGGGGGGTCACCATGATTCCGCCGGTCTCGGTCTGCCACCAGGTGTCGACGATGGGGCAGCGCCCTCCCCCGATGACCTGGCGGTACCAGATCCAGGCCTCGGGGTTGATCGGCTCACCCACCGTGCCCAGCAGCCGCAGGCTCGACAGATCGTGCTTCTCGGGGTGCTCGTCCCCGAGCCGCATGAACGCGCGGATCGCCGTGGGCGCGGTGTAGAGGATCGAGATCTTGTGCCGCTCGATCATGTCCCAGAAGCGGTCCGGCCCCGGGGTGGTGGGCGCGCCCTCGTACATGAACGCCGTCCCGTGGTTCAGCATCGGGCCGTAGACCACATAGCTGTGCCCGGTGACCCAGCCCACGTCCGCGGTGCACCAGTAGACGTCGGAGTCCTTGAGGTCGAACACCCAGCGGGTGCTCAGCGAGACGTACACCGAATAGCCGCCGGTGGTGTGCAGCACACCCTTCGGCTTCCCGGTCGAGCCCGAGGTGTAGAGGATGAACAGCGGGTGCTCGCTGTCCACCCACTCGGGCTCGCACGTCGCCGACTGCCCGGACACCAGCTCATTCCAGAGGATGTCTTTCGGGCCCTTGGCCGGGGAGGCCTTTGCGGTGCGCTGGGCGACGATGACCTTCTCCACGGTGGTCATCTCCGGGAGGGCCGCGTCCACGTTCACCTTCAACGGGACCGCCGCGCCCTTCCGCCATCCGCCGTCGGAGGTGATGACCACCTTCGCCCCGGCATCGTTCATCCGCTCCCGGAGCGCCTCGGACGAGAATCCACCGAACACCACCGAGTGCACCGCGCCGATCCGGGCACAGGCCAGCATGGCGATGGCCGCCTCGGGGATCATCGGCAGGTAGATGCCGACCCGATCCCCCTTCCTGACGCCGAGCGACTTGAGACCGTTCGCCAGCTTGCACACCTCGGCGTGCATCTCCCGGTAGGTGAGCTGGCGCTGGTCACCGGGCTCGCCCTCGAAGATCAGCGCCGTCTTGCCGCCGTGGGTGGCGAGGTGCCGGTCGAGGCAGTTGTACGAGAGGTTGGTCGTTCCGCCGATGAACCACTTGGCGAATGGCGGTTTCCACTCCATGACCTTCTGGAATGGCGTCTTCCAGAAGATCTCCTCCTTGCCGCGCGCACCCCAGTAACCCTCGGGGTCGCGGTCGGCCTGCGCGGCCAGCTCGCGGTACTGCTCCATCGATTTGATGTGTGCCCGGCGCGAGAACTCAGGTGGGGGCGGGAAGACGCGGCCCTCGGTCAGGACCGAGGTGATCTCCTGGGAGGGTGAGTCGGCCATGGCGACGCTCCTCTTTCTCGTTCAGGGACAGACGCTGGTGGTGGCGCTCAAACCGGCCTCGTACTCGAACCAGGCCTGACAGATGCAGGTCTCCGGTCTGGGCGTCGATGTCATGATGCGGACCTCCCCCGAGAAACGGGTCGAGTCCGTGGTGGTGGCGTCCAAGTGCACGTCCACCAGCTGAAGCTGACAGGCCTGGCCCCCGATGGGCAGCAGGACGTTCGCCGCCGTTCCGTCGGCGCTGAAAGTCTCTTCGCCGTAGGCGAACTGGCCGGCCATCGAGACGTCGAGCAGCTCACCCTGGCTCGGGCTGGAGAAGCGGAAGTCGATCTCCACCACGTTCCCCGACCGGATGAGCCGTGCCCCGAGGTTCGCGGCCGCGTCGGCGAGGAGCTGGCACTCGTCCCGGATGATTCCTGAGGGCCGCACGGGGATCAGGGCATAGCACCCTTCGTCCTGGACGTGCGTCCGTCCACCACAGCCGATCAGGGAAGAGGCGAGGACCACGAGTGCCATCCGTGCGTTCATCCGAGGGGGCTGGCGAGTCTAGAGACGGGGCGGCAATGCTTCAATCGTCCGCCCCGCCGCGGCCGCCCCGCTGGTACGCTTCCCGGCAGACCCCATGCGAGCCCTTCTCGCGCTGCTCGCCCTGGGCGTGCTCCTGACGGTCCACGAGCTGGCGCACCTCCTCGCGGCGCGCGTCTTCGGCACCCGGGCAGTCGTCTTCTCCTTCGGGATCGGCCCCCCGCTGTTCGGGTTCCGCGCGCTCGGTCAGCGCTGGACCCTCGGGGCGATTCCCTTCGGGGGCTGGCTCAGGCTCGAGGGCGAGAACCCTCACGACGCGGCGCGTGCGTCCGGCGTCCCGTTCGCCGCGCTCTCGGCCGGACGCCGGGTGGCCATCTTCGCCGCCGGCCCGCTGGGGAGCTGGGGCCTGGCGGTGCTGCTCCTGGCCGGCCTCTTCACCGCGGGAACACACCACCCCGTGGGGATGATCGTGAGTGCCGTGGAGCCGGGGTCGCCGGCCGCGCGCGCGGGCTTCCGGCCGGGTGACCGCATCGTCTCGGTGGACGAGGACCCGGTCCAGCGGTGGTCCGAGCTGGTCGAGGCCCTGACCCGCGACGCAGACGGCTCGGCCACGGTGACCGTCGCCCGGGGGGCCGAGACGCTCACCTTGCGAGTCGAGCCCGAGCTCGACGCGGATGGACACGCCCGCATCGGCCTCCGGCAGCTCTACCAGTTCGAGCGCCTCCGGCCCGCACAGGCTCTGTGGCGGGCGGTGCTGCACACCGGGGTGGTCCTGGAGCGCATCGTCCGGGAGGCCGGCGAGCTGCTCGCCCAGCCCTGGGGCGGGTCGGCGCGGAACCACACCGCGGGGGCGCTGGTGTGGAGCGCCGCGGAGGCGGCGGGCACGAGCGCCGACGCGCTGGTCCGGGCGCTGGCCGCGCTTTCCCTGGCGCTGGCCCTCTTCTTCCTCTTGCCGCTCCCGGCCCTCGACGGCGGCCGCATGCTGCTCACCCTCTGGGAGGCGGCGATGGGGCGCCCGGTCGACGGACGGGTGCAGACCTTGCTGCAGATGCTGAGCCTCCTGGCCGGAGTGGCAGCGGTGGCCTGGCTCGCCTACGGCGAGGTCCGGCAGGTGCTGTCGGTGACGCTCGGGCGTTGACCCCGCGCCGCGGCGCGTCTGGCGTCGCCGTCGCTCAGGCCGGAACCGCTTCAACCTGCTCGATGAGACGGATCAGGTCCACCACCGAGCTCGCCCCGAGCTTGTGCATCACCCGGCCCCGGTGGACCTTGATGGTCTTCTCGCTCGTCCCGAGCTCGGCGGCGATCCGCTTGTTCGGCTTCCCACTGGCGACCAGGCCGAAGACCTCGCGCTCCCGCGGGGTCAGGGCGTCCAGGCGCTGGGTGGCCGCCGCGACCTTGTTCCGGGCCTCACGCCACTCGGCGTCCCGGGCCAGGCCACGCACCACGGCGGCGAGCAGCGCGCCGAGGTCCACCGGTCGCTCCAGCACGTCCACCGCCCCTTGCTTCATCGCCCGGACGGTGGTCGCCACGTCCGCAGAGCGGCTGACCAGGACGACGGCGACGTGCTCTCCGGTGACCTTGGCTTCCTCGAGCAGCTGGAGCCCCAGGCCCTGCCGCGGACCGAGGCCGAGCACCAGACAATTGGGCCTCTCGCTGTTCCAGCGGGCGAGGAGCGGCTCGGCATCCTCGAACGTCGCCACCTCGAGCGCCAGGGCCCGGATCAAGCGCTCGAGCTTCGCGCACAGCCCCCGGTCCTCGTCGAGCACCCACACCCGTGGCCAGCGGTGCTCGGACGCCGACCCCGAAGCGGTGGAGATGGTCACGCCCACCCGAATTTCACGACGCGTGCCAGCTCGCCGCCCCGGGAAACGAGCGCGTCAGGCCCACGAATTTGCGCCGCCCGCCCTGGACGTGGGTCCAGGCCGCAATCCTTGCGCCCTCGACCGGCGCTCAGAAATGGAGGCCGATGGAGGCGACGAAGAATGGGTCGATCCCCCCCGGCTGGAACCAGTACGCGGTGAGGTCCAGCTTCCAGAAGGTCACCCCGAGCATGGGCCCGAGCACCACCTCCCGCGCGGTGTGAAACAGGCGGGTGCGCTGGACGACGACGCCCACGCGGAGCCACTTCCACGGCCTGAGGTCCATCTCGGACCAGGCGTACAGGAACCCGCCCGTGCCTCCCTGCACGTCGGTCGCCCACTCGATGTCCGAGCTCCAGGAAAGCGGCCCCCAGCCGAGCGCGAGCTCCAGCCCGAGGACCGGTCCGCCCGCGTCCCCGAACATGCAGCCGAGGATGGGGGTCAGTCCGAACGTGACCGTCTCTCCGAACTCGAAGTTCCAGCCGATGAACGCCGAGCCGGTGCGCAGCGCCTCGTAGTTGTAGCGCGCCTCGAGGTGGAGGGGCCCGTGGTCTGCGGTGACCGTGGGCACCCCAAAGTTCACCTGCTCGGGGACGAAGTACCAGGAGAGCGCGGCACCGAAGGACCAAGGTTGGACCTCCTCGAGCGAGGCAGCCTCCTGCGCCAGGGACCCTGCCGGGAGCAGGAAGGCCAGCAGCACCGCCCACGGTCGCGTCCGCCGGCGACTCATCCGCCCAGCGCCGAGACGGCCCCGACCAGCACCACGCCGATGCCCAGCATCGCGAGGCCGACGCTCACCGGGCGCAGTCCCGCGAACCGGCCCACGGCGACGCCGCTGAAGAAGAGCAGCGCCAGGGAGAGGGCGCGGGAGATCGCCATCGCCGCCGTGGCGTCGTCGATGACCAGGAAGGGCAGCGCCACCGGGAAGGTGCTCGCCACGACCAGGAGGAAGACGCCGAGCGCGCCGAGCAGGTCGTCGCCGTGCACCCCGGGACGGGCGGGCAGGTCGGGGTGTCCGATGATCCGCTGCCGCAGCGACTCGACCTCCGTCCCGCGCAGCGCACCGACGAAGGGTTCGGGCAGGACCTCGGTGAGCAGCTCGCTGGCCCCGACCTGGTCGGCGTGCTCCCGGAGGGCCCGGGCGAGGAGCGCGCGACGGCCCCGCTCGAAGACCGCGTTCAGGACGTACATCACCGCGTCCACCATGCCCCAGGCGACGTTGCAGGCCAGGGTGCTGACGAAGAGCGCCCGGGTCTCGTGCGCCGTGGCGTGCGCCACGCTCAGCGCACCGGTGATGGTCAGGGCCATGATGAGCCCGAAGAGAACCTCGGACGCGCGCTCGAAGGGGCTCAGCACGCCCCGGATCACCTTCCGCGGGGGCTTCCTCTTCACCCGTCGCCTTCCGTCGTGTCCGTTGTGGCCCTCCCCGCAAGGCCCTCATTTGGGCCGCTGCCGCTCGATCCCTTCCATGAGACCTTGGTCCGATGGCCCAGGGCCGAACGCTCCTGGGAGCTTCGCTTGTTCCCGGAGTCTCGAGGGACAGGGGAGGACTTGACATGAGCATGCGTCGGAGCGTGATTCTCGGAGCCTGTCTTGTCGCAGGCTTGGTGGCAGCGCAAACGAAGCCGCCAGCCCCGGCCCCGGCCGCCGGCCAGCCAGCACCCGCGGCAGCGGCACCCGCGGCAGCGGCACCCGCGGCAGCAACACCCGCGGCAGCAGCACCCGCGGCAGCAGCACCCGCGGCAGCGGCACCCCCCGTGGTCGCGGTGAAGCCGAATTCCCCCTGCAAGCAGGACGCCGAGACGTTCTGCGCGGACGTCCAGCCCGGCTCGGGCCGGCTGTATCGCTGCCTGGCCGAGCACGAGAGTGAGCTCTCCAACAGCTGTCGCGCGCGGCTCGCCGACGTCCGTGCAAGTGGCGCCGAGTGCAAGGAAGACATCGCGAAGTTCTGCGCAGACGTGCCCCACTCCAAGGGCAAGATCGCGGACTGCCTCACCCAGCATCACGACGAGCTGAGCGAGGGGTGCAAGGCGCTGTCCTCGGCTGCCAAGGCCGCGGCGAAGCCCGCGCCGACGCCCGCGCCGGCAGCGGCGGCCGCCCCCGCTCCAGCGGCGGCCCCCGCTCCAGCCGCAGCTCCGGCACCAGCGCCCGCTCCGGCGCCGCCGCCCAAGAAGTAGGCAGCGACGCGGCAGCCCGACGAGGCACGCGTGGGGAACGGTGCCGCGGTCACGGCGAGGAGTCCCGGGACTTCTCGCCGCTACGGCCCGAGGCCGACCCACTCCTCGCCGTCCTCGAAACGCTCCTTCTTCCAGATGGGGACGTCGGCCTTGAGCCGCTCGATGGCCTGGCGACAGCCCTCGAAGGCCGCGGCGCGGTGCGGCGCGGAGACGGCGATGACCACTGCAGCATCGCCGGGGACGAGGGTTCCGACCCGGTGCACGATGGCCGCGCGGCTGCCCGGCCAGCGGGCCTCGATCTCCCGGCCGATCGCCGCCATCGAGCGCTCGGCCATCCCCGGGTAGGCCTCGTAGCTCAGCGCGCGAACGCGACGGCCCCGGGTCTCGGAGCGCACCGTGCCGGTGAAGGTGACCAGCCCGCCGCGCTCGGGTCCGCCGACGGCGCGTACCACCTCCTCCAGATCCAGCGGCGCGTCCGACAGGCGGAAGCAGTCCGAGCCACCCGCGACCGGGGGCACCAGCGCCACCTCGGCCCGGTCGGGGACCGCTGCGTCCAGCGACTGGAACTCCTGATTCACCGCAACCCGGAGATGCGGGAGCAGCGACCGCAGCTCGGGGTGCCGCACCGCGAGCTGCTCGAGCAGCTGCCGCACGGGGCCGCCCTCCCAGTCCACCGTCTCCTGCACCGTACCGGCGCGCTCCCGGGCCGAGGCGAAGTAGAGGACGGTGAGCGCCATGCTAGAACTCGAAGCCGAGCCCGAAGGTGAAGTAGCGGGCCGAGAGGTTCAGGCCCACCTTCCCGAAGTCCGTCAGCTGGTCCACGTTGTACTCGGCGAAGATGTAGCTGTGGCGGATGCCGGTGTCGTTGGTCAGGTCCTTCGCCATCTGGGTCGAGAGAACGTCGAGCACGAACGCCACGCCGCCGGTGAAGCCGTAGCCCCACTTGAGACCCGCCCCGCTCTGGCCGTTTACCACCTCGGTGGCGCCGCCCTTCGTCACCCGCCAGGGCGTCGCCAGCAGGGCGACCTTGACGTACGGCACGAAGGGGATCCGCCACCGTGACCAGGTGACGTCGAACCGGTAGGCCACCGGAAGCCGGAGCGGGAAGAGGATCAGCGCCGTCTTCTCGTTGGCCGGCTGTCCGTTCCTCTCGTCGTTGGTCACCAGCAGCGCCGGGGCGTACTTCTCGGTGTAGCCGGCGGCGAACCCGACACTCACCGCGCCGTAGCCGTGCCAGGCGATGAAGTCGAACTCACCGCCCCCGTACAGCATGCTCTTGTTCCCGAAGATGGTCTCGTAGGGGTTGGAGGTGAGCCCCTTCTCGTCTCCGACGCGGGGGATGAGCGTCCCCATCTTCAGCTCGAACAGGAACCCCACGCTGGGCTCGGGCGGGGGTGGCGGCTTGAGCTGCACCACCGTCTGGGCCAAGACCTCCGTCGCGGCCAGGAGGACCAGGAGCGCGGCGAGCCTCATCGCCGCCTCCAGAGGAGCGTGGCGAGCACCGCCAGCGCACCGACGATCGAGGGGACGGTCGCGTCCGCGGCGTTGCAGCCCCCGAGCTCGTGGCCGCCGGCGGCCTTGTACTCGCCCCAGAAGCCGTTGGAGGCCAGCGGGATGGCGATTTGCTCGTCGGTGGCTGCAGAGAGGTTCCCGACCTCGTCCAGCGAGAAGGCCCGGACGACGTAGGGCTGGTCGTTGGTGAGCCCGGTGATCGACTGGCTGGTCTTCGTCGCCGCGAGATCGGGCACGGAGTACCAGACGAACCCGGCGTCACCCGAGAGCTGAGCGTGGTACTGCACCCGGTAGAACGAGAGGCTGGACTCGCCGTTGTCCCCGAGCTGGACCACGATGACCGAGTCCTGCGCGACCAGGCTCATCGTCGGCGGGACGGGCGGCTTCGCGTCGTAGCGCACAGTGACGGTGGTGGAGCTGTTCAGCGGACTGCAGCTGGTCGCGCCCACCGCCCGGTAGTTCACCGAGGCGCAGACCGCGTTGCTGACGTCCACTCCGTCGGGGCAGTTGCCTCCGAGCGCCGGCATGTCCCGGAACTGCTGGCTGTCCAGCGTCCCGCTGCCCGCCGCGAGGTCGGTGATGCCGACGGTCCCGAGGATGATGTCCCCCGTCCCGCCGTCCGTCGTGGACGTGGTCGGCGTCTCCGGGCAGCTGGTGCTGTTGGTCACGAAGATCTGCAGGTTGTTGCAGACGTTCGAGGAGCCCAGGCCGCTGGCGCTCCACGTCACCCGGTACGCGGCGTTGTTGTTGCAGTCCGCCTGGTTGACCGTGTCCGTAGTGAGGGTGCCCCCGGCGAACCCCAGGGACACCGTCTGCGCCAGGGCGGCGGGGCTGGCAAGCACGAGGACCACCAGTCCCGCGCGAAGTCGTGTGGGCATCCGCCCGAGGGATAGCAAGGGCGAGGCCAGCTGTCGCGCCCCGCACCCCGGGGGCAGGGGCCGGGGCGGGACGGTCAACGCGACAGCCGCCGCAGGGTCTCTCTGTCAATTTGTCACAGGCGCCCGGGTCACCAGCTCGGCCACCTCGAGGCAGAGCCGGGCGGTGGCGCCGGCGTTGTCGATGGCCGCGACCAGCTCCAGCGCATCCCGACTGCCGGCGAACGCCCGGATGCGCCCGACGTGGATGGCATCGTCCGCGGTCACCAGCATCGGCATGGGGTAGACGCGCTCGGCGGGGACATCGAGGACCTTGAGCCCCGGCGCGGCCCGGAGCAGCTGCCGCGCCTCGGCGGGGGTCATTGCCCGCCCCAGGCGGGCGTGGATCAGCACCAGGTCTCCGTAGAACGTCGGCACCCACACCGCCGTGCCGTCGAGGATCGGCGCTGCGCGGCCCCACAGGAGCCCCGTCTCCGCGCGCCAGGCGAGCTCCTCCAGCGTCGAGCCACTGCCCTCGCTGAAGGGGCCGACCTGCGGCACGAGGTTGAACCCGATCCGGTGCGGGAAGTGCGTCGGCTCGAGCTCGCGTGAGGCGAGGAGCCCCGCCGTCTGCTGCTCCAGCTCGGCGACGCCGTCCTTGCCCGCCGAGGAGGTGGAGACGAACGCCGAGCAGTGCACCTCGCGGAGACCGGCTGCCGCGCGCAGCGGCTCGAGACAGGCAAGGAGCGCCTGGCTCACGGGCCCAGGCACGCGGAAGCGCCGCGCGCCCTGCCGCCGCTCCAGCCCGGCCCCCGGGACGCGCGGAAAGACCACCGGCGTCCTGAGGTCCGAGACGAAGGCCCGGCTCGTGTCCACCACCACCGCCCCGGCCGCCTCGGCCACCTGGGCCAGCGTCCGGGACACGTCCGCCGGAGTGGCGAGGAACACCAGCCGGGTGCCCCGGAGGGCGTCGGCGCTGGCGACCTCCACCTCGAGCGTCACGTCGCCGAACGGGAGCTCCTCGCCCGCGGAGCGCTCCGAGGCCAGCAGGCGCACCCGCTCGGCCGGGTGTCCGGACTGGGCCAGCGCTCCCACCAGCTCGCGCCCCACCACGCCCGTGGCCCCCACCACTGCCACCTCCCAGCTTCGGTCCATCGCTCAGGCCTCCTCGCCGCGAATGCGAGCCGCCGGCGCCGGGCCGGGCAGCGGTGGGAACCTCGGGTTGCGCTCGGCCTCCGAGGCGCGGACGTAGTGCGGTTCCAGCGCCGAGAGAGACTGGACGTCGAACGGGGGCAGCTCGCCGGCGAGCAGCGCCACGGCCCACGCCGACGGGATGTCCGGCGTCTCCAGCAGGCAGGACGCGGGGACGCCCCCGGCGAGCAGCGCCTCGCGCACCTCGTGCACCGCGGGACCGAGCACGCGCGCGGTGGGTTCGGTGGCGAGCCAGCGCGCGAGGTCGCCCTCGGTGCAGGCCTCCTCGGCCGCGAGCGCCTCGACCTGCGCGCTGCTGCGGCGATAGCGGCCGAGGTAGAGCTCCCCGCGCCGCGCGACCGCCACGGCGGCCAGCGGGACACCCTCGGGCCCCTCCAGGGCGAGCGCGGCGAGGGACGATGCGCCGGTCACCGGGAGGCGACGGGCGTACGCGAGACCCTTCACCGTCGCCAGCCCGATGCGGAGGCCGGTGAAGCTCCCCGGGCCGAGCCCCACCGCGAAGCCGCGGATGTCGGCCAGGGTGAGCCCCGCCCGCGCGAGAAGGTCGAGGAGCGCCCCGGGCAAGAGGTCGCTCATCCTCGCCGGCGGACCGTGGCGCTCGGCCAGCAGTGGCCCGGACTCACCCGGTCGCCCGACGGCGAGGGAGAGGGTGAGCGTGGAGCTGTCGAGCGCGACGATCATCGAGGGGAGGGGTTGCTTTGCGCGCTCCGCCGCGCCGACGCAACCATTGAACGCGCGTCAGAGGTGTCTGACACCATCTCGCCGACACCATCTCGCCGCCAGGCCGGTCCAGGTCCGTGCTTCCCCCGCAGCGTTCGAGCCGAACTCGGGTGACGCCTCGACCGTGCATCCCCAGCGCGCGCGCCGCCGCCTCCGACAGGTCGACGATCCGATTGCCTGCGTACGGGCCGCGATCGTTCACCCGGACCTCCACCACCTGCCCGTTCTCCAGATTGGTGACCCGGAGGCACGTCCCGAACGGCAGCGTCCGATGGGCGGCAGTGAGCGTCCCCTGCCGCAGCACCTCCCCGCTGGCGGTCTTCCGGCCGTAGAGCCCGGGGCCGTACCACGACGCCTCGCCCTCCTCGCCCGCCCCGTCCGGACGCAGGTTCCGTGCGCACGCCACCCCCAGGAAGAGCACGAGCCAGGCCCACCGCACCCGGCCCGCGGGCGCGCGCGGAGCTCCGGAGGAGGTGACGCTCCGCTCCCGGACCGACAACGCGAGGCCTCAGCGCGTGAGGTCGTTGACGCAGACCAGGACCATCAGGACGATGAGCGCCACGATGCCCACCGCGTTGGCGATCTCCCGCGCCCGCATCGGGATGGGCCGACGCCGCACCGCCTCCCACGCGGCCGAGAGCAGCTGGAAGCCGTCCAGCGCCGGGATGGGCACCAGGTTGATGAGCCCGAGGTTCACCGAGATGAGCGCCATGAGGTTGAGGAAGTAGTCGAGCCCTGCCTGCGCAGCCTTCCCGGCGATGCCGTAGATCATGATCGGCCCGCCGACGTTCCTGAACGACACCTGGCCGGTCACCAGCTTCCCGAGCCCGGCCGCGGTGTCCGCGACCGCCTCCCCCAGCCGGTGAGCCGCCGTCACCAGCGCCAGCCCGGGGCCGACCCTGACCTTGGCATCGGACCCCTTGTCGCCCGGCGTCCCCGACTCGAAGCGGATGCCCAGCTCGAAGGCCTCGCTGTCCGCACCGGCGGCCTCGCCCCCTGCCTTCGCCGGACGCATCCGCACCTCGGCGTCGTGCGGTGTGCCCTGGTGGACCCAGGTGAGCCGGAACGGCCGATCCTTCAGCTCGCCGAGGCGGCGGAGCAGGACCTCGCGGGAGCGGATCTGCTTGCCGTCGATGGCCTCGAGCCGGTCGCCCCGCACCAGCCCCGCGTCGGCGGCGGCGCTCCCGGGGAGGACCCGGCCCACGTAGAGGAGCGAGTAGATGTCCGCCGGCTGGAGACCGAACGCCGCCATGCTCGTGCCGTCCTGTCGCGGCACCCGCACCGTCTCTACCTCGGGCACGCTCGCCTCGAGCCCGGGTACCTCTGCCGGGACGCGGCGGAGGATCTGCAGCGAGAGCTCCGGACCGCTCACGCCGGCGATCTCCCGCTCGAGCGCGGGCAGGTCGGCCACCGGGCGCCCGTTCACTGAGAGCACCCGGTCGAGCGTCTGGACACCGGCGCGCTCCGCGGGGCCTCCCGCCACCACCCCCACCACCGGGGGCGCGCGGTTCGGGGCGATGCCGATGAGCCCGCGGTTGCGGCTTGCACCCTCGCCCGATGGCGTCACCAGGAGCTGCACCCGCTGCCCGTCGCGCTGGACCACCACCGGGATGCGCCGGCCGGCCTTGCCCACCAGCGCCCACTGCATCTCCTCGAGCGAACGGACCGGCCGGCCGTCCACCTCGGTCACCACGTCGCCCACCCGGATGCCCGCCTGGTCCGCCGGCATCCCCGGGACCACCCGGAGCACCTGGGTGGATGGCTGGGGATAGCTCACGATGACCGCGAAGAAGATGAGCAGCGGGAAGAGGAGGTTGAACGCCGGCCCTGCGGCCACGATCAGCATTCTCTTCCACGGCGACTGCGCCAGGTAGCTGCGGGCTTCGTCCTCGGGCGTGGCGTCCTCGCCCGGCACCTCCCCCGCCATCTTCACGTAGCCGCCGAGCGGGAGCGCCGCGATGCGGTACTCGGTCTCGCCCCGGGTGAAGCTCAGCAGCGGCGGGCCGAAGCCGATGGAGAAGCGCAGGACCTTCACCCCCACCGCCTTGGCGGCGAGGAAGTGCCCGAGCTCGTGGACGAAGACGAGGGCCCCGAGCAGGAGCACGAAGGCGGCCAGGTTCTGGAGGTCCATCCTGGGGCCGGAAGTTAACCGCCGGTGGGCCCGCTCACAACGCGCTCAGAAGGGGATCGCCCAGGAGCCCGTGCACGGCGACGACATAGAGGTACACCGCCGGGGCATTGAACAAGAGGGCATCCACCCGGTCGAGCAGCCCCCCGTGCCCCGGGATCAGCGTCCCGGAGTCCTTCACTCCGTGGGCACGCTTGAGCAGCGACTCGCAGAGGTCTCCCAGCGGGCCCAGCACCGCGCCGAGCAGCCCGAGCGCCAGGCAGTCGGTGGTGGTGAGCGCCGGGAACGCCACCCAGCGCGTGACGAACATCCCCGCCACCGAGCCCGCCGCGCCGCCGGCGAACCCCTCCCAGGTCTTGTTCGGGCTGATCGGGTGGAGCTTGTGCCGTCCGAGCAGCCGCCCCGCGAAGTAGGCGCAGGTGTCGTTCGCCCAGGTGATGACCAGCGCGGAGATCACCCACTGCAGCCCTGCCGGACTCACCCGGAGCGCGGCGATGGGACCCAGGCCCAGCCCGCCGTACAGGCATCCAGCCACCGTGTGCGCGGTGCGCGTGGGGGCGTGCTCGCGGTCGGGTGCGAAGAGCCCCTCCACCGAGGCGGCGACGAACAACGCCCAGAGGATCCACCCGGCGATGGCGGTGAAGCCCAGCGGCCGCGCCGCGGCGACGAGCGGGATCAGCGCCGCGCCGAACACCGCCAGCGCCTCCGCCAGTCCGAACCGTCGCTGGGTGATAAGCTCGTACTCGAGCGTGCAGGCGCCCGCGGCGGCCGAGACCAGCGCCGCGGTCCACCATCCACCCGCCACCAGCAAGGCCAGCACCGCCGGAAGGAGGAGCAGCGCGGTGACGATGCGGACGACCAGATTTCGGTTCTTCTCGTTCACTTGGGCAGCTGTGCCGAGGTGAGCCCGAACCGGCGCTCGCGATGCTGATACTCCAGCACGGCTGCCAGGAATTGCCGAGCACGGAACTCGGGCCACAGCGTGTCCACGAAGATGAACTCGGCATAGGCCGACTGCCAGAGCATGAAGTTGCTCACCCGCGTCTCGCCGCTGGTGCGGATGACCAGGTCCACCGGCGGGAGCCGCCCGGTCCAGAGCGCCGCGGCGAAGGTCTCGACGTCGATGGGGCCGGGGGGCAACGTGCCGGCGCGGGCGCGCTGGACGAGCGTCTCGGCCGCAGCGGCGATCTCCTCCTGGCCGCCGTAGCTCAGCGCCAGGGTGAGCACCATCCCGCGGTTCCGCGCCGACGCCTCCCGGACTGCCTCCAGCGGCGCGCGGACGAAGCGCGGAAGCCGGTCCAGCTCGCCCACCGCCTCGAGACGGATGCCGTTCTCGAGGATCTCCTGCCGCTCGGACTCGAGGTACTCGCGGAGCAGGTCCATCAGCCCGGCGACCTCGTCCGCCGGACGCGACCAGTTCTGCGCCGAGAAGGCATAGAGCGTCAGCGCCTGCACGCCGATCCGGCGCGCGGTCCGGGTCACCTCCCGGACGCTGTTGCTCCCCTCGCGGTGGCCCTCCAGGCGCGGCAGGCCCCGCTCCTCCGCCCAGCGCCCGTTGCCGTCCATGATGATGCCCACGTGCGCAGGCACGGGTCGCTCCCGGATCTGCATCTCCAGCGGGTCGCGCTCCACGGCGGGCGCCATCACAGCGGCGCACCGTATGCGAGCAAGAGCGGAGCGTCCACGCGCGCGCGTCATGCTCCGTCGTGGCCTCTCCACAGCGCGATGCCCCCCAGCAGCCCGGCGATGTTCGCCACCAGGTGCACCTCGGGCGGCAGCTCGATGTCCAGATGCTTGGCGTTCCCACCTCCGAGGTAGAGCCGGCGCGGGTTGAAGATGGGCAGCACCTGGGCCACCACCCGGGCGACCCGGCGGTTCCACCGCTTCTTCCCTACCGCGGCGAGGGCGGGGGCCCCCACGTAGTCCTCGTACGTCCTCCGTTTCCGGAACGGGTGGTGGGCGAGCTCGAGGTTCGGCACGTACAGCCCATCGTTGAACAACGCGCACCCCATGCCAGTGCCAAACGTCAGGAGCATCTCCACCCCGTGGCCCTCCACGACCCCGTAGCCCTGCAGCCCGGCGTCATTGAGGACCCGGGTCGGTCGCCGGAACCGGTCCTGCAGCGTCCGAGCCAGGGGGTAGCCGGCCCAGTCGGGATGGAGGTTGTGCGCAGTGCGGGTGACGCCGTCCACGACCACGCCAGGGAAGCCCACCGACACCCGCTCGAAGCTGCCCAGCGGCTCGACCAGGGCCCAGAGCGCCTGGATGACCCGCCGGGGAGTGGCCGGGCGGGGCGTCTCCACCCGGACTCGCTCGGTGAGCGGCTCGCCGGAGAAGTCCAGGACCAGTGCCTTCAGCCCGGTTCCACCGATGTCGATGCAGAGCGTCCGCGGAGTGCGGGGTTTTGGCAGCGCGGGTGTGGCATGGGCCATGGAGGCCGACTCTAATGCTTCCGGATGCCACCCAAGGTCATCGGCCCCTACCGCGTCCTCGACACGCTCGGCAGTGGAGGCGCCGGAACGGTGTACCGCGCGCTCGACCGCCGCACGGGGGAGCCGGTGGCGTTGAAGCTCCTCTCCACCGGGCCGGCGCTGGACCCGCGCGCGGCGCGGCGACTGGCCCGCGAGTTCGAGACGCTGGCCGAGCTGTCGCACCCGAACGTGGTGAAGGTCTTCGACACCGGCGTGCACCACGGCTACCCCTATCTGGCCATGGAGCTGGTGGAGGGGCTGACCCTGCGGAACTACCTCGAGCTCGACCTCAGCGGCTCGCCGGTGATCCGCCCGTCCTCGCGAAAGCGCGACGAGCCGAGCGTGCCCTGGAACGACACCGACACCGGCGAGTGGGGCGCGCCCACGTTCACCCTGAGCACCTTCGCCGAGGAGCCGCCGAGCGAGGAGGTCTCGTACTCCACCGGCCCGGAGAGCGTGCGCGCCCTGGCCGACGCGGCCGACGAGCCGGACACGCAGGAGTCGCGCGAGGTGAACGTGAGCGAGGCGCCGAGCGCGCCGCCCGTCGAGCACCCGCCAGTGGAGACCACGCCCCGCCCCCCCGACCTGACCGCGCTGAACCGGCCCGAGCGGACCGGGCGGCTCAAGGACGCGATGACCCAGCTGGCGAACGCGCTCAGCTACATCCACGGCCACGGCCTGGTCCATCGCGACCTCAAGCCGAGCAACGTGATGGTCGACGAGGACCGGCTGGTGCGGCTGATGGACTTCGGCCTGGCCAAGTTTCTCGCCGACGACGGGGCGGTCACCGCCGACGGCCGGCTGGTGGGCACGTTCCGGTACATGGCGCCGGAGCAGATCCTCGGTGAGGGCCTCGACGCCCGCGCCGACCTCTACTCGCTGGGGGTCATCCTTTACGAGATGCTGACCGGCCGGACCCCGTTCGACGCCCGGACCCCGCACGAGCTCTGGCAGAAGGTGCTGGAGACGGAGGCGGCCACGGTGAGCTCGCTCAACCCCGGCGCCGACGCGGCGCTGGTGCGCATCGCGCACCGCCTCCTGCGAAAGGAGCCGGCCGAGCGGTTCCAGACCGCGGAGGAGGTCGCCGAGGCGCTCGCCGAGTGAGCGCCGGGCGGCGGACCCTCGAGGTGCCGGCGGACGCCGCCGGGATGCGCGTGGACGTCTGGCTGGCCGGCGCGCTGGAGCTGCCGCGGGCGCGGGTGAAGGAGCTGCTGGAGCGCGGGGCGGTGCGCATCGGCGGACGGCCGCCGCGCAAGGGGGACCGCACCGTCGCCGGGGCCCGGGTGGAAGTGACGCTGGAGACCGAGGACCCCCGCCCGGTGCCCCAGCCCGAGCTCCACCTTCGGGAATTGCACCTCGATCCGCAGCTGGTCGCGGTGGACAAGCCGGCCGGCATGCCGAGCCATCCGCTCGAGCCCGGCGAGCGGGGCACCGTGGTGAACGCGCTGGTGGCCCGCCACCCCGAGTGCGCGGACGCCTCGGCGGACCCGCGCGAGGGCGGGCTGGTGCACCGGCTGGACACGCTCACCTCGGGCGTGCTCCTCGCCGCCCGGACCCCCGAGGCCTGGCGGGCGGTCCGCGACGCCTTCGCCGGGCGCCGGGTCGACAAGCGCTACCTCGCGGTGGTGACCGGGCCGGTGGCGGACGAGGGCGAGATCGACCTGCCGCTCCGCCACCGCAGCGACCACGTGGAGCCCGCGCTGTCCGGAGGCGGACGCGAGGCGCTGACCGACTTCCACGTCCTCGCGCGCGCCCGGGACGCCGCACTGCTCGAGGTGCGGATCCACACCGGGGTGCTCCATCAGATCCGCGCGCACCTCGCGGCCATCGGCGCTCCGGTGCTCGGGGACGCGGCGTACGGCGGGCGCGCACACCCGGGGCTCGATCGCTTCTTCCTCCACGCCGCAAGGCTCGGGCTCTCGCATCCAGTCACCGGGGCGGCGCTGGAGGTGCGCTCGCCGTTGCCGCCCGAGCTCCGGACGGTGCGCGCCGAGCTGGGCCTCGGCGGCGTCGAGTGATGGACATCGTCCGGCTGGCACGCCGGGTGCGCCGATCAACTCTCCACGCCCTGGATCGCCGCAGTGTGCGGCGCATCGAGCGAGCTCAGCTCAGCCCTTCACTCAAGGGGCATGGCCAAGCTCGCTGCAGGAATGGAGGTCTCCCACCACCCGCTCTTCGGCGGGTACGAGCCCCCTGGATCGTTCCTGGCGGACCGGATTCTGCGACCTGCTCGCCCGACCGCCGAACGAGGACGGCGCGTCCGCACACCGGGGGGATCGTCGCCCTGCTCTGGGCCCAGGACACGCCCGCCGGCCGCGGGATGGGTCCGTCGCGGTAGGGTGTGCGCCCCCCCCCCGGGTCAGTCGCATGCGGGCCATCCTCCACGTGGACATGGACGCCTTCTACGCGTCCGTCGAGCAGCGCGACCGGCCCGAGCTCCGCGGCCGTCCGGTCATCGTGGGCGGGCATCCCCGCCGCGGTGTGGTGCTGGCCGCGAGCTACGAGGTGCGGCCGTTCGGCGTCCGGAGCGCAATCCCCATGGCCCGGGCGCTGCTGCTGGCGCCGGACGCCACCGTCGTCCCGCCGCGGTTCGCCGCATACGCCGAGGCCAGCGAGCAGGTGTTCTCGATCCTCGAGCGCTACACGCCGCTCATCGAGCCGCTCTCGCTCGACGAGGCCTTCCTGGACGTGACCGCGTCGCGGGGGCTCTTCGGCTCGCCGGTAGAGATTGCCCGCCGGCTCCGCGGAGAGATCGCCGCCGAGGTCGGACTCCCGGCGTCCGCGGGCATCGCCTCCTGCAAGTTCGTGGCGAAGATCGCCTCGGACCTCGCGAAGCCCGCCGGGCAGCGCGAGGTCCAGCCCGAGGACACGCGGAGCTTCCTCGCAGACCTCCCCGTCTCCCGCCTCTGGGGCGTGGGGCCCAAGCTGGAGGCACGGCTGCAGCAGCTCGGGTTGCGGCGGGTCGGCGATCTCGCCGGCCGCGACCCGGAGTGGCTCACCGCGCGACTCGGCGACATGGGGACCCACCTCGCGTCGCTCGCCCGCGGGGAAGACGACCGGCCGGTGGTGCCGGACCGGAGCAGCAAGAGCATCGGGGCCGAGGACACCTTCGAGGAGGACGTGTCGGATCCGGGTGTCCTCCGGCCGCGGCTCCACGCGCAGGCACTCCGGGTCGCCCGGCGGTTGCGGAGGGCGGGGCTGCGGACGCGCGTGGTGCAGCTCAAGCTGAAGCTCGACGACTTCACCTTGCAGACGCGGCGCTGCACCCTGGACCGCCCCACCGACGACGGCCAGGAGCTGTACCGCCACGCGCTCGAGCTGCTCGAGCGCGCGCCGCTGCAGCGGCCGGTGCGCCTGACGGGGGTCTCGGCGCAGGAGCTCGACGATGCCGGCGAGGCGCAGCTCGCCCTCTTCGGCGAGACGCCCCGCCGCTCCGAGGCGCTGAACCGGGCGCTCGACGCCATCGCCCTCCGCTTCGGCCAGGGCGCGGTGGCGCCGGCCGACGTGCTCTCGCTCGAGAGGGACGACCCGCTCGACGAGGCGCGGGCCCGGGCCGGCGCCTCGCGCCTCGACGTCCCGGATTGACCGCTCAGCCCCCCACCAGGGGGACGGCTCAGGCCGCCGCGCGCGGGCCGAGCGGGCCCTTCACCCCGAAGCGGGTGCGGAGCTCCTCCAGCCACTGGCCCTCGTGGCGGTACCGGTGACGCACGGTGTGCGACCCCCTGGTCTCCATCCGGTACCGCTCGGTCACCGTGCTCCGCCCCCATGGGCGCGCCAGGGTGAAGACGGTGTGGTTGGTGAACGGAGACTCGGGGCTCGTCTGGTGCCAGTGGAACATCGGCGCGAACTCGGCCAGGGCCCGCGGACGCAGCGACACCCGGTAGAGCGGCCGCCAGTGTCCCCGCACTGTGGAGTGCTCGAGCTGCAACTCGCCACTGTCGGGGAAGAGCCGGTACGCGCCGCTCACGTCGCTCCGCTCCGCCGAGGGGAGTGGCAGCGGCGTCCGGAATGAGTCGCCGTAGCCCACGTCCACCAGGTAGTCCCCGCCATCGATTCGCACATGGAGCGCGAGATGGTCGTACTCAGGGCCCCAGACCCGTGCTGGTTTGCGCCACACCTTCCCCGAGAGCAGCGCGACGTCGAAGCCCAGCCGATCCAGCGCCCAGCCGAAGAGGCCGTTCAGCTCGTAACAGAAGCCGCCCCGGCGACGCCGGACGATCTTCTCCCAGGCGTGCCCGACATCGAGTTCGATCGGCACCTTCCAGTGGATGTCGAGGTTCTCGAACGCCACCGTGGTGAGGCAGCGCCGCTGCAGGCGTCGCAAGAAGGGGAGCGAGGGACGCTCGCGGCGGACGGCGAGCAGCTCGAGGAACGCCCCCAGCTCCGCCTCCCCGAGCACGCCGGGCACGGTCACCGGCACCGGCCGAGACGGTCCGAGGGGAGCTTCGAGGAAGGAGGGATTCAGCACGGGAAGCGCTCCCATTGGCGCGGAAGCAGGCGCCGCGCAACCCCAAGGCGTTGACTCGCGGCGTCAGGCCGCGGGCCCGCCTCCGCCCTGCCCGGAGGGGGGCCCAGGACGCGGCCCCCTCCTGCGACGCCGCCGCCGACGCCGGCCACCCTCGGACGCCGGACCGCCGGCTGTAGGCATCGGCGCCCCGCCTGCCTTCCACGCTTCGAGCGCGTCGCGGTGCTCGCCCGTGGCCTCGACCGAAAGCTCGAAGACGGTGAGCGCCTCGTTGAACAGCGGGTGCCGCCGGAAGCTCGCCAGGCCGCCGCGGCGGCGGCGCTTCCCCGACAGGGTCGCCTGCGCCAGGAGGATCATCCGGCACCGCTCGGCGATGCGCCTCGGAAGCCGGGCCGTCCGCACCAGCTCCTGGAGGAGGTCCTCGATCGCCGGGGGCACCGACGGCCCCGCGTCGTCGGCAGGAGTGCCGGCCTCAGGAGGCCGCTCCTCCGGTCCAGCACCCGCGGGGGCGGATGGACCGGGATCCGAGCGCAAGAGCGGGAGCAGGAGCGTGGCGAGGAGAACCGCATCCTCGAGCACCGCCCCCGAGCGCACCCGTGCATCCAGCCGCTCGGCGTGCGCGCGCAGCAGGGCCGCTCCCTCTGGCCCGCGCTCCTTCAGCCATGCGTCCACCGGAGGAAGCAGGAACTTCAGCGCGTCGAGCGCCGAGAGGAGATGGAGTCCCCCGGCGCTGACCCCTCCGCGGAGGATGCGGAACGTGTCCTCGAGCAGCCGCGGCGGCGCGCAGCGCGGGAGGTCGTCCACCGCGCCCTCCATCGCCGCGTAGGTCCGCGACTCGATGTCGAACTCGAGCCGGCAGGCGAAGCGGACCGCGCGCAGGATGCGGATCGGATCCTCGCGCACCCGGATCTCCGGGTCCCCGATGGTCCGCACCTCGCGCGCCCGAAGGTCCCGGAGCCCACCGACGAAGTCGATCACCCGGCCCCCGGCGACGTCGTAGAAGAGGCCGTTGATGGTGAAGTCGCGGCGGCGCGCATCCTGCTCCGCGGTGCCGAACACGTTGTCGTCGCTGATGAGAAGGTCGTCCTGCTCCTCGCCCTCGCCGCTCTCCGCGGTGGTGTCCTCCATCTCGCTCGGATTGGCGCGGAAGGTGGACACCTCCACGATCTTCCCGCCCTTGAAGTACACGTGGGCCAGCCGGAACCGCCGCCCGATGAGCCGGCAATTGCGGAAGATGCCTCGCACCTCGCTCGGCACCGCGCTCGCCGCCACGTCGAAGTCCTTGGGCGTCCGGCCGACCAGGAGATCGCGCACGCAGCCGCCGACGAGGTACGCCTGATGCCCGTACTGCAGCAGGCGGTTCACCACCTTGAGCGCGTCGGGGTCCAGCTTCTTCGGGTCGATGTCCGGGGCGTGGTCCCTCGGCACCGGCGCGGTCGGATCGAGATGGTCCGCGTCGCTCTCCCAGAGCGAGGGTGGAACCGGCTCGGGCTCCTTCTCGTCGTGCGGAGGCGGCGGCTCCGGCACCGGACCGGCGAGTGGATCCGCCCCCTCCTCGTCGTCCGCCTCCTCGTCGTCCTCGGTGGCCTCAAGCTCCGCCTCTCCCTCGAGCGCCGGCTCCAGCTCGGGCTCGCCGGAGTCCTCGGGCACCGCGTCGTCGGGGCGTCCGGAAGCGACGGGTGGTTCTGGGGCGTTGGGATCGTCCGTCATCAGCGATTGACGCCCCGGGTCGGAGCGGGCTTTGAAGGGCAGGCGTCTATACCATGCGAACGCTCCTGACGGGCGCCACCGGACTCATCGGAGCAAACCTGGTCCGCACCCTCCTCCGGGCCGGCGAGCGGCCGCGCGTGCTGCTCACGCCCGGTTCGGACGCCCGTTCCCTCGC
Source organism: Myxococcaceae bacterium (assembly GCA_035543115.1). GTDB lineage: Bacteria > Myxococcota > Myxococcia > Myxococcales > Myxococcaceae > RPRB01. Next base: position 57,365 of record DATKKF010000137.1, read on the forward strand.
CGGGCTGGACGTGGAGCGAGTGTCGGGGGACGTGCGTGACGCGCACTCGCTCGCCAAGGCGATGAGCGGGGTGCAGCGGGTGTTCCACGCCGCCGGGCACGTCCGGTTCGATGACGCGGGCAGGCTCCTGCTCTGGACCATCAACGTCGAGGGGACGCGCCAGGTGCTCCAGGCGGCCCGAGGCGCCGGGGTGCGCCGGCTGGTGCACGTCTCCTCCAGCGTCGCGGTGGGGCACGGTACGCTGGACCGGCCCGCCGCCGAGGAGGCGTCTCCCCCCGTGCACAGCACGCCCTACGCCCAGAGCAAGCGTGCCGCCGAGGAGCTCGCGCTCGATGACTGGGGAGAGCTCCAGGTCGTCGTCTGCAACCCCACCTTCGTCGTGGGCGCCTACGGGACGGGCGCCACCAGCGCCGAGGTGGTCCGGCTGGTCGCCACCGGCATCGTGCGGGCCTACCCTCCCGGGGGCGCGAACTTCGTCAACGCCGAAGACGTCGCCGACGGCCTGGTGCTGGCGATGCGCGCCGGCCGGCCGCGGACGCGGTACATCCTCGGAGGCGAGAACCTCACCCACCGTGAGTTTCTCGCCCAGATTGCAGAGGAGTGCGGACAGCGCGCACCCGCCGTTGCCCTCCCCGGCTGGGCGGCACGGGCTCTGGGGCGCACCGGCGACGTGCTGGGGACCCTCTCCTCTGCCCGGCTGGGATGGGTGAACACCCCCTTCCTGCGCCAGCTCTTCGAGCCCACCTACGTGAGCTCGGCGCGCGCCCAGCGCACGCTCGGCTACCGCCCGCGCCCGGTCCGCCACGGCATCCGCGACGCGCTCCGCTGGTACCAGGAGCAGCAGCTGCTCCCGCGCGACCGGCCGCTCACCCCGCGGGGGGTGCTGGTCAAAAGCTGATCGGCCGGCGCAGGACGTCCACCGTCGCGGTGGTTCCGTCGGCGCGGCGGACCTCGAGCCGGACCACGGTCCCCTCCTCGCCCCGCAGGTGCTGGATGGCGTCGACGAAGCCGAGCTCGGACACGCTCCGTCCGTCCACCCGCAGCACGACGTCGCCCGGGTGGAGCCCCGCCGCCGCCGCCCCGCCCGAGGCGACGAGATTCCCGAGCACGAGCCCGTCGTCCGAGCGGTTCACCACGGCGCCGATCCCCACCAGGTCCGTGGCGGGGGTCTGGTCCGTGGCCAGGGGCCGCAGCGCGACCTCGACCTCGGTCCGTCCGCGGGCCAGGGTGACGATCCGGCGGTTGTACCGGTCCGCCTCGACCGAGACGCTCACCGGCGCGTCGGGCAGGCCATCGAGCTCGAACCTGCCGTCGGAGGCGGTGAACGCTCCGGTGCGGACCAGCACCGAGTCCTCACCCGGCGAGGACTCCATCGCCACCCGCGCGCCCGCCACCGCGGCGTGGCTGCTCGCGTCCTGGACCACGCCCGTGAGCCGGCGGCCTGTACCCAGCCGGAGCTCCTTCTCCACCCGTGCGCCGGGGGTGGCCGGAAGCTCCACCCGCACCCTCCCCGAGGGCCCGCTGTCCGCGGCGAGCGCCTGCAGCTCCCACGGCCCGGCGCCGAGGCCCTGCACCTCCCAGCGCCCCTCGGGGTCCACGATGGACAGGGTGCGCACCGGCTCGGAGCGCCGCAGCCGCACCAGCTGCAGCGCGAAGGCCGTGGCCGGTCGGCCGTCGGCGTGCACGACCCTGCCGGCGAGCACGCCACCCGGCCGGGCGGTGAGGACCACCTCTTGGTCGCCCGGCTCGACCGCCACCCGGTCCGAGAGGAGCTCCCCCGAGAAGGCCTGCGCCCAGCCGACCTGCGCCGGCACCCCCTCGAAGCGGAAGCGGCCCTGCACATCGGTCCTCACCGGCGCGGGGAGGAGCACCCCACCGCCGCGTCCTCTGCCTCGCCCCACGCCGAGCGTCACCACCGCCTCGGGCATCGGGACGCCGCTGGCCTCCAGCACCCGGCCGGCGAGCGGCTTCTCCGGTGCGGCGTCCTCGGGCGACGGCTTGAGCCGGAGAGTGACGGTCCGGGTCCGCCCACCGCCGCGGAGCGCCTCGGCCGCGGGCGAGAAGCCGGGCGCACGCGCCACCAGCACCGCCTCGGGCGGCGCCGTGCCGGAGAAGGCGCCCCGCGCGTCGGTGGTCCACTGCCGGTCCGGGCTCACCAGGCCTGGCTGGGTGCCCGGGACGCGGAGCACCACCGTGGCACCGGCGATGGGCGCTCCCCCCTCGGCGGCCTCCACCCGTCCGCTCAGGCGGACCTCGGGGTCGAGCGACACCACGAGCTCGGGCGTCCCGGGGGGCGCCGGCGCGACCAGCCGGATGGGGCTCTGCCCCCACTCGGGGCCGAAGGGCACGTAGCCCTCGGCGAGCACCGCCGCCAGCTGATGGGGGCCCGGGCGCGAGGGAACGAGCCGGAAGCGCCCTTCCGGTCCCGACCGCACCGACGTGGCGCCCTCGGGGGCGGAGAAGGTCACCTCCGCCCCGACGACGGGCCGGCCGTCGTCGGCCGAGACGACGCGCCCGGTGAACGGGGAGAGCGCGGCTGCGGGCTCCACCCGGGGTCCGCGGGGCGGCACGGGCGAGGCCGGACCCGGCACCGAGGCGGGGCCCGTGGGGGTCGACGGCGGGGGTGCGGCCGCGCGCACCCGGCTCGCGTCGGGTCCGGGCGCGGGCTCCCGGCCGCGGAGGAGGACGAGCACCACCGCGACGAGCGCTGCGAGCACGACGAGCCACGGCCAGAGACGCCGACGACGGGACGAGGTGTGCGCGCGCATGCGGATGGAACCCGGGGAGGAGCGTGCCTCTGCCCGGCCACGCCGCTCAAGTGAGGGGGTCAGGACGACCGCTTCCGCGCGCGGTGCGTCCTGGGGCGCGCGTCGTCGAGCACGCTGAGGTAGTCGATGGCCCGCGGCTCCGGCGGCGGAGGGGTACCGCCGAGCGCCGCCACCCGGCGGGTGAAGGCCTTGACGATGTCCGGCAGCGGGCGGAACGCCTGCAGCACGGCCCCGGGCCCCTGAAGCGCGCCCTCGAGGGCCTGGAGCAGCGGAGCCGCCACTGCCTGGATGGGCAGCCCGCGGCGGACGAGGTCCTGGAACGAGTTGCTCAAGGTGAGCAGGTTGTGCCCGGCGGTCTGCACCATCTCCACCGCCACCCGGGCCACCTGGCCGGGGTTGAGGTGCCCGTCGGCGAGCAGCACCAGGGCCGCCTGGAAGTAGTTGAACACCGGGACCACCCGCGAGCCGTAGCGCGCGAAGTACGCCGGCGGCGTCAGCCGGTCGAGGTGGATGAAGATCCGCCGCACCGGATCCGCCCGGGGGACCGCGCGCCAGGCGCTGACGATGCGGGCCCGGTCGTCCGGGTAGACCTGCGCCGCCTCGAGCACCTGCCCGAGCACCGCCTCGTCCACCCGTCCGGCGATGAGGTCCGCGTAGAGCGAGTAGATGAAGGCGTCGGCCTCGGCGTCGTCGCCGAAGAGCACCTCCTCGGCCTCGACCGGAGCGTGGATCCGGCTCTCGAGCAGGACGGGCAGCTTGTAGCCGACCTGCCCCCGGAGCGCGCGGAAGCGCCCCCGGAGCAGGTTGCGCACGTTGTCCTTGAGCACCAGCTCGTCCCACTCGACGCCGTCGAGCTTGAGCTTGGCCTCGAGCACGTTGCGCATCTGGGTGGGGCTGCCGGAGATGATGCACAGCCGGGTGTCGCCCTGGGCGCGCAGCTCGCGGATGAGCGCCGCCGCGCCGGGCACCGCCTGCTTCTCGCTCGCCTTCTGCAGCGCCGTCCGGACGAGCTGGGCGAAGGTGTCGAACTCCGTCTGGAGGTAGGTCTTGTCCAGGTCCCAGCGGTAGATGCGACGGGGCGGCCGCGGGTCGATGCGGTCCGGAAGAGCCATCGGTCAGGAACCGGCCAGCGAGAGCCCCTCCCGGATGGCGTGGGCGAGGTCGGAGGTGACCGCCTTGGCGGCGACCTTCCCCGCGTTGGCGATGGCCCGTGCCTTCGAGCGACCGTGGGCCTTGATGAACAGCCGGTCGAACCCGAGCACCGGGGCCCCGCCGTACTGCTGCCAGTCGGTGACGTCCTTCAGCTGCTTCAGGCCGTTGCTGAGCATGGCCAGGCCGATCTTCCAGCGCAGGGCCGAGTGGTAGGCGTAGTTCGCCAGCTCCACCACCGTCTCCGCCACGCCCTCGAGCATCTTCAGGCAGACGTTGCCCACGAAGCCATCGCAGCAGATGACGTCGGCCGTGCCCTTGGGGATGTCCACTCCCTCGACGTTCCCCACGAAGCGGACGCCCGGGTGCTGGGCGAGCCTGGCGTGGGCCTCCACGACGCGGGGCGGCCCCTTGGTGGCCTCGGTCCCGTTCGAGAGCAGGGCCACCGAGGGGTGGGGGTTCTTGCTGATGATCCGCGCGTACGCCGAGCCCATCACCGCGAAGACCACCAGATCGTCGGCGGTGGCGTCGACCGTCGCCCCCACGTCGAGGATGAGGCTGAACGGATCCTGCTTCGCGCCGTGCCAGGTGCGGGTCGGGTAGACGCTGGCCAGCGCCGCCCGCCGCACGCCGGGAATCAGCTGGAAGGTCCGGGCGCAGGCGAGCACCCCGGCCCCGGTGTTCCCGGCCGTCACCACTGCATCCGCCTCCCCGTCTGCCACCAGCCGGGTGGCGACCACGATCGATGCGTTCGGGGTGCGCCCCAGGGCCTCGGAGGGCTTCTCGTGCATCCCCACGAAGTCCGGCGCGTGGTAAACGCTGATGCGTTCGCCGCTGTGGCGGGTCTCGGCGAGGATCTGGTCGATCTGGTGGCCGTCGCCCACCAGGAGCGCGTGGATGTGCGGCGCCTCGAGCGAGAGAGCGGCCGCACCGCGGACCACCTCGGCCGGCCCGTGGTCGCTTCCCATGACGTCGAAGGCGATGGTGGTGGCGCGGGGAGGCATCGGACGGGAACGCCGCATCCTAGTGGAGTCCTGGCCCTCCGACCGAGCCCGATCGCGCCCCACCCCCCCCAGGGGGAGAGCGAGACGGAGCAACGTCGGGTGCTCATCACGCTCCGAACCGGCACGCCCTCGCGCTTGCCGGCGCCGACTGGAGCGTCCTCTGGGGTGGCCTGCCGAGCTACTTCGCGGCCGGCGCGCTCGCGTCGGAGACGTTCTGGTTCGCGGTCTTCCGCTCGATGCAGCCCTTGGTGAGCGTGTACTGGTACGTGCCCAGCTCGTCGCGCCAGAACTCGCCCTGGAACGGCCAGTAGAGCTGGTCGTCGTTCACCGCCACCGAGTACCGGTACTTCTTGATGATCGCCCGGCGCCCACCGGCCTGGAGCTGCTCCTCCAGGAACTCCTTCTCCTTGGTGGTCGTCTCGAACTTGATGCGCTCGCCGTTGCCCAGCAGCGTCCGGAGCTCGTTCTGCTCCTGCTCCAGCTTCGCCTTGGCCATCAGCCCGGCCTTCTGGATGAGCGCGGTGCGCTGCTTCTTCAGGACGTCCTGGAGGTGGCGCGCCAGCTCGGTGCCGTTCAGGCTGGGGTGGCTCTTCTCCGAGTCCAGCTCGTTCTCCAGCTCGAGGATGGACTCGTTGGTGTTCTTCAGATCCTTGTCGCTCAGGGCGAGCTTCAGCACCCGCTCGAGGATCAGGTCCGGGCTCTGGCCCGCCTTCTTCGCTGCCCGGTTCTTCTTCTGGATGTCGGAGAGAACCGCGTAGTAGTCGGCCGCCTCCATGTTCTTCCTGGTGAGGTCGTCCAGCGCGTCGTAGACCGGCTTGTAGCGCCGCTCGAACTCCCGAACGATCGCCGTCGACTCCGCATAGCGGCAGTTCTCGTAGTAGATGACCGCCTTGAGGATCAGCGCCTCGGGGAAGTACTCGTCGCGGAAGAACGGGCTGGAGAGGGTGATGAGGTTGCCCAGCGCTTGCTCGTACTGCCCGATGCGGTAGTTGGCCCAGGCGGACTCGAACAGCGCCTCCAGCCACTGCGGCTTCCCGCGTTCGATCTTCGCATAGTAGTAGAGGGCGAACCGGTTCTGCCGGGCCCCGTAGTGGATGCGCGCCAGCTGCATGAACGCCAGGTCGCGCGTCGCATCCGCCACCTTCGCCTCGGCCGGGGGGCGCTCGGCGGTGGGGCGGGTGACCCGGACCACCTCCTTCATCGCCTCCAGCGCCTGCGGCATGTTCCCGTCACGGAACCAGGTGAGCCCCTCCAGGTACTTGGCCTGGGCGTAGAAGCGGTCGCTCTTGGGGATCTGCGCGGTCAGCTTCCGCGTGTCCTCGAAGCTCTTGGCCGCCTCGGCCTTCTGCTCCACGGTGTCCAGCGCCCGGCCACGCACGAAGTGGTAGCGCGCGAGCAGGTAGTGGAACTCGTCCTGGTAGCGCTCCGGCCAGTCGGCGTTGGCGTAACGGGCGACCTCGTCGAGGATGACCGACTCGTTCACCGTCTTGTGGCTGATGAAGAAGAGCCACTCCAGGGACTTGCTGAAGAACCTGGTGTCCTTGCCCTTGGCCAGGATCTGGCTGAACTCGCCGAGCGCGGCATGGTACTGGCCCATGCGGTAGAGCGTCTTCCCCAGGAGATATTGCGACTCGAGCTGGAGCGGCGCCATCTTCGGGTCGTTCATCAGCTCCCAGGCCGCCAGGGCCGCCTTGTCGTACTCGCCGCGGTTGAACGAGGCGTTGGCCGCCTCGAGCCGCTGCCGGTCCGCGGTGCGGCCGGTGACGTCCAGCGCCTCGAAGGTGGTGGTCGGCGCCGTGCCCTTCTTCGACGGGGGCGGCGGGGGCATCGGCAGGTCCTGCTTCTTCGCCGCCGGCGCCGGGGTGGAGAGATCGAGCCCCAGGTCCTGGCCGCTCGAGGCGGCGGCCGGCGCGGACGAGGAGGCGGTCTTGGTCGAGGAGCTGCTCTTCTTGGCCGCCTTCTTCTTCGGCGGGGGCGAGTCCAGGCCCTGGAACGCCTGCCCCAGCGCGCTGCCGGCGAGCAGCAGCGGAAGGAGCAGGGCGACGGGGCGGAGCGAGCGGAACATGTCGGCGAGCCCTCCCTACCCCTCGGTGAAGCTGTTCGGGAAGAAGAACGACAGCCCGATGTCGAAGAAGAGCTGGTTGCGGATCTGGTACGAGGCGCCGGTGGTCTCGGTGGCTCCCTTGGTCTTCTCCCGGTAGATCGCGTCGCGAAGCTCGAAGCGCAGCGCCATCCAGCGGTTGAAGACGAAGCGCATCCCCAGGCCGGCCTCCCCGCCCACCGCCCACGCCGCGTCGCTGCCGGGCGCGTTGCCGTCCTTCGGCGCCTGGTACTGGATCGCCACCGGGCCGCCGATCAGGTACAGGTTGAAGTGGGCGAAACCCTCGGCGAGGAGCGAAATCTTCCCGTAGAGCGGAGCCCACTCGAAGTCCAGCCCGGTGATCAGCTTGATCTGCCCCGGCCCCTTCCCGTCGAGCTCCTCGAAGGTGGGCTTGCGGCAGGCCTCGCTGGGTGGGCAGATCTGCGCCGAGTTGCTGATCGAGGTGAAGGCGTAGCCCGCGCGTAGCGCGAGGCCGATGGTCTCGGTGAAGTGGTAGGTGGCGGTCGCCCCGATCACGTACTTGGTCCAGAAGGCGTCGCGGAAGCTCAGGCTGAAGGTGGGCGCGATCTCGAAGCGCCGGGCCATCAGGAAGGTGTACCCGGTCACCGGCGGAACGCGGTCCTTGAGCGGACCGATGTCGCGGTCGAGCGCGGAGGTGTCCCCGGCCTCGCGGGAGGGGGCGAGGTCCTGCTGGGCCCGGGCGACTGGCGCGAGCGCGAGCAGGACGAGCAGCAGGAGGCGGGCGTTCACTCGGACTCCCTGCCGGTGCTGCGGAACGGGAAGAACAGCGAGATACCGGCGTTCAGGGCCAGGACGTTCTGGATGGCCCCCTTGTTGGTGCCCGCCGGCTGGTCCACGTAGCTGGTGTCGATCAGGGCGAGGTTCACGCTCAGCCAGTCAGTGGTCATGAAGCGGAAGCCGATCCCGAACTCCGCGGCGATGTTCGGCCCGCGCGTCGGCCCGCTGGGGTTCTTGGAGTCGAGCGGCGTGGACGAGGTGTCGCTCCAGAGCGCGCCGAGCCCGGCGAGGATGAACCCGTCGAAGTGGATGATGCTGTTGAAGATGGTTGCCTTGCCGTAGATCGGGCTCCACTCCACCGCCCCGAGCACCGACCACTTGGGCACCGAGTAGAAGATGCGGCTCTGGAAGCTCGCCTTGGCGGTCTTCACGTCGTCGGTCGGGAGCAGGTCGTAAATCGACGCGTGCACCGCCAGTGCCAGGGTGTCGGAGAGGAAGAAGGAGCCCCGCAGGCTCCCGCCCCACTTCGAATAGTACGGGTCGTTGACCGAGACGAAGATGGTGGGGAGCAGCTCGAAGCGATGGGTCTTGAGGAAGACCTTGCGCTGGATGCTCTTCACCCGGTCGTCCTCGACCAGCGACTGCTCGTCGAGCACCGGCGCGTCCGACCTCACCTTGTCGCTGGGGAGGGCCACCGTGGACGGCGCAGGCTTCTTCGCCTCCTCGGTGAGGTCCAGCCCGAGCCCTTCGGTGGTGGGCTCCGGCGGCTTCTCCTGTCCGCTCGAGGGGGGCGGAGGTTGAGGCTGGGGTGGTGACGAGGCCTGCGCGCGTGCGGTGGGCACGGACAGCACGAGGAGCAGGCACGTGACCGCTGCCAGAGGTCGCGTCAAGGTGAAGAATCTCCGTCCGGGACTACGGTGCGGCGTGTCGCATCCGTCGTTGGCAACGCTGCGCGGACTCTACCATCGTTCCACTCTCGCGGAAGTGCGTGACGCCGCACCAAAGGTGGGACGTTCGTAGACACCGGCTGCCACCACGGGTCGCGCGAAGCTGACCTCGGGAACCGATGTGCTACCGTGCCAGAGCGAATGGCTGCATCCCTCCGCGCGCGCTTGCTCCTGGTCGTCGCCGCAGTCGCTCTCTCGATGATGGCTTGCAAGGCCGACACCGACCTCGGAAAACCGGGCTGCCACCTGCTCAAGGCACTGCCGGATGGCGGGGCGACCAACGTGATCGTCGCCGAGCTCAGCGCAGGGAAGGACTTCCTCAGCTTCGGCTCGGTGGAGTGCGAGGACCTGATCTGCGTGCTCGATCAAGACGGGGTCGGCAACCTGCTGGCGCAGGCCACCGCCAACCCCGCGGTGCTGGCCGATCCGGCCACGGGGTACTGCAGCCACGCCTGCGCGCAGGGCAACACCAGCGGCTGCACGCCGCAGTACCAGGAGCTCCAGAACGATCCGACGCTGGTGATGAGCTGCCGGGCGCTGGTGCTGGACAACGACACCATCGCCGAGATCTGCAAGGACCCGGTGAAGTGCCAGGAATACTTCAACAACAGCCGCTCGGCCTTCTTCTGCGCCCGCGGCGACGGCGGGACCTGACCCGGGCAGGGTGGCGGCTCAGGGCTGTCCCGGGCGGTTCTTCAGCGCACCCTCCAGCTCGACGGTGGACCCGGCCCGTACGCCGTTGCGCGACGTCCAGCCGCCCGGCACCTCGAGCACGTAGAGCGAGGGCTTGCCCACCGACCGCGAGCCGAGCGTCCGCGGCTCGGCCCACTGCACCACCCCCACCACCCGCAGCCCACGGTCGATGAACACCATGTCCAGCGGGATGAGCGTGTTGCGCATCCAGAAGCTCTGCACCACCTCGGCGGGGAAGATGAACAGCATCCCCGTGCCCTCCGGCAGCTCGGTGCGCCACATCAGGCCGCGGGTGCGAAGCGGGCTGGTGTCGGCGATCTCCACCGTGAGCCGGTGCGCGCCGCCGAACGCGTCGCGGACCACCAGCGCCCCGCGATCCGGGAGCGGCCCGTCGTAGCTCTCGGTGGTGGGATCCACCACCGTCGAGCGCGCCACCGTCCGTTCCGCGGCCGCGGGCAGCGAGGCCAGGAGGGCCACCGCCAGCAGCCCCCGCAACTAGGCCCCCACCTTGTTCAGGAGCCTGAGCGTCAGCTCCCGCCCGAGGCTGTCGCTCATCAGCCGCTCCACCACGTCCTCGAAGGCGAAGCGCTGCGTGTCGTCGGCGTAGACGAAGCGGATGCCCATGCCCGCATCGTCACCCTCGGCGGCGCTCCAGGCCACCTCGCCCAGCAGCTCGAACGCCTCGTCGCGACCGGGAATGAAGAGCTTGAAGAGGAAGCGCGTCCCCGCCGGCAGCGGCTTCCGCGTCTTGATGAAGGTGCCGCCCTTGCTGATGTTCCGGGTGTAGTCGGCGAAGAAGCTGTTCAGCTTCTTGTAGTCGACCTTCAGCTCGATCGGCGCTCGGGGGTGGGAGCGCCCTTCGGTCTTCGTTTCCGTCACGGGGGGCAAGCCAGAGTATACGGACATCCGATGTCGCCCGTCGTGCGCACGACCCGCGATCTGCTCCGACGACCTGCCGGATGGGTCCCGGCGGCCCTGGTGGGGGCAGGGGGATCGCTGCTGGTCCTCCTCCCGCTCTTCGAGCTCCCGGGCCTGGAGCTGGGCCTGGCGGTCTCGGCGCTCTGCACCCTCCTCGGCGGGTGGACCGGAGCGGGCGCCGCCGACGAGCTGCGCAAGGTCCCCCGCCCGAGCGTGCCCCGCATCCTGCCGCCTGGGCCGGGGACCGCCGCGGCCCGCGCCATCGGAGCGGCGACGCTCGCGCTCTGGGCCGCCGCCGCCGTCCCGTTCCTCGCCGCGGCGCTCCGGGCGGTGCTCAGCACCCGGTGCAGCCCGTTCGCCCAGGCTGGCTTCTTTCCGTTGCTGGTGTTGCCGGCCGCGCTCCTCGCCGCCGCGGCGGGCGTCTTCTGCCGCACCGCGTTCCCCGCCCGGGGCCGGGCCATCGCGCTGTACGGCCTCTTGCTGCTGGCGTCGGTGGCCTGGACGGTCTGGCCGCTGGTCCTCGGGCCACAGGTCTTCGTCTTCAACTTCTTCCTCGGGCTGTTTCCGGGGCCGCTCTACGACGAGGCGCTGCACCTGCCCGCATCGCTGGCCTGGTTCCGGCTGGAGACGGTGCTCTGGGCGGCGGTGCTCGGCACCTGCACCGCGGCGATCTTCCCCGCGCCCGGCCCGGGGCATCCTCGCCTCCGGACCCGGGTGCTGTCCACGCTCGTCGTGCTCGCCCTGGCCATCGCCGCACTGGAGATGAGCGCGGTGCGACTCGGATTCCGCAGCTCGGACGCGGCGATCCGCGCGGTGCTCGGAGGACGGGCCGAGACCGAGCACGCGGAGATCCTCTATCCGCGCGAGAAGTCGCCCGAGGAGCTCGAGCGGCTGCGCCGCGACGTCGAGTTCCGGCTCTCGCAGCTCTCCCGCTTCTTCGGAGCGCCGCCGCCGAGCGTGCGGGTGGTCGTCTTTCGCTCACCCGAGGAGAAGCAGCGCTGGGTGGGCGCGGGCGGGACGCAGTTCGCTAAGCCCTGGCTCGGCAGCGTCTTCCTCAACGACGCGCCCTTCCCCCACCCCACGCTGAAGCACGAGCTGGCGCACGTCGCCGCGGGCACGTTCGGCAGCGCGCCGTTCCGCGTCACCTCGCGGTGGCTGCTGCCGGTGATGGGCGTGGTGGAGGGCGTGGCGGTCGCCGCGGACGATCCCACCGGCGAGCTGACCCTGCACGCCTGGGCGGCCGGGATGCGACGGCTGGGGCTGCTGCCGGACCTTCGCGGGCTGCTCGGTCCCGCCGGGTTCTGGAGCACCCCCCCTGCGCGCGCGTACACCGCGGCCGGCAGCTTCCTGCGCTACCTCCAGGAGACCCAGGGCACGGAGCGGCTCCAGCAGCTGCTCGCCCATGGCGACTTCGCCGGGACGTACGGCCGCAGCCTCGACACCCTGGTCTCCGAGTGGGAGCGGATGCTCGACGCGCTCCCCCTCGACGAGAGCGCGGTGAACCGCGCCTTCGCCCGCTTCCGCCAGCCGAGCCTCTTCCGCCGACCCTGCGTGCGGGAGGTGGCGGGGCTGGCCGAGGAGGCGCGCGCGGCGGCGAGCACCAACCCCTCTCGCGCGCTGCAGCTGCTCCGCGCCTGCGCTCGCCTCCAGCCGACCGAGCCGGACTTCTTGCTCGCCGAGGCGAGCCTGCTCCGCCGGATGGAGCGCCCCGCCGAGGCCGCCGAGGCGCTCGAGCGCGCCGACGCGCTGGTCTCGGGCCGCCCCTCGCTCGAGGCGCAGGTGGCGCTCGCCCGGGCCGACCTGGCGTGGAGCAATGGCGATCTCCAGTCCGCGGGAGCCGCGCTCCAGCAGGCCACGTCGCTGCGCCCCGGGCGGGACCTGGAGCGCGAGGCGGAGGTGAAGCGCGCCGCGCTCTCCGACGACCGCGTCCGCCCGGCGCTCCACGCCTTCTTCGACGCGAGCACCGACGAGCTGCGCCTCTGGGCGCTGGAGCGCGCGCGGGAGGTCGCCCCCGAGGACGGCGTGGTCAACTACCTCCTCGGGCGGCGGCTGCTCGCGCTGGGCATCCCGGGCGAGGCGGGCGAGGCGCTCACCCGGGCGCTGTCCGCCACCCTTCCCGAGCAGGTGAGCCGCGAGGCCTGGCGCCTGCTCGTGGCCGCGCACTACCGGGCCGGTGACTGCGCCGCGGTTCGCTCCGACCTCGGTCGAATGCCGGATCTGTCCGACGCCGTGCGGGCCGAGGTGACAGAATGGCAGGCGCGCTGCGCCTTCGAAGAGCGGACGTTCAACGGTCCCCTGGTGCCTCGCGGTCCTTTCCGCTAAGCCGCACCGCCGCCATGCGCTTCGAAAAGCGGCAGTTCCTGGACGGGACGGTGGAGGAGGTCGAGCGGGCGATGCTTGATCCCCGCTACCTGGACTACCTCTTGCAGCACCACGGGGTCCTGCTGGAGGTGCAGGCACTGGAGCGCACCGAGGAAGGTTCACTGGTTCGCCGGCGGGTCCGGTACCGCCCCCGCCCCGTCATTCCCTCGGTGGGCCCCAAGCAGGTGCCCCCGGAGTGGTTCGCCTTCGTGGAGCAGTCCACCTACGACCGGAATCGCAAGGAGATGACCTTCAGCAACGTGCCGACCAGCCACGCCATCTCCAGGATGCTGGTGAACACCGGGAGCCTGCGGCTCCGCCCCTCCGGCGGTCGCACCGAGCGCACGCTCGAGGGCGAGATCAAGCTGCAGTTGCCCTTCCTCCTCAAGCCGCTGGCGATGATCGGCGAGCGGCTCATCCACGCCGAGGGCCTGAAGATCCTCGACGCCGAGGCGCCGGTGCTCAACCGGTACCTGGCCGAGCTCCGGGCGGGGCAGGCGTGAGGCGCGCGGTTCTCCCGCTGCTGCTGCTGCTCGCCGGAGCGGGCTGCGGCCCGCACCGCATCCCCGGGACCGACCTGGAGGACACCGGCGACACCCGGGCGATCATCGACACCATCTCCCGCTACAACTCGGCGCTCGAGGCCCGGGACGCCAACGGCATCCTGGCCCTGGTCGACCCGGCCTTCCACGACAACGCCGGGACCCTCACCCCGGACGACGACATCGACATCCAGCGGCTCAAGACCGTGCTGCCCCAGCGCCTGGCCAAGCTTCAGGACGTGGCGGTGCGCATCGAGATCAAGACCATCGAGGTGAAAGGAGACCGGGCGAACGCGGTCTACACCTGGGTCTCGCAGTTCAAGCTCGGCGGGAAGCCGATGACCGAGTCGGACATCAAGCGCATGGAGCTCAAGCGCGAGGCCGACGGCTGGAAGATCCTCAGCGGCATCTAGCCGGTCAGCGCACCGCCTCGAGGTGTGCGCGGACCACCCGCCACGTTCCCCGCTCGTCGGCGAAGGTCGCCTCCACCGCGCGCTGCCCCAGGTCCACCCCTCCGGCGGTGCGCCCGAGCAGCAGCCGACCGGTGAAGCGCACCTCGCCCGGACCCGTCGCCTCGGCGTGCGCCTCGAGCACCCGCGCCTCCACCACGCCCCCGCGGAGCAGCTCGGCGAGCAGGTATGACCGGAGCTCGGGCTTGCCGCCCAGCTCGGGGGACTGGAAGCGCTCGGAGACGTGGGCCAGCACCCCCGCGGCGTCGTGCTCGCGTGCCGCCCGGGTCATTGCGTCGACCACCCCACGGACCTGCGCCTCGGGCGAGGCCGGCGCCGGCCGCAGCAACCACACCGCCGCGGTGAGCCCAGCCAGCACCAGCGCGATCGTCGACACCCGCATGGAAGCTCCTCGACCCGGGGGGCCCTGGCGCGGCAATCTCCCACCCACCCGACCATGCCCGCCACCTCCAGGACCGCCCGCCAGGTTGCCCGGAAGCGCAAGGGACCCCGCCGCCGCAAGGCGACGACTGCCCAGCGCGGACTCTCGCCCGCCGAGACCGGCGAGAACGTGCCGGACTCGGCGCGCGCGCTCGCTGCCGAGGTGGAGGCGGACGGCGGGCGGGTGCTGGCCACCTACCGCGAGCCGCTCGGCGGGCACGCGGTGCTCTTCGCCGCGCTCCCGGTGGACAAGGTGCAGCCCACCCCGTACCAGCGAGACCTCTCCGAGCCGCACGTGAAGCGGCTGGTCTCGGCCATGGAGCGGGTGGACCGCTTCCTCGACCCGCTCATCGCCGTGCGGCACGAGCGGAGCTACTGGACGCCCAACGGAAACCACCGCCTCGCGGCCACCCGGGCGCTGGGAGGCAAGACGGTGCTGGCGCTGCTCCTCCCCGAGCCGGAGGTGGCGTTCCAGATCCTCGCCCTGAACACCGAGAAGGCGCACAACCTGAAGGAGCGCTCGCTCGAGGTCATCCGGATGCTGCGGGGACTGGTGGAGACGCGGAAGGGGACCGAGCTGGACGTCGCGCCGCTGCTCGAGGAACCGGCGTTCGCCACGCTCGGCGCGGCCTATGAGAAGCGGCTGCGGCTCTCCGGCGGGGCGTACCACTCCATCATCAAGCGCATCGACGGCTTCCTGGACGAGCCGCTCGCCGAGGCGCTCGCCATCCGCGAGGAGCGCGCGGACGTGCTGCTGAAGCTGGACGACGCTGTCAGCGGCGCGGTGGACCGGCTGAAGGCGCGGGGCATGACCAGTCCGTACCTGCGGCCGTTCGTCGTGGCGCGGATCAACTACCTGCGCTTCGTGAAGCCCAAGCCCGGCGCGCCGCCGCCGGAGTTCGACGCCACGCTGGAGAAGCTGACTCGCGCCGCGGAGAAGTTCAACGCGGAGAAGGTGAAGGAATCCGACATCCGGGTGGGCGGACCAGCCGAGGCCGAGGAGGGCTGAGCCTCGCTCAGGGACTCTGGGCGCAGTTCACCGAGCCGTCCGAGCAGAGCAGCAGCGAGGGGCGCGGCGTCCCCGTCTGGCCGGGAACCCCGATGACGAAGAGCGTGTAGACGCCGGTGTCGGAGACGTTGTTGAACGTGCCCGAGGCCCAGAGCGTCTGCGAGATCGTGTCGCGCGAGGCCAGTGGGGCGGTGACGTTCGTCGATCCGGGCGTGATACCGCCAATCTGCTGGTAGTCGGAGGCCGCCCCGTAGCCGACGTTGGTGGCGAAGGGCGAGAAGAGCTGGCTGGCGACCACGCCCATGTCCTGCGGGTTCGACCCGGGGGCGGCGTTCATCGCGCGGAAGAGCACGCTGCCGCTGGGAGCCGCCGCGGTCCGATCCCCGATGACCTTGGCCATCAGCGAGGGACTGCCGCTGCCCGTGAGGCGGCCGGTGAGCATGAGGGTCTGGGGAGCGTCCGCGGAGATCGACGCGCTCACGTCCCCCAGCCCATTGAGCGTGCTCGAGCAGCTGGTGGACCCACCCTGAACGAGCCGCACGGAGTAAGTGCCGGCGTCGAACCCCGAGCGCGTCGAGAGCGACGGGTACGAAAGACCTCCCCCGCCGACCAGCGGCGTCCCGAACGCCGCGGCGGTGTCCGGCTTGAGGCAGACGTCGATCGCGGGCCCGTCGGGAATCAGGTGGGCGACCCGGAGCTGGCCAGGACCGGGCGTCGACGAATCACAGGCGAGCGCCAGCATGACGGCGAGGAAGAACGGGACGGGAACGGGGCGCGACATCGATCGGTGCTCCGGTGAGGACGTGGCGGCCGCACTCTCGCAGGGTACCCTGCGCTCCGGGAAGAAAACCGCCGCGGAGAGACCTGGGGGGGGCGACGTGGGTTCGCCGCCCTTCGCAAAGTCGCCCTTCGGGCAGGCCGCCGTCCGGCGTGCTGCCGACTCTGCGGTACACTGCTGGCTTCCGCGATGTCCGCCGCCACCGTTCTCGTCGTCGACGACGACCGCGCCAACCTCGAGTCGGTGGCGCGCATCTTCCAGCACGAGGGCTGGAGCCCCCTCACCGCCTCCGACGGAGGGGCGGCACTGGAGCTGCTGCGCCGTCCAGAGGTGGCGGTGCTCCTGACCGACCTCATGATGCCGGGGATGGACGGCCAGGAGCTGCTGGCCACCGCGCGCGCGCTGCGGCCCGACGTGGAGGTGGTGCTGATGACCGCCTACGGCACGGTGGAGGCGGCGGTCAGCGCGATGAAGGACGGCGCGTACGACTTCCTCACCAAGCCGCTCAAGCGCCACGTCCTGGTGAAGACCGTCGAGAAGGCGCTCGAGCGCCACGCGTTGCGCGCCGAGAACCAGGAGCTCAAGGCCCGCCTGGCGGACCTCGGCGCGCAACGAAGCCTGGTCGGCCAGTCGCCGGCGTTCCGCTCGTTCCTCGACACGCTGAAGCAGGCCGCTCCGTCCACCGCCACCGTGCTGCTCCTCGGCGAATCGGGCACCGGCAAGGAGCTCGCCGCGCGGGCACTGCACGAGCTCTCCGCTCGCGCCGCCGGCCCGTTGGTGGCGGTGAACTGCGTCGGCTTCCCCGAGACCCTCCTCGAGGCGGAGCTGTTCGGCGTGGAGAAGGGCGCCTTCACCGGGGCAACCGCCCGGAAGCCGGGCCGGTTCGAGCGGGCGCACGGCGGGACCCTGCTGCTCGACGAGGTCGGCGAGATGCCCGTCGGTGCGCAGGTGAAGCTGCTGCGCGCGCTCCAGGAGGGAGAGATCGAGCGGCTGGGCGGGACCCAGACGGTGAAGGTGGATGTGCGGCTGGTGGCCGCCACCTCGAAGGACCTGGGCCGCGAGGTGGCCGAGGGGCGGTTCCGCGAGGACCTCTACTACCGGCTCAACGTGGTGGAGATCCGCCTCCCACCGCTCTCCTGGCGCCGCGAGGACATCCCGCTGCTCGCCGACCACTTCCTCCGTCGCTTCGCGGCGAAGAACGGCAAGTCGGTGCGCGGCTTCAGCCCCGAGGCGCTCGCCGCGCTCGAGGACTACGCCTGGCCGGGGAACGTGCGTGAGCTGGAGCACGCGGTGGAGCGCGCGGTGGTGCTCGCCCGCGGCGAGGTGCTCGACGTGGGGGACCTTCCGGACAACGTCCGCAAGGGCCCGCGCGGCGCGGCGGGGCACGTGGTCATCCCGATCGGCACGCCGCTCGAGGAGGTGGAGCGGCGGGTCCTCCACGAGACGCTCCGCCACACCGGAGGCGACAAGAGCATGGCCGCCCGCCTCCTGGGCATCGCCACCCGCACCATCTACCGGAAGCTCGAGCGCGACGGCACGCGGCGCGACGAGGACGAGGACGAGGCCGGAGAGAGCTGAGATGCCTGGATGCGGCCCGGTGCCTCCCGGCGTCCCACGCCGTGTCGCTGACGTTCCGCCCCGCCTCCCGCCCGATGGAGTGACATTTTGTCTCGCTGCGCCGCCGCCCGGGCCGAGGGGCCGCGCGGGCCGGGAATCTTCCGGGGGACCCCGCCGTCCCGCGGCCTTTCGCCGCTGGCACCCGGCTTGCTGTAAGTGTCATGGGCCCCGCCGCGGGCAACGCACATGGAATTCGTCATCCGGAAGTACTTCTGGGCCGTCAACCTGTGCTTCGTGGCGCTGGCGGCCCTCCTCGCGGCGAAGACCGTCAACCTCTTCCTCGAGGCGGCCATCGCTCCGGCCCCGTCCGCGCCCACTGCCCGGGGAACCACCCGGACGGCCCAGGCGGAGCCGCCGGCCGCGCTCGACCTGGCCAAGCTCGCCCAGCTCACCAACCTGCCCTTGCCCAGCCCGCAGACGGAGCAGGAGGAGCAGAAGCCGGACATGAGCGCCGAGCCGGTGCGCACCTCGCTCCGGGTGAAGCTGCTCGGGACCCTGCTGAGCACCGCGCCCGGCTGGTCGATCGGCTCCATCCTGGACCTCGGCAACCAGAGGTCCTCCACGGTGATGGTGGGCGACCGGGTGCAGAACGCCGAGGTGCTGAGCATCGAGCGCGACCGGGTGATCATCGCCAACAACGGACGGCGCGAGTTCATCGGCGCCGAGGCGGGCGACGGCGCGCCGCCACCGCCACCCATCGCCACCACCCGCCCGGTGGCCGAGCCCGCCGGGGCCTACGGCGCAGGCATCAAGGCGCTGGACGACAACAACTACGACGTCCCCCGCAACGAGGTGGACCGCGCGCTGGCCAACCTCAACGACCTGGCGATGCAGGCCCGCATCGTGCCCGCCTTCAAGGACGGCCAGGCGGAGGGGTTCAAGCTCTTCTCCATCCGGCCGGACTCGCTCTACTCGAAGATCGGGATCGTCAACGGCGACGTCATCAAGCGCATCAACGGCTTCGAGATGAACAGCCCCGAGAAGGCGCTCGAGGTCTACACCAAGCTGAAGGACGCCAACCGCATCGACATCGAGCTCGACCGAAACGGCTCCACGCTTCGCAAGACGTACAACGTCCGCTGACCCATGACCGCTCTCCTGCCCTGCCTTGCGCTTGGCCTGCTCGCCCAGGCCGGCACGCCGCTGCCGCAGCCACCACCGGGATCGCCCGGACGTCCGATGCGGACCGGTCGGCCGTATCCGAGCCCCACCGGGACGCCCGTCGCGCCGCCCGCCCAGCCCACCCCGACCCAGGCCGCCACGCCGCCGCGGCCGGTGCCGGCGCCGGCGCCGGGGCGGCAGGCGACCAATCCCTCGATGCCGCCGGCCGGTGAAGGCACCACCGCGGCCACCACGCCCAACTGCTCCGAGGTCCGGAAGAAGGCGCGGTTCAACGTCTACTTCGACAAGGTGGACATCGAGAAGCTGGTCCAGACCGTCTCCGACGCCACCTGCCGCACCTTCATCCTCGGCGACAACGTCCGCGGGAAGATCTCGATCATCGGCCCGGACAACGGGAAGGTGGAGGTGAGCGCGGACGAGTTCTACGCCGCCTTCCTCGCCGCCCTCGACGCCAACCAGCTGGCCGTCGTGCCCCAGGGCCGGTTCTCGAAGATCGTCGAGAAGGCCAAGGCCAAGCAGAACAGCATCCCGGTCGTCGGCCCGGACGAGCCCTACACCACCAACGAGCAGATGCTCACCCGGATGTTCAAGATCCGCTACGCGGACCTCGAGCCGCTGCGGGGTGTGGTGCAGCAATTGGTGAGCCAGAACGGCGACACCATCCCCTTCCAGCCGGACACGCTGATCGTCAACGACATCGGCTCGAACATGCACCGGCTGGAGCGGATCATCGAGCAGCTGGACAGCCGCTCCAGCTCCGACGAGATGCGGGTCATCCAGATCCGGTACGCCAACGCCCAGGACCTGGCCACCACCATCCAGAAGCTGTTCGACGCCAAGGCCAACCGCCCCGGAGCCCGTCCAGGGTTGACCGCGACGCCGGTGCCGACTCCCGGAGCGCCCCCTCCGCAGCCCGGCGCGGCCCCCGGAGCGGCCATCCCCGGCGGGCCGGCCACGGTCACCACCCTGATCGCCGACGAACGCACCAACAAGCTGGTGGTGGTGGCCACGCCAGCGGCGAACGAGCGCATCGACTCGCTGCTCAAGGAGATCGACGTCCCGATCAGCGGGGAGGGCCGGATCAACGTCTACTCGCTGCAGAACGCGAACGCCGAGGACATGGCGGCGACGCTCCAGTCGCTGGCCCAGGGCACCGCCAACCGCCCCCGGACCACCGGCGGGAACGCGCCGATCCCGAACATCCCCGGCGCGCCAGCACCGGGCCGTCCGGCCGGGCCGGGCGGGGTCAACGCCGCCGAGCTCTTCCAGGGCGAGGTGAAGATCTCTCCGGACAAGGCGACCAACTCGCTGGTGGTGGTGGCGAGCCAGTCGGATTTCCGGAACCTGGTCCGGGTCATCGAGAGGCTCGACATCGCTCGCCGGCAGGTCTTCATCGAGGCGGTGATCATGGAGGTCGACCTCGATCGGAACACCAGCTTCGGCGTCAGCCTCCACCAGGGCTACACGGTCAACACCTCGCAGGGGCAGGCGGCGGGCATCGTGGGGACCAAGTACACGACCAACGGCGTGCCTCCGTCGTTCTCGCTCACCAACCTGGCCTCGTACGGCGGGTTCCTCGCCGGGCTGCAAGGGCCGACCATCCCCGCGTTCGACAAGCTCGGGCTCTCCATCCCCTCGTTCGGCATCGTGCTCCACGCCCTCCAGCAGAGCTCGGACGTGAACGTGCTCAGCACGCCGCACCTCCTCACCAGCGACAACGAGGAGGCGGAGATCACCGTGGGGCAGAACGTCCCGTTCCAGGCCGGCTTCGCGCCGCAGCTCCCCACCGGGACCGGCACCACCTTGCCGACCGGGTCGCTGGCCACCGCCGGCTCGCTGCTGGGCGGCATCGGCTCCTACTACGCGCCGATCAACCGTCAGAACGTCGAGCTGAAGCTGAACATCAAGCCGCAGATCAACGCCAGCGACTACATCCGGATGGTGATCAACGAGAGCACCGAGGAGATCGCCTCCACCGACCCGGTGCTCGGTCCCACCACCGCCAAGCGCACCGCCAAGACCACCGTGGTCGCCAAGGACCAGGAGACCGTGGTCATCGGCGGCATCATGCAGGAGCGGAGCATCGAGTCGATCGGGAAGGTGCCGGTGCTCGGCGACATTCCGATCCTCGGGTACCTCTTCCGCGAGACCACCAAGCGCAAGGTGAAGACCAATCTCCTGTTGTTCCTGACGCCGTACATCATCCGGGACGCCTCGGACTTCCGGCGGATCTTCGAGAAGAAGATGGCCGAGCGGCAGCGCTTCGTGGAGGAGTTCTACGGGCAGGTGCCGGGCTACGACGTGCCCATCGACTTCGGCCGCAAGCCGGGGCCGCTGGCGAAGATGAACCAGATCGTCATGCGCGAGGAGATGAAGGTCGAGAACGGCGGCCCCGGGCTGCCGGGAGAGCAGGTGTTCCGGCCCGGCACGCTCGGTCCGAACGCCGCTCCCACGCCGGGACAGGCGCCGACCTCGCCGGCCGACATCGGGCGCCAGCTCCTCCAATCCGGTCAGCCAGCACCGACGCCCACGCCCGCGCCCACGCCGGCCGGCCCGCTGGGTCCGGAGGGGACGGTGACCCCCGCTCCGCCCACTCCGCCCTCCGGCGGCGTGCAGCAGGCCCCACCGCCGGCCCAGACCACGCCCCAGCCGCAGGGCGAGCGCCTCAACGTTCAACCCGGGGGGCAGGCCCGTTAGACGTACCCGTCATGCGTGAACCCGTCGATCTTCGTCCTGCTCCCTCCACCGCACAGCCCGCGCTGGTCGGCCGTCCGCTCGGGGAGATCCTCCGCGCCGTCGCCGGTCTGAGCGAGGCCGCGCTCGAGGAGGCGCTCCGCGCCCAGGCCGACGAGGGTGGGCGCCTCGGTGAGGTGCTGGTCGCCCGGAAGGCGGTCCCGGCCGAGGAGGTGGCCAGGGCGCTCGCCCTGCAGCTGGACTTGCCCTACCACGCCCAGATCACGCTCGACGCGGTGGACGCCGAGCTGGTCCGGCAGGTGCCGATCAACTTCGCCAAGCAGGCGCTGATCCTCCCCCTGGGGCTCGAGGGAGAGTCGGTGGCGCTGCTGGTGGCCGACCCGCTGGACACCACGGTGCTGGACCACGCCCGGATGCTGCTCCAGCGCAACGTCTCGCCGCACGTGGCCACCGGGGCGGTGATCGTCGACGCGATCAACGGGGTCTACGACCGGGCGGTGAACGAGGCCGAGCAGCTGGTGGGCGAGATGGAGGCCCAGGACCTCCAGAGCCTGGCGCACGAGCTGGAGGAGCCGCAGGACCTCCTCGACACCGACGACGAGGCGCCGATCATCCGGCTGGTGAACTCGCTGCTCTTCCGCGCGGCGAAGGAGCGGGCCAGCGACATCCACATCGAGCCGATGGAGCGCGAGCTGCTGGTGCGCTTCCGGATCGACGGCGTGCTCGAGGAGATCATCAAGCCGCCCAAGCGCTACCAGAACAGCATCGTCAGCCGGGTCAAGGTGATGGGGCAGCTGAACATCGCCGAGAAGCGGCTCCCGCAGGACGGAAGGATCCGGATCAAGCTCGCCGGCCGCGACATCGACATCCGCCTCTCGACCATCCCTTGCACCTTCGGCGAGCGGATCGTGATGCGGCTCCTGGACAAGAACACCACCCTGCTCGACCTGCACGACATCGGCATGTCCCAGGACACGATGCACGGCATGGATCAGGTCATCAAGCGCTCGCACGGGATCATCCTGGTCACCGGCCCCACCGGATCGGGGAAGACCACCACGCTCTATGCCGCGCTGAGCCGGATCAACACCCCGGACCTGAACATCCTCACCGTCGAAGATCCGGTCGAGTACCAGCTCCAGGGTATCGGGCAGATGGCGATCAACCCCAAGATCGGCCTGACCTTCGCCGCCGGGCTGCGCAGCTTCCTCCGCCAGGACCCGGACGTGATCATGGTGGGCGAGATCCGCGACCGGGAGACGGCGGAGATCGCCATCCAGGCCTCGCTCACCGGCCACCTGGTCTTCTCCACCGTCCACACCAACGACGCGGCCAGCGCCATCACCCGTCTGGTGGACATGGGCGTCGAGCCGTTCCTGGTCGCCTCCTCACTCACCGCGGTGATGGCCCAGCGGCTGGTCCGCCGGGTGTGCCGCGAGTGCCGCGAGGCGTACCAGCCCACGGCCGAGGAGCTGAAGGAGGTGGGGTTGACCCCCGAGGCGGTGGCCCGGGCAGGCAACCCTCCCATCTACCGGGCGAAGGGCTGCGAGGTCTGCGGGCGCAACGGCTACCGGGGCCGCACCGGGATCTACGAGCTGCTCCTGGTGGACGACGACATCCGCCAGCTGGCGCTGAAGAACACCGACTCCAGCACCATCAAGCGCGCCGGTGTCCACAAGGGGATGCGCACCCTGCTCGATGACGGCGCACGCAAGGTCCTGGCCGGGGAGACCACCCTGGCCGAGGTGCTGAGCGTCACCCAGGAAGACATCTGACGTCCCATGCCGGTCTTCGAGTACAGAGGTCTCACCCCCGCGGGGAAGCAGGTCAAGGGCCTGCTCGAGGCGGACAGCAGCCGGTCCCTGCGCCAGCAGCTCAAGCGCTCGGGGGTGTTCCTCACCGACGTGCTGGCCGAGCGGGAGGCCACCGCTCCTCGCCGGACCAACGGGACCACCGCCGCCCAGCCCCTGCAGTCGCTGGGCAGCCGCGAGGTCCACCTGGGGAAGCTGCTCCGGGGCCGGGTCAGCTCGGACGACGTGGCCATCTTCACCCGCCAGCTCTCCACCCTGCTCCACGCCGGAGTGACCCTGGTGGAGGCGCTGGCCGCGCTGGTGGACCAGACGGAGAAGGAGCGGCTGAAGCGCATCACCTCCGACGTACGGACCCGGGTGAACGAGGGCAGCTCGCTGGCCGACGCGCTGGCCCAGCACGGGAAGGTCTTCGGCTCGCTCTACGTGAACATGGTGAGGGCCGGCGAGGCCTCGGGCGCGCTGGACGCGGTGCTCGCCCGCCTCGCCGACTTCACCGAGGGGCAGGCGAAGCTGCGGCAGAAGGTCCTCGGCACCCTCATCTACCCGGTGATCATGAGCATCATCGGGTCGGGCATCCTCGCCCTCCTGATGACGGTGGTGGTTCCGAAGGTCACCAAGATCTTCGAGAGCATGAAGGTGACGCTGCCCTGGACCACCCGGCTGCTCATCTTCACCAGCAACGCCTTCGCCGACTGGTGGTGGCTGATCTTCCCGCTGATCGGCGGCGCCATCTTCTCCTTCTTCCGCTGGAAGGCCAGCCCCAGCGGGCGCCCGGTCTGGGACCGCTTCGTGCTCCGGGCACCGGTGTTCGGGAGCCTGGTGCGGATGCTGGCCATCGCCCGCTTCAGCCGGACGCTGGCCACGCTGCTCCGGAGCGGCGTCCCGCTGCTCACCGCGATGGACATCACCAAGAACGTGATCAGCAACGTCGTGCTCTCGCAGGTGGTGGAGAACGCCCGCGACGCCATCCGCGAGGGCGAGAGCATCGCCGGGCCGCTGAAGCGCTCGGGCGAGTTCCCACCGCTGGTGCACCACATGATCGCCATCGGCGAGCGAAGCGGGCAGCTGGAGGAGATGCTGCTCAACGTCGCCGACAGCTACGAGACGCAGGTCGGCGTGCGGATCGGCGCGCTGACCGCGCTGATGGAGCCGCTGATCATCGTCGCCATGGGCGTGGCGGTGGCCTTCGTCGCCTTCAGCATCCTGATGCCCATCCTCCAGCTCAACACCTCCATCCGATGAACCCGTCGAGCTCCAGCTTCGAGAGGTGGATCACCCGGCTCACCGCGGCGACGGTGATCGCGGTGGTCGCCGCGCTGCTCGGGCTGGGCATCGCCTTTTACGGACCCGGCGCGCAGGCGCGGGCCCTTCATCCCCAGATCCGCCCCGTGGCGGAGGGAGTCACTCCATGAAGCGCAAGTTCCAGGGCCGCCGCGCCCCACGTGGCATGACGTTGATCGAGATCATGGTGGTGCTGGTGATCCTCGGGCTGATCGCCGGGGCGGTGACGGTGGCCGTCATCCCGCGGATCAACGAGGCACGCGTCGACCGGACCCGGCTCGACATCGGGAACCTCGAGAACGGGCTCAAGCTCATCTATGCCCGGACTGGGAAGTACCCGGACACCGCGACCGGGTTCAAGGCACTGATGGACATGCAGATCGTGGATCGCCCGCCCAAGGACGCCTGGGGCAACGACTACATCTACCTGCTCGAGAACGGCCGGCCGATCATCACCTCGTATGGCGCCGACGGCGCACCGGGCGGTGACGGGGTGAACGCGGACATCACCAATCGCCCGCAGACCACCGCCGCGAAGCCGTGAACGGATGTCCCGCCGCCCCGCCAGAGGCTTCACCCTCATCGAGCTCACGGTGGCCATCGCCATCGCGGCAGGGCTCTTCTCCGCGCTCATCCTCGGCCTCGGCGCGCTCACCGGCGCTCGGGCGCGCAAGGCGATGGGGGAGCTCGGGGCGGCGGCGCGCTCGCTCTACGACACCGCGGCGCTGAGCGGGAACACCTGCCGGCTGGTGCTCCTGCTGCCGAAGGACGACTCGGCCGAGTTCGCCTACCGCGCCGAGTGCGCCAGCGGCCCGGTCACCAGCGCCATGGACCGCGACCAGGAGATCCGCGACGCGACCAGGGCGGCGGTCGAGGCCTACCGGAAGAAGAGCCGGGGGAGCGCGCGCGACGCTCCGCCCCCGGCTCCAGGCGCCAGCTCCTACGGGTCCTACGGCTCGAGCTCGTCGGGCTCCACGCTCCTCGACCTGCTCGACTCGGAGAAGGCCCGGGTGGAGAAGGCCGCCGCGTTCTCCGCCTTCACCACCCCCGAGATCCAGCCGCGGAAGATGAGCGGGGTCCGGGTCTCGGTCTGGACCTCACACCAGCGAGCGAAGATCGACAGCGGCCTCGCCTACCTCTACTTCTTCCCCCAGGGCTACACCGAGCGGGCTCAGGTGACCGTCCGCCAGGGCAACAACGTCTGGACCCTGCTGGTCTCGCCGCTCACCGGGAAGACCTCCATCGTCGACGGTGAGCCGGAGGTCCCGAGGTCATGAGGCGCGGCTTCACCCTGCTCGAGGTCGTCGTCGCGCTGGCCATCCTCGGCCTGGCGCTGATGGCCATCTTCGACATGAACGCCGGCGCGGTGGCCAGCCACGCCTACGCCAAGCGGCTCACCGTCGCCACCATGCTCGCCCGCTCGAAGATGACCGACATCGAGCAGGAACTCTACGACAAGGGCTTCGACACCGACGACCGGGAGATCCAGGGCGACTTCCGCGCCGAGGGCTGGGAGGCCTACACCTGGAGGGCGCAGATCCTCGCCCCCCGCACCACCGAGGTATCGCCGGACAAGCTCCTCGAGGCCTTGTTCAACATCCCGCCGGGCAAGGACGGCGCCTCGGGCCTGGCCGCGCTGCTCGGCGGCGGGCGCGACGGGGGCGCGGCCGGGCTCGGGAGCTTCTCGCAGCTCCAGCAGAGCCTGGGGAACCTCGCCTCCGGGCAGTCCGGCCCGAGCCTCGGCGCGCTCCCGCCCGGCGCCACCGCCGCCTCCGGCCTCTCGGCGCTGGGGCCCTTCGCCGGCCTCGCCCAGACCCAGATGCAGCAGCTGCTCCAGCAGATCCAGAAGAGCGTCCGCGAAGTGCACCTCACCGTCAGCTGGAAGGACGGCAAGCGCGAGGAGAGCATCGACCTGGTGAACGACGTCTTCTCGCTCCGGCAGGGCTCGGACCGGAACGGCACCCCGGGCGCGGCCCTGTCCACCACCACCGGTCTCCCCGGCGCGCCGGGCACTCCCGGGGCTCCGGGCCAGCTCCCCTTCCCCGGCGGCGGCATCCCCGGGGTCAACACCGGCGGGCAGCCGATCTTCGGTCCCATCCGCGGCAACACCCCTCCCGGCACCGCGCTCGACCCCAACGGACGGCCCATCCGATGAGACCGGCGCGCGGATTCACCCTGATCGAGGTGGTCGTCGCGGTGGGCATCACCGCGATGATCGGGGTGCTGATCGGCGCCGCCTTCCAGAGCGGCTACCGGGCCAAGGAGCTGGTGGAGGGCGAGGCGGACCGCTACCGCGCGCTGCGCACCGGCACCGACCGGATGGTCCGCGAGATCTCCGCCGCGTTCGTCAGCGACCACTACGACACCCGCCGCTTCCGCGACCAGAACGACCGGCCCACCAACTTCATCGGCCTGCGCGACCGGCTGCTCTTCACCTCCATGGCCCACCAGCGGCTCTACGCCGACGCCAAGGAGTCCGATCAGATGGTGGTGGAGTACTACACCAAGTCCACCCCGGCGCCCGGCGGCCAGTCGCGGCTGAACCTGATGCGCCGCGAGGACTCGCTCCTCGACGACCGAATCGACCGCGGGGGGACCGAGGACGTGCTGGTGGAGAACGTCAAGCGGGTTGACTTCGCCTACTGGGACTCGGACAAGAAGGACTGGGTGGACGAGTGGGACACCCGGCGGATCGAGAAGAAGTCCATCCTCCCGGTACGGGTGCGCATCTCCATCTCCGCCCTCGACGAGAACGGACGCGAGGCGCGCTACGTGACCCAGGCCCGCATCGTGCTCAACACGGAGATCCCGAGGTTCTGATGCGACGGCCCGAGCGTTCCGACCGGGGTGTCCCGAGCACCGCGAGGCGGCCGAGACCGATGCGAGACGGCGCACTCCAGGAGCGAGCAGCGGAGGCGTGCCTCGTGGCACGTCGAGCAGCGCAGGAACGAGGCTGCGTGTCGCAGCGAGAGGATCGTCCGCCGCAGCGCTCGGGACACCCCGGTCGGAGAGCTAGATACGAGCGGGGCGTCACCCTCCTGATGGTCACGGTGTCCATCGCCATCCTCACCGCGGTGGCCGCCGAGTTCGCCTTCCAGACGCGGGTGGACCTCGAGCTGGCCACCCACCAGCGGGACGCCCTCCGCGCCGAGTACCTGGCGAAGAGCAGCATCGGCCTGGCCCGGATGCTCCTCCTCTTCCAGAAGCAGCTCGACCGGAGCGCCGCCGCGCTCCCCGGCGCAGCCCAGGGGATCAACCTCCAGCTGTGGCGGATGGCGAAGCTGGACTGCCACCTGCTGCAGAGCGTGGTGCCCCAGGCCGGGCAGGGGCGGCGCGCGAAGTTCTCCACCGCGGGCGCCGGCGGCATCGACGAGCAGGGCCGCATCCAGTACGGCGGCTTCGCCGGCTGCTTCGACGCCCGCATCGAGGACGAGCAAGAGAAGCTCAACGTCAACGCGCTGGCGGGCCTCCAGACCGGCACCGCCCAGGGCGCGGTGCAGCGGCTCTACAACCTGGTCTCCGACAAGCGGTTCGAGTTCGTCTTCGACCGCGAGGACGCCAACCGCATCCGCGCCAACCCCAACGACGTGCTCATCGCCCTGAAGGACTGGGTGGACGACGACGACACCCAGTCCGCGCTCAACGTCACCGCCCTGGGTCAGGTGGCGCTGCAGAACGGCTTCTCGGACGAGGCCGGGCTCTACTCGCGCTACACCCCGCGGTACCGGCCGAAGAACGCCTGGTTCGACTCGCTGGGCGAGCTGTATCTGGTCAACGGGGTCACCGACCGCTTCATGGCCGCCTTCGGCGACCGGCTGACAGTGTACCCCGACCCGAACGCGCCCCTGAACGTGAACAGCGACGATCCCCTGATCATCGCGCTCGCCATCCGCAGCATCGGCGATCCCTCGCGGCCGGACCCGCGGCTCGCCGATCCGGTGTTCCTCGACGGCATCGTGCAGAAGATCCGCGCCGCCAAGGCGATGATGCCGATGGGCTTCTCGGTCCAGGACTTCACCGCGGTGGTCCAGGCCGCGGGCATCGCGGTGAACACGCAGGTCACCCAGCGACAGGGCGCCGGCGGCACCACGGCGAACAGCTTCCTCGGCGACAAGAGCGACACCTTCCGCATCGTGGCCACCGGCAACGCCGGGGACGTCGAGCGGCGGGTGACGGCGGTCATCCGGCTGTCCGATCCGCAGCAGGACGGCCTCGGACGGGTGCTGTACTGGAGGGCGGACTGATGGCGCGGGTGCTGGGGCTGGACCTCGGGAGTCACTCGCTGAAGGGCATGTTGCTCGAGGCGACCGGACGGGGAACGTCGGTGCTCCACTACGCCGAGACCCGCCGGAGGGAGGAGGCGCCGCTGGACGAGGCCCTGGCGGTGTTCCTCGCCGAGAACCCCTGGGCGCCAGACCAGGTGGTGGTGGCATTGCCCGGCCCGTCGCTCGCCACGCACGCCTTCACCCTGCCCTTCACCGACGCCAAGCGCATCGGCGCCACCCTGCCCTTCGAGGTCGAGGGCGAGCTTCCCTTCGAGCTGTCGCAGGTGGTGTTCGACCACCAGGTGACGCGGCGCCGGGCGAACGCGACCGACCTCGTCGTCGGCCTGGTCCGCCGCGAGGAGCTGGCCGAGCTGCTCCGGGCGCTCGCCGCGCGCGGGCTCGACCCGCGGGTGGTCACCCACCCCGCCATCGCCTACCAGAACCTCTTCCTCGCCGCGCCGGAGCGCTTCGAGGTCGCGCCGGGGGCGGCGGTGGCGGTGCTCGACATCGGCCACCGCCGGACCAGCATCGCGGTGGGACGGCCCGCGGAGGGGCTGCTCTTCGCCCGCACCTTCCCCGGCGGCGGCCGCGACCTCTCGCGAGCCCTGGCCGCCGAGTTCCAGGTACCGCTCGCCGAGGCCGAGGCGTGGAAGGAGCGCGACGGCTCGCTCACCACCGGCGGTGGACCGGAGCACGTGCGCGCCCGTGCGGTGCTCGTCCGGGCGCTGGCTCCCCTCGTCCGCGAGATCCGGGCCACGCTGAAGGCCGCCTCGGGCCGAGAGCGCGTCCCGGTGGCTCGTCTCCTGCTCGCCGGCGGGACCGCGCAGCTCCCCGGCCTGATCGAGCACCTGGGCACGGAGCTGGGACTCCCTGCCGACGTGCTGCTGCTCCCCGCCAACGCCGCCGGGGTGGTGCCGCCCGAGGTCCAGCCGCGCGCCGCCCAGGCGTACGCCCTGTCGCTCCGGGGGACCATGGCCAGCGGCCGCGCGCCCCGCTTCAACCTCCGGCAGGGGGAGTTCGCGTTCCGCGGCCACGTGGACTACCTGCGCCAGCGCCTGGTCCGGGTGGCCGCATTCGCCGCGGTGCTCGCGCTCCTCCTCTGCGTCTTCAACGTCACCCGCGGCGTCCTGCTCGGGCGGCGCGAGGCGGCGGTGGACGCCCGGCTCTGTGCGCTGACCCAGAGGGTCCTCGGGGGCTGCGAGAAGAACTACGACCGGGCGCTGAACCTCCTCCGCGGACAGCAGAGCCCCGCGACGGCGGTGCCGCCCGTCTCGGCGACCCGGCTCCTCGCCGAGGTGGCCCAGCGGGTCCCCCCCGAGGTCACCGTCAACTTCAACCAGATGGTGTTCGACCTCAACCGGGTGCAGCTCCGCGGCGAGACCGACTCCACGCGCAGCATCGACAAGATCGCCGCGGCACTGAAGACCTACCGCTGCTTCCGCGAGGTGAAGGAGGGCAAGGTGGAGCGCGCGCGCGAGTCTTCGCGGGTGCAGTTCCAGCTCGACGTCCAGGTGGAGTGCGGCGACGCGGTGGCCAGCGCGGGGTCCGGCTCATGATGGACCGCCTCCGGCTCCTGTGGAGCGACCTCCAGGCCTGGTTTCTCCGGCTCAACCCCCGCGAGCGGGTGATGGTGACCAGCGCCGGCGCGGCGACGGTGGTGGTGGTCAGCTTCATCGTCCTCTTCCTCCTCTCGAGCTCGGCCGACGCCACCCGGCGCCGGACCGAGGGGAAGCTCCAGCGGCTGGCCGAGGCCGAGCAGCTCGCCGCCGGGTACGCCGAGGCCGAGCGGGCCAGGAAGCAGGCCGAGGCGGCGCTCACCGCCAGCGACGTGAGCCTTCTCACCTACGTCAACGAGAAGGGCACCAAGGCCGGCCTCGACATCCCCTCGCTCACCCCCAAGGGCGACGTCCCGGTGGGTGACGGGAGGATCATCGAGAGCAGCGTGGAGCTCACGCTGACCGACGTCTCGCTCCCCAAGCTGGTGGACTTCCTCGGCTCGCTGGAGCAGGGTCCGGGGGTGGTGCGGGTGACCTTCCTGCGCATCGAGCCCAGGCCCAAGGACGGCGTCCTCACCGCCTGGACCACCGTCACCGCCTACCGGCTCAAGGCGGGGAACTGATGCAGCTGGCCGACCTGACCGAGCGCCTCCGCACGTTCAGGATGTCGCCGCTCGTCGGCTGGCAGCGCACCGCGGCCTGGGTCGGGCTGGGGGTCTTCCTCTTCGCGCTGTTCCTGGCGCTCACCTTCCCCTACGACGCGGTCCGGGCGCGCATCGCGTCGGAGGCCGACGCGGCAGGCCTCTGGGTGCGCATCGACTCGATGGGCCCGGCGTTCCTCGGAGTGAGCGCGCGGGGGGTGCGGGTGGGTGAGCGCCCCGACGGGCTCCTGCCCCCGGACCAGACGGTGCGGGTGGACCGGCTCACGCTCCGTCCCTCCCTCTTCCCCTGGGGGGTGGGCTTCTCTGCCGCGCTGTTCGGCGGCGACGCGGGGGGCGCCATCGGCACCGGCAGCGCACCGAAGCTCCGGTTGCACTTCGATCACCTGGCGCTCGCGAGGGCAGGGGTGGCCGCGCTCACCGGGGTGGACGTGGTGGGGACGATCGACGGCGAGCTCTCGCTCGACATCCCCACCAGCGGGCCCCAGGGTGGGCAGCCGGATCTCTCGCAGGCCTCCGGACGGCTGCGCCTCGGCGGGAGCGGCCTCGAGGTGAAGGGCGGCACGGTGACCGTTCCCTTGATGGGGCAGATGACCCCGGTGGACCTCCCGCCGATCAACTTTGGGAAGCTCGAGGCCGAGCTTCCCATCGAGCGCGGCACCGGAACGCTGAAGGCGCTTCGGCTCGAGGGGCCCGAGCTGGACATCCAGGCGTCCGGGACGGTGCGGCTCGCGCGCGCCCTGCCCTATTCCGAGCCCGACCTGACCTTGCGGATCCGCCCCGCCGCGGACTTCCTCCGCCGGATGGGGATGATCGCTGCCGGCTTCACCCAGCTCCCGGTGGACCCGCAGGACTCGGCGTACCGGAACGCGAAGCTCACCGGCTACCTGGGGAAGCCGAACCTCCGCCCCGGCCGCTGAGCGGGTTTCACCCCGCGTCGGGTGCCGTTGAACTCCGGGGCAGCCCGCTGCTAGCGTTGCATGGCACGTACGGGGGGGGGCCGTCGGATGCCGGAACTGGTGTTTTTGCGGCGTGGCGAGGAGGTGCTCCGCTTCACGCTGGATCGGCCGAGGATCGTGCTCGGGCGCGGGGACCGGTGTGACGTGGTCATCCCGGATCCGGAGGTGAGCAGACAGCAGGCGGCGGTCCTCCTCTCCGGGGACTCGGCACTGGTCGAGGACCTCTCGGGCAAGGGAACCGTGGTCGGAGGCACACGCGCGCCGAGAGCGCCCCTCGGCGACGGCGCGGAGATCGCGCTCGGGCAGTGGCGGGCCATCTTCCGGGCGCACGCGGCGAGCACCAACGACGTGCCCGAGACCGAGGTGCGGGGCACGGTCGCCCAACCGCGCGCCGACGGCGGCTCCGAGCGGTGGCAGGTGGCGCAGATCCGTCTCCGGCACGGCGGCAGCGAGTCGGTGCACCGGCTGGTGGGCGAGGGCGCCACCATCGGGAAGGACCCGGGGAGCGACCTGGTGCTGGACGACCGGTTCATCTCCGGCAAGCACCTTCGCCTCACCCGCCGGGGCGCCCGGTTCCTGGTGCTCGATCACGCGAGCACCAACGGCACCTGGCTCGGCGCGGTGCGGCTGTTCGAGGCCGAGGTGCCGCTGCACACCCAGCTCCGCATCGGCGAGACGGACGTGCTGCTCGAGCCCGCCACGCCCGTGCGCAAGGACGCTCCGGCCGCGTGGGAGGGGCTGGTCGGCCAGGACCCGGCCATGCGCCAGCTCATCGACCTGATCGAGCGGGTCGCGCCCTCGGCGGCGGCGGTCACCCTCCTCGGCGAGTCCGGGACCGGCAAGGAGCTGGTGGCCCGTGCGATCCACGCCCGCAGCCCGCGCGCCGAGCGTCCCTTCGTCCCGGTGAACTGCGCGGCGATCAGCAAGGAGCTCATCGAGAGCGAGCTGTTCGGCCACGAGAAGGGCGCCTTCACCGGGGCGGTCGGCGCGCACAAGGGCGCGTTCGAGGAGGCGGACGGCGGCACGCTCTTCCTCGACGAGATCGGCGAGCTCCCGCTGGACCTGCAGGCGAAGCTGCTCCGGGCGCTCGAGTCGGGCGAGATCAAGCGAGTGGGGTCGAGCCGTCCCAGCCACGTGGACGTGCGGGTGGTGGCCGCGACCAACCGCGACCTCCTCGCGGCGAGCCGGATGGGACAGTTCCGCGACGACCTGTACTACCGGCTCTGCGTCGTCCCGCTGACCCTCCCGCCGCTCCGCAATCGCCGCGGCGACATCGCGACGCTGGCAGAACATCTGCTGTCGCAGTTCTCCCCGCGCGGACAGACGGTCCGGCTCACCCCGGCGGCGCTGGCGCGGCTCGAGGCCCACCCCTGGCCGGGAAACGTGCGCGAGCTGCGCAATGTCGTCCACCGGGCGCTGCTCCTGCGCCGTGGGACGGCCATCGACGAGGCAGATCTCTCGTTCGATCCGGACCCCTCTCCCCGTCACCGGGAGAACGGCACCCTGGCCGGGCAGTACCTCCCCGGCCGGAAGCTGGAGGAGATGCTCGAGCTGGCCGAGCGGCAGATCGTCGAATCCGCGCTGCGCCAGTTCAACAACAACCGCGAGCGGGTGGCGAAGGAGCTCGGGGTCGCACGCTCGACGCTCTTCAAGCGGCTGAAGGACTGGGGCATGACCCGCCAGGACGAGCAGGAGCACGTGCAGGAGCAGCTCTAGCCCTCGACGGGGCAGGTGCAACGGCGCTGCATTCCGGGCGGACCGTCGCCAGGCGCCGCGCACGGACCCGTGGAATAGACGGCGGGTCTCGAACGTCCAGAGCGCACCCCTCCGTGCCCGACCCTCTCCGCCCCCGCTCCGGCCTCGACGCCGGGCGACTCGTCGTCCTGGCCGTCCTGGTGATGGCCGGCCTGTGGTTCTGGAGCGCCCCTTGGCTCGCACCGCTGCGGCTGCTCGTCGTGCTGGTGCACGAGACCGGGCACGCGCTCGCCACGCTGCTCTTCGGCGGCCGGGTGGAGCGGGTCATCGTCGGGGCCGACGAGTCGGGGCAGTGCCTGTCCTCGCTTCCGGCGGGCTGGCTCCCGCAGATCGCCGTCTACTCTGCCGGCTACCTGGGGAGCGCCGTGTCGGGCGCGCTCCAGCTGGTGCTCGCCTTCCGCTTCCGGCTGCACCGGCCGGTGCTCTACGCCATGGGCGTCTGGGTGACGGCGATGGGGCTGATCTACGCGGGGAACGCGTTCACCGTCGGCTACTGCCTGGTGATGGGCGCGGTGCTGCTGGTCCTCGCGCGGGCGCTGCCCGGCGCAGCGGTGCGGGCCCTGGTGATGGTCATCGCGGCCTTCACCGGGCTCTACGCGCTGTTCGACCTGCGCGACGACCTCTGGCGCCCGGGCGGCGGGGGACCAAGCGACGCGGTGTTGCTGGCATCACAGACGCACGTCCCGGCGTTGATCTGGTCGCTGCTGTGGTCGGTGGCCTCGCTGGCCGTGCTGGCCCTGGCCGCGGCCATCTCGCTCCGGCGAGCGGCGCCCGAGCCGATGGATGCGCTCGAGGCGGTCAGGTCCGCGGCCGCATCCGGTATGCAACGAACGACGCCGAATCCTTGAACTGGAAGTACGGATTGCGGGAGGCCTCGCGCTCCAGCGAGGAGACCGGGACGTCGCCGTAGTCATGCCCAGGGAAGAGGCGGGTCACCCCGGGCAGCTTGCGCAGTGTCTGGGTCAGCGTGCCGTACATCTGGCCCGGGTCACCGCCGCGCAGGTCGCAGCGGCCGCAGCCGTTGACGAACAGGGTGTCGCCGGAGAGGAGCGCGTCCGCGGCATGGAGGCACTGCGAGCCCGGCGTGTGGCCTGGAGTGTGGATGACCCGGGCGGTCACGCCCCCGAGCGGGACCGGGTCGCCCGGGCCGAGGGGCCGGAGCGCACCAGCGAACGCCTTCAGGTCCTCGGAGAACTCGACCTCGGTCCGGTTCACGTAGACCGGCAGGTCGCGCCGGGCGAGCAGCTCCCCCACCCCGTTGGTGTGGTCCTTGTGTGAGTGGGTCAGCAGGATGCCGCACAGCCGCTTCCCGTGGATGACGCAGGTCTTCTCGATCGCGTCGACATCCCACGCCGGGTCGACGACCACCACGTCGCGCTCCCCCTCGGTGCCGACCAGGTACACGAAGTTCTGCATCGGCCCGAGCTGGAGCTGGTGCAGGAAGAGCTGAGGGGGCATGGGCCGACCGACGACCTCCGGAGAAGCATTGTGCCACCACCGTGGCGCCCGCGTCCCCTCCGTTCCTCCGCAAGCGGGCGCGGACGCCGGTCCGCCGTTACCTCCTCGCCCGACGAAGGAGAGCTCGGATGGTGGCACCCAGGATCTTGATGGTGGCGACGTCACACGCAGTGATGGGGGACACGGGGAAGCCCACCGGGGTCTGGCTGGAAGAGCTCGCGGTCCCTTACATGACGTTCGTGGACGCCGGCGCCGGGGTGACGGTGGCCTCGATCCAGGGCGGCAAGATTCCGGTGGACCCGCGCTCGACCCCCCCGACCGGGGCCGAGGCGCCGGTGGTGGAGCGGTTCCTGGCAGACCCGACAGCGGTACGGACCTTGACGCATTCGGTCCCGATCGAGTCCGTGGACGCGACCCGCTTCGACGCGGTTTTCCTCCCGGGCGGCCACGGCACGATGTTCGACTTTCCGGTGAGCATCGCCCTGGCCAGCGCGGTCTCGCGGGCCTGGACCTCGGGGCGCGTGGTGGCCGCCGTCTGCCACGGCCCGGCGGGGCTGGTGCGCGCGGTGGACTCGGACCGGCGTCCCGTGGTGGCTGGCCGCCAGTTGACGGCATTCACCAACGCCGAGGAGGAGGCCGTCGGCCTGACGAAGGCCGTCCCGTTCCTGCTCCAGACCCGCCTCGAGTCTCTGGGCGCCAGGGTCGAGACCGCGCCGAACTTCCAGCCATTCGCCATCGCCGACGGGCGGCTGGTCACGGGACAGAACCCGGCCTCGGCCCGGAACGCCGCGGATCTCACCTTGATGACGATCGCCAACGTCCGCGAGAGGCTCTGACACCCGCGGCGGCCGGGCCCGGGCCGCCTCACCTCCGCGCCGGTTCGGGATCCATTCGAAGGGCCCGGCGCATGTTCTGGTGCGGAACCCCGACCTCGGCGTACGGCGCGCCGAACGAGACGTACCCGAGCCGGGCGTAGAAGCCGACCGCGGTGTCCCGCGCATGGAGGGTGATCTCGCGGAATCCCCGCTCGGTCACCTCTCCCTCCAGCGCGCGGACCAGGCGGGTCCCGAGCCCGGTCCCCTGTCGCTCGGGCTCGACGGCCATCTGGAATAGCCGCCCGGTCCCCGGGCCCTCCGGGTGGAACAGCACGCAGCCGACCACCCGGTCCCCGTCGAGCGCGACCAGGTGCAAGCTCTCGGCCTCGAACGGAAACGTCACCGCGCCACGACCGTGGCCGAGCGGCCTTCGCAGCACCCGCCAGCGCAGGTCGAGCTCCTGCGCGTACTCGGGCGCGCCGAGCTCGATGAGCGCCAGCCGTTCGCCGCTCAGATGTCCAGCTCCTCGCCCTCGACCTCGCGCGCCCGCTCCATGATGAACTTGAAGCGCGCCGACACGTCCTTGCCGAGCAGGTCGTTGATCACCCGGTCGGTCTCGAGCTCGTTGACGATGCTCACCCGGAGCGACTGGCGGCGCCGCGGATCGAGCGTGGTGGCCTTGAGGTCCTCGGGCTGCATCTCGCCAAGACCCTTGAACCGCATCACGTTGGGCTTGGCGTTGCCCCTGGCCTTCTCCTTGATGATTCGGTCACGGTCCGCTTCGTCCAGGGCCCAGTAGGTCTCCTTGCCGATGTCGATCCGGTACAGGGGCGGCTGGGCGATGTGCACCACGCCGTTCTGGATGAGCGGCCGGAGGTGCCGGTAGAAGAACGTCAGGAGCAAGGTGGCGATGTGGTGCCCGTCGCTGTCGGCGTCCATCAGGAGGAACACCCGGCCGTAGCGGAGCTTCTCGAGGTTCAGGTCCGGGCCGATGCCGCAGCCGAGCGCGCTGACGATGTCCTGCAGCTCCTTGTTGCTCGCCACCTTGTCGGTCGAGGCCTGCTCGGCGTTCAGCACCTTCCCGCGGAGCGGAAGGATGGCCTGGGTCCGGCGGTCACGGCCCTGCTTGGCCGAGCCGCCGGCCGAGTCGCCCTCGACGATGAACAGCTCGCTCTCGTGGGGGTTCGTCGAGGCGCAGTCGGCGAGCTTCCCGGGAAGGTTGAGCTTGTGGCTCACCGCGCTCTTGCGGGTCACCTCCAGCGACGCCGCGCGGCTGGCCTCCCGCGCCCGGGCGGCCAGGGTGATGCGGGCCACGATGGACTCGGCCACCGACTGGTTGTCGTTCAGCCACTTCTCCAGCGCCGGCCGGACGGCGTTGTCCACCAGGCCCGCCATCTCCGGGTTGTTCAGCCGTCCCTTGGTCTGGCCCTGGAACTGAGGCTCGATCACGTACGTCGAGAGAATGGCCACCATCCCCTCGCGGATGTCCTCCGCGGTGAGGGTCACCCCCTTGGGCGTCAGCTCGTGGGTCTCGATGTAGTTCCGGATCGCCTTCACCAGGCCGGAGCGAAGGCCCGCCTCGTGCGTTCCGCCATTCGCGGTGGGGATGCCGTTGACGTAGCTGCGGACGTGCTCGTCGGTGGCCTCGGTCCAGGCCACGGCCAGCTCCAGGCGTGGCTCCTCCCGTGAGACGTAGAACGGCGCGGCCCCGGCCGGGACCAGCGCCTTGCCGCGCTCGGCCACGACCTTCGCCAGGTACTCCTCGATGCCCCCGTCGTGCCGGTAGCTCACCTCGGTGGCCGGTGAGGCGGACTCGTCGCGGAAGACCACCTCCATGCCCTTGTGGAGGTAGCTCTTGGCCTCCAGCCGGTCGCGGATCAGCTCGGGGTCGAACCGGGCCTTCTCTCCGAAGATCTCCGGGTCCGGGGTGAAGGTGATCGCGGTGCCCGTCCCCCGCGCCGGCCCCGTCGACTTCAGAGGGGACGTGGGCTTGCCACGGGAGAAGGTCTGGACCCATCGCTTCGACTCGCGCTTGACCTCGGCCACCAGCTTGCTGGAGAGCGCGTTGACCACCGAGCTGCCCACCCCGTGCAGACCGCCGGAGTGCAGGTAGTTCCCCTGCTCGAACTTTCCGCCCGAATGCAGCGTGGTGAGGATGATCTCCAGTGCCGGCTTGCGGTAGCGCGGGTGCACGTCCACCGGGATGCCCCGGCCGTCGTCGGTGACGGTGACCGTCTTTCCGTCCTTGTGGAGGGTCACCTCGATCTTCTCGGCGTAGCCGTTGATCACCTCGTCGACGCTGTTGTCGACGATCTCCCAGAGCAGGTGGTGGTACCCGGAGAGGTCGGTCCCGCCGATGTACATCGCAGGGCGCTTGCGGACCGGCTCCAGGCCCTCGAGGACCTGGATGTCACTGGCGCTGTAGCTCCCGCCGCGGGCGGTGGCCTTCTTCGCGGTGGCCATGGTCAGCGCTCCTCCTTCTTCTCTTCCGGCAGCGGCGTCCACTGCAGCGGCGCCGGCAACAGCTTCACCGTCTCCTTCCGCGCCATCTCCCGTCCCCGGCCCCCGCGCGCGCTCACCTCGTACCTCGTGGGCGAGAGCACGAGCTTCCTCCCCTTCGACGTCTCGAGCTCCAGGCGGGCCTCCTTGTCCGCGGTGCAGAGGAAGGCCAGCACCCGGTCATCCGGCTCGACCTTGATCACGGTCACTCCACGGCCGGGTCCGGCGAGCTCGTTGATCTCGTTCGCCCTGGTCACCAGGGCCCGGGCGTGCTCGGTCACCACCGCCAGGAGGTCTCGATTGCCCACCGGGACGACGCCCAGCAGCTCGTCGCCCTCGCCCGGCCGGGCGTAGCGGCGCCCCGAGCGGGTGGAGGCCTCGGTGTGCGCGGCCAGCGGGAAGCGCAGCCCGTAGCCGCGCTGGCTCACGCCGATCATTAGCTCGGGCCGGGCCAGCCTCGGGTCGAGCGACAGTGCGCCGACCACCCGCTCGCCGTCGTCGAACTTGAACAGCTTCTGCACCGGGTCGCCATAGCCGGTGGAGGGAGGGACGTCGTTGAACCGCGTGACGTACGCCGAGCCGAAGTTGGAGAAGAACACCAGGTTGCTCTTCAGCGACCCGGCGACCACCGCCATCACCTCGTCCCCCTCGCGGAGCCGGGTGGTGCTCGGGTCCTTCATCTCCCGGACCCGCTTCACCCAGCCGTCGCGGGTGAGCACCACGTGCGCGTCCTCGTCGGCGATGAAGGCCTCCTCCGAGTACTCCACGTCGTCGCCACCGCCACCGAACTTGGTCCGGCGCGCGTCGGCGTACTTCGACTTCACCTGGCCGAGCTCGTCGGTCACCACCGCCCAGCGCTTCCTGGGGTCCTTGAGCACACCGGCCAGCCGCACCGCCTCGGCCCGCTTCTCCTTGGCCTCCTTCTGGATGACCAGGATCTCCAGCCGGGCGAGCTTGTAGAGCTTGAGCTCGAGGATGGCGTCCACCTGCTCGGCGTCCAGCTCGAAGCGCTTCATCAGCTTGCCTGCGGCGTCCTGCTTGCCGTCCGACTTGCGGATGATGCGGACCATCTCGTCGAGCGCGTCGTAGACCTTCTCCAAGCCCTCGAGGACGTGGAGCCGCTTCTTGACCTGGGCGAGCTCGAACTCGTGCCGTCTGGTCACCACCTCGAAGCGGAAGTCCAGGAAGTGCTGGAGCATCGTCTTGAGGTCGAGCCGCTCCGGTGTGCCGACCTCCGGGTCCCGGCCGGGGACCAGGGCGGTCATGTTCACGTTGAAGTTCGTCTGCAGCGGGGTGTGCTTGAACAGGTACGCCATGACCATCTCGGCGCCCGCGTCGCGCTTGATCTCCAGCACGATGCGCACGTCGTCGGTGCTCTCGTCGCGCACGTCGGTGAGCGGGGCCAGCTTCCGCTCGCGCACCAGGTCGCCGATCTTCGCCACCAGGCTCGACTTGTTCACCGTGTACGGGATGGAGGTGATGACGATCTGCTGCCCCCCGCGGGGGAGCTGCTCCAGCTTCCACTCCCCGCGCACCCGCACCGAGCCCTGGCCGGTCTCGTAGATCTCCCGGAGCTCCTTCTTGCCGTTCAGCACCTGGGCACCGGTGGGGAAGTCCGGGCCCTTCACGAACCGCACGAGATCTTTGGTCTCGAGCTTCGGATCCTTGATCAGCGCGGCGAGCGCCTCGCACAGCTCGCCCACGTTGTGCGGCGGGATGTTGGTGGCCATTCCCACCGCGATTCCAGTGGTGCCGTTCATCAGGAGCTGCGGGACCAGCGCCGGCAGGACCACCGGCTCCCGCGTGCTCGCATCGTAGGTGGGCCGGTAAGGAACGACGTTCTTTTCCAGCTCGGCCAGGAGGTCGGTCGACAGCGGCGCGAGCCGGCACTCGGTGTAGCGCATCGCCGCGGCGGCATCGCCGTCGAGCGAGCCGAAGTTGCCGTGCCCGTCGACCAGCGGGTAGCGGAGCGAGAAGTCCTGGGCCAGCCGGACCAGCGCGTCGTAGACCGCGGTGTCGCCGTGCGGGTGGTAGCTCCCGAGGATGGTGCCGACGACCTTGGCGCACTTGGCGTACTTGGCGTCGCTGGTGAGCCGGTGGTCGTGCCACATCCCGTAGAGGATCCGCCGCTGCACCGGCTTCAGGCCGTCGCGCACGTCGGGCAGCGCGCGCGAGGTAATGACGCTCAGCGCGTAGTTGAGGTAGCGGCGCCGGGCCTCCTCGTGGAGCGCCGCGGGCGTGTCGCTCCCGCCGCCTCCGCCGAGGTCCAGCTCGCCGTTTCCGCCCGGTGGCGCCTTGCCGCGCGCCTTCACTGCCGTGTTCTGTCGTGCCATCGCCTCGCTCCGGGCGCCCGCTTGCCGGGGAAGAAGGCGAGGAAATCCGCGCGGTTCTCCCCTGTAGCACCCTGACGCAGCGCCAGCATCCTAACGGCCGAGACCCACGAGGCAAGAAAGGGAGCCCACCCGTCGCTTTGTTGCTGCCCGGAGCCCCGCATCTGGAGGAAGCAGTGGGGGTGACTCGCTCCGCCGCCGCGCTCGTCCTCCTGCTCGTCCCCGCGCTCGCCCGCGCCCAGGCCTCGGCCATCGGCGAGCTCCGCCCCACGCTCCCCCCCACCAACGCCGCGCTGGCCGACGAGGTGACCGCCCCCGAGGTGAACCCCGCCGGACTCCAGTTCATCGGGGGGCCGATGCTCATCTACCAGCACGAGCGGAATCTCCACCTCGACTCCATCGTCGACGGCCTCTACTTCGGCAGCACCTTCTTCGACTGGATCGGCTTCGGCGTCGGGCTGGACTGGGTGCGCGGACCGCCCGTGGGCTCGGAGCGCGGCGGCTACCGGAAGACCTCGTACACCTTCTCGGTCGGCGGGCAGTGGCTGAGCCTGGGAAGCAGCCTCAACGTCTACACCCCGAACCTCGGCACGGCGCCCGGACCGAACACCTGGGACCTGGGGCTCGCCAGCCGGCCGAGCCGGACGCTCTCGCTCGGGCTCGCGCTCAAGGACATCGGCGACGAGGCTCACACCCGCACCTGGGAGCTGGCCTTCGGCGTCCGGCCCTGGGGCGACTGGCTGACCCTGGGCGCGAACTGGCAGTTCCCCGGGTTCAACACCCTCGGCGAGAGCCGGGTCGGCGCGGTGGTCCAGGCCGAGGTGGTGCGCGGCGTGCTGCTCGGGACCTCGGTGACCAAGAGCTGGCGCGAGGCGGGCGACCCGTGGTTCTGGCAGGTGTCGCTCACCCTGAACGGAGGGCACGCCGGCATCGGCTACGCCCTGGGAGGAGGCCCGGACGGCACGGACCACGTGGTCCAGGCCCGGCTCTCGGCCTCCCGCTACCGCGGCGTCGAGCTGTTCGGCGGCCAGGTGGGGCTGATCGATCTCGAGTCGGCGCTCGCCGGCGGCGGCTCGGCGCTCGGGCTGCTCGGGATCCAGGACGAGGATCCCCACTTCAAGCTGCTCCGCCGGCTGCAGCGCGCCGGCGGGGACCGCACCCTCGCGGGCCTGGTGGTGAAGATCGACCGGCTGTCCATCGGGATGGCGGAGGCCGAGGAGCTCCGCGCCGAGCTGGTCCGGCTCCGCCAGCGTGGCAAGCGCGTCGCGGCGATGCTCCTCTCGGGCGGCGACAAGGAGTACCTGGTCGCGACCGGGGCCGACCGCATCTGGGTGGCCCCCCAGTCCTTCCTCGAGGTGAACGGCCTCTCGGCGAACGTCATCTTCCTCGGGGAGACGATGCAGAAGCTCGGCATCAAGTGGGATGTCGCACGTGTCGGGCCCTACAAGGACGCGCCGGACTCGCTCACCCGGGCGACCATGAGCCGCGAGCAGCGCGAGTCGCTCGACGCATTCCTCGACGTCGAGTCCCGCCGCTACGAGGGCCTGGTCGCCGAGTCCCGCGCGCTTCCGGCAGAGCGCTTCCGCAGGGTGCTCGAGGAGGGGCTCCTTCCGCCACGAACCGCGGTGCGGGAGAAGCTCGCGGACGACGTGGTGGACCCGGCGCAGCTGGACCGGGCAGGAGCCGCGCTCGTGCCCGACGGCCGCTGGGTGGGCCCGTACTCGCCGCCTGCGCCCGAGCGTCGCTGGGGAGAGCCGCGGCGCATCGCGGTCGTCCCGGTCATCGGCACCATCACCGGGGGGCGGAGCCGGAGCGACCCGTTCGGCTTCTCCCACTCGGCCGGCGCCGAGACCGTCGAGCGGGCGCTCCGCGACGCCGAGAACGACCCGCGGGTCGCGGCCATCGTTCTCCGGGTGGACAGCGGCGGTGGCGATGGGCTGGCCTCGGACATCATGTACCGGGCGGTGCTCCGCGCCCGGGCGAGGAAGCCGGTGGTAGCGACGATGGGCGGCGCCGCGGCGTCGGGCGGCTACTACGCAGCGATGGGCGCGGACTGGGTGATCGCCGAGCCAACGACGCTCACCGGGAGCATCGGGGTGTTCGTGCTCAAGCCTGGGCTCGAGGGGCTGGGGAAGAAGCTCGGGGTCAACGTGGAGACGCTGAAGCGCGGACCGCTCTCGGACATCCTCGGGCTGTACCGGCCCTGGACGCCGGCCGAGCAGGCCGCCGCTCAACGGTGGGTGGATGCCTTCTACGAGGACTTCGTGAGCGAGGTGGCGCGGAGCCGGAAGATGGATCCCGCGCGCGTGGACGCGGTGGCGCGCGGGCGCATCTGGTCCGGCGAGGACGCGCGCTCCCGCGGGCTCGTCGACGCGCTCGGGGGTCTGCCCGAGGCGGTGGCCGAGGCCCGGCGCCGAGCGGGCGTGCCGGAGGGCGAGGATCTCGCGCTCGTGACCTACGGAGGCCCGACGGGCCTCTTCGCGGCCCTCGCGGGGGAGAACGGCGCTCTCACCCAACTCGGTGTGAGCGGGGAGCGCGCAGGCCCTGAACCCGAGGCCTTGCAGCGTCTGGCCCGGGAAGTCGGGATTCCCTCGCTCTTCCTCCTCGAACCGGGACTGAAGGCGGCACTGCCGTTCGAGCTGCAGCTGCAGTAGCCTCCCGCGCACTCGCAGTGAGAGGGGGGAGACCCGATGCGAACGCTGCTCCCGTGGTTCGCCTGGGCAGTTCTCCTGGCGTGCGCCTCGACGCCGCCTTCGCGAGCGCCGACGGTGTCGGCCGCTCCGGCCCTCGCCCCCGATGCGGGTTCCTCGAGCACTGCGGCGCAGGGGCCGGCGGGCACCGAGCCGGTGTTCCGGCTTCCCGCGGACGTGCACCCGCTCGCCGAGCGCATCTCGCTCACTGTCGTGCCCGATCGAGAGGGCTTCCAGGGCCGGGTCGAGGTGTCCCTGAACCTGGATTCGGCCCGGCAGGATCTCTGGGTCTCGGCCAGCGACCTGCAGTTCGGGGAGGCCGTCCTGAGGACCGCCGGCGGCGAGGTCCCGGTGCGTGTGGACCCGGATCCGCGTCGCAGCGCAGCGCGCGTGTCCTGGAGCGGCCCCCCGGTCGCCGGTCGGGCGACGCTCGTCCTCGGCTTCAGCGGCCGCTTCGACCCGCACCTGGTGGGCCTCTACCGGCTCCAGACGCGGGGAGGCTGGGCGGCCTTCACCCAGTTCCAGTTCATCGACGCGCGTCGTGCCTTCCCTTGCTTCGACGAGCCGGGGTTCAAGATTCCCTGGGACCTGGAGCTCATCGTCCCGCAGCGGATGACCGCGGCGGCGAACACCCCCGCGGTGGAAGAGCGCCCGGCCGATGGGGGCCTCAAGCGAGTCCGCTTCGGCACCACCCGTCCGCTCCCCAGCTACCTGGTGGCCTTCGTGGTGGGTGACCTCGACGTCGTCTCCCCCGCGCCGCTCCCGCCGGACCGCATCCGCCCCCGCCCCCTCCAGATCCGGGGCATCGCACCGAAGGAGCGCGGGCCGGAGCTGGCGTACGGCCTCGCCTCCGGGGGGAAGCTGCTTCAAGGGCTCGAGCGCTGGCTCGGGATCCCCTACCCCTACGAGAAGCTGGACCACGTCGCGGTCCCCGACTTCGCCTTCGGGGCGATGGAGAACGCCGGGCTCATCCTCTACGCGGAGAAGCTCCTGCTCGCGCGCGAGGGCGAAGCATCCCTCGACGATCGGCTGAGCGTCGCCCGGGTGATGACCCACGAGATGGCCCACCACTGGTTCGGCGATCTGGTGACGCCTCGATTCTGGGACGACCTCTGGCTGAACGAGTCCTTCGCCAGCTTCATGGAGACCGAGGTGGTCGGCCGGTGGGATCCCGCGCTCGGGGCGGAGATCATCCAGGCCGAGGAGTCCATCGCCGCGATGCGCAACGACGAGCTGGAGGGCTCACGCGCCATCCGCTGGCCCATCCGGACCGAGGGGGATCTCCGTGCCTGGGACCCCAGCGTCATCTATCCGAAGGGCGCCGGGGTGATGGCGATGTTCCAGAACCTCCTCGGCCCCGAGGTCTTCCGGAAGCGGATGGCCCGGTACGTCGAGGCGCATCGGGACGGAAACGCGACGACCGAGGACCTCATCTCGGC
This sequence comes from Myxococcaceae bacterium, assembly GCA_035543115.1. Taxonomy (GTDB): domain Bacteria; phylum Myxococcota; class Myxococcia; order Myxococcales; family Myxococcaceae; genus RPRB01. The sequence continues at coordinate 102,153 of DATKKF010000137.1, forward strand.
CCTCTCGGGGCCCGGCCAGGACATCGGCCCTGCCTTGCTGGGCTTCGTCGATCAGCCCGGCGTGCCGCTGATTCGCGGCGAGGTCCACTGCGATCCGACGGGCGCCCGGATCGCGCTCCACCAGGAACGTGCGCTGCCGCTGGGCTCGAGGGCGACGCAGCTGCGCTGGCAGGTGCCGGTCTGCGCGCGGGCCGACCGGGACCCGCGGCCGCGATGTGTACTGCTCACCGGCGAGGAGGGGACGATTCCACTCCCCGGACGCTGCCCCCGCTGGGTGCACCTGAACGCCGGGGCCAGGGGGTACTACCGCTGGCTGCTGCCCGCCGGCGGGATGGATGCGGTGCTGCGAACGGCATGGCCGAAGCTCGCCCCGGCGGAGCGGCTTTCGGCGACCGATGCCCTGCTCTCGAGCGCAGTCGACGGGGCAGTGCCGGCCGCCGAGGCGCTCGCGCGATTGACGCCGATGGCCCGAGAGCCGGAACCCTCGGTGCCCAGCCGGGCGATGAGGTTCCTCCTCGGGACACGGCTGTACTGGTCTTCCCCGGAGGTGGATCCCGAGCTCCGGCGGAGCATGGCCGCCCAGTTCCGCCCCGCCCTGGCACGGCTGGGCTGGACGACCCGCCAGGGCGAGTCTCCCCGCGTCGCAGAGCTCCGCTCGGACGTCATCAAGTTCCTGGCGCTCGATGCCGGGGATCCCGAGGTGCTGGCACGGGCTGCCCGGCTCGGCCGCGCGTGGGTGGGTGACGATGGAGGCGTGCACCCGGATGCGGTGAGCCCGGACCTGCGCGACGTGAGCGTCCGGGCCGCGGCGCGCAGGGGCGGGAAGAGCGAGTTCGCGGCGATGGAGGCGAGGCTGCTCGCCTCCGACGAGTCGAGCGTGCGTCTGGCGCTGGCAAGCGGCCTGGGGTCGTTCCTCCAGCCCGAGCTGGCCGAGCGTGCGCGGGCCCTGGTGCTCTCGCCCAGGCTCCGGCTGTGGGAACGGTTCCGCATCCTGTTTGCGCACGCCTACACGCCAGAACTGAGAAGCGGCACCACCGAGTGGCTCGTGGCCCACCAGGAGCAGCTCGCGGGGCTGATGGCCGAGGCGGACGTCCAAATCCTCCCGTCGCTGCTGACCGGGTGCTCGGAGGAGGAGGCCGCGCGGGTGGCCGCCGACTTCGCTCCTCTCGCGCGGACCTACCCCAGCCTCCCCTTTCAGCTGCGGAAGGCCGAGGAGCGGGCCCGCCTCTGTGGGGCCGCCCGCGTGGTCCAGGCCCCGAGCGTGGCCAGGTTCCTGGCCGGTCAGCGACCCCATGTCGAACAGCCGCCACCTCCCCGGTGACGTTCCCTGCAGCCCGGGCGAAACTTTGATATAGAAGAAAAGTCTCCGTCGGGTCGGGCCCACTTCCCGGGCTGGCCGGTGGGGACGAATTCCGGGGCCTGCCGGACCGGTCGGGGCTCGTGAGCGCAAGACGCGCTCTCGCCCTGTCCTCCGGCCTCGCCTCTCACTCTCTCGAGAGCATGATGAGCAACGACAACGACACCCTCGACACCCCTCCCGCCGCGGCCCCCGCGCCCGAGGCCCCCGGCAGCGACGGAGACGACGGCGCGGACGACGATGGCCCCGACGAGGCGCCCGGCGCGACTGCCGCTCCCGGCGGAGGCCCCGCCCTCGGCCCTGGCCAGGCGCCCGCTCCGGGCCGCCGCCGGCGGCGGCGTCGCCGTCGCGGACGGGGCGCTCCGGTCCTCTTCACTCCCGAGGGCCAGGCATATCGGATGGTGACCGGCCCCGACGGCCAGCAGACCCAAGCCTTCCTCACACCCCAGGAGTTGCAGCAGTGGCAGGCGCGCCAGCAACAGCAGCAGCCCCAGCCCGGGCAACAGGCCCCGGCCGGCGCCCCGCGGCCGCCCCCCGTCCAGGTGCAGCCCAACCTGCTCCCGGTGGAGGGCGTGCTCGACACCGAGGCCAAGGGCCCGAACGCCTTCCTGCGGCAGATCCGCCGGAACCTCCTGCCCGGTCCCGAGGACGCCGAGCTCCCCAAGAACCTGGTCCAGAAGCTCCGGCTGCGTCAGGGCCAGTACGTCACGGCGCTGGCCCAGATGCGCGGGCAGAAGGGTCTGGTCCAGAAGGTGGAGACCATCGACGGCCAACCGGTGGAGGGCGCGCCGCGGCTCCCCCATTTCAACGACCTCACCAGCATCGACCCGGTGGAGCGCATCAAGCTCGAGCACGGGCACAAGGAGATGGTGACCCGCGTCCTGGACATCATCGCCCCGCTGGGCAAGGGCCAGCGGGCGCTGATCGTCGCTCCGCCGAAGACCGGCAAGACCATCATGCTCCAGCGCATCGCCCAGGCGGTGCTGACCAACCATCCCGAGATGCACGTGATGGTGCTCCTCATCGACGAGCGTCCCGAGGAGGTCACCGACATGCGCCGGAGCATCAAGGCCGAGGTGCTGGCCTCGAGCGCCGACCGGCCCTCCGGCGATCACCTCAAGCTGGCCGAGCTCGCCCTGGAGCGCGCGCGGCGGATGGTGGAGAGTGGAAAGGACGTCATCATCCTGCTGGACTCGATCACCCGGCTGGCGCGGGCCTTCAACAAGGAGGTCGACAGCTCCGGTCGGACGCTCACCGGCGGCGTGGACAGCCGGGCGCTCGAACGTCCCAAGCGCATCTTCGGCGCCGCCCGGGCGACCGAGGAGGCCGGCTCGCTGACCATCGTCGGCACGGCGCTGATCGATACCGGGAGCCGGATGGACGAGGTCATCTTCGAGGAGTTCAAGGGCACCGGGAACAGCGAGATCACCCTCGACCGGCTCCTGGCCGAGAAGCGCATCTTCCCCGCCATCAACATCCCCCAGTCCGGCACGCGGAAGGAGGAGAAGCTCTTCACCCAGAAGGAGTACGAGAAGGTGAAGAAGCTCCGCCAGATGCTCTTCAGCGTGAAGCCGGTGGAGGCGATGGAGGCGCTGGTGAAGCGGCTGTCGCGGTATACCTACAACGACGAGTTCCTCGACGAGCTGTAGCCGAACGAGAACCATGCCGGCGCTGCCGATCATGCCGTTCATCGTCGTGGTGCTGCTGGCCCTGCCCTTCAAGCTCGCCCCGCGGTCGCTCGGATGGCTCGCCTTCGGATTGTGGATGCTCGGTGCCGTGGTGCTGCTGTCGCTCGGCACGGCGCGCCTGCTCCATGCCGCCAGGGGTGAGACGTCGCCCGGAGCCGTGGCCGTGGTCGCGGTCGGGGCGCTGGTGGTGGGCGCGGCGAAGGGGTGGTTCCTCCTGCGAAGGACCGCCCGGCGGAACATCGACCGGCTCGCCGCGCTGACCGAGGATCGCCGGGCGATCCATGTCTACGGGACCCGGAGCTGGGTGGTCATCGGGCTGATGACCGGGCTGAGCATCGGGCTGACACTCGGGGGCGTGCCGCCGCTCTGGCGCGGGATGGTCAATCTGGCGATTGGCGCCGCGCTGGCCGCGAGCAGCCTGAATTACCTCGCCCCGCTGCGGGCGGGCCTGTTGCGGTCCACCGTCTGAGCCGACGGCTGGCGGCTCCCCCGATCGCTCGGGCCGCATCGATCGGTGACGCGGAGCACCGACAGTCGTGGCGCGGCGCGACGGCGTTCCCCGAGGCAGCTCGACGTTGGGCGGCGAGGCGCGGCGGTCAACCGATCGAGCGAGCCCGGACTCCCGCCGACTCCTCGAGCGCCTGCTCCTCACGCCGGAGCCGCCGGCGCCGTGCCTCCTCTTCCCGCCGCTCGATCAACCGCTCCAGCACGGCCAGGCTCGCCTCTGCACGTTCGAGGGCGGCGAGAGCGTCGGCCGTCCACGCGGACCGCGAGGCGAGCTCACGGCGCGCCACGTCCCGTCCGAAGGCGAGGACCTCGAGCTCCCCGCGAAGCCGTGACTCGTGCCGGGCGTGGAGGACGGCGCTGCCGGCGGCTCCGCCACTCCCCAGCACCGTGAGCCGCGCATCGGCACGGTGGGCGACCCGCCCTCGCTGCGACTCCCAGCGCGTGGTCGCCCGGCGCAGGAGCTCCTCGGCGAGACGAAGCTCGGACAGCCGCCGGGCGAACGCCTCCTGCGCGCCGTCGCGCGCCCCTGTCCTGATCCGCTGGAGCGCACGCAGCCCGCTCATCCCTCCACTCCCTTCCGCATCCGCTCGAGCAGCGTTCCTGCCGGCTCATCCCGCCCCTGCGCGAGGAACGCCTCCAGCGCCGGTTGGCGAGCGATGGCCTCGTCGGTCAGCGCATCCGCCCCGGGCATGTAGGCGCCGAGGAGGATGAGGTCGCGCCGCTGCTCGTAGGCGGCGAGCAGCTCCCGGAACCGGGCGGCGAGGCGCCGGTGCTCCTCGGTCGTGACCTGGGGCATCACCCGCGAGAGAGAGGCGAGCACGTCCACCGCCGGCCAGCGCCCCCGCTCGGCGATCCGCCGGTCGAGCACCACGTGCCCGTCGAGGATGCCGCGGACCTCGTCGGCGATGGGGTCCTCCATGTCGTCGCCCGCCACCAGACAGGTGTAGAGCGCGGTGCAGTATCCGCGCGCCGAATTGCCGGTCCGCTCGAGCAGACGGGGGAGCATCGAGAAGACCGATGGCGGATAGCCCTGCCGCGCCGGAGGCTCCCCCGCCGCGAGGCCCACCTCCCTTTGGGCGCGGGCCAGGCGGGTCACCGAGTCCAGCAGGAAGAGCACGTTGCCTCCCTGCTCACGGAACCACTCGGCGATGGCGGTGGCGACGAAGCCCGCGCGGAGCCGCACCAGCGCCGGCTCGTCCGACGTCGCGCACACCACGACGCTCCGCCTCAGGCCCTGAGGCCCGAGCGCGTCCTCCACGAACTCGCGCAGCTCGCGTCCGCGCTCGCCCACCAGCGCCACCACCGTCACCTCCGCCCGGGTGTGGCGCACCATCTGTCCGAGCAGGGTGGACTTCCCCACCCCGGCGCCCGCGAACAGCCCCAGGCGCTGCCCGCGCCCGACGGTGCACAGCCCGTCGATGGCCCGGACCCCGAGCAGCAGCGGCACCTCGACGCGCGCCCGGCGAAGCGGCTCGGGGCACGGCCGGTCCACCGACCA
>DATKKF010000138.1:0-16052 GCA_035543115.1 Myxococcaceae bacterium
AACTCGCTCGCCGCGACGTCGAGCGCCAGCGCCACGTCCTTGCCCGGCGCATACCCGGCGGCGGAGATGGCCTCGCTCACCAGGATCAGCGCCTCCTCGTTGGTGGGGAGGTCCGGCGCGTAGCCGCCCTCGTCCCCCACCCCGGTGGCGAGCTTGCGCGACTTGAGGCCCTTCTTGAGCGCGTGGAACACCTCGGCGCCCATCCGCAGGGCCTCGGCGAAGGTCGGCGCACCCACGGGTACGATCATGAACTCCTGGAAGTCCACCCGGGTGTCGGCGTGCGCGCCGCCGTTGAGGATGTTCATCAGCGGCACGGGAAGCGTCCGGGCCTGGACACCCCCGACGTAGCGCCAGAGCGGCAGTCCGGTGGCGTGGGCGGCGGCGTGCGCCGTCGCCAGCGACACGCCGAGGATGGCGTTGGCGCCGAGCTTGCCCTTGTTCGGGGTGCCGTCGAGCTCGAGCATCCGCCCGTCGAGCGCGGTCTGGTCGAGCGCGTCCATCCCCACCACCGCCGGAGCGATGACGTCGCGGACGTTGGCCACGGCCTTTCGGACGCCCTTCCCGCCGTAGCGCGTGGGCTCGCCGTCGCGCAGCTCGATCGCCTCGTGCGCGCCGGTGGAGGCGCCGGAGGGGACCGCCGCCCGGCCGGCGTCACCGCCGTCGAGCGTGACCTCGACCTCCACGGTGGGGTTGCCGCGGGAGTCGAGGATTTCCCGGGCGACGATGTCGATGATCTCCGTCATGGCCCGCGCCTTGTACGCACCCTCGGGGAGCGCGGGCAAGGACCGCGAGCAGGCGCCTCAGTGCAGCCGGCGGAGGTCGATGACCACCACGCCGCGCTTGGGCTTCTCCTCGCGGCCGTCCTCGTCACTGCGGCGCACGGGTCGCTCGCGCTCGTCGGGAGCCGGGAGGGGCAGCTCCACCGCCGGTCGCTCGCGCTCATCGCGATCCCGCCGATCCCGGCGGCTGACCTGGTCGATGACGAAGCTGTCGAGCATTCGGCGTCTCCACGAGGCACGGCGAAGCACCGGCCTTCTTTTATCATTGTAGTGCCTGAGGCCCCCCCCGCAAGCGCCGCGCTCGGTCATCCCTGGTCTAGCGGCTCTCCGCTCGTTTCTTGAATGCTTCCAGCAGCTTGGGGAGCGACTGATCGACCAGCGCGTTCACCACGGACCGCGGTACCAGAGGACCCACTCCCACCTCGATGGTGTACGTGGCGCGGGTCCCTCCCGCGGGCGTCGGCTCGAGCGTCCAGCTGCCGTGGTTGTCGCGCATCAGCTCGCCCTTCAAGAACGTCCAGCGCACCGAGCGCGGCCGTTCCTCCACGTGGTGCAGCGTGTAGTGGATGCGCTTGATGAGATCGATGCCGTAGTGCACGTCGACCTCGTTGCCGCGCCGGTTGGCGCTCTTCGCCTCCTTCACCTCGGAGACGAACTCGGCGTAGCGGTCGTAGTCGATGATGACGTCGAACACCCGGTCGGGGGGCGCGTCGATGACGATGCTCCGCGTGGCTCCGGCCATGCTCAGCCTCCTCCCGCCTGACGCGAGAAGTACTCGGGCTTCTTCTCGAACCGGTGCTGCGCCTGGACGTAGCGGATCGTCCCGGTCTTGCTCCGCATCACCACCGACCAGGTCTCCGCGCCGCCGCCGAAGAAGCGAACCCCGCGGAGGAAGTCGCTGGTGGTCACTCCGGTCGCGGCGAACATCACCTCCCCCTGGGCCAGCTCCTCGGCGGTGTACGCCCGGTTCATGTCGGTGACGCCCATCTTCCGCGCCCGAGCGATCTCCCCGTCGTTGCGCGGCTTCAGCCGGCCCTGCATGTCGCCGCCGACGGACTTCACCGCCGCCGCGGTGATGACACCCTCGGGCGCGCCGCCGGTGCCCATCAGCACGTCCACGCCGGTCTCCGGGAAGCAGGTGGCCACGCCGGCCGCGACGTCGCCGTCCTCGATCAGCCGGATGCGGGCCCCCGCGGACCGGACCTCGCGGATGAGCTCCTCGTGGCGCGGGCGGTCGAGGATCACCACCGTGAGGTCCCCGAGCTCGCGCCCCAGCGCCGCGGCGATCGAGCGGAGGTTCTCGGTCGGGCTCTTGCGCAGATCGATCGCTCCCCGCGCCTGGGGGCCGACCGCCAGCTTCTCCATGTAGGTGTCTGGCGCGTTGAGGAGCTTGCCCCGCTCGGCGAGCGCCACCACGGCGATCGCCCCCGGCCGCCCGTAGGCGCAGAGGTTGGTGCCCTCGAGCGGATCAAGCGCGATGTCGATGCCCGGATCGTCCTGCCCCCAGCGCCCGACCTTCTCGCCGATGTAGAGCATGGGGGCCTCGTCGCGCTCACCCTCCCCGATGACCACGGTGCCCTGGATCTGCAAGGTGTCGAAGGCACGGCGCATGGCGTCGACCGCGGCCTGATCCGACAGGTTCTTCTCCCCTCGCCCCATCAGCCGTGCCGCGGCGATCGCCGCCAGCTCGGTGACGCGCACCACCTCCAGCGCCAGGTTGCGGTCCATGGACAGCCCTCCTCCTCCGCGGGGTGAGCCGGACCGTACTCTGGCGGGTGGGGCCGGGGCGACGGTTCCGAGGTGCCGGCTCCTGCGCCGCCCCGCGGCGCGTCAGCCGGTGGACGGCGTGGCCAGCGCGGCCACCCAGTCCGGCAGGCGAGCCGGACGGCCGCCCTTTCCCAGGCAGGCGTGGACCGTGCTGCCGGTGCAGAGCACGGCCGACTCTCCCTCGCGGGTGACCTGGTAGCGGAAGCTGAGGGTCACCCGGGTCACCGCCGGGACCTCGATGCCCACCAGCAGCAGGTCCTCGTAGCGTGCCGGCGCCACGTAGCGGCAGGTCGTCTCCACCACCGGGAGGCTGAATCCCTCCGCCTCCATCTCGCGGTAGCTGCGACCGTGGGCGCGGAGGAACTCGCTCCGGGCGAACTCGAAGTAGCGGAGGTAGTTCGCGTAGTAGACGACCCCCATCTGGTCGGTGTCGCCGTAGATGACCCGCACCCGCGCCTGGAACATCGCCCCTCCTGTCGGTGACGGTAGGCGCCGGACCACAGGCCGGACAAGCGGCACGAAGGTCGACGCCGCCGGGGATACACTTCCCCGCTCCCGATGACCCGCGCCCTCGCCCTCGCCCTCCTCCTGCTCGCCACGCCCGCGCTCGGCAAGCCTCCCCGGCTCACGCTCTTCATCGCCGTGGATGCGCTCGGGACGGACCTGCTCCTCCGCTCCCGCTCCCAGCTCCGGGCGGGCCTCCAGCAGCTCATCGACAAGGGGGCGTTCTATCCGGACGTGCGCTTCCAGCAGGCACAGGTGGCGACCGCGCCGGGGCACAGCGTGCTCTCCACCGGCGCATACCCGTGGCGGACCGGCGTGGTCGGTAACCGGGTCATGAACCGCGGCACCGGCAAGGAGGAGCCCGTCTTCTGGGACCCCACCCATCCGGTGCTCGAGGCGCCGACCGGTGTGGAGGACGTCTCGCCGGAGGCGCTGCTCGCCGAGACGCTCTCCGACCACCTGCGGCTCTTCACCGGCGGGCGCGGCAAGGCGATCACCCTCTCCGGGAAGGCACGGGCGGCCATCGCGCTCGGCGGACGGCTGGGCCAGGCGTACTGGTTCAACGAGCAGGTGGGACGCTTCGTGACCGGGACGGCGTACATGAAGGAGCTGCCCGGGTGGCTCCGGACGGTCAACGACCGGCGCATCCCGGACACGGCCTTCGGGACCGAGTGGGGCCTCGCCCTCCCGACCAAGGACTACCTCGGCGAGGACGATCGGCCCTTCGAGTCACCGAGCTTCGGCATGGGCCGGACCTTCCCCCACCCGCTCAAGGGCGGAGCCCCCGCGCCGGGCGCGCCGTCGTACGCGGCCTTCGCCTCCTCTCCGTTCGCCAACGATCTGCTGGTGCAGGCGGCGAAGGCGGTCATCGCCGCCGAGGGCCTGGGGAAGGACGACATTCCGGACCTCCTCTCCATCAGCTTCAGCGCGACCGACCTCCTCTACCACCAGTACGGGCCGTACTCCTGGGAGATGCAGGACGCGCTGGTGCGGCTGGACCGGCAGATCGGCGAGCTGCTCGCAGTGGCGGAGAAGGCGGCGGGCGGCCGCCAGAACCTCCTGGTGGTGCTCTCCGCCGACCATGGCGGCGCGGCGCTCCCCGAGGAGTGGATCGCCGCCGGCATCAACGCCACCCGGGTGAAGCCCTCGGTGCTCCGGCAGGGGCTTGCCCAGGAGCTGCAGACCCGATTCGCGGCTCCGGTGCTGCTCGGACTCGTGGACCGCGACGTGTTCCTCAACGTCAAGGTGCTGGCGGAGAAGAAGCTCGACCCGGCAGTGGTGCGCCGGGCCGCCGCCGACTGGCTCGCCCGCCAGCCCGGGGTCGCCCTCGCCGTCACGGAGGAGGACCTCGAGTCAGGGCAGGAGCTGAGCGGCTTTCTCCCGGCGCTGCGGAGAAGCCACTACCCGGGTCGCAGCGGGGAGGTGACGTTCCTGATGAAGCCGTACACCGTCCTCACCGAGCAGGACGCGGGGACCACCCACGGTGAGCCATACGCCTACGACAACCAGGTCCCGCTGGTCCTCTACGGCAAGGGCGTCAGGCCGGGCCTCTACCGGATGCAGGTGCACGCCAGCGACATCGCGCCCACGGCGGCGATGCTGATGGAGATGGGCGCGCCTGCCTCGGCCGAGGGCGAGCCGCGGGTCGAGTCCCTCGTGCAGGGGCGCTGAGCAGCGGTGCTGCGCCTGCCCCGGGGCCTCAAACCTCCTGCTTCGGCGGTGGGGGTGGCCCGTTTCCGTACGTGCCCACCCGTCGCTGTATCCGCCCAGAGGCCGGCTGAGCGCGTCCAGCTCGGCCTGCACGAGAATCAGCGCCTCGTCGCTCGCGACCATGTCGCGTGAGCAGGTGATCGTCCATCTGGAGCCCTTGTGGTCCTTGCTCACATCGGCTCGATACCCGACGGTCGCCGCGGCACGGGCGATCGCGTCCGCGGAGACTTTGTCCGGGGCCGCAACGTGGAAGTCGACGTCCATGGGCCGGGTCATGTCAGAGCCATGGGACGCCGCGAGCCTGAGCGCCGCCCCGTCCGCGTCATCCGGGTAGTCCATCCTCCGAGGAAACTACCTCACGGCTTCCCCGACGTCTGCCGCCGGACGTCGTCGTTCTCCTGGTTCCCGGTCGTGGTGGGAGGCGCGGTCGACTTGCCGGTCGACGGCTCGTAGCAGCTGCCCGGGCCCGCCCCGGCGCCGCAGACGTGCATCGAGGCGCAGCCAGTGGACATGAGCAGGAGCAGACCGACGACGAGGATGCGCATGGTTCTCCCGGGGCCAGGCAGAACTCCGGGGACGGTCGAGGCTGCGACCGATTTCCGTCGCGGGCCGCCGGATGCAGTCAACCGCCCGGCGGCCGCAGTCAGCGCTCGACGATCTCCAGCGACAGGTCCATTGCCCGGGCCGAGTGCGTGAGCGCCCCCATCGACACGAAGTCGACGCCCAGCTGCGCGAGGCGCGGCAGCCGCTCGAGCGTGACGTTCCCCGACACCTCGAGCTGCACCTTCCCGCTGGCGATGCGAACCGCCTCGGCCACGGTCGCATCGTCCATGTTGTCGAGCAAGACGATGTCCGCCCTGCCGGCGATGGCGTCGGGCAGCTGGTCGAGCCGGGTGACCTCGATCTCGATCTTCACCAGCTGAGGCGCGTGCGCCCGCGCCCGCCGGAGCGCCTCGCGCACGTCGCCGCCCACCGCGGCCAGGTGGTTGTCCTTGATGAGGACGCCGTCGAAGAGCCCGAAGCGGTGGTTCGACGCCCCGCCCGCCCGGACCGCCTCCTTCGCCAGCCCGCGCATCCCGGGGCTGGTCTTCCGCGTGTCGAGCACGCGGAGCTTCGAGCCGCGCACCGCTTCCGCCGCCTGCGCCGCGAGCGTGGCGATACCGCAGGTCCGCTGCAGGATGTTGAGCGCTGTGCGCTCACCCACGAGCAGCGTGCGCAGCCCGGCCGAAGCGCTACCGATGACCGCACGGCCGGCGATCCGCGCACCCTCGGCTTCGGAGAAGCGCACCTCGGCCCCGGGCTCGAGCCGGGTGAACACCCGGGCGAAGGCGCGCGTCCCGGCGAGGACCAGCGGCTCCTTCGCCCAGACCTCCGCCCGTCCCCGTGCCTCCTCGGGGACGAGCGCCTGGGTGGTGACATCACCCGCCGCACCGAGGTCCTCCTCCAGCGCCAGGTCGATCAGACGGTCGACGAAGTCCATGCGCCGGAGGTGCGGCCGACGGGGGTGACGACTAGCGCCGAGACTTCCGGGCGGTGCGCCGGGCCTTCCGCGCGCCGCGCCGCTTCGCCACGCCCTTCCGGAGAGCGCCCCTGCGCGCGCTCTTCCGAGTCGGGGCCTTCTTCCTGCGCGCTGGTGCCTTCTTCGCCGCCCTGCGCTTCGGGGCCTTGCGGGCCGCCTTGCGCTTCGGGGCCTTCTTCGCCGGAGCCTTCTTCGCCGGCGCGGCGCGGCGCGGTCGGGCCGCGGCCACGGGCGCGGCCGGAGCAGGCGACTCGCTGCCCATGCCCACCCCCATCCCGCTCGAGGGCGCGGGCGCGGGCGCCGGCATGTCGCCACCCATGCCTCCGCCCATCCCGCCCATCCCGTTCGACTCCATCTCTTCTGGGGTTCTCTCGGACATCGTTCCTCCAGGTCAGATCCGACTGAGGTTGTCCAGCAGCTTGGCCCTCCGGGCCTCGAGCTCGGTCACCCGGGCCCGATCCTTCTCCACCACGTCGGCCGGAGCCCGCGCGACGAAGCTCGGATTGTCCAGCTTTCGCCTCAAGGCTGCCAGATCCGACTCGACGCGGGCGATCTCTTTCCGCAGGCGCGCGCGTTCTTCGCCGAGATCCAGCAACCCCGCCAGCGGGACGTAGACCAAGACCCCCTGTCCCACCCATGACGCCGACGACGGCGGCGGCGCCCCCACCGGCTGCAGTACCAGCTCCGACAGGCCGGCCAGTGGCTCGACGTAGCCTCGCCAGCGCTCCAGGGCCGCCCGGAGCGCCGCGTCGTCGGTCTGCACCACCGCCCGAATCCTCTGGAGTGGCGGGAGGTTGCTCTCGCCCCGGATGTTGCGAATGCCCTCGATGACCGCGATGACCGGCGCCATCTCCGCCTCGGCCGCGGGGTCCTCGGCGCCGGGCTCCGGATAGCCTGCGAGCATCAGGAATGCGTCTTCGGGCACGCCCGGGAGCCGGTGCCAGATCTCCTCGGTGATGAAGGGGATGAACGGGTGCAGGAGGCGCAGCACCCGGTCCAGCACGTGGATCAGCACCGCCCGGGTGGTGTCCCCCCGCTCGGCATCGGCGCCCTGAAGCGCGGGCTTGGCGAGCTCGATGTACCAGTCGCAGAACCCGTGCCAGGTGAACTGGTAGAGCGCCGACGCCGCCTCGGCGAACTCGAAGCGGCCCAGCGCGTCGTTCACCTCGCGGGTCACCCGCTCGGTCCGCGAGAGGATCCACCGGTCGGCGAGCGTCAGCGTCCGCTGGTGGAGCGGCTGCTTTCCCGGGTGGAAGTCACCGAGGTAGAGCAGGAGGAAGCGCGAGGCGTTCCACAGCTTGTTGGTGAAGGCCTTGTAGCCGTTGACCCGGTCGAGCGAGAGCTTGATGTCCCGGCCCTGCGCCGCCAGCGCCGCGAGCGTGTAACGCAACGCGTCAGCCCCGAACGCAGGCATCCCCTGGGGGAACTTGTTGCGCAGGCTCGGGGGGAGGAGCTCGGCCTTCTGGCCGTGGATGACGTCGAGCGGGTCGACGACGTTCCCCTTCACCTTCGACATCTTCTCGCCCTTCTCGTCGCGCACCATCGCGTGCAGGTACACGGTGCGGAAGGGCACATCGCCCATGACGTGGAGGCCCATCATCATCATCCGGGCCACCCAGAAGAACAGGATGTCGTGCCCCGTCTCGAGAACCGAGGTCGGGTAGAACGTCTTCAGCTCCGGCGTCCGCTCCGGCCACCCCAGTGTGCTGAAGGGCCACAGCGCCGAGCTGAACCAGGTGTCGAGCACGTCCGGATCCTGGGTCAGCACCGAGCCGCCGCACGAGGGACAGGACGCGGGCCGGGTCCGCGCCACGATGGGCGTTGCTTTCTCGAGGTCGAGCGCGCCGGAGGCCGTGCGCGGGATGCACGCCTCGCAGTACCAGGCGGGGATCTGGTGGCCCCACCAGAGCTGCCGGCTCACGCACCAGTCCTGGATGTTGCGCATCCAGTGGAAGTAGGTGGCGTTCCAGCTCTCGGGGAGGATGGTGGTTCTCCCCTGCTCCACCGCCTCGATGGCCGGCCTCGCCAGCGGCTCGATGCGCACGAACCACTGCGGTGACAGCCGCGGCTCGACGATGGTCCCACTCCGCTGGCAGAGGCCGATGCTCAGCGTGTGCGGCTTCTCGGAGACGAGCAGCCCCCGGGCCTCGAGGTCTTCCAGCACCCGCCGCCGCGCCTCGAACCGATCGAGCGCGGCGTAGGGCCCCGCGGCTTCGTTGGTCCGCGCCGCCTCGTCAAGGATGGAGATCATCTGCAGCTTGTGGCGCAGCCCGGTCTGGTAGTCGTTGAAGTCGTGCGCCGGGGTTACCTTCACCACCCCGGTGCCGAACTCCGGGTCCACCAGGGCGGCGTCGGCGATGACCGGGATCTCCCGGTCGAGCAGCGGGAGGATGGCCGTCTTGCCGATGAGGTCCTGGTAGCGCGGGTCCTCCGGGTGCACCGCCACCGCGGTGTCGCCGAGCATCGTCTCCGGCCGGGTGGTGGCCACCGTCAGGAACCTCTCCTGCCCCTTCACCGGGTAGCGGATCTCCCAGATGGAGCCCTGCCGCTCCTCGTGCTCCACCTCGAGGTCGCTCAGCGCGGTCCGGCAGTCCGGGCACCAGTTGATGAGCCGGTTGGCGCGGTAGAGCAGCCCCTCCTCGTACAGACGGACGAACACCTCGAGCACCGCGCGCGAGCTGCCCTCGTCCATGGTGAAGCGCGCCCGGCTCCAGTCGAGGCTCGCCCCCAGGTGCTCGTGCTGCTCCTGGATGCGGGCCCCGTAGCGCTCCTTCCATTCCCAGATCCGGCGGACGAACTCCGCGCGCCCGAGGTCGTGGCGGGACTCCCCCTCCGTCCTCTTCAGCTCGCGCTCGACCACCATCTGGGTGGCGATTCCGGCGTGGTCCACCCCCGGCTGCCAGAGCGTGTTGAACCCGCGCATCCGGTGCCAGCGGATGAGGATGTCCTCCAGGGTCGCGGTGAGGGCGTGACCGATGTGCAGCGACCCGGTGACGTTGGGCGGCGGCAGGATGATGCAGTACGGCGGCTTCCGTGACGTGGCCTCCGCCCGGAAGCAACCTGCCTCTTCCCAGCGCCGGTACCAGCGCGCCTCCACCTCCGAGGGCTCGTAGGCCTTCGGAAGACCCTCCTGAGTCTCGTCCGACATACCCGTGTGGAGGGGGTTTAGCCTTTTCCGTCCCGCTCGCGCATCGTCCGCTCGGCGATTTCGCGCACGATCGTCTCCGCGAGCTGGGGGACTACTTCCCAGGCGATCTTCTCGATGACCTCGCGCGAGGCTTTCCCCAGCGCCTCCCGGAGCTGGGCCTCGCCCCCGTCGGCGGCGGCCGGCGCCTCGGTCCCGAGGTCGAGCGACATCTCCTCCACGGCGGCCGGCGGGGCGATCTGCTGCTCCACCTGGTACCCGCGGATCGGGGTGTTGGCCGGGGCGGAGAGCCCGAAGGGGTCACGGCCGCGGGCGCCGGCGGGCGGAGCCGGTGGCGCGGCGGGCACGGGGGGCAGCGGCGCCGCGCCGGGCGCCCGCGGGAACCCACCCGGAGTCATCGGGGCGGCGGGCCGGGCGAATCCGGACTGGGTCCCCAGTGGCATCCCGGGGCGAGCCATCCCCGGCACCGTCCCGCCGGTCATGGGCTGGGGTGGCCGCGGGAGGCCGGCCGGTACGGCGCCGGTGGGACGGGCCATGGGCGAGCCCGGCTGGGTGATGGGACGGCCGATGGGCTGCGGCGCAGGCCGGGGCACGCCTGCCATCGGAGTCGGCGCGGGACCGGCGGGCCGGGGAATGCCGGCGGGTCCGGGCATCGGCTGGGGGACGCCGGCCGTGGGCGCGGAGCGCCCGGCGACCGGGGCGAAGGCCCCCGTCGCTGCGGGCCGCTGCGCGGCCGAGGCCATGGGCTGGCTCGGACGCGGGACCGAGGGCTGGGACGTCGTCGGAGCAGCCGCGGCGGCCGGGCGGGGCGGCATCATCGGCTGACCCGCGGGCAGCCCGAGCAGCATGCGGACCCGGTCCAGGAACGCCTGGCTCTCGAAGGGCTTGGTGATGTGGGCGTCGGCGCGGGCGGCACGGGCGCGCCCCTCGTCGAACGGCTCGAAGTTGCCGGCCAGCAGGAGCACCGGCGTGGACGCGGTGGACGGATCGGACTTGAGCGTCTCGCAGACCTCGTAACCGCTCCGGCCGGGCATCAGCACGTCGGCGATGACCAGGTCGGGGCGCATCTCGCGGGCGCGGGCAATGGCGTCGATGCCGTTGTCCACCGCGGTGATCTGGAAATCCTCGAGCGCGAGCACCATCCCGATGACCTTGCGGATGGTGAGCGAGTCATCGGCGACGAGCAGGGTCTTCGGCATGTCAGGCCAGGGCATCTGAGGGGCCGCGCCTCGGCCCTGTCAAGTTCGAGGCTCCCAGGAGCCGCGTGACGTCCGGCGCGAGCACGACGCGCCCATCCGGCGCCCGCCACCGCCCCGCCTCCTCGCCGGCGACGAGCCCGTGCTCGATGCCCAGCACTCGCGACGCGCACAGCGCGACCTGGATGCCGGCGAGCTCCAGGAGCACCACCTGCGATTCCACCGCCAGCTCCCCGCCGAGGAACGCCGGCAGCGCGTACACCGGCCACAGCGCGCTGGCGTGGGCGAGCAGCCCAGCGATGACCCCTCCCGGCACCGGGAAGGGGCAGAAGGCGGCCAGCACCGGGGAGATCTGCAGCACGTGGGCGAGCGGCACGCCGAACAGCGTGCTTCCCGATTCGAAGAGGAGCGCGGGACCCTGCGGAGCCTCCAGCCAGGTGACGATGCGCGGCGGAGGCGGCGGGACCATGCAGGTCTGGCCCAGCGACTCGGCGCGCAGCTCGAGGTACAGCCGCCCCTGGTGCTGGAGCGCGCCCCGGACCACCGTGCCGATCCGCTGGGCGAGGTCCCGGGTGAGCTGGAAGTGGGGTGCGCCCGCGACGTCCGCCACCTCCGCACCTTCGCGCACGCGCACCGCCAGCGTGGGACTGGTGTCGAGAAGGACCGCGAGCCCCGGCCGCCGCTCGGGCCCGCCGCCCATGAGCGTGGACAGGTCCTCCAGTGGAAAGACGCCGCGCACGGTGGCGTGCTCCCCGTCCGGGTCGGGCGGGATCACCTCGAGCACCCGGGTGGCCTCGAGGGCGTACCTCGCCGGCCCGGCCTCGAACAGTAGGGCGAGCCTCCGACCTCCGTCATGCGTGTGCGCAGCCATGGGGGGCTCCCGAAGGCTATCGCGAGCCGGCGGGATCCTGTCATGCTCGGTGAGGGCGCGAAGGACGAGATGGCGACCATTCTGCTGGTGGACGACGAGAAGGTCGCTCGTACGGTGTACGGCGACTACCTGGCCGAGGCCGGGCACGCCGTGACCTGCGTCGGGTCGGTGGCGGAAGCACGCGCCACCCTGGCCCTGCACCCGGTCGACCTGGTCGTCACCGACCTCATCCTCCCCGCGGGCGACGGGATGGACGTGCTCCAGCACACCCGTGAGCGCTACCCGGGGGTGGAGGTGGTGGTCATCACCGCGCTGGACAAGGTGGACCCGGCGGTGCGGGCGATCAAGAACGGCGCAGCCGAGTACCTGGTGAAGCCGGTCAAGCCCGAGGCGCTGAACCACGCGGTGAACCGGGCCCTCATGACCCGCGCGCTCATGGCCGAGAACGCGGCGCTCAAGCGCCACCTCTCGCTGGTGGAGGCGGGCCAGCGGCTCCTCACCATGCTCGACCGTGCGCGGCTGGCCCAGGCTGCAACCTCGGCGTTCCTCCAGCTGTCGGCCTCGGACGGCGTGCTGCTCTGGTCGCGGAGCGGCGACACCGTTCGGCTCGAGGCCTCCGAGGGCGTCTCGGCCGAGGCGCTCCGGCACCTGGTGGTCCGCTTCGACGCCGAGCTGCCGGACCTCCCGGCGCGCCCGTTCGAGGCAGGGTGGGCCGAGAGCCAGGGGAGGGTGCTCGGCTTCCCGGTGGGCGAGTCGGGCCGGCACCGGGGCTGGGCGATGCTGCTCACCCGCGCGCCGGCCAGCGAGACGCTCCGCGAGGCTGCCGAGTACCTCGCGCGGCACCTGGCCCTGGCCTGGGATCACGTCGAGCGCTTCGCCCGGGTGGAGGACCTCGCCTACCTCGACGACCTCACCCGGCTCTACAACGCCCGCTACCTGGACGAGGCGCTCGAGCGGGAGCTGCACGGCAAGGGCCCCTTCAGCCTGCTCTTCCTCGATCTCGACCACTTCAAGAGCGTCAACGACACCCATGGCCACCTGGTGGGGAGCAAGCTCCTGGTGGAGGCGGCCCGGGTGGTGAAGTCCTGCACCCGCGACCAGGACGTCGTCGCGCGCTGGGGCGGCGACGAGTACGTGGTGCTCCTGCGTGAGACCGACAGCGGCGGCGCGCTCAAGGTGGCCGAGCGCATCCGCCGCACGGTGGAAGCGCACTCCTTCCTGGCCCGGGAGGGTTACGGCCTCGGGGTGACGGTGTGCATCGGCGTGGCGAGCCATCCCGAGCACGGCATCGACCGCCGCACCCTGCTCGACCTCGCCGACCGGGCGATGTACCGCGGGAAGCGCACCTCGCGGAACGTGGTATACGTCGCCGCGCCCGGGGCCGAGGAGGTCGTGAAGCGCAGCGGGGCGGCGTAGGACCACCCCCCGGCTTGTGGCGGAAGGCGGAAGCGCTCTAAGCCGTCCTCCCCGTGGGGATGCTCCGTCCACGACGCCGGGTCCAGATTCCCGGCTTGCTGCTTCTGGTGGCGGTGGGACTCGCCGGATGCGAGCAGCCCCCCGTCCCCGAGCTGAAGCTCCGGGTGGGCTATCCGGACCTGCCGAGCACGCTCCTCCTCTACGTGGCCCAGGACGCGCGGCTCTTCGCCGCCGAGCACCTCCAGGTGGAAGCCAAGGTCTTCCCCACCGGGCGGGAGGCGCTGGCTGCAGCGATCGCCGGTGACCTCGACGCGGCGGTGGTCTACTCGACGCCCCTGGTGGTGGCGGCGATGCACGGAGAGGACCTGGTGGTCCTGACCACCCTACACCGCTCCGACGGCCTGACCGGGCTCGCGGTCCATCCCCGGGCGGGCATCCACGGCGCCGCCGACCTGCGCGGGCACCGGATCGGCGTCACCCCGGGCACCAGCTCCCAGCTGGCGCTCGACGTGGTGCTCGCCGAGGGAGGCCTCGAGCCGCGGGAGATCGAGGCCGTGGCCGGCCAGCCGAAGGAGCTGATGGCGGCGCTGGCGACCGGCGAGCTCGACGCCGCCTCGCTCTGGGTGCCCAACCTGCTCCTGGCCACCGGCACCGGGCCGGATCAGGCGCGCCTGCTCGCCTCCGAGGTGTACGCCGAGATGAGCATGCTCGCCGGCACACGCCCGCGGATCGAGGCCCGCCGGATCGAGACCCGCCGCTTTCTCCGTGCGCTGCTGAAGGCCCAGGCGATGATCCACCGCCGTCCTCAGCTGGTCGAGTCCACCTTGCGCCCCCGGTTCCCGCAGCTCGACGACCAGCAGCTGCTGACCGTGGTCTCGCACTCGCGCTTCGAGCTGGGGCTCTCCAACCTCCTGCTCAGCACGCTCCGCCAGGAGGGCGCCTGGCTGGAACAGCGGGGAGAGCCCCGCGCCGAGCGGCTCCAGTTCCGGGACGTGGTCGCCCCGGCGATGCTCGAGGAGCTCGCCCCGGAGTCGGTGACCCTCCTCAGCCCGCCGGAGCGGCCCCTCCGGTGAGCCTCGGACGCAAGCTGGTCGGACCTCAGGTCTTGCTCCTCGGGCTCATCGCCGGGCTGGCGGCGACGCAGCTCCTCGTCGCGCGGTCCGAGCGGCGCCAGCTCGAGGAGACGACTCAGCGGCTCCAGCAGACCGGCCTGCGGATCCAGCGGCTCGCGCAGCTCTTCTCCGACACCGAGCGCGATCTCCTCTCGGAGGTCTTCACCCGCGAGGACGTCCTCACCCGTCGCATCAACGCCAGTGACCAGGAGATCGACCGGTTGCTCGAGGAGCTCGCACTTGCCGACTGGCGCCCGCCGGGGGGCACCCTCCTCCAGGACCTCCGGCGCCTCCGGGGGCCGCTGGTGGAGGCCCAGCGCGCCCTGCTCCGATCGCGCGCCGGTGGCGAGAGCCGCTCGGCGTTCGTCCGCTGGTGGTTCCTCGACCAGCGCGCCAATGCGGCGCTCGCCGACCTGTCGGCCGACAACCTCAAGGGAGCGGACCGGATCCTCGCTCAGGTCGGCACCACGCGCCGCCGCTCCGACGTGCTGCTGCTCACCTTGACCCTGCTCTGCGCGCTCACCGTGCTGGGGATGACGCTGTACGTGTTCCGCGGGGTGATCGCCCCGCTGGTCCGCCTCACCGCCGCGAGCCAGACGGTGGGCGATGGGAGCACGGTGCCGGTGCTCCCCGGCAGGCGCGATGAGCTCGGCGCGCTCTCGCGGGTGCTGGCCGAGACCACCGACCGGCTGGTCTCCACCAACGCCGAGCTCCAGGAGTCGCTGGCGGTGCGGGAGCGCTTCCTCTCCATCGCCGCGCACGAGCTCCGGACTCCGCTCACCTCCCTCTCCCTCCAGCTCTCGCTCATCCAGCGGCGGATCGAGCAGGGTGCGGATCGGGAGACGCTGCGGGCGAACGCCGACGCGCTCGGACGCCAGGCCCGGCGGCTGACGCAGCTGGTGGGAGAGCTCCTCGACGTGACCCGCATCCAGCGGGGGCGGCTCGACCTGCACCGGGAGCCGGTCCGGCTGGACGCGCTGGTCCAGGAGGTCTGTGCCCGCTGCGCGCCGCTGCTCGACGCCGGGCAGAACCGGCTCACGCTGGCGCTCGAGCCCGACGTGCTGTGCGAGGTGGACCCCTCGCGGCTGGACCAGGTGCTGGTGAATCTCCTGGGGAACGCCGCCCGGCACGCCCGGGGAGCGGAGATCGAGGTCAGGCTCTGGACCACGCCCGGCGAGACCTGTCTTCGAGTCAGGGACTCGGGCCCGGGCATCCCCGAGGCAATGCGGGTCAGGCTGTTCGAGCCGTTTGCCCGCGCTCCCGGCGCCGCGCCGGGGCTGGGCCTGGGCCTCTACATCAGCCGGGAGATCGTCGAGGCCCACGGCGGGCGCATCGAGACGACGACGGCCCGCGGGGAGGGAACGGCCTTCACCGTCCACCTCCCGCGGGCCGGGAGACTGCGCTCTGCTCGGACCGGCTAGCCTGCGGTCAGTAGTCCATGTCCTCGCCGCCGTAGTCCGGCCCACCGGCACCGGCGCCGCCGCCCTTGCCCTTCTTCTTGGGCTTCTCGGCGACCATCGCCTCGGTGGTCAGGAGCAGCGAGGCGACCGACGCCGCGTTCTGGAGCGCGGTGCGCGAGACCTTGGTCGGGTCGATGACGCCGGCCTTCTCCAGATCCTCGTAGATCTCGGTGCGGGCGTTGAGCCCGAAGGCGCCCTTCCCCGCCCGGACCTTGTCCACCACCACCGGGCCCTCCAGGCCCGCGTTGGAGGCGATCCTCCGGAGCGGCTCGGTGAGCGCGCGCTTGACGATGTCCACGCCGAACGTCTGCTCGCCCTGGAGCTTGAGGCTCTCCAGCGCGGGGAGGCAGCGTAGGTAGGCCACGCCGCCGCCGGGGACGATGCCCTCCTCCACCGCGGCTCGGGTGGCGTGCAGTGCGTCCTCGACGCGGGCCTTCTTCTCTTTCATCTCGGTCTCGGTGTGCGCGCCGACCTTCACGACCGCCACGCCGCCCGCGAGCTTCGCGAGGCGCTCCTGGAGCTTCTCCTTGTCGTAGTCCGAGGTCGCTTCCTCGATCTGACGCCGGATTAGCT
>DATKKF010000139.1:0-24755 GCA_035543115.1 Myxococcaceae bacterium
TGTTGACCGTCGACTCTTCGCCGATGCGGGTGATCTGATCGTCCTTCTTGATGCCGGCGCGGAAGGCGGGCGTCTTGGGCAGCACCTTCACCACGGTGAGGCTGCCCTCGCGCATCTGGATGACGAAGCCCAGGCCGCCGAACTCGCCCTTGGTGGTCAGCTTCATCTCCCGGTACAGCTCCGGCCGCAGCAGCACCGAGTGCGGGTCGAGCGTCGAGAGCATGCCGTTGACCGCCGCGTACTCGATTTCCTTCGGGTCTTCGGCGGGCCGCATGTTCTTGGAGACGAAGTCGAAGACGTCTTTCATCATGAACGACATCTTCCAGAGCGAGTCGACGTGGCTGATGTCGAAGTCGCGCGTCTTGCCGTTGACGTTGAGCTGGAGCTTCTGGCGGTCCTTGTCCGCCTCCACCATCACGTCCGGCACCGTGCGCTCCACCTGCTCCAGCGCGGCGACCATCATCTCCCGCGGGTTGATGCGCTTGGGGTCGACGTACGCGTCCTTCACGTAGATGACGACCTTGTTGAAGATCTTGAGCGCCGACAGGTCGTGCGGCGGGCGATCCCCGTTGCGCGAGACGTCGGAGGAGCCCTCGCCGCGAGCGGCAGGACCGGCGACGGCCTCGCCCACGGTGAAGGGGAGCGGCGCGTGGTCGCGCGCGAGGAGGGCCCAGGCCCCGAGGAGAGCGAGGACCAGGAACGAACGGCGCATCAATCGGGGCATGGGGAGAAGTCGACTCTAACCACCGGGTATGGGGCCTTCAAGACAGGGTTCCTGCCGAAACCAGCGAACGGTGCAGGAGAGTCCCGGCCACCACGGCCACCGGGAGGAGGAACAGATTCAGGAGCGGGACCCACAGGAGGAGCGTGACCGAGAGGCCGAACCCCAGGGCGAGCGCGGTGCGCTGCGCAAGCACCCGCCGTACCTCGGCAAAGCCCCCGCCGCGTCGAGCCAGCGGTGGGTCGAGGTACTCGGCGCAGGCGAACAGCGCGGTCCAGCCCACCCCGGCGGCGGCCCAGAGCGGTGCCCCGGCGGGAAGCGCGAGCTGGAGCACGAGCAGCAGCGCTTGCCCGAGCAGGAAGAGCATGACCCGGAGGGCGGTGCGAGCCACCGCCGAGAGTGCCTGACCGGCGGCGGTGGCGATGCCAGCCGGGGAGGCGGGCGGTGCGCCCACTGCCGACTCGGTGGCGGCCACCAGGGTGTCCTCGAGCGGTGCCAGCGCGAGCAGGGGCAGGGTCGCCGCGCCGAGGAGCCACGCCAGTGCGCCAGCGATGACCAGCGTGAGCTCCCACAGCCAGCCCACCGCTCCGTCGGGATGGGGCCAGGCCCGCTCGAGCAGCCCGGGCAGCCAGGCCCGGAGCCCCCAGGCCCAGAGCACGAAGATGAGGAGGGTGAGCGCCGCGCACAAGGAGGCCAGCCGTCGCAGGCGCGGCACCCGCAGCAGAAGCAGCGCCGCTCTCCAGGGAAAGCTCGCACCCCGGAGCAGGTCGAGTGGTCCAATCTCGCGCGGCAGGTCGGGCGTGTCGTCCATCTCAGGGGGCGGGCGCGGCCCGTCACGGTTGTTATAAGCGCGGCCCGGCATGTCGCTCGACCGCGCCCCGACCGAAGACGACGTCGTCACCTCCGTCGACGCGCTGCTCGACGTCTTCCGTTCCGCGGAGACCCCGCGCGACGAGCACCGCGTGGGGCTGGAGCACGAGAAGTTCCTCTACCCGGTGGAAGACCCGCCCACGCCGGTTCCCTACGACGGACCGCGTGGCATCGGGGCATTGCTGAAGCTGCTCGAGGCGCGTGGCTACACACCCTTTCGAGACGCACCGGACGCTCCTCCGATTGCGCTGACCCGGGACGACCACACGCTGTCGCTCGAGCCGGGCGGGCAGTTCGAGCTGTCGGGCTCTCCGGCGCGGACCGCGCGCGCGGTGCACGCCGAGAACCTGGCGCACGCGCGGATGCTCACCGACGCTGCGCGGCAGCTGGGGCTGATTCCGGTGGCCCTCGGGTACCGGCCCTGGGGAACCACCGCCGACATCCCGTGGATGCCCAAGAAGCGCTACCAGGTGATGCGGCAGACGCTGCCGGTCCGCGGGAAGCTGGCGCTGGACATGATGCTGATGACCTGCACCGGGCAGGTCTCGCTCGACTGGGCCTCGGAGGCGGACTGTGCGCGGAAGGTGACCGCCACTGCGCGCCTGACGCCGCTCCTGGTCGCGCTCTTCGCCAACAGCCCGCTGGTCAAGGGCAAGCCCAGCGGATGGATGAGCTACCGGAGCCACGTGTGGAGCGACGTGGACCCGACGCGCTGCGGGTACTTCCCGCGGATGCTGGACGCTTCGTTCGACTACCGCGCCTACGTCGACTGGGCGCTGAGGGCGCCGCTGCTCTTCCTCCGGCGCAACGGCGGGTACGCGACGCCGGCGATGACCTTCGGCGAGCTGCTGGAGCACGGGTTCGAGGGGCAGCCGGCGCGCCGCTCGGACTGGACGGACCACCTCTCCACGCTCTTCCCCGAGGTGCGCATCAAGCGGGTGATGGAGGTGCGCGGGGCGGACTCGGTGTCGCTGGAGCTGACCGCCGGGCTTCCGGCCCTCTGGCGCGGTCTGCTCTACGACGAGGGCTCGCTCGACGCGGCGCTGGGGCTGGTGCCGCGGCTGTCGTTCGCCGAGCACCTGGCGTTCCACGAGGAGGCCCAGCGGCAGGGGCTGCGGGGAAAGCTCCGGCGGACCTCGATCGGCGCGATGGCCCTGGAGATGGTGCGGCTGGCGCGCCTGGGGTTGCAGCACCTCGACCCCGAGGACGTTCCGCTCCTCGAGCCGCTCGAGGCGCGTGCTCGGTCGGGTCGGTCCCCGGCCGACGACGTCCTGGACGCGTTCAAGGAAGAGCCGTCACCGGCGCGGCTGCTGGCACGGTTCGCCCTGCTTCCCGGCTGACCGGGCGAGATTCTCCACCGTCGCTCGCACCGATCACCGCCGCCCGAAGAGCCGCTTCAGCCCGCCGAGGACGCCCGTGTCCTGCTTCGGCGGCGCGGCCGGC
The DNA here is from genome assembly GCA_035543115.1 of Myxococcaceae bacterium. Classification (GTDB taxonomy): domain Bacteria; phylum Myxococcota; class Myxococcia; order Myxococcales; family Myxococcaceae; genus RPRB01. The sequence goes on from DATKKF010000139.1 coordinate 3,035, forward strand.
GCCTCGGGCTCGGAGGGCACGCGGGCCGGAGGCGGCGTCTCGGGCTCGGCGGGGGGCGCGGGGATTTGGAGCTGGAGCGGCTGGCGCTTGCCGCCCGGGTTCGTCGCCGACGCGCGGAGCACGCCATCGGTGTCGAGCGACAGCTGGAGCGTCCAGTCGCCGGCCCGATCGCCCGTGGCGCGGAGTAGCCCGAGGAAGCTCCGTGGATCCGGCGCGCGCGCGGTGCCCTGGAAGACCTGGACCTCCAGCGGCGCCCCGAGGCCCAGCGTCAGGGTGAGGGTCTTCTCCGCTGGCAGCCGGGTGTTGCGGTCGAGCACCCGGACCTGACCTAGCTCGGGGGCGATGATCTCCAGCGGCACGCCGAGCACCTCGTGCAGCGCGGTGCGCGAGGCGCTCTTCGGCCCGGCGGACACCAGGAGATGGGCGAGGGTGGCCGCCCCGGTGGATACCGCGGCGGCGACGTCGACGTCGGTGCGCGCCGCACGGCCGATCGCCTGCTCGATCATCCGCTTCACGTGGGGAAGCCGGGTGGTGGGCCCCACCAGCACCAGCTCGTCGAGCGACTCGGGGGCCAGCGAGGCCGAACGGAGCACCTCGCGCGCAAGCAGCACGCCGCGCTCGACCAGGGCCGTCGTCCGGACTTCCAGCTCGGCGCGGGTCAGCCGCGCACCCTCGATGGTCGCCTCGCTGAGCGAGCCGTCCTCGAGCTGCGTCCGGAGCTGCGCCGCCTCGCCGATGCGCTTCCTGAGCACTGCGGCGTCGGCCCGTGCTCCCTTGTCCAGCGCCAGCGCGATCTGCTCGTCGAAGTTCACCGAGCCGAGTGAGGCGTCCCCGCCGCAGGCCACCATGTCCAGGTCGTCGCCGGAGGCCGCGAGCACGGCGATGTCGCAGGTGCTGGCGCCCATCCGGAAGACCAGGATCCGGCGTCGCGCCAGCCCCCGGCCGTGAGCGAAGGCCATCGTCGCCGCGGTGGGCGCCTGCACCAGCCGCACGCCCTCGAAGCCGGCGCGCTCCGCGGCCTCCCGGAGCCGCTCCCGCTGGATGGTGTTGAACGACACCGGGACCGCGAGCACCACCCGCCCGGGCGGGTGCGTGGTGAGCTCCTCGGCGCGGTGACGGACCCAGCGCAGCAGGGTGGCGACCAGCTCGGTCGCGCCCACCGTGCCGCCCTCGAGCGCGAACGCGGCCTCGCCCCGGTCGTCGGGAACCACCGCCGCCGGCCAGCGGCGGGCGACGGTGCGCGAGGCGTCGGACTCGGCGCGGATGCCGAGGAACGGCAGCGGGGCCCCGACCCACAGCGCCACGTCCGGCGCGTCGGGCGGCAGCATCCTCGGGGGCGCGCCCGCCTCGCGAACGAGCCGGACGGGCGCCTCGGGACGGCCCCGCACCGCGTCGAGGAGGAGTGGCTCGGCGCGCCCGTCGTGGAACCAGGCGACCCGGACCGACTCGGGGTTGATCTCGATGCCGAGCTCGGCGGTGCTCGCCGGCGCCGTGCGCACCGGAGCCTGGGGGCTCGAGACGTCCGGGGTTGCCCTCGGCGCCGGCGCTGAACCGCGCACCTCCAGCGGAGCCGCGCCTCCTGGCGCGGGTGCCTCGACGGGTGGGACCAGGGAGAGCGACACCGGCGGTGCAGGCGCCTCGGGCGTCCCGGGCTCGAGCCGGATCGCCCCTTCCTCGAGGAGGGGGGCCTCGTCGAACGGGGGTGGCGGCGGGGGGATCGGCACCTCCTCCGGTGCGGCGGCCTCCATCGACGGGAGGAGCGGGATGGGCGTCGTCGGCCGCTCATGGACCGACGGCGGCTGTCCGAGTGCCTGCGCGACGTCGTGGAACGACGACTCGGGCGGGTGGAGCGGCTCGTCTCCGCGCACCGGAGCGTCGAGCTGGAACCGCGGTTCCGGCTCGGGTGGCGGCTCGTCGAGCGGGGTCACGATCAGCGTCCCGGCCGGCGGGGTGATGGCGGCGTGGACATCGGCCGAGGCGGGGGTGTGCTCGAGACCGGCCGGACGGAGGGGCCCCGACCCCTTGAACTCGGTGACAACGAGTTCCGGCAGCCCCGGGTCGTCGAGCGGGGGATGCGGCCCGGCGGTGCCGGTGTGCGGCGCCGCCGGAGCCGATGTCCCCTCGCCGAGCGGCGTCCCTGCCTCGGACGGCTGCTCATCCCCGGGCGCCGGCGTGGCCTCCGCACTGGTCACGTCCGGAGCCGCAGAGGTGGAGGTGCGGGTGAACGCCGGAGCGGCCTCCTCGTCGGACGCCTGGGCCGTCCAGGTCGAGCCGTCCGCCGACAACACCTCCGGCGGCACGGGCGTCGAAACCTCGGCGGGAGGGCCGGCCGGCGCCGACTCCGTCGGGGCCGGCTCCTGGGCGTCGGACGCCTGGGCAGACCTCCGTTCTCCCTCGGCGGTCCCGGTCGGCGGAGCTGGCTCGAGGGCCGCCTCGCCCGCGGCTTGAGGCGCCAGCTCCTCCGCGGCGCCGGAGACCTCCGACGGCGACAGCTCGGGGCGCGCCTCCTCTGTCTCGACGGCCGCGACCGGACCCGGGGCCGGCGCCGCCTCGGACACCTCGTCCGGCGAGATCTCCTCCGGCCCGGCCTCGCGCGGCTCGGGAACGGGCGCCTCGGCGGGGCGCAGCGGCGGGGACGGCGTCGGACGGGTGGGCCCGGCGGGCGGCGCCCACGCCTCGCGGTGCGCCGGGCGGGGAACGGACTCGCGAGCGGGCAGGACCGGAGCGGCGCTCGGCCCGGCCGGCGCTGACCACGCGCTCGGGTGGGCGTGGGCCTCGGGAGCGGCGCTGCCCGGCCCCGAGCGGCTGGAGACGATGCGCTCGACCAGCGCCTTGCCTGCGGCCTCCAGGCGGACGAAGCGGAGCGTCATCCCGGGCCGCTCGCCGGAGGCGTTGGAGCGGACCACCATGCCCTCGCCCCGCAGCAGCGAGCGGCCGTCGGCGAGGATCAGGTCGAAGAGGAGCTGAGCGCCCACCGGCTTCGGCGCCTTCGTGGCGAGGAAGAAGCCGTCACGGCCCACATGGGCGCCGTAATGGGCGACGAACTCGTCCTCGCTGCGGAAGGGCAGCCGGACGCGGAGCGGCGTCGGCGCGGACATGGGCGAGGGTCAAGATGCCCCGAATTCGCGCCCTTCCCAAATCCTAGGCCTGGACTGGCGCCGGGGCCCCGTCCCGCCAGGCCTGTCTCCCGCCACCCCACCCGACGGCCGAGCGACCGGGACTTCCAGGTCTGCCTCAGGGGCGCGCGGTGGTGTTCCCGACGACGGACGTGTCCGCCGGCCGCTGGCGGAGCCGAGGCTCCTGCGCCCCGGCCCTCTCCGGATCATCGCTTCCCGGGGTCCGGAGGGTCGCCGCGGGACTCTCCCCCAGGGGGGTGTCACCAGTGGAACGGGTGCTCACCTGGAGCCCGGACTGACCAGCGCTCTCCCCGAGGTGGAAGTCGCTTCCCTCCTGCGTTCGGAAGCGCGCCAGATCCTCCCGCGCTCGCGGCTGGAGCGGACTGCTCTTCCGTTCGTAGCACCGGACCCGCGCGGTCAGCGTCTCCTCGGTCCACCTCGGGAAACGCTCCTGGGGCCTCAGCGCGACCAGGCAGTCGTCGGGATCGAGATCGGCCAGCGAGACGAGCATCGAGTGCCGCAGGCTCTCCGAACGAAACACCGGGAAAGGCTGCTGGACCGCCCGAAGGAACGCCGGTGCCCGGGCCGGCTCCTTCGTGGCGATCGCCAGCGCCAGTGGGCCCGCGACTCGAACCACCGGCTCGACCGACCAGGGGTCGGCCGCATGAACGTCGCGGAGCACGCTCTCGACCTCTCTGGCGGCCGTGGACCTGTCTCCGCTGTCGAAGGTCCTGCTGGCGGCGAGCGCACGGGTGAGAAGCGGATGCCGCGCCCGGAGCTCTCGTTCGAGAGACTCGGGCTGCGGCGCTCCCGTCCGGCCGAGGATCTCCGTGGCGATCCGGTACTCGATGGGTCCGCGAAGCTCGCCGAGCATGGGCTGCAGCTCCCGCTCCGCCTCCTCGACCCTCTCCCCCCGCCATGCGAGCAGGAGCCGGTTGAGTCTCCGGGTGGCCTCGGATGCACCGGGCGGGAGCTGCCAGGTGGCTCCGGTCAGGGCCTTCTCCTCCATCCGGATCTGCTCCACCCGTTCCCAGTCCACCCGTCCGACGACGGCGGGCCGGTCGGCGCCGATCGCGCGTGCGGACCTTCGGAGCGCCTCCACGGTCAGCTGGAAGCTTCGACCTATCCCGCGAGCGAAGCCGAACTCGAGGATGGGATGGTCGTCGGTGTTGATCTCGCCCTGCTCCTCCGCGGCCACGGCCCTGACCAGGCCATCGCCGGCGACGAAGTAGGCGAAGTAGCCCTCCACGCCTTCCACGTGCCAGGTCTTCTCCAGCGCGCTGCGGAACGGCTCGGAGGCCGCCCGCGACCCGAGCCGGCTGACGTCGTGGACCGGGTGCTGTGCCCGCGCAGCGAAGACCAGATCTCCGGGGTCGGTTCTCCAGGTTTCCACGTCGGCGAAGGAATCGGCGAGGGTGGCCATGACGGTCCTCAGCGTCTCCGCCGAGATGCTGTAGGCCTGCATCCACTGGATGAGCACGCCGTCCGGATTCAGGCGGGCCCGAACGGCGCGGTAGAACTCCTGGCTGAAGAGGCTGGCGATCCCGAGCCGGTAGGGGTTCGACGGCTCGGAGAAGATCAGGTCGTACTTCTCGTTCGAGGCGAGGAGCACCTCCCTCGCGTCGCGGAACACCAGGTGGATCTTCGGATTGGCCAGCACGTTCTGGTTGACCATGGCCGCCCGCCGCGCCACCTCGACGATGGCGGGCTCGATCTCGATGACGTCGACCCGCTCCATCTCCGGGATCGCCGCGAGCCAGCCGGCCGTGGTCCCGGTCCCGAGGCCGATGACCAGCGAGCGCCGCGGCCTGGGGTGGGTAATGGCCGCCAGCAGCCCGCTCATCACCTGGGTGCCGCTGTCCCCGATGGCGGACCCATCCGACTTCCCGTTCACCACGAAGGCCAGGTCGTTCAGGGTGGTGAGCGCGACCGAGCTCTCGACCCCGTCGGTTTCCCAGAGCAGGAACCTCCGCTGCAGATTCGCCCAGTCCTCGACCTCGTTGGGGGTGCGGTTCAGGAGGTGAGCGCGCCCCACCCCGATCCCCGAGTGGCGCCAGACGGCCGAGGGACCGGGAGCGAGCGTCATCACCCCCACGGCCGAGGCCGCGGCGATCGCCAGGGCGAGCCCACGCCACCGCGCGCGCGGTCGCCGGTCTCCGACCAGGGCGACCACCATCACCGCCATGGCCACCAGGAGCGCGACTCCAACTCGCCAGGTCCCCGGAGCCGAGAGAAGCCGCAGCAGCCCGAAGCCCCCGAGGAGTGCGCCGGCGATCGATCCCAGGGTGTTCGCCCCGTAACCGAGCGCGACGGCGCTCCCGATCCCCTGGACGCGCGGCCGGAGGAGCGAGATGAGCAGGGGAAACTGGTACCCGGCCACGATCGCTGCCGGGACGATGATCGCGCTGGCGACGATGGACCACCCGAACGCGAGCCCGGACAGACCGAAGGCGGCCAGCGATCGGAGGAGGGCCGCGAGGATCGCCAGGTCGTCGGCGAACGCGAAGGGCAGCGCCAGGAAGAACGCCTCGAGCAGGCAGGTCACCGCCAGCGTGGAGGGAGAGCCACCCTCCTCGGAGGCCAGGAGGGAGTGGAGCGCGCCGCCGATGGCGATCCCCAGGAGGGCCAGCGCGAGGATCAGGCCGAAGGTGAAGGTCGATCCGCCGAGCACCGGACTGAGCAGCCGGTACCAGACCATCTCCATGAGAAAGAAGACCAAGCCCACGACCCCGGCGGCGACGACCAGGACGCGCTGCTCCCGTGCCACCGGGCCGGTGACCCGGGCGGCGGTCACCGGCTCCCGTGTCTCGCCGGGCCAGGAGCGGGAGAGGACGCGCCCCACGAGACCGACCAGACCGTTGACCAGCGCCGCCATCCAGAGGGTCTGGCGGATCCCGTAGATCTCGATCAGGACGAACGTCGCGAGGAGGGTCCCGAACACCGCACCCAGGGTGTTCGCGCCGTACAGCCAGCCGACTGGACGTCGCTCGTCCCCTGCGGCGTTCGCCGCCGCCGAGATGATGGCCGGGAGCGTCGCCCCCATCGCCAGCGTCGGGACGGCGAGAACCAGCGCGCTGAGGAGGAGCCGCACCACCGACGCGCCCACCTCTCCGAGGAGCAGCGAGCCGCCGATTCCCACGTAGACCGCCCGGACGGCCGGAACCAGGAGAGGCGTGAGCGCCGCGGAGCTCGCGACCACCAGCTCCAGGTTTCCGTACAGCAGCAGCGGGGCTCGATGCCGGTCCACGTAGCGTCCGCCCCACCAGCTCCCGAGCCCCAGGCCGCCCATGAAGATCGCGGTCACCGCCGCGCTGGCCAGCGTGGAGGCCCCGAAGATGAGGCGAAACTCCCTCATCCACGCCGCCTGGTAGACCAGGGCACACGCACCGGACAGGAAGAGCAGGGGTGCGAGTCGGAAGATTCGGCTCATGCGCTCACTCGCGAGGAAGGTGCCGGCGGCATGCGCGAGACACGCCGGGCGAGCGGCAGGACGACGGTCAGCCGCGGAGGTGACACCTGGGGCGAAGGATGCCCCGAACGCGCCGGTTTCCCAAATTCAGGGGCGGACCGAGGCGACGAGCTTCTCGACGGCGGAGCCGAGTCGCGCCGGGTCCGCTCCACCGGCCTGGGCGAGGTCGGCCTTTCCCCCACCCGACCCTCCAGCGGTCTTCGCCACCTCGCGGACGGCGTCGGCGGCGCTGAACCCGCGGGCGACGACGTCCTTCGTCGCCCCGACCAGGACCAGCCCCTTGCCGTCCTTCTCCCCCCAGACCACCACCACCCCGGAGCCGAGCTTGTCGCGCAGCTGATCCGCCAGGACGCGGTAGGCCTTCCCGTCCGCCGGGTCCACTCGCTGCGCCAGCACCCTCACCCCGTTCACCTCGCGAGCCTCGGAGAGGACGTCCTTGCTGCTGGCGGCGGTGGCGCGGCGGGCAGCGCTCTCGACCTCCTTCTCCAGCTCCTTGACTCGCTTCTGCGTCGCCTCGACCCGCTTGACCAGCTCCCTGGGGGAGCTGCGAAGCAGCTCGGCCGCCCGGCGCACCTCGTGCTCCATCTCCCGCACCCAGGCCATCGCGCCGATGCCGGTGAGGGCCACGATGCGCCGCACGCCCGAAGCGATGCCGCCCTCGGAGGTGATCTTGAACAGCCCGATGTCACCGGTGCGCCGGACGTGGGTCCCTCCGCAGAGCTCGGTGGACTGCGGGTGCACGCTGACCACCCGGACCCGCTCGCCGTACTTCTCGCCGAAGAGGGCCACCGCCCCGGCCTTCTTCGCCTCGTCCAGCGCCATGACCCTGGTCTCGGCGTCGGCGTTGTCGCGGATCCACCCGTTGACCAGGTCCTCCACCTGCTCCAGCTGCTCGGGGGTGGGCGGCGAGAAGTGCGAGTAGTCGAAGCGCAGGTAGTCCGGTGCCACCACCGACCCGGCCTGCTTCACGTGGTCTCCGAGCACGATCTTCAGCGCCCGGTGGAGCAGGTGCGTCGCCGAGTGGTTGGCCCGGATGGAGTTCCGCCGCTGCCCATCGACCGAGAGCTGGACCATGTCTCCGGTGCGCAGGGTGCCGCGGGTGACGTGCACCTCGTGAACCACCAGACCCGCCACCGGTCTCCTGGCATCGAGCACCTGGGCTTCGGCCTTGTCGCCGTGCCCGACGATGCGGCCGGTGTCGCCCACCTGCCCGCCCGACTCACCGTAGAACGGGGTCCGGTCGGTCAGCAGCTCGCCCCGTTCGCCGGCCCGGAGCTCGGGCACCTCGCGCCCGTCCTTCACCAGCGCGACGATGGTCCCCTCGCCCTCGTGCCCCTCGCCCTCGTAGCCGAGGAACACCGTGTCCCCGAGCCGCGCCTGCAGCGCCGGCCAGAGGTCCGCCACCGCCTTTTCGCCCGAGCCCCCGAAGGTGCCCCGCTGCCGCTGGGCCTCCATCAGCTCTTCGTAGCGGTCCAGGTCCACGTCGAAGCCGCGCTCGCGGGCGATGATCTGGGTGAGGTCCCAGGGGAAGCCATGGGTGTCGTGGAGGAGGAAGACCACGTCGCCCGAGAGGACCTTCGTCCCTTCCCGGCTTGCCTGGGCCATCTCCTCGTCGATGAGCCGGAGCCCCCGGGCCAGGGTACGCCGGAAGGACTCCTCCTCGTGCCGGGTGGCCTCGAGCACGAAGCTCTCGTTTTCCTGCAGCTCGGGGTAGGCCTGCCGCATCTCCTGGATGACGACCTTGACCACCTGGTGGAGGAACGGCTCCTCGATCCCCAGGCGCGAACCGTGGCGGATGGCCCGCCGCATGATGCGCCGGAGCACGTAGCCCCGGCCCTCGTTGGAGGGCTGTACCCCGTCGGAGATCAGGAATGCGGTCGCCCGTGCATGGTCGGCGATGACCCGCATCGACGCATCGTCGGCCGGGTCACGGCCGTATTGCTTCCCTGACAGCTCGGCCGCCCGTCCGAGCAGGGGCACGAAGAGGTCGGTGTCGTAGTTGCTCCGCTTGCCCTGGACGATGGCCGTCATCCGCTCCAGGCCGGCGCCGGTGTCGATGGATGGCCGGGGCAGCGGCTCGAGCGGGCCGTCCTTCTCCTTCCGCTCGAACTGCATGAACACCAGGTTCCAGAACTCCACCCAGCGGTCGCACTCGCAGGCCACTCCGAGACAGGCACCGCCAGCGGCGACCTCGGCGCAAGGCAGGTCGTCGCCCTGGAAGTAGTGCAGCTCCGAGCACGGCCCGCAGGGGCCGGTGTCGCCCATGGCCCAGAAGTTGTCCTTGTACCCGAGCCGGTGAATCCGCGACTCGGGCATCCCCACCCGCTTCCAGAGGCTGGCGGCCTCCTCGTCCCAGGGAATGCCCTTCTCGCCGTCGAAGACGGTCGCCGCCAGCCGCTCCGGCGGGAAGCCGAGGTCGCGGGTGACGAACTCCCAAGCGAACTGGATCGCCTCCTCCTTGAAGTAGTCGCCGAAGGAGAAGTTCCCCAGCATCTCGAAGAAGGTGTGATGGCGGGCGGTGAAGCCGACGTTGTCCAGGTCGTTGTGCTTGCCGCCCGCGCGGACGCACTTCTGCGACGACGTGGCGCGCCGGTAGGGGCGGGATTCGCGCCCGGTGAACACGTCCTTGAACTGCACCATGCCCGCGTTGGTGAAGAGGAGGGTGGGGTCGTCTTGGGGAACCAGGGACGAGCTGCGGACGCGCTGGTGCCCCCGGGTCACGAAGAAGGAGAGAAAGGCCTCTCGAACCTCTGCGGTGGTGCGAGCCATGGGCCCTCTGCATATAACGTCTGCTAGGCTCCGGCCTCACGCCGTGTGCGCCCACCCCCTCGCCCTCCCCGCCCGGACGTTCCGCACGGTGTGGCTCGGGGCGATGCTCCTGGGAGGAGCCGCGCTGGCCGATGCGGACCCCCGGCTCACCTTCCTCGCCCGGCAGCTGGGGACCGCCGCCGACCCCCGCGCCAGGGCCCAGGCCGCCTTGACCCTGGGGACCACCGAGGCGCCCGGGGCGCTGGCCCCGCTCTGCGCCGCCCTGGCCGACCCGGTGCCTCTGGTCCGCGCTGCGGTCGCCCGCTCGCTCCCGGAGCTCCACGACCTCGGGGCGCTGGAGTGTCTCGCCGCGCACGCCGCGGACCCGGCCCCCGACTCCCAGGGGGAGATCCGCCGGGCGCTCGCCCTCCTGCGCAAGGTGAAGGAGCGAACGCCCACCGTGGACGTCTGGGTGGACCCGGTGGGTGACCCCTCCAGCCCGCCGCTTGGCGAGCTGCTCTGCGGCGAGGCCCGGGCCCGGCTGGTGAAGCGGCTGACCTGGTCCGGCGCGCGGAGCGACGCGGTCGAGTCGGCGCCGAAGACCGCGGGCCGCGGCACTCCGGCCTACCTTCTCCAGCCCACCTTGCTCCGGGCGGACGGCGGGGCGCTGGTGATGGCGGCGGTGTGCCTCACCTGGCCGAGCAAGCAGATCCTCGGCGAGGTCCGGGTCAAGGGCAGCGGCGGCGCTCCCATGGACCTCATCCGCGCGCTGGTGCCCCGGCTGGTCCAGGACGCGGCGAGCACCTTCGAGTGGGAACTCACTCCATGATGGAGGCGACGATGGCGCCACGGCAGAGACGGCTGCGGAACTACCTGCTCGACGCGCCGCTGCAGCTGCGCTTCACCGCGGTGCTGGTGCTGGCGACGCTGCTCGGGGCGGGACTCCTCGGCATCTTCCTCGCCCGGGCGCTGAACCGGCTCGCCGAGCAGGCCGAGCGGGCGGTGGAGGCGCGGGCGGCGGCGGCCCAGGCCAGCCACGAGCTGGGGAACGCCTCGCTGTCCAAGACGTTGCTCGAGCGGTTCAACGATCCCGAGTTCACCGCCCAGCTCGAGCGCCAGTCGCGGGCCATCGACGCCGCGTATCAGGCCGAGCAGGTCCAGGTGTCCGAGCAGCGGCGCGAGGTGGCGCGCGAGTCGTCGCAGATCGGCTGGCTGGTGCTTCTGTCGGTGGGCGTGTTCGCGCTCGCGGTGCTGCTGATCGGCATCGTGCTCACCCACCGAATCGCCGGGCCGGTGTTCCGGGTGCGCAGGCTGCTCGACGACCTCGGCGAGGGGCGGCGCGAGGTCCCGCGGCACGGCCTGCGCGACGGCGACGAGCTGCGCGAGCTGTTCGACGCGGCGTCGTCGCTGGTGAAGAACCTCCGGGCCGAGGACGAGTCGACGTTCGAGGCGGTCTCGGCGGCGCTCACCTCGCCGGACCAGACCGACGGGCTGCGGCGGGTGCACGACCGGCTGGCGGTACGGCTCACGCGCTGAGGAAGGTCCTGGCGGCCCAGGGGGGCCCTGGTCAGGAGGCGGGTGCGGATTCCTCGGCCAGCGCCTCCCAGGAGAGGAGGGCGTGGAGCGGGACCAGCACCTCGGTGCCCTCGGCCCCGAGCAGCAGGTCGTACGGGCCCACCGAGAGGAGCGTGTCCTCCAGGGTGAAGCCGTTGCGCAGCACCAGCCGGACCCGCTGTCCCACCGCGGGGAGAAAGGGCCGGGGGTCGGAGTGCGGCCGCCGGTCGGGCTCGCGCGCCACCGGCACCGGCTTCTGCGCCAGCCGCGCGTCGCGGGGGAGGCGCGGGAGCAGCACGTCCCACGTCCCCCGTTGCGCCAGGGCGCACACCGCGAGCTTCTCCACCCGTCCCGAGCGCTCGAGCACGAAGGCCACCGGATGCGTGCTCAGCAGGACATCGAGCAGCGTCCGGTCGGCCAGGACGAAGGCCAGCGGCACCTTCGCCGCGGCCGCCTCGGCGAGCCATCCGTCTACTCGGGCCGCGGACACCGCGCTGCGCGCCTCCTTCACCGTGGCCTTGGCGCGGGTCCGGGCCTGCCGCGCCCGGAACTGCTCGAGCGTCAGCCCGGATTGCAGCAGTCCGAACGCCTCGGCCAGGTCGAGGCCCGCGTGCTGCCCCATGAGCGTGTAGGCCTGGTCGAACCGCTTGGCCTCCTCGGCGTGCAGCTTCCGCCACACCCGGGCGCGCATCTTTCCCTCCAGCTCGCCCTTGGCGATGCGTGCCGGGACGCGCTCCCGCGCGGCGAGCGCGTTGATCGCCTCCGGGGTGGGCGGCGTCGCGGGGCCGCGCGCCGCCGGCCGGCCGTGCGGCGGACCTCCGGGCCGTGGGGGCGGTCGCGCGGGGCGCGGACCGGCGCCGGTCGGCCGCACCGCGGTCGGCGTTCCGGCCGGCGTGGCGGCGGGCGGAGGCGAGGGCGTGGGCGCGGGAGCGGGGGTAGGGATGGGGGTCGCAGGCGCGGGGCGCCGGACCACCTCGACCATCGGAGGACGCCGGCTCTTGCGGTCAGCCATCCCCGGGCTTCTCCAGGGCAGGGATGGAGACGCGCCAGTGCCCCGCCTCGTTGACCAGATGGACCTCCTGTACCGTGCCGTTCGCGGTGACCGCCAGCACCGCCGTGCGGGCGTCCTCGGAGCGCACCGAGACCTGCCCCGGGGCCGGTGGCCTCGGGTCCGCCTGGAGGAGATCCACCGGCGTCGGCCGGAGCGATCCACCGCTGGCCTTGGCCACCTGCTCGGCGCGGGCGGTGAGCTCGCTTCGGCTCTTCTCGGAGAGCAGGGCCAGGGTCTTCGCGTCGTCGTCGCGCTGCACCGCCGAGAGCAGGCTCCGGTACGCGTCCACGGGCGTGTCGTCCGGGAAGCGGTGACATCCGGCGCTGGCCAGGAATACTAGGAAAAGGAGGCGGGGCACGGCGGGGGCGCATCGTCCGGCAGGTTGCGGTCCCGGCACAAGCGTCAAAACGCCTGAGGGAGCACCGGCTCAGCGCTTGATCAGCCGCGCCCGGTACACCGGCTCCCCGCCGAGGAGGTAGCGGCGCTCCCGGCTGCTGGGCACCTCCTCGGGGTCCGCCGGGTGAAAGGCGCGCGGGCCGAGCGCGTTGTGCCATCCGGCGGCCTCCAGCATGGCGAGCATCTCCTCGGCCCGCGACTGCACGTCCGTCCGGAGGTCGAAGACCGCCCCTGGCGCCGCGAGGCCCAGGAGCAGGGTGGCGAACCCCGGGGTGAGGATTGCCCTCTTGTGGTGGGCGCGCTTCCACCACGGGTCGGGGAACTGGAGGTGGATGGCCGAGAGGCTGTCCGGGGCGAAGAGGCGGGGGACGACCGCCCGGGCGTCGGCCTCGATCACCCGGAGGTTGGACAGCCCGCGGGCGCGGGCGCGGTGCGCCAGCTCGCGCGCGTACTTCTTGCGCCACTCGATGGCCACGTAGCGGACGTGGGGGTGGCGGGCGGCGTGGCCCAGAGCGAAGGCGCCGCCCCCGGAGCCAATCTCCAGCTCCAGCGCGCCCGGGCTGCCGAAGACGGCGGTCCAGTCCGGCGGGGTCAACAGGGTGACGAACTCGGCGCCGGCCGGTTCGGGGCGAAGGAGTGGACCTCGGGTCATCGGCGGGATGGCGGGACTCGGCCTCTACCACGTGCTACAGGTCGGGCCACATGAAGGTGCTGCACGCGCTCGAGGACGCACGGGCCCTGGCCGGCGTGGCGTTGGCGCTGGGGAACTTCGACGGGGTGCACCTCGGGCACCGGGCGCTGTTCAAGGAGGCGGCGGAGCACGGTCGCCCGGGCGCGCTGACCTTCGACCCGCACCCGGGCAAGGTGCTCCAGCCGGACCTCGCGCCGCGGCTCATCACCCCCTTGCCCCGCAAGCTCCAGCTCCTCGAGGCCGCCGGGCTGGACGTAGCGGTGGTGCTCCCCTTCAGCCTGGCGTTCGCCCGCACCCCGGCGCGGGACTTCGAGGCGATGCTCTTCGACCGGGCGCACCTCAGGACCCTGGTGGTCGGGCAGGACTACACCTATGGAGCACAGCGGTCGGGCACGATCTCCACCCTGCGCGAGGCGGCCGCGGCCCGCGCGGCGGAGGTGGCGGTGGTGAAGCCGGTCACGGTGGGCGGCGTGGTGGCGTCCTCCTCGCGGATCCGAGAGTACATCCTCGAGGGGCGGGTGGGCGCGGCGCGGGCGCTGCTCGGCCGTCCCTTCGACCTGGACGGAGTCGTGGTGAGGGGCGACGGCCGGGGGCGGAGCATCGGCTGGCCCACCGCCAACGTGGACACCCATGGCGAGCTGCTCCCCGCCTCCGGGGTGTACGCGGTCCGGGTGCGCACCTCGGACGGGTGGCACGGCGGAGCGGCGAACATCGGGACCAAGCCGACCTTCGGCGGGTCGGCGGTGACGGTGGAGGTCCACCTCCTCGACTGGTCAGGCGACCTGTACGGGCAGGAGGTCCGGGTCGAGTTCCTGGACCGGCTGCGCGCCGAGCGGCGCTTCGCCTCGGTGTCCGAGCTCACCGCGCAGATCCAGCGAGACGTCGAGGAAGCGCGGGTGGTGCTTGCACGCACCTCGGCGCTTCCTTGACACCCATTTTTCCGGCCCCTTAGATCGAATCCCCACGGCGCTGCAGCCGGCACGTTGGCTCGGTCGCAGGAGCCCGTGGCCGTCCACGCCCGCTTCGAGAGGTGAGAGCGAACGCATGTCTTCCGGCCGCCTCGGTGAACTGCTCGTCCGGGAGAACCTGATCTCCGTCCAGCAGCTCCGCAAGGCGCAGGAGGAGCAGCAGAAGAACGGCACCCGCATCGGCTCGGCGCTGATCAAGGTCGGGGCCATCGAGGAGCACAAGCTCACCGACTTCCTCAGCAAGCAGTACGGCGTCCCGGCGATCAACCTGAAGGACTTCGAGATCGACCCGGAGATCGTCAAGCTGGTCAAGAAGGAGGTCGCCCAGAAGCACCTGGTCATCCCGGTGAACCGGGCAGGCCAGTCGCTGATCGTGGCGATGAGCGACCCGTCCAACATCTACGCGGTCGACGACCTCAAGTTTACCACCGGGTACAACATCGAGCCGGTGGTGGCGTCCGAGCCGAGCATCCGCGAGGCCATCGAGCGCTACTACGCCGAGAAGGGCCCCTCGCTCGACGAGATCCTCGGCGCGGCCGACGAGCAGGTCGAGGTCGCCGAGGACGACGACGAGGAAGTGGACATCAAGGCGGCCGACGAGGCGCCGGTCGTCAAGCTGGTGAATCTGGTCCTGGTGGACGCCATCCGGAAGGGCGCCAGCGACATCCATGTCGAGCCGTACGAGAAGGACTTCCGCGTCCGGTTCCGCATCGATGGTGTGCTCTACGACGTGATGAAGCCGCCGATGAAGCTGAAGAACGCGATCATCAGCCGCCTGAAGATCATGGCCCAGCTCGACATCAGCGAGCGGCGGCTCCCCCAGGACGGGCGCATCAAGATCAAGACCACCGGCAAGGAGATGGACTTCCGGGTCAGCGTCTGCCCCACGCTCTTCGGCGAGAAGGTGGTGCTCCGGCTTCTCGACAAGTCCAACCTCCAGCTGGACATGACCAAGCTCGGGTTCGATGCCGAGCCCCTGAAGTGGTTCAAGGAGGCCATCGACCGGCCCTACGGCATGGTGCTGGTGACCGGCCCCACCGGCTCGGGGAAGACCACCACCCTGTACTCCGCGCTGACCTCGCTCAACACCGCAGACGTGAACATCAGCACCGCCGAGGATCCGGTGGAGTTCAACTTCGCCGGCATCAACCAGGTGCAGATGCACGACGACATCGGCCTGAACTTCGCCGCCGCGCTCCGGAGCTTCCTCCGCCAGGACCCGGACATCATCATGATCGGCGAGATCCGCGACTTCGAGACCGCGGAGATCGGGGTGAAGGCCGCCCTCACCGGGCACCTGGTCCTGAGCACCCTGCACACCAACGACGCTCCGGGCACGGTGAGCCGGCTCCTCAACATGGGCATCGAGCCCTTCCTGGTGACCGCGTCCCTGAATCTCATCCTCGCCCAGCGACTGGCGCGGAGGCTCTGCCCCGCCTGCAAGCGGCCATCGAAGACCGTCGAGGAGCAGGCGCTGCTCGACGCCGGCGTCCCCCCGGACAAGATCGGCAGCTTCACCCCCTACGAGAAGGCCGGATGCCGCGAGTGCAACGACCGCGGCTACCGCGGCCGCGTCGCCATCTACGAGGTCATGCCCTTCTGGGACGGCCTCAAGGAGCTGGTGATCAACGGCGCCTCGGCGGCGGAGCTCAAGCAGGAGGCGATCCGGCTGGGAATGCAGACCCTGCGCATGGCCGCCCTTGCCAAGATGATGGGCGGAATGACCACCCTCGAAGAAGTGGTGGGCAACACCGCGCCGGACCGTTTCTAGAAAGACAGGGCCGTGGCCAACCTCCATCAGCTGTTGAAGGCGATGGTCGAGAAGAATGCTTCCGACCTGCACATCACCACCGGGAGCCCTCCGCAGCTGCGCATCGACGGCGAGCTGGTGCCGCTGAAGGCCGCCCCGCTCTCCCCGGTGGAGACCAAGCAGATCTGCTACTCGGTGCTCACCGACGCGCAGAAGGCCAAGTTCGAGGAGGACCACGAGCTCGACCTGTCGTTCGGCGTGAAGGCGCTGAGCCGGTTCCGCGCCAACCTCTACATGCAGCGGGGGGCGGTGGCCGGCGCCTTCCGCACCATTCCCTTCAAGATCCTCTCCTTCCAGGAGCTGGGGCTACCCCCGGTGGTGACCGAGCTGTCCAAGAAGCCGCGAGGCCTGGTGCTGGTGACCGGGCCCACCGGCTCGGGGAAGAGCACCACGCTCGCCAGCATCATCGACAAGATCAACACCGATCGTCACGAGCACATCATGACGATCGAGGACCCCATCGAGTACCTCCACCCGCACAAGAACTGCCTCATCAATCAGCGCGAGGTCGGGGCCGATACGAGAAGCTTCAAGACCGCGCTGAAGTACATCCTCCGGCAGGACCCGGACGTGGTGCTGGTGGGCGAGATGCGCGACCTCGAGACCATCGAGGCGGCGCTGGTCATCGCCGAGACCGGTCACATCTGCTTCGGGACCCTGCACACCAACAGCTGCGTGCAGACCATCAACCGGGTGCTGGACGTGTTCCCCCCCTTCCAGCAGCCGCAGATCCGCGCCCAGCTGTCCTTCGTGATCGAGGGCGTGCTCAGCCAGGCGCTGCTCCAGAAGGTCGGCGGCGGCCGCTGTCTGGCGCTGGAGATCATGGTCCCCAACCCCGCCATCCGGAACCTCATCCGCGAGGACAAGGTCCACCAGATCTACTCCGCGATGCAGGTCGGTCAGGCGAAGTTCGGGATGCAGACCTTCAACCAGAGCCTCGCCCAGCTCCTCACCAGACGGGTGATCACCCAGGACGAGGCCTTCGGCCGCTCGTCGGATCCGGACGAGCTGAAGAACATCATGGCCACCGGGGCGGCGGCGGGTGTGCTGCCCGGGCACACCGCCCCACCCGTGACCGGTCGGCCCATGCCCCCGCGCTCCTGAGCTAGGATTCGATTTTCATGGCCGTCTCAGCGACCGCTCTCAAGAACAAGGCCACCCCCAGGGCCAAGCAGTGGCTGTGGGAGGCGAAGACCCGGGCAGGCGAGGTGAAGAAGGGCGAGATGGAGGCCCTCGACGCCGGAGCGGTGGACACGCGGCTCAAGGCGCTCGGGCTCTCGCCGGTCAAGGTCAAGAAGAAGCCGGCCGAGCTCCGGCTGCCGAAGCTCGGCAGCGGGGTCTCGGGCAAGGACATCCTGGTCTTCACCAAGCAGTTCGCGACGATGATCGACGCGGGCCTGCCCCTGGTGCAGTGCCTCGACATCCTCGCCAACCAGATGGACAACGCGTCCTTCAAGAAGGTCCTGCTGGCCATCAAGGCCAAGGTCGAATCGGGCTCGACCTTCGCCGACGCGTTGAAGGACCACCCCAAGGTGTTCGACGAGCTGTTCGTCCAGCTCTGTGCCGCGGGCGAGGTGGGCGGCATCCTCGACACCATCCTCAACCGGCTGGCGAACTACCGGGAGAAGGCCGAGAAGCTGAAGCGCAAGGTGAAAGGGGCGATGATCTACCCGATCATCGTCATCTGCGTGGCGGTGGGCGTGACCGCGCTCCTGCTGCTCAAGGTCACGCCGGTCTTCGCCAAGATGTTCACCGACTTCGGGTCGGCCATGCCAGCGCCCACCCAGTTCGTCATCGACCTGTCCACCTGGCTCCAGCACAACATCCTCTATCTGCTGGGAGCGATCGCGGTGGTGGTGGTGGCGTTCGTCCTCTTCTACCGCAACCCCAAGGGCCGGAGGATCGTCGACAAGCTCGTCCTCCAAGCGCCGATCTTCGGGCCGGTGATCCGCAAGGTGGCGGTGGCGCGCTTCACCCGCACCCTGGGGACGATGATCAGCTCGGGCGTGCCGATCCTCGACGCGCTCGACGTCACCGCCAAGACCGCCGGCAACCGCACCATCGAGCAGGGCATCTATTACGTCCGGGGGAAGATCTCCGAGGGCAAGAACATCGCCGGCCCGCTGCTCGAGACCAAGGTCTTCCCCCCTATGGTGGTCCAGATGATTGGCGTCGGCGAGGCGACCGGTGCGATGGACGCCATGCTCAACAAGATCGCCGACTTCTACGACGACGAGGTCGACACCGCCGTCGCCGGCCTCACCGCGATGATCGAGCCCTTGCTGATGGTCTTCCTCGGCGCGGTGGTGGGCGGCTTCCTCATCGCGATGTACCTACCGATCTTCTCGATCGCCGGTGCCGTCAAGTAGCGCAGCCGAGGCGCCCGACGCGGGCAGCTCGCTTCGCCCCAGGCTGGTCTGGGTCACGGCGTTCCGCACCGTGGCGGCCACGCTCCTGCTGGCGGTCTACGGCGTCCGGCTCCTCTCGCGGCCCACCGCCGAGGCCCTGGCCGGCGAGGATCTCCTCTCGCTGTGGTTGGTGGGGAGCATCTACCTGCTGGTGCTGGTGCAGGCGCTCTTCCTCCGCGACAGCAAGCCAGGGCTGCGGAGCGCGCTGGTGCACGTGGCTGGCGACGTGGCCATCGCCACGGTGCTGGTGTTCCTCACCGGCGGGCCCGAGAGCCCCTTCACCTTCACCTACCTCCTGTCGGTGGTGGGGGCGGCCATCCTGCTCGGCCAGTGGGGCGCGCTGGCCGCCGCGGCCGCCTGCGCGACGTCGTTCCTGGTGCTGGCCGCCGCGATCTCCTCGGGGACCATCCGGAGCCCGGTGCCCATCAGCACGCTCCCGGTGGGCCGGCTGGCCTTCCTCTGCGCGAGTAACGTGCTGGCGCAGTTCCTCACCGCGGTGCTCACCGGGTTTCTCGCCCGGCAGCTGACCACCGCCGGCGGTCGCCTCTCGGCGCGCGAGCGCGACCTCCGCGAGCTCACCCTCCTGCAGCAGCAGATCCTCTCCGCCATGCCCTCGGGTCTGCTCACCTGCGATACGGAGGGCCGCATCACCTACGTGAACCGGGCCGCGCAGCAGATCCTCGGGCTCGACCCGGTGGCCCTGCCGGGGAACGTCGAGGACCTCATCCCGGGCGTCCGCACGCTCTTCACCGGAAAACCGCGCTCGGAGGTGATGGCCAACACTCCGGCGGGCCGCCGCATCTTGGGGCTGACGGTGTCCGCCTTGAGCGCGGCGCCGGCCCCGCTGTTGGTCGTCTTCCAGGACCTGACCGACCTGCGCCGCGCGGAGCAGGAGCTGCGGCGGGCGGACCGGCTGGCCGAGCTCGGGGCGCTCTCGGCGCAGCTGGCGCACGAGATCCGGAACCCGCTGGCGGCGATGCGGGGCTCGGCCCAGCTGCTCTCGCCCGGGGGGGACCCCGAGACCGAGCGGCTGGTGGGCATCCTCACCCGCGAGGCGGATCGGCTGGGGGAGCTGGTGACCGACTTCCTGGTCTTCGCCGGTCCGCCAGCCCCGGTGCTGCAGCCCTGCGACCTCGACGAGCTGGTCCGGCAGACGATCGAGCTCGTCTCCTCGGACCCGCTCGCCTCGGGGGTGACCATCGACCTGCAGCCGGGCGGGCTGCAGGCGGAGGTGGATCCGGACCAGGTCCGCCAGGTGCTGCTCAACCTGCTCCGCAACGCGCTGGCCGCCGCCGGGAAGGGCGGCCGGGTGCGCACCTTCTTCAGCCGGGTGGACGGGCAGGTGCGGGTCCACGTCTGGGACTCGGGCGGAAGCATCGCCACCGCCGACCTGCCGCGCATCTTCGAGCCCTTCTTCAGCAAGCGCCCGGGCGGCACCGGGCTGGGGCTCTCCACGGTGCACTCGATCGTCCGCGCCCACGGCGGGCAGATCCAGGTCAGCTCCTCCCCTGGCGAAGGCACCGAGTTCGTGGTGGGGTTCGCCGCTCCGACAGGCGAGGACCGGCGGGCGTGAAGATCCTGGTGGTGGACGACGAGCAGAGCATGCGCCAGTACCTCGAGGTGCTGCTCTCCCGCAGCGGCTACGAGGTGCTGACCGCGCCGGGCGTCGCGCAGGCTCGCGAGGTGCTGGGCACGGGCCAGGTGGACCTGGTGGTCTCGGACATGCGGCTGGGCAGGGACAGCGGGCTCGAAGTCCTGAAGCACGCGCGCTCGCGCGAGTCGCCGCCCGAGGTCATCCTCATCACCGCGTATGGCACCCCCGCCGCGGCGGTGGAGGCGATGCGGCAGGGCGCGTACGACTACATCTGCAAGCCCTTCGACAACGAGGAGCTGAAGCTCCTGGTCCAGAAGGCGCTGGAGAAGCGGAACCTCCGTCAGGAGAACCAGCAGCTCTGGCAGTCGCTCTCCGAGCACAGCCTGTCGATGGTGGGGAAGAGCCCCGCCATGGAGAGCGTCCGCGCGCTGGTGCGCAAGGTGGCGGCGAGCCGCTCCACGGTGCTCATCGTCGGAGAGAGCGGCACCGGGAAGGAGCTGGTGGCCCGGGCCATCCACCTGGCGAGCCCGCGCGCGGGGAGGCCGTTCCTCCCGGTGAACTGCGCGGCGCTGGCCGAGGGGGTGCTCGAGTCCGAGCTGTTCGGGCACGTGAAGGGCGCCTTCACCGGCGCCAACAGCGATCGCGCCGGGCTCCTGGTCTCGGCCGGGGAGGGCACCGTCTTCCTCGACGAGATCGGCGAGATGCTGCCTGCCACCCAGGTGAAGCTGCTCCGGGTGCTCCAGGAGAGGAAGGTGAAGCCGGTGGGGAGCACCGTCGAGGTGCCCTTCGAGGCCCGGCTGCTGGCGGCGACCAACAAGCGACTCGACGAGGAGGTGCGCGCGGGGCGCTTCCGCGAGGACCTGTTCTACCGGCTGAACGTCATCACCATCGAGCTCCCCGCTCTCCGCGAGCGGACCGAGGACATCCCCGAGCTGGCGGAGTTCTTCCTCTCCCGCCTGGCGGAGGACCTCGGCCGTCCCGGCCTCCGCTTCTCGCCCGAGGCGCTGTCGGTGCTCCGGAGCTATCCGTTCCCCGGCAACGTGCGCCAGCTGCAGAACATCGTCGAGCGCGCGGCGACGCTCGCCGAGTCCGACGTGCTCGGTCCGGAGACCTTGCCCCCTCCGCTCCGGGGAGAGCAGACCACCTCACCTCCGGGCACCGAGAGCGTGGAGCTGGGCGAGGCGTTCTCGCTTGAGAAGCACCTCGACGAGGCAGAGCGCCGCTATCTCCTGGCCGCGCTCCGGCGCTCGAACGGAGTGAAGACGCGCGCCGCCGAGCTGCTCGGGCTGACCTTCCGCAGCTTCCGGTACCGGCTGGCGAAGCACGGTCTGGGTGAAGGTGTGGGCGACGCCGACCCGCTGTGACGCTCCTCGTCAGGTGGGTCAGCGAAAACCGTCAGCCCGCCTCCGCCCCTGCCTGCGCAAGTCTGCGCAAGAGCAGGTGGCGCGTCGCGCGCGACCCGTCCCGCGGGCCGGGAACACGGTATGCACGAAGGGACGTCGAGCGGTCGCCGCCCCCACGGCGCCCGCTTCTTCGTTCGTTCCTCACCCTGTCGGAGTCACACTCATGAAGAAGCTGAAGAAGGGCTTCACGCTCATCGAGCTGATGATCGTGGTTGCCATCATCGGAATCCTCGCTGCCATCGCCATCCCCAACTTCATTCGCTTCCAGGCTCGCTCGAAGCAGAGCGAGGTGAAGGCGAACCTCAAGTCGCTCTTCACCGCCGAGCGGTCCTACTACCAGGAGAAGGACGCGTATTCGGAGTGTCTCAAGAAGATCGGCTTCAACCCCGAGCGCGGCAACCGTTACCACTACAGCGTGAACTCGGGCGCTGACGCCGAGGCCTGCAACAGCGTCGAGAAGCGCGACACCCCGGCCGGCACCGTTGCCAACACCGACGCCGAGGTCAATGCCGA
>DATKKF010000140.1:0-47653 GCA_035543115.1 Myxococcaceae bacterium
GGGCCCATCCGACGCATGGCCCCGGTGAGCACGGCGGGCCGTTCGTCGAGGGAGCGTCCTGCGCGATGCTGAAGAGCGATCTCATCAACATCCTCGTCTCCAAGCGCGGAATCACCCAGACGCAGGCGGAAGCCACCATCGAAACGATCTTCGAATCGATGAAAGAGGCCCTCTGCCGCGGAGAGAACATCGAGATCCGCGGGCTCGGCGCCTTCCACGTGAAGCACTACGACGGGTACCAGGGCCGTAACCCCAAGACGGGACAGGTCATCCCGGTGAAGCCGAAGCGCGGACTCCTCTTCCGGACCGGCAAGGAGCTCCGTGACCGCGTCAACCGTGCAAACCCCACGACGACGCGGGTGGAGGGGTCGAGCTCGTCGAGCGACGAGGACGCCGCTTAGGCGGACAGCCTCCCCAGCGGCTTGACCCGCAGCGCCGGGTCCAGCTCACCGTACGCCAGCACCGCCACCTCCGGGAACGCCCCCTCGCAGAGCGCCCGCAGTGGCCGCCGCACGTCGCCCGAGGCGAGGAGCACCGCGCGGCCGTCCTCGGCCAGCCCGGCCACCGCTTCGAGAAGCGCCTGTACCCGCTCGGGCTCGAGCGCCGGCGACCCGTCCACGCTGCGGGTGCGGAGGCTCTCCTCGAGCGCCGGGTCCACCAGCCAGGCGAAGAGCGCGCCCGTGGGGGCGTGGCGGTGGCTGATCCACCGCGCCAGCGCCTGCCGGCAGCGCTCGGCCAGCGCCGCGGCGTCGCCTTCCACCCCGGGTGAGGCGAGCGTTTCCAGCACGCCCCGGAGGTTCCGGACGCTCACCCCCTCGTGGAGGAGCCGGCGGAGAACGTCGGTGAGCACCGGCAGCGGCGCCTTCTCCAGGACCGGACGCACCAGGGCCGGGCAGCGGCCCTCGAGCCCGTCGAGCAAGAGCTGCACGTCCTGCAGCCCGAGCAGCGCCGGGGCGTGGCGTCGGGCCACCACTGCCAGATGTTCGACCACCACCTCGGCCGGAGCGCGCGGCTCGAGTCCGGCGATCTCGAGCCGCTCGCCGGCCGGTCCGTGCACCCGCGCCAGCGGAAGGCCCGTGGCCGGGTCCTCCAGCGGTTCGGCTTCGACCGAGAGGAAGCCCAGCTCGGCCGCGGCGCTCCGCACCAAGAGCCCCGAGGTGGGGAGCCTGCCGGCCGCGGCAGGGACCTCGTCCACCAGGATGCGGTAGGCGCCCTCGGGCAGCGCGGCGCCGGCGCGGACGTGGACGCCAGGCATCCGGAAGCCGAGCTCGATCTCGAGCGCCGCGCGCATGCGGCGGAGCGCATCCTGGAAGACGCGGGCCCCTCCGGGTCCCTCGGTCCAGCCCGGCGCCAGCTCGAGCGCGAGCGGGGACACGCCGATGACCGCCTCGCCCCGCTCGACAGGAGCCCCAGGGACCTGCTCGGCCACCGGCGCCTCGGGAGCCTGGGGGAAGCGGGCCTCGCCCGGCCGCCACCAGTGCCCCAGCGCGAGCAGCGCTCCTCCGATGGCGAGAAAGCTGAAACGCGGCATCCCGGGGATGAGCGAGAGCGCCCCGGCGACCCCGGCCAGGAGCCGGAGCGCTCCGCGGCTGCCGAAGAGCTGCAGCCCGATGTCCTCGCCGAGGCCCTGCCCCTCCTCGCCCGGCGCGACGCGGGTCACCACCAGGCCCGCGGCCACCGCGATGCACAGGGACGGCACCTGGCTCACCAGCCCGTCGCCGATGGCGATCAGCGCGTAGCGAGCCAGCGCCTCCTGCCCGTCGAGCCCGCGCTGGAGCACGCCCACCAGCACGCCGCCGACGAGGTTCACCAGCACGATCACCAGACCGGCGAGGACGTCGCCCTTCACGAACTTCATCGCTCCGTCCATCGCCCCGAACATCTGCGACTCGCGCTCGAGGCAGCGGCGGCGCTCGCGCGCGGCGCCCTGGTCGATGAGCCCGGCCCGGAGGTCGGCGTCGATGGCCATCTGCTTCCCCGGCATGGCGTCCAAGGTGAAGCGCGCCGCGACCTCGCTCACCCGCTCGGCGCCCTTGGCCACCACCAGGAACTGCACCAGCGTCACCACCGCGAACACCACTCCACCCACCACGTAGTCGCCGCGCACCACGAACTCGCCGAAGGCCTGGATGACCGCCCCGGCGTGCCCGTCGGCGAGGGCGAGCCGGGTGGACGACACATTCAGCGCCAGCCGGAAGAGCGTGGTCACCAGGAGAAGGGTGGGGAACGCGCTCAGCTCGAGCGGGCCCGCGGCGCGGAGCGCGGCCACCAGCAGCGCCGCCGCAGCCACCAGGTTCAGCGCCAGCCCGAGGTCGAGCAGCCAGGTCGGGAGCGGCACCACCAGCGCCCCGAGGATGGCGGCCACGAGGCAAGGCAGCACCAGCTCACGGCTCCGGAGCGCGGCGGCGAGCAGCCGCTCCAGGCGTGTTTTCATGGAGCGGACTCCGTGCGGTCGAGCACGTGCTGGAGCACCACCGCAGCGGCGCGGTAGAGTTCCTCCGGCACCTCCTCGCCCACGTCGTACTGGACGAGTCCCCGGGCGAGCGCGACGTCCCGGACGACGGGGATGCCCAGGGAGAGCGCCTCGACGCGGATGGCGCGCGCCTCCTCCTCGCGGCCCCGGGCGACGAGGTACGGCGCGTCGCACTCCTCGGGCGCCCAGCGCAGCGCGACCGCGAGGTGAACCGGGTTCACCACCACCACCGTCGCGGCCTTCACCCCGCGGGCCCGCCCGGCGAGGAGGAGCTGCCGGTGCGCGGCGCGGCGGTGCGCCCGGTGACGCGGGTCTCCCTCCTGCTCCCGGTGCTCCTGCCGCACCTCGTCCCGGCTCATCCGGAGGGAGCGGCGGTGCCTCCCCCTGGCGAGCAGCAGGTCGAGCACGCCCACCCCGGCGGCGAGGAGCAGCGCGCGCGTCCAGATCCGCAGCGCCTCGGGCCTGAGCAGGACCAGGCCCGCCCCGGGGGACTCCACGGCCGGAAGCCGCAGGGCCGACGGGAGCAAGCGCCAGGCCGCGGCCGCGAGCACGGCGAGCAGCAGCGTGGAGGCCAGCAGGCTCCGGCCGAGCTCGGCTGCCGTTCGCCAGGCGAAGATGCGCTTCAGGCCGGCAAGCGGGTCGAGCCGCTCCAGCCGCGGCACGAGCACTGCGCCGGACGGCGCCCAGCCGGAGCTCAGAAGACCGGCCAGCCCCGCGGCCAGCACCGCTCCGACGAGCGCCGGCGCGCAGCAGCGGATGAGGAGCAGCAGGGCCTGGTGCAGCGCTGCCGGCGCTCTCGTCCCTCCTGCCAGCAGCGCTGCCGTCCAGAGCCGGAGCGCGTCGGTGGTACCGGACAGTCCCATCGCCGCGCCGGCGCTTCCACCAGCGAGCACCAGGCTCCCGGAGAAGAGCCGGCTCCGGGGCACCTGCCCGCGCTCCCGCGCCTGGCGGAGCCGGCGCGGAGTGGGTTCCTCGGTGCGGTCGGCGCTCATCGGGCGAGCACTCCCGGGAGCCAGCCCTCGGGCGCGAGCGCGAGCCTCAGCATCCGGTCCGCCACCAGCCCGAGCGACAGCCAGAGCACGGTCGCCCCGCCGAGGATGCGCACCGGGGTGGCCAGCTCGGTCGCGGGCAGGCCCGGCGCGGCGCGAAGGGCGAGCCCGACCGCGGCGTCGGTCGCCCAGCTCAGCGCGACGACCGGCGCGGCCACGGAGAGGCCGGTGGCGAGCGCCACGCCCACCATCCGGGCCACCGCCAGGGCACCGTCCGTTCCCCCGACCCCGCCCCCGAGCGGGATGAGCAGGTAGCTCCGGCCGATCGCACCGGCGAGGCAAGGCAACGCGCCTGCGGCGAGCGCGAGTGACAGCAGGAGCTGGTACAGCACGTCGCCCGTCGCCGACTCGCGGTGTCCCCCGACCGGCAGCGCCGCCTCCGCGGAGGTGCCACGCACCAGGTCGACCAGCCGCCCGCCGATGCGCGCGGCGTCGAAGGGGAGCGCAGCCCCCAGACCAAGGAGGAGACCCACCGCCGCCTCCCGTCCGCATCGGCCGAAGAAGTCGGGCGAGGCGTCGGGCACCACACCGGCGAGCGGCCGGAGCGCGAGTGCGAGGGAGCCGGCCACCGCGAGGCGTACCGGCGCGGGGACCAGCTGGCCTCCGAGCACCGGACAGAAGAGGGTGACCGGCAGCACCCGCATCGAGGCAAGCGCCCAGCCGAGGAGCTCCGGCCGTACCGCCTCGGCCAGCGCGGCCAGGGCGGGGGTCACCGGACGGTCCCCACCGCCTGAAGCAGCGCAGCGGTGAACCGGAGCAGCTGGCCGCCGATCCACGGGAAGGCGACGGCCAACGCGAGCAGCGCCGCGCAGAGCCGGGGAACGACCGACAGCGTCGCCTCCTGGACCTGGGTGACGGTCTGAAGCAGCCCCGTGCCCACGCCCACCACCAGCCCTGCGAGGACCGGCGGCATCGAGGCGAGGACCATCAGGACCAGCGCCTCGCGTCCGACGGCCAGGAGCGCCTCGGTGCTCACCCCCGGTACCCCTGCACCAGGCTCCGGGCCAGGAGCGCCCAGCCGTCGACCGCGACGAAGAGGAGGACCTTGAACGGGAGGCTCACCTGCGACGGGGACAGCGACTGCATGCCCAGGGCGAGGAGGACGTTGGCCACCACCATGTCCACCACCAGGAACGGGAGGAAGACCAGGAAGCCGATCTGGAAGGCCCGGCTGAGCTCGGAGAGCACGAAGGCCGGCGCGACCACCGCGAGGTCGCTCTCGCTCACCTCCCCGCCGCCGCGCAGCTCGCGGGAGAGCGCGGCGAACTCGGCGCGGAGCTCGGGGCTTCCGTGCTCGACGAGGAAGGCGCGGAGCGGCTCGGCTGCGCTCTGGACCACCCGGAGCATCTCCGGGCCCGGGGCCGAGGGCAGCCGCTCTGCGTCAATCCGGGCGAGCATCGCCTCGGCGACCGGGCTCATCACCACCAGCGAGAGCACCGCGGCGAGCCCGGTCAGCACCACCGTGGGCGGCGCCTGCTGGGTCCCGAGCGCCGAGCGGGTGAGCGAGAGGACGACGCTGATCTTGGTGAAGCTGGTGGCCATCACCATGAGGAAGGGGAGCAGGCTCATCCCGGCGAGCAGAAGCAGCAGCGACACCGGGTTCGGCCCCCCCTCGGGGAGCGCGATGGGAGCCGCAAGGAGCAGGCTCACGGACCGTCCTCCAGCGGGAGCGGGGTCACCGTGGCCCCGGTGGTGACGAGGTAGCGGCGCCCGGCCGTCTCGACGAGGACCACCGTGAGCCGCGGTCCGAGCTGCAGCCGCTCGAGGACGCGGACCGGCCGGGGCTCCGCCGGGGCAGACAGGCGCGCCCGGAGCCGCAGCGCCAGGGTGGCCGCCGCGGCGAGCACCGCGGCGGCGCCCCCGCGGAGGTTCGGGCCCAGCACCAGGAGCATCAGGGCCGCCCCAGCGAGCGGGGCGAGCAGCTCGGCCGGACGGCGGAGCACGACGGCCAGACTCATGGCAGAAGCTCCAAGACGCGGGCGGCGACCTCGCTTTCCACCTCCACCAGCTCGGCCCGGGCGATGCGGCGATCTCCCGCGCGGAGGAAGACCGGGTCGCCTGCGCTGACGTGAAGCGGAACGATGGCCCCGGGCTGAAGAGCAGAGACCTCGGCGAGCGACAGCGGAACCCGCGCCAGCTCCACCTCGAGCTCGACGGGCAGTTCGGACAGGGCGGGATCCACGTGCGTGACCTCCTGGGACAGCGCCGGCAGCTCCGCGCCGGCATGGCGAAAGCCCTCGGGGGAGACGGCGCCTTTGAGGACGGCTCCGGGCCGCACGAGCGCGAGGGGTCCGTGCAGGGCCCCGTCCACCAGGTGTGCCCCCGGGAGCACCACCGCCGACCCGGGCAAGGCGGCGAGCTCGTGCGCCCAGACGCCGCCGCAGCGGACGCGCGGCGAGAAGGAGATCTGCGCTCTGGAGGCGACCGGTCCGGCCGGGGGGCGATGCTCCGGCACCGCCAGCGCCACGGCGCGCAGGGCCAGCTCGGGGAGGTGAAGCACGGCACGGCCGCGCAGGGCGGCACACTCCACCCCGAGCTCGAGGAGGAGCGAGGGACGGGACCCCAGCCGCCGCTCGGCGTCGGCGCGGCCGCCACCGACGTCGACCAGCCGGGGGCGCCACCGGGCCTCCGCCGCCCCCACCTCCCGCATCGCCGCGAGCACGCCCAGGAGCAGCTCGGCGAGGAGCGCGCGCTCGAGGCGGGTCACCGCGAGCACCGGGACGTCGGGACCGGGACCCCCGGTCCGCTGGGCGGCGAGCGCCACAGCGAGCCTCGGGTCCAGCTCCAGCACCGCCTCGGCACCGGGTCCACCGAGCGCCGCCGCACAGAAGAGCGTCGCGTGGCCGAGCGCACGGCCAGGGACTGCCGGCGTGTCCGCCATCCGGACGGTGAGCTGAACCTCGACGCCCAGCGCGGCGGTCAATGCGCGGGCAGCGGCCGCCCGGAGGGCGTCGAGCTCAGCCACCAGCGCCGGGCGTCGGCCCAGCAGGAGGCGTGCGCGCCCCACCTTCCGGGTGGTGAGCCGGGCCAGCGGCCAGCGGGTGCTCGGGGCGGAGAGCGCGCGCATCGGACGCCGGGGCGTTGCGAGGCCCGGGCCAGCAGGCTCGAGAGGGAGCCTCCAGCACTCGGGTCCGTGGCGCGGGATGGATCGGCGACGGCCTGGGACGGTCGAGCAGCGCTCGACGCCGCCCCCCAATCCAGCCCTCCGTCACCTTGGCGGGGCAGACCGGCGCGGCCGCGGGCTGTGGCGGCCATCGAGCCCGGTCGTACGCAATCACCTCGGGGCCGGATTGCACGCGGGGTCCACACGCCCCGGCCCTCGAAGTCCCAGCTGGCCTCGAGCGTGAACTTCGCCTGACAGCGGCGATCAGGCTGGTTGAGCACGGTAGCCGCAATGCCGAAGCCAGCCTTGAGCGTCCTGTGGGGTGATGCGGTCCATCGCGGCTGCTATCGCCGCGTCGAGGGCAGCGTGGGTGCGAGCCCGGAGCCGCTTGAGCTCCTGCTTCAGCTTCGACCAACAGAGCTCGATGGGGTTCAGGTCGGGCGAGTACGGCGGGAGAAACATGAGCCTCGCTCCGGCCTTCTCGATCGCCGCGCGAGCGGCCACTGTCTTGTGCGCCCCCAGGTTGTCCCAGACGACGATGTCTCCCTTGCGCAGCTTAGGGACCAGCATCTGCTCGACAAAGGCCTGAAAGACCTCTGCCGATGTTCCGCCCTCGATGGTCATCAGCGTGCGGACGCCATTGGCGTCCATCGCCCCGAGCATGGTGGTGACTGGCCCACGGTTCCTCGGCACCTCACCGCCGGCGCGCACGCCTCTGGGAGGCCGGGCGTACTCCCGGGTCATCCCGATGTGCGAGCCCGCCTCGTCGATGAAGACGAGATGACGAGGGTCCAGGGTCTTTGCCCTCGCGCAAAACACCTCGCGTAGCGCTTGGATTCGGGCGGCGCCTCTCTCGGAGGCAACCAGCGTCTTTTTTTTCGTGTGTACCCCAGCGCTCGTAGCGCCCGGACGATAGTCGCCTTGCTGACGCGCAAGCCGCTCCGGCTGGCGAAGAGCTCCGCGAGCTCCGGCAGTGTGGCGTCGGGCCCGGATTCCACCACCGCCCGGAGCACCTCGAGCCGCTCTCCTCGCACCCAAGCCTTGGGTCCTCCGGCGTGCGGAAGCGCCGCAGCCGACCCCGTCTCCCGCCGTCGTCGGAGCCAGCGGTTGAGGCTCGCTACTCCCACCCCGAACGTGACTGCTACCTCCTTCATCGACTGCTCGCCACGGTCATACGCCGCGAGCGCTCTCATCCTGAGGTCCAGCGACAACGGCCCGGGCATCGCTACCTCCCCGGCACGTCAGATCAAGAGCCTCTGACATTTCGCGATCGACCAGCCTGTACGTCGCTGTGAGAGCACGCTCCTCCACCGCGGCGACCGTCCCCCCCACGCGGGGGAGCCGTCCCTCAGGGGCGCTCGGCCAGCTCGCGCGCGAGCCGGCGCGCCCAGCGCTCCAGCGGCTCGCGCTCCCGAGCACCAGCCCGGGGGGTGCTCGGGGCGCATGCCGCGCGGACCCGGGCACCGAGCGCGCCCGGGATGTCCTCCGCCGCCGCGGGCGCGAGGGGGCCCGGAGCGAACGCCAGCGCCAGCGCCGCGTGGCGCTCGGCGCGCCCCCTGCTTCCGAGCGCACGCTGCAGGCCGAGCGCGCGTCTCCGGAGCGGGTCCGCGAGCCCGGCGAGAAGGCCCGCGGCGCGCTCGCCGGCGAGCGCGACCACCACCTGGACCAGCGGTTCGAGGTCCAGGCCACGGGGACCCGCCCACCGTCCGTCGGGCGCGCTCCGTCCCGGACGCGGGCTCACGCCGTCTCCCGCCGCGCCAAGGGCGACTGCACCACTGGCCGGAGCGCGAGAGACGCGGGTGCTGCGCGGCGCCGGGCACGCCGCCGGGCCCAGAGCACACCTCCACCCGTCGCTCCGCCGAGCGCCAGCACGAGACCGCCGAGAAGGGCCGGCACCCACGCCGACCGCTCCGGCGCGGGCGCGCGCGGTGGCACGGTGGAAACCACCTCGGACACGACCAGCGTCACCGCCGCCGGCTCCAGCCCCTCGACCGAGCCGGCCACCAGCGCCCGGAGCTCGTCCTTCACCGTCTGGAGGTGCGCGGACGCCGCCGGCTGGGCCCGCAGGTAGACCGCGGCCTTGGTCGGCGAGCTCGGCACCCCGGTGCGGGTGGGCTGCGGCCGAACCAGGTGCACCCTGGCCGAGACCACCCCGTCCACCGCCTCGAGCGTGCGCGCCAGCTCGCCGGACTGCGCCTCGAGGAGCAGCGCGTGCTGCTCGACCGGGTCGGGGACGAGGCCCGGCTTCAGGAGCTCGCGGACCCCGGCGGGGCGCGCGCGCGGCAGGCCAAGCTCGGCCAGCACCCGCACTGCGTCGGCCGCATCGACCGACTCGACCTCGACCGACCAGGCCGGGGGGCGGCCCTCCTCCACCACCTTCCGGGCCCGGAAGCCGCGCTCCATCAGCACGGTCTGGATCTCGTTCGCTTGCCGCTCGTCGAGCCCGTGCTGCACCCGCGCCGAGCAGCCGGCGCCCGGGAGCACGAGCGCCACCAGCGCGAGGAGAGGGAGGCGCATCCGTCACACCTGTGTCTGCAGCAAGGTCTTCACCCCGCCGCTGACCCGGTCCAGCACCTTGCCCGCGAGATCCACCGTCTGGCTCGCCTCGGCCACGCCGGCCTGGAGCGAGATCAGCTCCGCCGGTGAGAACGTCCGTCCCGACGCGGCCAGGGCGAGGATGCGGTCCATCCGGGCCTGCGCCGCGGCGACCCGGCCCAGCCATGCTCCAGGTTCCACCCGGGGCTGCGGGGCCGGAACCACCCGGCGGGGCTCGACCTCCACCTGTGCCGGCACCGGGCCTGGCCCCTCCCGGAGCCGGGACTCGAACCGGACCGGCGAGGCGCCGCGCGCCCGCTCTGGCGACGGGACGACGCCCGCTGTTCCGATGCGCTCGATGGCCATGGCTAGCGGACGTTGTTGATGGCCGCCTTCGCCGAGTCCGACCTGACCTTGAGGATGTTGGAGACGGCGGTGAACTGCTGCGCCTCGGCCTGCATGTACTGCTGGATGCGCAGGTAGTCCTGGCTGCTGAGCTCCCCGGGCTGCGACAGGAGCGCGAGCAGGTCCGCGTCGGAGCGGATGGGCTGTGGCCCGCTCCCGCCGCCGGCGATGGCGGACACCGCCGAGGCCACCCCCGAGACGATGCCCCCCACCAGCGCCGCCGGCGGCGCGAGCACTGACAGCGCCCCGCCGGCCCCCCGCGCGAATCCCCCCAGGGCCGAGCCGAGGATGTCCCCGAAGCCCTTCTTCTGTGCCGGCTGCGCGGCGACAGCTCCCGTGATGACTGGCGTCTCCATCCCGACCTCCTCCCCCCTGGCGGGGTGACCTCGCTCCGGCGAGCAGTTCACGGACCGTGCCCGCCGCCCGCCCGGAGGGACGTGACAGCTCGGCACTCCGGGACCCGGGACGGACCGCCCGGCGCGCGGGACGGGCGACGGCGCGTGGCCCCCCTCGCCGCGCACGTTCCGGTGTCCCGGGAAGTTGCCCGGCCGCCGAACCTCCCTCACACTCCCCGGACGGCACCCCGCCCGAGCCCCGTCATGCCGGACTCCCCCGACCTTGGTTCCATTCGAGAACGCCAGCACCCCCGCGTCGCCGCGCACCTCCCGGTCGAGGTCCGCGGGCCGGGGCTGCTCCGCCAGGCCGTGGCCGAGGACATCTCGCTCGCCGGCCTCCGGGTCCTCGGGCTCCGCGCCCCGGTGGGCCAGTCGCTGACCGTGGCACTGCCGCTCCCGGGCGACCGGCTGGTGCAGCTGCGTTGCTCGGTGGTGCGCCAGGACCCGACCGGCGTGGCACTGGAGTTCGACGGGCTGGACTGGGACGACCTCTTCGCCCTCGCCCGCTTCCTCCACCCCCGCCTGCCCTAGGGTTCGCTCTCCCCGGTCCGCAGCCGCTCCACCAGCTCCATCAGCTCGGAGCCGCGGAACGGCTTGTGGATGTACCCGTTGGCCCCGGCGGCCAGCGCGGCCTCGAGGTCGCTCCGCCGGGTCTTGGCGGTCAGCATGTAGAGCGGGACGAAGGCGGTCGCCGGGTCCGCCTTGAGCATCCGGCAGACGGTGAGCCCGTCCATCCCGGGGAGCACCACGTCCAAGAGCACCAGGTCGAAGCGGGACTCGCGCGCTCGCCGGAGACCCTCGGCGCCGTTGCCCGCGGTCTCCACCTCCACCGGCCCGTCGTCGAGCATGCTCCGCACGAGCTCGCGGATGACGGGTTCATCCTCCACGACCAGGATCCGGAACGGAGAGCGGGGGTCCACGCGGGGTCAAAGGACGACGTGTAGCACGTCCTCTGCCCCGCAAGGGCCTCAGCGGAGAGGAGACAGCCCCGCCGGGTCCGTCCACCCCTCGAGGCCGTTGGGGAGCCGCACCCGGACGAAGTCGCCCGACCGGTCGAGCATCCGGAGCTTCACCCCGGGGTGGAGCTCGAAGGACACCTTGCTCCGGGCCTCGGGCACCTCGTGCACCGGGAGGGTCCGGGCGAGCACCACCCCCTCGTGCACCGCCTCCTGGCTGTAGAGGTGAGCAGCGAGCGCCGCCCCGGCCGGAGCGCTGAGCACCAGCGCCGAGGCCGCGCCCCCGAGCAGCCAGCCTCGCCAGCGGCCGAGCACCACCCGGGCGGCGAGCAGGAGGAACCCCAGCGCCCACAGCCCGGCGAAGAGCCCGCCCGCCAGGGCCGGGGAGGTGGCCGACGCGACGCGCTCGACGAAGGGCTCCTCGCCCTGCGCACCCACCAGCTGATCCAGCTGCCGCCCGCGGGCGATGGTGAGGTTGGCCTCGACGTCGGAGCCGCCGCCGGCCCGCCGGGCCTGCTCCAGCGCGTACACCGCCTCGCCGATCTTCCCCTGCGCCAGCGCGGTGGTGCCGAGATTGTAGAGGACGTCGGGCCCGTCGTGGCCCTGCTCGACGAGCGTGCGGAACGCTTCCTCGGCGGCCGGGACGTCGCCCCGGCCGTAGGCCTGGAGCCCTTGCTGGAAGAGCAGCTCCGAGTCGCCGGCCATCAGCCGCCCTCCCAGCTGCCGGCGAGGGCCTCGGCGTCGGCGAGCACCGCGGCGCGGTCCATCCGCGCAGCCCCCGGCGCGAAGCGAACCTCGTCGCAGGAGTCCTGTATCCGGGCCACGCGCGCCTGGAGCTCGGGGGGAGCGCCCGCCGCGGCGAGCCGCGCCCGCAGCGTCTCCCGGGTGAGGCCGGTGACCGGACTCCCGAGCCGGAGCGAGAGCAGCTCGGCCACCGCCCCGTCCACTTCGGCCGAGAACACCGCGTCGTCGATGCCCTGCCCCGACGTCCTGAGCGCCGCGAGCCGGGCGCGCGCCCGCTGCTCGCGCCGCCGCCGTTCACCACGCGGGTCCGAGCGCGCCCGGTGTCGCTGAACGGCCTGTCCCGCCAGCGCCCCCACGAAGGCCAGCGGGGGGAGCGCCATGAGCGCGAGGAACCAGCCCCGGCGCCAGGGCGGCGGCGGCCGGTCGAGTACCGCCTGGACGCGGAGCGGGCGCAGCGCGCCCGCGTTCAGCACGTTGCGCGCCGCCGGCTCCTCGGTCCGCCCCGACGCCGCAGCCAGCGCGCTGGCCCCGGTGCCTGGCACCACCGTGAGGGTGAGCGGCCCGGTGCGGCTGCGCTCGTACCGCTGGGTCTCCGGGTCGAAATAGGCCAGCTCCAGCGAGGGGATCTCGAACGTGCCGGTCTGCTGGGGCAGGACGAGGAACTCCTGGGTCCGCCGTCCCTGGATCCGGCCCCGCACGGTGGAGGTCTTGTCGGTGCTGGTCGGCTCGTACAGCTTGAGCGCGGGCGGCACCACCGGCCTCGGCAGGACCAGGTCCTTCACGTTGCCGCGCCCCTCCACCGTCAGGCGGAGGGTCACCGGCGTGCCGAGCTCGGTGCGGACGGACGTCAGGTCGGCACTGAGCGCCCACGCCCCCACCGCGCTGGGCTGGAAGCCGGCGGGCGCGCCGGGAGGCAGCGGCTTGACCTTCAAGGTGAGTGGCTGCGAGGCGCGGTGCTCTCGCCGTCCGGCGAAGAGGAACCCGGTCGTGATGTCCGCCTCGACCGGGCCGATCTCCCGCGGGCCGGACTTCACCGGGAACAGCGCCAGCCGCCGCAGGAGGTACGCACGGTACGGCACCCCGTCCACGGTGCGAGTCTCACCGCTGAGCTCCTTCGGCGTGTCGACGTCCTCGGTCCAGAACCCGTCGAGCCGGGGCATGGTGACCGCGTCCACCCGGCTCAGGTCGACCCGGGCGTAGATCCACAGGGACAGCGTGGCCTGCTCACCCTGGTAGACCTCCTTCTTGTCCAGCTCGCCCCGGAGGAACAGGTCGCGCTCGCCCGCCGCCTGCTGCCGGCGGCGGAACACGTCGAACGGGTTCTCGTCGTCGTCCCCGAACGGGCTCGTCCCCAACGGGTCGGGCCGCGCCCGCGACCCGCCGCCCGGGTCCGGCACGTGACCGGGCTTCACCATCAGGCTGACCGGCTGCGACCTGAACACCCCGCTCGAGGCGTGGAGCTCCGCCGGGGGGAGCACGAGCCGGCCGGGCTTGAGCGCCCGCAGGCGGACGGTGAGGGTGGAGATCTGCTGGACCCGCGGGCCACCGCCGCCGAAGCGGATGCTGCTCTGCACACCGCGGCTGGTCCCAATGGTCTCCACGGTGGGCACGTCGGGAAGCTGCAGCGACGATCCCGCCGGCGCGTCGATCGCTCTCACCGTGAGGACGAAGATGTCGTCGGTCCCCACCTCGGTGCGGTCCAGGTCCTGCGTGACCACCGGCGCGTCGGCGGCCAGCGCGGGCGCGGCGAGCAGCAGGGCGACGGTGGCGGCGAGATGGTTACCAGTCCTTCTCATCGGGCTTTCTCTGCCTCTTCTTCTGCTGGAACCGCCAGAGCTGCAGATTCCTTTCGTTCTGCCGCATGGCATCGAGCAGCCGCTCGGCCTCGCTCCGGTCGAACCCTCCGGCCCGCCCCGTGCCGCCGTCCCGCAGCAGCTCCGGCTCGGGCGCCCCGGCGTCCGGCCGCTGCCCCGCATCCAGGCCCCCGTCCTGCTCGGCCCCCGCCGACCGCTGCTGCTCGGCCCGGGAGCCCCCGTCCCCCTGGCCTGCATCGGCGCCCCCACGGGTACCGGCGTCGCCGGACTGCCCCCCATCGCCCTGCCCCCCGTCCGACCCGCCGTCACGGGGCCCTCCATCCGGGCGCCCCCCATCGGTGCCGCCGTCACCCGATTGCGACTTCGGGGGTGGAATCTTCCGGAGCAGCACCTCGAGGTTGTGGCGGGCGGCCTCGTCGCGCGGCTCGAGCACCAGCGCCTTTCTGTAGGCCCCGATGGCTCCGGGGGTGTCGCCGAGCTGCGCCAGGGCGTTGCCCATGTTGTAGAGGTCTCGCTCCTTGAGCGACGGGCCCGCTGCATCGGCCGCCCGCCGGTATGCCTCCCGGGCCTCGTCGTATCGGCCCAGCCGGTACAGCGCGTTCCCCCGGTTGTACTCCAGCGCGGGATTCCCGGGCGCCTCCTGCTCGGCAGCGGTGAAGTCGCGGAGCGCGTCCTCGAAGCGCCGGTCGTCGTACGCCTTCAGCCCCCGCTCCACCCCGGGTGGGTTGGCCTCGAACGGACCGAGCGCCCGTGCCGGCTCGGCCAGGAGCAACAGGCCTGCGCCAAGGAGCCCGGCGGCGCCACGCCGCCGCCACGGCGCGCCCACCAGCATCCCCAGGACCAGCAGCAAAACCCCGGGGAGCAGAAAGGACTGGAACCGCTCGTCGTAGCGGACGGTGATGCGGCTCTCGAGCTCGGTCTTCTGCAGCCGGTCGATGCGGGCGGCGACCTCGGGGACCGCCACCGCGCTGGTCCGGTGGAAGTACTCGCCGCCGGTGGCCTGGGCGATGGACTCGAGGCCGGCCTCGTCCAGTTTGCTCAGCACCGTCTGCCCCGTCGTCGGGTCCTTCATGTACCCGACGCGGTCGCCCTGCTTGTCGAGCACCGGGATGGGCTCGCCACCGGCGCTCCCGATGCCGACGGTGAAGACCTTGATGCCCACCGCCTTGAGCGCCTCGGTGGCCTCACCCACTTCGCCCGAGAGGTCCTCGCCGTCGGAGAGCAGCACCACCACGCGGTCCTTCGCCCCGCGGTCGGCGCCCTCGAGGACCCGCTGGGCAGTCGTCAGCGCCGCGCCGATGTTGGTCCCTCCCTCCTGCATCTGCTCGGGGTCGATGGCCCGCAGAAAGAGCTTGGCCGCGGCGTAGTCCGAGGTGAGGGGACACTGGACGAAGGCGTCCCCGGCGAAGGCCACGATGGCCACCCGGTCGCCCTTGAGCTCGTCGAGCAGGGTGGACAGCTCGAGCTTCGCCCGCTCGAGCCGGCTGGGGAGCACGTCGCGCGCCCGCATCGACTTGCTCGCGTCGAGCGCCACCACCACGTCGATGCCCCGCTTCTTCGTCAGCTCGGCGCGGCTCCCGCACTGAGGCTGGGCCAGCGCGAGCGAGAAGAGGAGGAGCGACAGGCCGGTGGACACCGCGCGCACCACCGGCCGGGCCACCTCCACCCCCGGGGTGAGGCTGTCCCCCAGCCGCTCGCCGAGGAGCCGCCGCACCCGCGCCCGCCGCCGCGAGGCCGCGAACACCGCCACCGCGCCGACCACCAGCGCCAGGAGCCCCAGGAGGAGCCACTCCGGGGCGCCGAGGCCCACCGGGTAGCCCAGCACCGTGAAGCGCCAGCCGGTCGAGCCGGTCACGGGAACACCCGGAGCACGGTGGAGCGCAGGAGCAGCTCGAGCCCCGCGCAGAGGAACGCGGCGAGGAGGAAGGGCGGGAACTCCTCCCGGTAGTTGGCCGACGCTCCGCCCTCGAGAAGCTTGCTCTTGTCCAGCCGGTCGAGGACCGCGCTCAGCCCGGCCCGCAGCGACTCGCGGTCGGTCGCCCGGTAGTACTCCCCGCCGGTCATCTTCGAGATCTGCTGGAGCAGCCCCGGGTTCACCGCGATGTCCAGGTCGCGGTAGCTCGGGTTGCCGAAGAGGTCGGTCCCGTCCGGAAAGGGCACCTTGCCGCCCTTGCCGACGAGGATGGTGAACACCGGGACGTGCAGCGCCCTGGCCATCGCCGCCGCGTCGAGCGGCGAGATGCGCCCGGCGTTGTTGTCCCCGTCGGTGATGAGCACCACCACCTTGCTCTTGGCGTCCGAGTCGCGGAGCCGGTTGAGCGAGACCGCGAGCGCATCACCGATGGCCGTGCCGTCCTCGAGCACCCGGGTCCGGAGCTGCCTCACCACCTCGCGGAGCACCCCGTAGTCGAGCGTGAGCGGCGCCTGGGTGTAGGCCGCGCCGGCAAAGACCACCAGGCCGATGCGGTCGTTGACCCTGGAGGAGATGACCTCGTTCAGCGTCTCCTTGGCCACGAAGATCCGGTTGTTCGGCCGGAAGTCGGCGGCCTCCATCGAGGTGGAGAGATCGAGGGCGATCATGATGTCGATGCCCTCGACCGAGAGGTCTCTCACCCGGGCGCCCACCGTCTGCGGCCTGGCCAGCGCGACCACCGCCAGGGACACCGCCGCCATGCGGAGCAGCGGGAGCCCCCGGCGGAGGATCCCCCGGAGCCCCGGCCCCCCGGCGGCGAGCGCCCGGGCGACGGGGTAGCGCAGGGCCGCCACGCGGGTGCGGGCGGTCCACAGCGACCAGGCGCCCACCAGGGGCACCAGCACCAGGAGCCAGAACGCCTCCGGGCTCTTCCAGGTGAGCGGCGTCACGCCCGGGCGACCTCCGGCGCCGGCGGCGGCCCGGGGGCCGTGGGCGGCGGCCGCGGGCCAGTGGCGTCGACCAGCGACCGGGCGAACGCCAGCGCTCCGGTGCACGCCGGCACCGGCACCTCCCCGCGCGCGTACCGGGCTACGTCGCACTGGTCCACGAAGCGACGGAGCGCGTCCGGGTCCACGCCGGCCAGGGCGCGCCGCTCCACCTCGCGCAGGAGCTCACCGCTCGTGCACTCCAGCGCGTCGAAGGCGAACCGCTCGCCGAGGTAGGCACGGACCAGCCCGTTGAGCCGGAAGTGAAACTCGCGCTGGAGCCCCCGCTGGGGAAGCCCTTCTGCCTCGAGCGCGTCCAGCGCCTGCCGGGTGCGCTCCTCGAGCGGGAGCGGCGGGCCCGGAGCAAGGGCGGGCCTCGGGCGCGAGAGCCAGGCACGGCGGGCGAGCCAGAGGAGCGCAACCACCGCCGCCGCTCCGGCGAGCCACCACAGGAGCCGCCAGCTCCGCACCGGCACGTCCTCGTTGGGCTTGATGTCCTCCAGCTTGGCGCCGAGCTGGTCGGCGTTCTTCGGAAGGCTGCTCCTGGCCTCGATGTCCGGGCCGTCGATGCGGGCCACGCCGGCGCCCGAGGCGTCCACCACGTCGAAGGTCAGCGCGGGAAGCACGTGGCTGCCGAGCTCGAAGAGCGCCATCTTGAGGAGGTAGGTGGTGGTGCTCTCGGCCTTTCCGTCGGAGCGCGCCCGGGTCTGCTCGAGGAGCTCGTAGCCGCCCAGGTCGCGGGGGGTGCGCAGCTCCCAGCGCTGCCCGGGCGGATGGCGCAGCCGGATCTCGTAAACGAACGGCTCGCCCAGCCGGACCGCCTCGGGGATGACCTTCCGGTCCACCGAGAGCGGCTGCACGGTGCGCTCGGGGCCTGCGTCCGGCGCGGCTGCGGTCGTCGCCGGGGCGGGCGTCGCCGTCTGGGCCAGCGCCGCGGCCGGGGGAAGCAGGAGGAGCGCCGCGAGCGCCCCGAGCCCGACCGCGCGGCGGACGTCGACCGCCGACCCCCGATCCGCGGCGCTCGAGCGACGCCGCCGCGCCGGGGAGCCGGGACCCGCGGCCGTCGGGCGATGTCCCTGGTGCAGGCCCCGAGCGCTCACGCCGCCAGCCTCCGGGCCCGGGCGCGGAAGAAGCGGACCAGCGCCTCGCCGTGGTCCTCGCCAGCGCGGAGCTCCACCGAGTCCAGCTCGAGCTTGCGGAACACCCGGATACGCTCCGCCCGACCGCGCGCCACCGCCGCCTGGAACGCCCGGCGCACCGCCGGCGAGGCGCTGTCCACCAGCGCCCGCTCGCCGGTCTCCGGATCCTCCACCTCGACCAGGCCGAGCGCGGGAAACGACTCCTCCATCGGGTCGCGCAGCACCACCGGGACCACGTCATGCTTCAACCGCGCGGTCCGCAGCGGCGCCTCGATGCCCTCGAGCAGGAAGTCCGAGATGACGAAGAGCACCGTCCGCCGCTTGGTCACCCGCGACAGCCAGGCCAGCGCGAGCGAGAGGTCGGTTCCCTTCCCCTCGGGCCGGAAGGAGAGGATGTCGCTCACCAGCCGGAGCACGTGCTTTCTGCCCTTGCGCGGGGGAATCACCTTCTCCACCCGGTCGCTGAAGAGCAGGAGCCCCACCCGGTCGCTGTTGGCGATGGCCGAGAAGGCGATCTGCGCCGCGACCTCGGCGGCCATCTCCGACTTCCGCGTCCCTCGCGAGCCGAACTCCCCGGACGCGGACACGTCCACCAGGAGCACCACGGTGAGCTCGCGCTCCTCGGTGAACACCTTCACGTGCGGGGCGCTGGTGCGCGCGGTGACGTTCCAGTCGATGGAGCGGATGTCGTCGCCCGGCTGGTAGGGCCGCACCTCGCTGAACGCCATCCCTCGTCCCTTGAAGACCGAGTGGTACTGGCCGGCCAGGAGCGCCGAGACGACCTGGCGGGTGGCGATCTCCAGGCGGCGGATCCGCCGGATGAGCTCCCGGGGAAGCATCTAGCGCCTCGACCGGAGTGTACTGATCGCTGCGATGGCCGATCCTCTCGCTGCGACGCGCAGCCTCGTCGCTCCGCTGCTCGACGTGCCCCGAGGCACGCCTCCGCGGCTCGCTCCTCGTGTGCGCCCTCTCGCTTCGGTCTCTGCCATCTCGCTGTGCTCACGACACTCCGGTCGAGGCACTAGGCCGCTCTCACGGCACCTCGACCTTGTCGAAGACCCGCTGCACCACCTGCTCCGGCGTCAGCTCCTCGGCCTCGGCCTCGTAGGTCAAGGTCACCCGGTGGCGGAGCACGTCCATGCCCACCGCCTTGACGTCCTCGGGGGTGACGAAGCCGCGGTGGCGGAGGAAGGCGTGGGCCCGCGCGGCCAAGGAGAGGAACAGGGTGGCCCGGGGGCTCGCGCCGAAGTCGATGGCGTCCTCGAGCTCGGAGAGGCCGAAGCGCTCGGGCTCGCGCGTGGCCCAGACGATGTCGAGGATGTAGTCCTTCACCTTGTCGTCGACGTAGATCTGATGAACGACCTCGCGGGCCGCGCCGATCTGCTCCGGAGTCACCACCGGGGTCGCCCGGGGGGCTTCCACACCGGACATGCGGTCCATGATCACCCGCTCCTCCTCGCGGGTCGGGTAGCTCACCACCACCTTGAGCATGAAGCGGTCCACCTGTGCCTCGGGCAGCGGGTAGGTCCCCTCCTGCTCGATGGGGTTCTGGGTGGCGAGCACGATGAAGGGGCTCGGCAGCGCGTAGCTGTGCTCGCCGATGGTGACCTGCCGCTCCTGCATCGCCTCGAGCAGCGCGGACTGCACCTTGGCCGGAGCGCGGTTGATCTCGTCGGCGAGGATGACGTTGGCGAAGATGGGGCCGTGGCGGACGGTGAACTCGCCGGACTGCTGGTTGTAGATCATCGTCCCCACCAGGTCCGCGGGCAGCAGATCCGGCGTGAACTGGATGCGCTGGAACCGCGCGCTGATCCCATCGGCGAAGGTGCGGACGGTGAGCGTCTTGGCCAGCCCCGGCACGCCCTCGAGCAGCACGTGCCCGTTGGAGAGCAGGCCGATCAGCACCCGCTCGATCATCTGACGCTGTCCCACGATCACCTTCCCCGCCTCGGCGGAGAGGAGATCCACGAACGCGCTTTCCTCCCGGACCCGCTCGGTGAGGGCACGGATGTCGATGTTCAGAAGTGGCTCCTGGGGTTGTGCGGGCGGCGGACTGTAGGTTCCTGGCCTTGGGCCCCGCAACACATGGGACTCACTCACATTCCGCGACGCGGCAGCCACACGCTGCACGGTGGGACGGTTCACTGGAGGTACGTCCGTTGACAACCCACGCCCCCGGAGTGGTCTCCTCTCCTACGCTGTGAGCAAGGGGAGGTCGCCGTCGTGATGACGTCATCGCGGGCCGAGGCGCTGATGCTCCTGCCTGACTGGGCCAGACGCCTCTCGGCGAAGGGGGCGGTGGACTTCACCGAGACCCTGCACGGCACCTGGCGGCGCGACGGCGAGGAGCTGGATCGGCCGATCCAGCTCGTCCTCCGGCACACCGCGACCAGCGCGCGCCGGCTACTCGAGTCGGGCGCGATGGAGACCGAGGGCGAGGTGTCGCTCGATGGTCTGACCTCCCCGGTCCGCGGCACGCGGCGGGTGTCCTGGCGGACAGGGCGGGTGGACATCGACCTGACCTCCGAGGGATTCCGCTTCATCGGCGGGCTCCACAACCTCCTCTGGAGAGGTGAGCCGCACCGGTTCCGGATCGAGGCGCTGGACGGAGCGCCGGTGGGTGACGCCATCCTCCGTCCGCGTCGGGCGGCAGAGCCCGAGGGACGCGCCGCCGGGTCGGCGGCTCCCTAGTCCTTCCCTAGTCCTCGTCGCCCAGATCGTCGTCGTGCGCCGGCGGCGCTCCGGACTCCTCCGAGGCCTCGACGTCGAAGTCCGGGGCTCGCCGATCGGCGAGCGCCTCCTCACCGAGCCCGGGTTCGAAGCCACGGAGGAAGGGAGCGGCGGAGGAGGTGACCACCACCGCCGCCGCGAGCCCGCCGAGCGCCTGCCGCCCGCGTGCATCGGTGGCCAGCGCGCGCTCGAAGAACCCCGGAGCGCGCCGCTCGGCCCTCGCCGCCGCGCGCATCAGCACCGCGGCGTCGGAGGGAACGACCGCGCCCGCCTCGAGGGCAGAGAGCGCCGCGCGGAGCCGGTGGAGCACCTCGGCCCGGGCCGTCTCCCCGAGCGCGCCGAGCCCGTCGGTGTGGGCAGCCGAGAGTGCCTCGGGAGGGGCGGTCCCGAGAAGGTAGCGCCACCGGGCGAGGACCTCCTCGCCGGTGAGGGGCCGGGCCTCAGAGGCATCGGGTGTGCGGCGGCCCCGCAGGAGCCGGTCGAGCAGTCCCATCCTACCCAGGGATGAAACACCGGGCGGACGCCTCGCGCTAGGCTGCGCCCCCCGGATGTCCAGCCGCCGCCCTCCGCCGCGCATCCCCACCGGGGAGCAGTTCCACGTCCCGGGCGCCCGGGTCTACGGCGCGCCGCTCGGGCCGGCCATCAACAAGCGCGCCGAGGCGATGGCCCGGGTGGTCTACACCGCGGTCCACGAGAACCGGGCCTTCGACGAGGGCGACGACCGGCGAGGCCACGGACGGGACCACGCCACCTGGGTCTTCTCCGAGGAGCCGGGCCTGGAGGAGGGCCTGTTCCAGGGCGGCCTCGAGCTGATGATCGACGCGCGGCTCGAGCCCGGCGCGGCCATCGGCCTCCACCGGCACGCGGCGACCGAGGAGGTCTACTACCTGCTCGAGGGGCAGCTCTCGATGACCACGGTGCTCGCCGACGGCCGCGAGGTGAGCGCCACCTTGCGCCCCGGCGACGCGCACGGCGTGCGGCTCGGTGAGGCGCATTTCGGACGGGCCGGCGCCGAGGGTTGCCGGTTCCTCGCGGTGGCGTTTCGGAGGCGGTGAGTTCGGACGACCCATGGGCATTCCTGCTTGGACGGCCGACCAGTGGATCGCCCTCGTCGCCTGCACCGGCGAGTTCCTGTTCGCCGGCGTGGCGCTCACCCGGCGCGACCCGGACCGGCTGGCCACGCTCGCCGGCATCCTCAGCCTGGACATCGGCGCCTGGAACTTCGCCGAGTTCGCGTACTCGGTCTCGGGGCAGCTCACCTGGCAATGGCTCGACGTCAGCGCCTCCCCCTGGACTCCCGCCCTGGCGCTGGGGTTCGTGGTCACCTTCGTCGGGCAGCGCCGGAGGCACCGGCGGTGGCTGAGGCTGACCTACGCCGGCTTCGGGATGCTCTCCTCGGTGGGCATCCTGGCCTTCTTCCTCCATCCGTTCAGGCAGGTGGTGCTCGGCCCGTGGTGGTCGGCGATCTTCCTCGTCCTCCTCGTCCCCACCACCGCGTTTCTGATCTGGCTGCTCCTGGAGCATCTGCGGCGGCTCCCCCGCGGCCTCGAGCGGGACCGGACCCTTCTTCTCACCGCGGGGCTCGGCATCGCCTGCGCCGGAGGGCTGACCGATCTCCTCGCCGGCGTCGGCGCGCCGGTGCCGCGGCTGGCGACCTTGGGCGTCCTCGCGGGCAATGGCGTGCTCCTGGTGGTCGCACTGCGGCTTCGCTTGCTGGACGAGGCCCCGCCCACCCAGCGGATGTTCGTCGCGCTCGCCCTCGCCCTGGGGGCGACCGCGGTGCTCGTCTCGGGATTCCGCGCGCTCCCGCCCCGGCCCGCCGTCCAGCTGTTCGCCTCGCTGGCCCTGATCACCCTTCTCCTCGGCCTCGGCGTTCCGCTCTGGCGCAGGGGCCACCGCGCGGCGCAGCGGCTCCTCCCGCTCGTCACCCTGGGCCGGATGTCGGACCAGCTTGCTCATGACCTTCTGAACCCGCTTGCAGCACTGGACGGCACGGTGGCCCTGCTCCGGCACGATCTCGCGAGGGGAGCCGTGGTCGAGGAGCGGCACGTTCAGCAGCTCGAGCGTCTGGACCAGCAGGTGGAGCGGATGAAGAGGGTGATCGAGCGCTACCGCCGGCTGGGGGTGATGAAGGTCGAGACCCGGCCGGTCGACACCGGCGTGCTCCTCCAGAGGGAGCTGGCCACCGACCATCTCGCGAGGCAGGGCATCGAGCTTCGGACGATGCTCGCCTCCGGCCCACTCGAGGCAATGCTGGACGAGGAGATCTTCTCGGTCATCGTGCACAACCTGGTCCGGAACGCGATC
Organism: Myxococcaceae bacterium; assembly: GCA_035543115.1. Classification (GTDB taxonomy): domain Bacteria; phylum Myxococcota; class Myxococcia; order Myxococcales; family Myxococcaceae; genus RPRB01. The sequence goes on from DATKKF010000140.1 coordinate 22,549, forward strand.
GAGGCGATGCCCGAAGGCGGCACGCTCACCATCCGCGCCGAGGCCGTGCAGACGCCGGTTCCGGGCGTACGTCTCCAGATCGAGGACACCGGGTGCGGCATGAACGCCCGGGTGCTGGACCGGGCGTTCGAGGAGCATTTCACCACCAAGCCCAGCGGGACCGGGCTGGGCCTGGCGTTCGTGCGCCAGGCGGTGGAGGCCCACCAGGGGACCGTCCAGCTCCACAGCCGCGAGGGGCAGGGAACCCGGGTCGAGCTGTTCTTCCCCGGCCAGAAGACGTGAGGCCGCTGGCTCCGTCCGGCGCACCCGGATCAGCCGCCGTCCCGGAATAGCCCGAGATCGATCGCCTCGGCCATCGCCCGGTGCCCTCTGGCGCTCAGGTGCAGGTGGTCGCCGCCGTCGTGGTCAGGCAGCAGGCGCGGCGGGTGGCGCGGGTCGCGCAGCGCGGCGTCGAAGTCGATGACGGCGTCGAAGCTGCCGGGGGTCCGGATCCACGCGTTCACCGCCTGCCGGACGGCCTCCTTCTCCACCGTGAAGTACCCCGGGCTCTTGGTGCCCTCGAACGGCAGCAGGGTCCCGCCGTAGATCTTCATCCCGGCCGCGTGGGCCCTGGCGATGAGCCGGCGGTACGCCTCGATGAGCTGTTCGGCCGTGACCGGGGGAGCGCCGGGCTCGACGGAGCCCGGAAAACCGAGGTCGTTGATTCCCTCGAGCACGATGACCCAGCGGGCGCCCCGGCGCGCGAGGACGTCGTGCTCGAAGCGGTCGAGCGCGCTCGGGCCCATGCCGTCCCGGAGAAGGCGGTTCCCCCCGATGCCCGCGTTGACCACCGTGCGCGCGCTGGCGCGCTGGGCGCGGAGACGCCGGGCGAGCAGCTCCGGCCATGGCTCGTCGGTGTACCCCTTCCCCTCGGTCAGAGAATCCCCGAACGCCACCACCACGCCGAATGTGCTCGACCCAGGGAGGCCCACCGCCCGCACATACCGGCCGAGCAAGGGCACGGCCAGGGCGAGCGCGCAGGCGAGGACGACGACAGAGGCGCGGAACCGTCTCGATGACGTCGGGGTGGGCATCCGGCACCAGCGTCGCATGCCCACCCGCTCGCCGGGGCATGACGTCTCAGTCGTCCGAGTCCTGGAACAGGCGCCGCGTCCACCGCGTCGTCCACGGCCTCGTACCCCGGCGCGGGTGTGCCCGGCCGGGGTTCCATCGCTCCGTCGCGTGGAAGACGCTACATCTCGAGCGCCACCGCCGCGCCGTGAAAGGTGGCGGCGATGCGGACCGCGTCGTTGACGTGGTCCTCGGTGAGGCCGCCCTCGATGACCACCCGCTCGTGGGAGCGGATGCAGCTCTCGCAGCCGTTGATCGCGCTCACCGCGAGGCAGAAGAGCTCGAAGTCGGTCTTGTTGGTGGCCACCTGCACCAGCCGCTGCATCCGCAGGCGGGCGGGCTTCTGCGCGTACTCCTCCCGCCCCACCATGTGGCGGAAGCGGTAGTACACGTTGTTCATCCCCATCAGCGCCGCGGCAGCCTTCCCGTCCTCCACCACCTCGGCGCCGACGTGGGTCAGCGCGTCCTCCAGCGTTGCCTGGCGCAGCTGGGGGTTCCGGCTGGCGATGGCACAGGCCACCGCCGTGCCCCAGACCTGCTCCTTGGTCAGCGTCCCGGGCTGCAGCACCGACCCGAGGTTGAGCCGGAGGTCCTTCGCCGCGTCGGGGATGGCGCTGCGCAGGGATTCCAGCGCGTTCATCACCCGGCCTTCTTCATCTTCTGGCTCAGGGTCTCCTCGCCCTGCTTCCAGTTGCAGGGGCAGAGCTCGTCGGTCTGCAGACCGTCGAGCACCCGGAGCACCTCGGGGACGTTCCGGCCCACGCTGAGGTCGTTCACGCTCGCCCAGCGGATGGTTCCCTCGGGGTCGACGATGAAGGTTGCCCGCAGCGGCACGCCGTCGGTCTTGTGGAGGATGCCCAGCTGGGTCGACAGCTCGCGCTTGGTGTCCGCCAGCATCGGGAACGGGAGGTTCCGGAGGTCCGGGTGGTCCTTCCGCCAGGCCAGGTGGACGAAGTGGGTGTCGGTGCTCGCGCCGAGGACCTGGGCGTCACGCTCGACGAACTGGCCGCTCTGCTTGCCGAACTCCGCGATCTCGGTCGGGCAGATGAAGGTGAAGTCCATGGGCCAGAAGAACACGACCTTCCACTTGCCCGCGTAGTCCTTGTTCGAGATGTCCTTGAACTCCTTCCCCTTCTCCAGGCTCACCGCAGCCTTGAGGTTGAACTCGGGGAACTTGTCGCCAACGGTCAGCATCGTGGTGCTCCTTCAGTGGTGTTTCTGGTGTCAGTGGCCCGGGAGAGCATGAAGCGGCACCCAGCACCCATTTGATGCGTTGCGTGATCACGAAATGCAAGCAAATCATCAGCTTGTCCGAGGCCGGCCTCGGCATGGCCACCGAAATCTCGTTATCCATACCGCCCCGAGAGGGCCGTCAAGCACCGGCGATTCGGTGTCCGTTCCGTTAGAATGATGGGATGACAGCCGCCGCCTCCCTCCGGCCGGTCGATCTCGCCCGGGACCTCCAGGAGCTCGCCACCCTGGTGGGCTCGGAGCATGCCGTGGACGACGTGCTCCGCCGCGGTCTCGACTGGCTCGCCCGCGTTGCGCCCTACGACCTGGCGACGGTGTTCGTGCTCGAGCAGGGCCGGCTGGTGGTGCGCGCCGCCCGAGGACCGCTGGCCGACGACCGCGTTCGCCAGCATGCGCTGCGGCTCGAGCAGTTCCCCTCCCTCAGGGAGGCGCTGGAGACGCGGCGGGCACGCACCTTTCTCGAGGCGGACCACCGGCACGGCGACGGAGACCCGTTCGACCACGTGCTCGACCTCCCGCCCGGGCACGCCTGCCTGGTGGCTCCGCTGGTGGCCGGCGATCAGACGCTGGGGGTGCTCACGCTCGACCGGACCGTCTGCGAGGTCTACCCGCCGCCGGTCGTCAATCTGGTCGAGGTGTACGCGCAGCTCCTGGCCATCGCCATGCAGGGCGCGGGGAAGACGGTCACTCTCGAACGGCTGCACCAGCAGAACCACGCCCACGCCAAGCTGCTCGAGGAGGCACTCGGCGGCGGCCCCGAGCTGGCCGCCCGGATGCGCAGTCCCGCGATGCAGGTCCTCCTGCGCCGGGCGCGTCAGGTGGCGAGGGCGCAGACGGCGGTGCTCATCCGGGGCGAGCCAGGGAGCGGAAAGGAGCGGCTGGCCCGCGCCATCCACACCTGGTCGGCCCGGGCGGACCACCCCTTCGTCTCGCTGAGCTGCGCCGCGGTGCCCGAGGGTGCGCTGGAGCTGGAGCTGTTCGGCCACGTCGAGGGCGCGTTCGCCGGGGCCGGCCGCGCTCGCCCCGGACGGCTGGTGGTGGCCAACGGCGGGACCCTGTTTCTCGACGAGGTCTCGGAGCTCCCGCTCGCCCTGCAGACGCGGCTGTTCCGGGTGCTCCAGGACGGCGAGTTCGAGCCGGTGGGCAGCGACCGCTCGGTCCGGGTGGAGGTGCGGGTGCTGGCCGCGACCCACGCCGACCTCGAGGCGGAGGTGGCCGCAGGGCGGTTCCGCGAGGACCTGTTCTACCTGCTGGACGTCTTCCCGCTGGAGCTGCCCCCGCTGCGCGAGCGCCGCGAGGACGTGGCGCCGCTTGCCCAGGCCCTGCTCGAGGAGCTTGCCCGGCGCACCGGGAAGACCGCGCGGCGCCTCACCCCGGAGGCGCTGGCCCGGCTCGAGGCCCACGACTGGCCGGGGAACGTCCGCGAGCTGGCCAACGTGCTGGAGCGAGCGCTCATCCTCGCCCCGGGCGAGGAACTCGGCCCCGAGGTCATCGACCTGCCCGGGCGGAGGCGGCGCGAGGGCCGGCTGCGCGACGGCGAGCTTCCGACGCTGGCGGACACCACCCGGCAGCACATCACCCGGGTGCTCCAGGCGACGCGGGGGCGCATCTACGGACCCGGCGGCGCGGCGGAGGTGCTCGGGCTCAAGCCGTCCACCCTCCAGAGCAAGATGAAGAAGCTCGGGCTGAAGCGGGTGCCTGCCGCCTAGCAGCGCCGAGCAGCCCGGTGGCAGGAGCGCCAGGGCGGGGTGTGCGAACCGGGTACCCTCCGGAGCCATTCCGGGGGGCTGGAGTGGCGCTGTCCAACTCCGGACAGGCAGCGGGCACCGAGAAGATGAGCCGGGTCGCACCAGGAAGCATCGGCCCGGAGACGAAGGCGGCGGGCCCCGAGGAGGACTGACCGGTCAGGCCAGCTTCGCGACCAGCGCCTGGAAGCGAGGGTCGTCCCGGATGGCGTCGTAGTCGGGATCGTTCTCCACCCAGTCCCGCTTCCCGAACCCGCGCCCGAAGCTCTTCTCCAGGCAGGCCAGCGCCTCCTCCTTCATCCCGGCGCGGATGTACACGCAGCCGGCGTTGATCAGCGTGGCCGGGTCCTCCGGGGCCACCTCGAGCGCCTGGGCGGCCCAGGCGAACGCCTGCTCCTTCCTCCCTTCCCCGATGAGCTCGACCGCTCCGAGGATCAGGGCGCGCGGGTCTCGCGGATCGAGCTCGAGGTGGCGCTCGATCCGGCGCAGGGCCTCTCGGCGCGTCTCGGCGGCCTCCTCCGTGCGCCCCAGCCGGGTGAGTGGCACCTCGGCGATGGCCAGGCACTGGAAGTCCTCCGGACGGAGCTCGGCCCCGCGCCGGAACAGCTCCACCGCCCGCTCGAACTTGCCCGCCTGGACGCAGGTCCGCGCGTAGAGGTAGTGCGCCTCGAAGGAGCGCGGATTCCGCCGGAGCGCCTCCTGGTACGCCAGCTCCGAGCCGGCGTAGTCGTGCTGGCTCGCCAGGAACGCACCCCGGGCGACGTGTGACTCCGCCAGCTCGGGGCCGAGCTCGAGCGCGCGGCGGCTCGCCCGATCCGCCGCCTCCCGGGCCTCTGCGCCACGTCCGAGCCACTCGGCGTGCCACATGTAGACCTGGGCCAGGCCAGCGAACGCCGGGGCGTACCCGGAATCGATCTCGATCGCCCGCTGGAACTCCCGCTCGGCCCGGCCGAAGGAGGTGCTGGTCTGGCCATGGAGCAGCTGCCGCCCACGCAGGAAGTGCTCGTAGGCCTCCGCCTCCGCCTCCGGCCGCCGGAGCGCCTCGCGCTCCTCGCTGCTCAGCATTCCGCGGAGCGCCGTGGCGACGCTGGTGGCAATCTGATCCTGGATCTCGAACACCTGGTCCAGCGTCCCATCGAAGCGGTGAGACCAGCGCGGCGACCCGTCGGCGACGTCCACCAGCTGCACGGTGATCCGGAGCCGATCTCCCGCCTTCCGGACGCCACCCTCGAGCACCGCGTCGACCCCGAGCCGCTGGCCGACACCGCGTACGTCGGCGTCCCCCGAGCGGAGGGCGAACGCGCTGCTGCGTGCCGCCACCCGCATTCCCTGGAGGGCGGCGAGGGTGTTGATCAGCTCCTCGGCGATGCCCTCGCAGAGATAGCCCTGGTCGCGCCCCGCGCTCATGTCGTGAAACGGGAGGACGGCGACCGACGAGACGACCGGGCGCGGCGCGGCGACCGGGGCCTGTTCCCGCGCCGGGGTGCTGCTCGCCGGCGCGGTGGCGGAGAGCTCGTGCCGTGCGGTGGAGGCGAGCGCCGTCAGCTCGGACCACGCCGCCCGGCCGTCGGGTGGGCGGCGCCTCGGATCCTTGTCCAGCATCCGCGCCACGAGGTCCTCCAGCGCGCGCGGCACCTGGACCCACTCGCCCACCCGCGGCACCGGCCTCTGCACCACCGCCGCGAGCAGGGCCTCACGTGCATCCGCCTCGAACGGCGGCCGGCCCGTGAGGCAGTGGAAGAGGAGAGCTCCCAGGGCGTAGACGTCGGCGCGCGCGTCGATCTCCCGCTCACCGCGGGCCTGCTCGGGCGACATGTACGCCGGCGTCCCGACCACCATCCCCATCTCGGTGAGGGTGGACGCGCCGCTGTGCCGGGCGATGCCGTAGTCGAGCAGCTTGACCCGGTCGAGCCGCCAGTCCGAGAGGAAGACGTTCGAGGGCTTGATGTCCCGATGGACGATTCCCTGGGCGTGCGCCGCCGCCAGCGCCGAGGCGATCTGGACTCCGACCCGCGCCGCCTCGTCCACCGTCACCTCGGCGGCGGCGAGCCGCGTTCCCAGATCCTCACCCTCGAGCCACTCCATGACCAGGTACAGCTCGTCTCCGGCGCGCCCGTGGCCGAGGTAGGCGACGATCCCCGGGTGCCGCAGGCTGGAGAGCACCTGCACCTCGCGGCGGAAGCGCTCGGCTCCGTCCACTCCTCGGAGCGTCTTCACCGCGACCAGCGCTCCGGTCTGGCGGTCCGTCGCCCGGAAGACGACGCCCATCCCACCCGTCGCCGCAACACGACCGAGCTCGAATCGATCGTCCAGGGTGTCGCCTTCTCGAACCGCCATCAGCCACCGACTGTGGCACGGAACGTCGCCGGGGCGAATGGGGCGCACTTCGCTCGGGACCACCTGCGCAACGACGCGCGGCCGGCGTGTCCTTACGGCTGGGGGCTCGGTGTCACCGCCGCGCAGGCTGGTCCGGCGACCAGGCCAACCGCGCGCGCCAGCACGCGCCGCTCGGGTTGGCGGGGCGGCGCCCCGGGGTCCCCGGAGCTGCTCAGGCCACGCGCTGCGTGGGCTCGCTGGGCGCGCTCAGCACATGGAGCGCCCACTGCGCCATCGTCTCGGCGCTCGGGTCCCAGGTGGAGAGCCGGGCGTCGAGGCGGGCCCACAGCTGGGCCTTCATCGCCTGGCGCTCCTCGGGCGTGTCGCGCTCGGTACCCTTCAGCTCGCGGCGCGCGCGACATGCGACCAGAGCCTGGACGACGGCATTGGTGTGAGGGGACGGCTTCATGACTCGGATGCCCTTTCACGTCCTGGGCCAACCACCGGCCCATCAGGGAACCCCTGCATTCCCGAGGAGATGCGGCCGCGCCAGCGCGGCCGGGGGGGAGGCGGGGTGGGTCAGCCATGCATTCCGGGCCGGAGCCGACCCTGGCGCGCACGCCGGCGACGGGCCGCTCAGGCCGCCGGACCGGGTGGCGCCACCGGGACCCCGTCCTGCTCCACCCGCTGGTGGGGAAGCCACGCCGGCGTCCGCCGCAGGAAGGCGACGAGCCGCTCCCGGACGAGGCAACGGAGGTCGAAGATGGAGTCCACGTAGCCCCCGAGCAGGACACGGAGCTGCATCGTCCGCTCGGACGAGTCCACCACCTGGACGCTGGCCAGCGTTCCGTCCCACATCCCCTTCCCCTCGGTGGCGAGCATCCGGGCGAGCTCCTTGCGAACGGCGTCGATGTCGGTCGTCCAGTCGACCTGGAGTACCACCGAGCCCAGCATCTCCACCCCGCCCTTGCTCCAGTTCTGGAACGGCTTCTCCAGGAACTGGGTCACCGGGATGAGCAGCCGGCGCAGGTCCCAGGTGCGGACGACCACGTAGGTCAGGCTGATCTCCTCCACCGTGCCGAACTCGCGCTCGACGAGCACCGAGTCGCCGATGCGAATGGGCTGGGTGATGGAGAGCTGGATGCCGGCGAGCAGCGCGCCGATGGACTTCTGCGCGGCGAGGCCGAGCACCACCCCTGCCACGCCCGCCGAGGCGAGGAGAGAGACACCCACCGTGCGCACCACGTTGAACTGCATCAGGAGCGCGGCGGTCGCGAGGATCCACACCACCACCACCATCACCCGGCGGAGCACCGCGAGCTGGGTCCGCACCGCGCGGGCGTTGGCCACGTTCTCCTGCGCCTTCGCCACCCGGCTCTCCACCAGCTCCGAGGCCAGGTCGAGGAGGCGCAGCGCGAACCAGGCCGCGGCGATGACCAGCAGCGACCGATCGAGCACGCCGATGCCGTGGGCCCACACCGGCGGAGGGAGGAGCGGGGGGGTGGCCAGGCTCAGCACCAAGGCCCAGATGGGCAGCCGCAGCGGCCCGCGCGACGAGTGCACCAGCTGGTCGTCCCAGCCGACCCGCGTCATCCGCGCGAGCCGCCCCAGCACCGCCAGGCCCACCTTCTCCAGGAGCCACCCGGCGAGGAGCGCCGCGCCGAAGGCGAGGACCAGTCCCAGCCACTGCCAGAGCTCGAGGTCGCCCAGCGGCTTGGCGAAGAGCACCTCGGGCAACACCTCGCCGAGCGGCGGCCCGTAGGCGTCGTAGAGCGCGTCGATGGCGCGCACGGTGATCTGGCTGAAGACCCAGGTGGGCTTGCCGTCGACGTCGTACCTGCTCACCCGGATGGGAACGTTCTGCTTCTCCAGGGGGATCGTGCCGAGCTGGTCGTAGCCGGGCTTCGCCGGGTCCCCTTGCGGATCCTTGCTGATCGCCGCGAGGTCGAGGAAGAGCTTCCGGTCGAGCACGAAGCGCAGCCGGCGCGCCAGCCGCGGCCCCTCCGTCTTCTGCTTCTCGCGGGGCATCCAGTCGAGCGCCAGGTCGAAGGCCGCGAGCCCGTAGTCGCCGCGGTGGGCTGCGGTCTGGAAGCCCTGCACCGTGGCCAGCGGCGAGCTCCGGTCCACCTCCGGCGGGACCCCGCCGAGCCCGTCATCGAGCGCGCGCGCGGGCGCTGCGAGCAGCAGGAGCCCCGCGATCAGGGTGAGGAGGAGCGGTCGCCTCATGAGCAGCGAGCAACCTTGACCACGCCCCTCCCGGAAGACCAGGGGGCGCTCCCCGCTCAGGTTCGGCCGCGAACCTTCAGCCGTTTCACCTTGCGGGCCAGGGTGTTCCGGTCCACGCCGAGGAACGACGCAGCCGCCGACAGCTGGCCGTCGCTGCGCTCCAGCGCCTGGCGGAGCACGGCCCGGTCCACCTGGTCCAGCAGCACGCGGTACAGCTCGGGGACCTTCCGGCCGTGCAGCTGGTCGAGGAACTCTCCCAGCCGCAGGTAGAGGAGCTCCTCGAGTGGCAGCTTCATCGGATCTGCGAGCAGCGGGGCCAAGGGTTCCGCTCAAACCAATTCCCTCGGCGGTCTGTCAACGACTCGCGTGCGTCTAGCCCGCGGTGGTAGACGGGGCCGTCCTTCCGCGGACGGCACTTTGCAGCTCCGCTCGGTCTTCATTGCAGCCATACTGCTCGCGGCCTGTACCCGCGGGGGATCAGGGGGCACCCCGGCCCCCGCGGCCGGCGGGTCGCCCGCCGCGACGCGCTTCGCGATCTTCGTCACCGCCGACGTGCGCGGGCAGATCGCGCCCTGCGGCTGCAGCGAGGCGATGCGCGGGGGGCTCGGGAAGACCGCGGCGATCATCGGGAAGACGCGCGCCTCGGGGCTGCCGGCGCTCTTCGTCGACGCAGGGGATGCCCTCTTCGAGCGGACGGGCTTCGCCGCCGACGAGGCAGTGGGCGAGCGCCGCCGCGCCCAGGCCATCGCCGACTCGTACCGCGCGATGCGGATCGGCGCGCAGTTCACCGGCCCACTGGACGACGCGCTCGGGCCGGACTTCCGCCGCTCGCTCGGGCTCCCCGAGCTCGGTCCCGGGCAGACCCGGCTACTCGACGCCGGCCGGTGGAAGCTGGGCGTGGTGTCGGGCGCCTCCGCCGCCGAGCTGACCGGGGGCGCAGCGAAGGCACGCGGCACCGGCGCGCGCTTCGTGCTCGGGCTCCTCGGCGGTCCCCCGGGCGAGGCGCAGGCAGCGAAGGGGGTGGACCTGGTGGTGGCTGCCCAGGCCCCCGAGACCATCGGGGCGGAGTGGGAGGACGGCCGGCTCCTCCGGGGCTCGGTCCCGGTGGCGCAGGTGCAGAGCCGGGGCCGCTCGCTCCTCCGGGTGGACGTGAGCCCGGGACCGGACGGCGAGGTCATCCAGCTCGCGCGCGGGCAGGGCGACATCGAGCGCGAGTTCAGGGCCCAGGGGCAGCGGCTCGAGCTTCTCAAGCGCGAGCTCGGCACGCTCGGCCTGTCGCCCGAGCGCAAGCGGCTCCTCGATGCCCGGCTGCACGACCTTGTCCTCCGGCGCGAGCAGCTCGCCGCCCAGGCGCAGGCTACGGCGCTCCGGCCCGGGACCTTCACCGTGCGCTTCGTCCCGGTGGAGGCGGCGCTGCCCGAGGACCCCTCCGTGCAGAGGATCATCGCCGACTACGACCGGGACGTGGCCCAGCTCAACCTCGCCTGGGCGAAGGAGCACGGCGAGCCCTGCCCTCCCCCGGCCAGGGGCGAGCCCGCCTACGTCGGGAACGAGGCATGCCGGGGCTGCCACCCCAATCAGTTCGCGGTCTACGAGAAGACCGGTCACGCCCGGGCGTACGCCACGCTCGAGTCCGTCCAGAAGCAGTACCGGCTGGATTGCGTCGCCTGCCACGTCATCGGGTTCCAGCAAGCGGGCGGGGTGTGCCGGGTGGATCAGGTGGAGGGCCGGAAGGACGTGGGCTGCGAGAACTGCCACGGCCCGGGGTCCATCCACGTCGCCGACGGCACCGAGAAGTCCGTGCTCCGTCCCAAGCCCGGGCCCAACGTGTGTGTGGGGTGCCATACCGCCGAGAACAGCATCCACTTCGACTACGCGACCTACCTCCCCCGGGTGCTGGGGCCGGGGCACGGGGCCGAGGCGAGCACCACGACGCGCCGTTGACCCACCCGAGCCCGCCGCCTAGCATTCGAGGTTCGTTTGTCGCTCGCCTTCGTCCTTCTCCTGCTGAGCAGTGCCGCGGCCGCGCCAGCGCCCGAGGCGTCGCCGACCGCGCCGCCGCGCGCCCCGGCGCAGGCCGGCTCTCCTGGATCAGCCGACGACGCCGACGACGAGCCGGCCTCCGAGGAGCTGGAGGAGATGCGGGCCCTCGAGGACGCGGTGCTCGACCCCGCGGCGAAGCCGAGCCCCGACGTGCTGCGCTCGGTCCGGGCGCTGGGCACCGCGAGCCCGCTCCGCGCCCGGCTGGAGGACGGAGCGGAGGTGCTCTCCGGAGACGAGCCGGTGGTGGACCTCGGCCTGATCACCGACCTCTCCACCTTCGACGTGGGCGCCATCGCTCCCGAGTACGACATCCCGGTCGAGATGCAGCCCACCGTGGCCCAGTACATCCAGTTCTTCCAGGGCCCGGGCCGCAAGTGGTTCCGCAAGTGGATGTCCCGCTCCACGCGGTACATCCCGATGATGACCCCGCTGCTCGAGCGCGGCGGCCTCCCCCGGGACTCGGTGTACCTGGCGATGATCGAGAGCGGCTTCTCGCCCGGCGCCACCTCGTGGGCGCGCGCAGCCGGGCCGTGGCAGTTCATCTCCAGCACCGGCCGGCGCTTCGGGCTGAAGCAGGACTTCTGGGTGGACGAGCGGCGTGACCCGCTGAAGGCCACCGTGGCCGCAGGCCGCTACCTGAGCGAGCTCCACGGCGTGCTCGGCCACTGGTACCTCGCCTGGGCCGGCTACAACGCCGGGGGGGAGAAGCTTCGTCGGATGATGGAGCGCCGCGGGACCAGCGACTTCTGGGCGCTCAGCGACGGAAAGGGTCTGGCCAAGGAGACCAAGCACTACGTCCCGAAGCTCATCGCCTGCGCGCTGGTGGCCAAGCACCCGCGGGCGTTCGGGTTCAGTGAGGACGAGTTCGAGTTCCAGCAGCCGCTCGACTTCGACGAGGTGCCGGTGGTGGAGCCCACCGACCTGGACGTGGTGGCGCGCGCCGCCGGGACCAGCACCGAGACCATCCGCGAGCTGAATCCCGAGCTGCGCCGCTGGTGCACCCCGCCGGCCTCCGTCGCCCGCCCGTACCTGGTTCGCGTGCCGCGCGGGACGAAGGACCCCGCGGTCGCGGCGCTGGCGCGCATCCCGGCGGGCGAGCGGCTCAGCTATCGCATCCACCACGTTCGCAAGGGCGACACGCTCTCCCGCATCGCGCTCCAGTACCACTCGGCCCCCGAGGCCATCCTCCAGTTCAACCGGCTGCGCAGCGCCAAGACCCTGCGAATCAACACCGAGCTGGCGATCCCGGTGCCCTCCGCCCGCGCCCTGGCCGATGCTGGCCACGGCCTCGAGCGGCAGGTGGCCCGCGCCCGCGCCCAGGGGTACGTCGCCCCGCCGCCCGAGGAGGAGATTCCCGCCGGCACCCGCACCGGCTACCCCCGGACGCTGGCGCAGGGCACCGTCAAGAGCGAGGTCGTCGACGGCAAGACCCGCGTCCAGTACGGCGTCCGGAGTGGCGACTCGCTGTGGACCATCGCCCAGCGGTTCGGGGTGTCGGTCGAGCAGGTCCAGGCCTGGAACTCGCTCGGGAAGAAGGCGCGGAAGGGACTCCAAGTCGGAGCCGTGCTGACCGTCTGGCCCGGCCCCGGCGCGGCGCCCGTCGAGATCAAGCCGGCGGCGGTGGTGGCCCAGGCGGATCCTCCCGCCACTCCGGTGCGTCCGGCGGTGGCGTCCACCCCGGCGCCGTCTCCGGGCGGAAAGCCCGGAATGCACCAGCTGGCCGAGGGGGAGACGCTGTGGAGCGTGGCCCAGCAGTACGGGGTCAGCGTGGACGACCTGAAGCGCTGGAATCGCATCCGCCACGCCCGCTCGCTCCGTCCGGGGCTCAACCTCCGGGTGGGCGGTCCGGCGGACTGACGACGGTCCGGCGTTGCGCGTCGGGCAGGTCGTGCCAGAGTGCGCGGCCTTCATGACCGTCCGGCCTCCTCTCCTCGTCGCCCTCCTGATGCTGGTCGCCTGCGCCGCCGGCCCCACCGCGGCGCCGCGCGCGCCCACCACCCCGCCCCCGGTCGCGGCCGCCTCGCCGCCCCCGCCCGCGCTCGTGGCCCCCGAGGGAATCAAGCTCCCGCGCACCTTCCGCCCGGCTGCCCAGCGGGTGTCCCTCACCGTCGTCCCCTCGGCCCCGGGGTTCACCGGCCGCACCGAGATCGACGGAACGCTGGACGCGGCGACCGACGTGGTCTGGCTCAACGCCGACGCGCTGGAGGTCACCTCGGCGGCGGCCCGGGTCGGCACCGACGAGGTCCGGGCCGAGCCGGTGGTGCGGACCGACGAACGGGTCGCCTTGCGCTTCCCTCGGCAGCTCTTTCCGGGGCCGCTCACCCTGATCCTCGACTTCAGGGGCACCCAGTTCACCCAGGAGGACTCGGGCATCTTTCGCCAGCAGAGCGGGGGCGACTGGTACGCCTTCACCCAGTTCGAGCAGACCGACGCCCGCCGGGCCTTCCCCTGCGTGGACGAGCCCTCGGCGAAGATTCCCTGGGAGCTCACCCTGCGCGTCCCGGCGGGGCTGACCGCCGTCTCCAACACCTCGGTGGCAAGCGAGACGCCGGCAGGCGAGGGCACGAAGGAGGTGCGCTTCCGGCAGACCCGGCCGCTGCCCTCGTACCTGGTGGCCTTCGGGGTGGGGCCCTTCGAGATGGAGAACGCTCGGCCTGCCGGCAGGAGGCGGGTCCCGGTCCGCATCGTCGCGCCGCGCGGGCGGGCCCACGAGGGGGCCTGGGCGGCGCGGGTGACGCCGGAGATCCTCGAGGCCCTCGAGGAGTACTTCGGCATCGATTACCCCTACGAGAAGCTCGACGTGCTGGCCATCCCCTTCACCGTCCAGTTCGGAGCGATGGAGAACGTGGGGCTGGTCACCTTCCGCGAGGCGCTGGTGCTCAGCAGGGCTGAGCAGGACCGGGTGGAGCGGCGGCGCGGCTACGCGACCGTGGCGGCACACGAGTTCGCGCACCAGTGGTTCGGTGACCTGGTCACCGCCGCGTGGTGGGACGACATCTGGCTCAACGAGGCGTTCGCCACCTGGATGGAGACCAAGGTCATCGAGCGGTGGGCGCCGGCCTGGGGAATGGCCGCGGAGCGCGTCGAGCAGCGGAACGTGGCAGCGGAGACGGACGCCCTGGTGAGCACCCGGGTCATCCGCCAGCCGGTGCAGAGCTACGACGACGCGAAGAACGCGTTCGACTCCATCACCTACGAGAAGGGCGCGGCGGTGCTCCGGATGTTCGAGCAGTGGGTGGGCCCGGAGACCTTCCGCCGCGGCATCCAGCGGTACCTCCGGACCCACGCCGACGGGAACGCCACCGCCCGCGACTTCCTCCGCGCCATCTCCGAAGCCGCCGGGCGAGAGGTGGCCCCGGCATTCGACACCTTCCTGGACCGTCCGGGCATTCCGCGGATCCAGGCCACGGTGCGCTGCGGCGCCCAGGGCGCGGTGCTGCAGCTGTCGCAGGAACGCTGGCTCCCCGCGGGCTCCAGCGGGGATCGCGGCGGGGTGTGGCAGGTCCCGGTCTGCACCCGCTGGAGCACCCGGGGCAAGGAGCAGACCCACTGCACCTTGCTCGACACGCCGAGCGCGGAGGTGAAGCTCGAGGCGCGCGCCTGCCCGGACTGGGTCCTCCCCAACGCGGGGTACGCTGGCTACTACCGGCTCCAGCTCGACCCGGGGTGGCGCGCCAGGCTCGTCCGCTCGGGCAAGCTGGACGACGCCGAGCGGGTGGGGCTGCTCGGCGACACCGAGGCGCTGGTGCGGGGCGGGGCCCTGTCGCGGGCCGAGGGCCTGCAGCTCGCCGCCCGGTACGCCGGGGCCCGGGAGCACCACGTGGTGAGGGCGACCCTCCAGCTCGCCACGGTCCGCGAGGACTTCCTGGCCGGGCGGCTCGCTCCGGCCTACGCGGCCTGGGTGACCCGCGTCTTCGCTCCCCACGCACGGGCGCTCGGGTTGCGCCGCCGGCCCGCCGAGGACGACGAGATCCAGCTCACCCGGCCCCTGATCACCGAGTTCGTCGCCCGGCGGGGAGAGGACCCACAGCTCGTCGCCGAGGCGCGCACCCTCGCCGAGGCCTGGCTCTCCCAGCCGCGCGCAGTGGCCCCGGAGATGGTGTCGCCGGTGCTGATGACCGCTGGACGGTTCGGCGGGCGCGACCTGCACCAGGCGCTGGTCCAGCGGCTGGACCGCACCGCGGACATCGACACCCGTGACTGGCTGCTCGAGGGCCTCGCCAGCACCCGCGTGCCGGAGCTCCTCGACGACAACGTGGCCCTGGCCACCTCGGGGCGGCTGAATCCGCGGGAGATCACCAAGCTCCTGACGGGCGGAAGGAAGGAGGCAGAACCCCCGCTCGACTCGGTGGTGGGGCGCAGCCGGGTGCTCGCCGGCGTCGACCGGTCGTGGAGCACCCTGGTGGCGCTGATGCCCCGCGGCGGGCTGACGCGATTCTTCGCCCTGGCGGGCGAGTCATGCAGCGTGGACGAGCGAGCCGAGGGTGAGCGGGTGTTCGGGCCGCGGGTGAAGTCGATCCTCGGCGGACCGCGGCGGTTCGCCCTGGCGCTGGAGAGGCTCGACCTCTGCAGCGATCAGCGCACCCGCGAGGTGCCCACGCTGGAGAAGTTCTTCCCGGAGCCCCGACCGACGCGCGCCGCCACCGGGGGCTGAACGGCACCCCTTGCTCAGCTCTCATCGAGCAGCATCTTCAGCTCCCGGATCCGCCGGGTGACGTTGTCCCGCTCCATGGTCCGGTAGACCTCGGGCAACAGCTCCCGGCTGGTGCACTCCTGCACCGCGGCCAGGTTCTGCAGCTCGATCTCCAGCGGATAGGACGGAGGAACGAAGTCCGCCACCACCGCGCGCACGTCGTCCTCGGTCGGCTCCTCGCGGCCGGCCGCCAGGGCGCGAAACTTGGAGCGCACCAGCACCGCCTCGATGTCCGCACCGGACACCTGGGTGCCTCTCGGCAGGAGCGCGGCGAACGAGGGCAGGTGCGGCACCTTCACCTTCTTCGCCACGATGCGGGCCAGCTCGTCCCGCTCGGCGTCGTTCTGCGGGTAGAAGAGCGCCAGGTGCTCCTCGGCGCGGCCTTGGCGCTTGAGGTCGACGGGAAGCAGATCCGGCCTTGCGGTGAGCAGGAACCAGACGATCTTCCCGCGGTACTCGGTGTTCCCCATGAACGAGGCGATGGAGGCGAACACCCGGCTGGAGGTGCCGGAGTCCCCGGAGGCCTCGCGGGTGCCGAGGAAGGCGTCCGCCTCGTCCACCATCACCGCCACCGGCCACAGCGCCTTGAGAAGGTTGAAGATCTTCTCCAGATTCGCCTCGGTCACGCCCTGCCACTGGCTGCGGAAGTTGAGGAACTTCACGCAGGGGATGCCGATCTCCCCGGCGAAGCAGGTGGCGAGGAAGGTCTTCCCGGTACCCACCGGGCCGGACACGAGGTAGCCCATGGGGAGCACCTCGATGCGTCCCCGCTTCAGCGCCGCCGCCGCCTGCCGGAGCATCTCCTTGGCCCGGGCGTGCCCGGCGACCGAGTCCAGGGTGTGCGCCGGCTCGATGAACTCGAGCAGCCCATGGCACTCGGCCTGGATGATCTCCTTCTTCTTCTCCTTGAGGAGCTCCGGAGTGATGCGGATCTCGCGCTCGGTCGCCTCGGTCAGGACGCGGTCGAGGTTGATGCGGGACAGTCCGGCGCTCATCTTGGCCAGCGCCGGCGCGGGGATCTCGGAGACCGAGGCCAGCCGCTTGCCCTGGAGCTTCACCTGGACGAAGTCCTGCCGCTCCTCCTCACTCGGCAAGGGCAGCTCGATGCTGGCGACGTAGGGGTTGCGCGACAGCCGGGCGGAGATCTCCGCCAGATTTTCCACCAGGAGGACGATGGACAGGTCGCCGGCGAGGAACTGGGGATCGCTCGCCCACTTCACCAGCGTGGCCAGCGCGAACCGGTCCTCCGCGGAGAGGCTGCCCATCTCGCCGCCCGGGGCGAGCGTCTCGGCAAAGTCGATGATCAGCGCCAGCGATTGCCCGTCGGACAGCCGCATTCGCAGGTAGTTCTCGAGGATCTGCAGCGCTCGGCCCGGGTCGCGGGGAAGCACCTTGGCGTACTCGGTCCCGTAGAGCGCGTCGTAGGCGGTCAGCGTCCGGGTGAAGTCCTTCTGCGAGTCCGGCGTGGCGGCGCGGATGCCGCTGGAGCGGTCGTAGTGCAGCACGTGGCTCCGCCCGCCGAAGAGCTCCTCGGTGAGGAACTGCTTCAGCGGGCCGTACGAGCGGTCGTCCGGGGGCCCCAGCGGCTGGAGGTCCCGCACCGCGCCGTGGAGCAGGAAGGTGCTGACCGTCTTCGTGTAGTAGGCCTGGGCGAGCTTCTGCGCCCAGGGCGGCAGGTCGGCCAGCGGGTCGGTGGCCTTGCGGGTGCGGGGTGCCATCGTGGAGCCGGACTCTAACGGATGCCGCGGCCCCGACCTACCCGACGCCGGGGCTCTTGACCTACCGAACGCTGCGGCCCTGACCTAGCGGCAGCCGGGCACCTTGCGCAGCGCCGCGCGGACCGGCACCCGCGCTCCGGGCTGCTCCGGCAGGTGCAGCGGCACCTGCGCCGTCTCGAAGCAGCGCTTGCGGAAGGTGAGGGCCGAGGCGGTGGCCGGGACGCGCGTGGAGAGCGGGGTCACGCCGAGCAGCCGCTCGCCGCTGAACACCACCGCCCCGGGTGGCCCGGAGGTGACGAGCAGGGGGAACTCCAGCGGCTCGAGCGCGGTGCGCAGCTCCACCGGCTCCTCCGCGCTCCGTGCGCTCACCTTGGTCTCCACCGGCCTGAAGCCGGCGCGGCGGATCTGCAGGCTGTGCTCGACGCCGGGCACCAGCTCTCCGACGAACAGCCCGTGCGAGCCGGAGCGCTTCACCACCTGCCCGTCGAGCCGCACCTCGGCGTCGTCCGGCTCGGGGAGCACGGTGAGCCGGGCCACCGTGGCCGCCCGCTGCAGTGACACCAGCACCGACGTCGGGGCGTTGGCGCGCCCAACCGTGGCCTCCACCAGCGCCGGCTTGAAGCCGTCCGCCGAGGCCAGGATCTCCACCTTCCCGGTGGGCGCGGCCTGCACCACCGGCCAGTGCGTCGGCACGCCGAGGTCGGCTCCGGCCACCGTGAGCCGCACGCGGCCGCGCGCCTCGGGCGGGCTCACGTCGAGCACCACCCGACCGGTGGCCGGCTCGCGGAACAGCACCCAGGCGGTGCTGGTCGCGCCGAGCACGGCGATGCCGGCCACCGCCCAGGGCCAGATCCGCCGGCGCGTGCGAGGCGTCCCCGGCGCCGCGGTGAGGTCTGCGGCCTCGAGCTCGGAGGCGGAGGTCGCGCCGACCGTCTCCGGCACGGGGGTCCCCGCAGCCTCGGGCGCCGTTCCGGGGACCGGCACGCCCGCGCCGGGTGTCACCGCCTCCACCGCCCCGCTGGGGGTCCGGAGCAGCGCGTCCGGCGGGCGGGTGGCCGGGGACGACGCCTCCGGGGACGGCGTGGCGGCGGGCAGGGGGCCGGTGAGCGTCGCCAGCCCCGGCACGCCGGCGATCGCCGTGACCGGAGCCGGCGTCGGCGAGGCGGCCGGCGCCGCCTCGGCGACCGGCGCGGGCTGCTGCGGCCTCGGCGGAAGCGGCGGAGGCACCACGGGCGGCGTGCGGGGGGGCGGCAAGGGAGTCGGAGACCCGGGGCGGAGCCGGACGATGGTCTCGTCCACCGGCGAGACCGGAGCGTCTTCAGCACGCTCGGCCTCCCGCGGAGGCCCACCGCCGGCCTCCTCCGGGTCGGTCGGGGGCTCGAAGCCGACGATGGGCTGCACGGGCGGCCGCGCCGCATCGACCGAGGCCAGCACCTCGCTGCCGTCGACGAGCAGCGTGCCCTCCTCCTCCCGGGGGTGGGGCACCGGAGAGGCAGCGGTGAGCCGCGGGAGCGAGGCGCTCTTCACCACCGCCGGCGTGGACGGCGGCGTGGGGACCGCGGCGAGGATGGGCCCGGAGGGTCGGCTCAGCACCGGTACCCCCGGGCCACCCTCGCCGAGCATTCCCTCGGGGGCCTTGATGTCGGCGTACTCCGCCACCCGCGCCCGCTCGCGCTCCACCTCCTCGGCGAAGGTGGACTTCATGTACTGCATCAGATCCTTCCGGCTGAAGATGCTGTCCGAGGTGATGAGGAAGCGCTGCAGCTCGTCGGCGAGTTCGCTCGCGTACTGGAAGCGGTCGGACGGGTCCTTCGCCAGGGCCTTGAGCACGATGCGCTCCAGCGCCTCGGGGATCTTCCGGTTGTAGGTGGAGGGCGGGAGCACCTCGGCCTTGCGCACCTTCTCCAGAACCTGGAAGTCGCTCTCGCCGACGAACAGCCGCTCGCCGGTGAGCAGCTCGTAGAGGCAGACCCCGATGGCGAAGACGTCGCTCCGCCGGTCCAGGGGGAGCCCGCGAATCTGCTCCGGGCTCATGTAGCCGAACTTGCCCTTGAGGATCCCAGCCTGGGTCTTGGTCACCTTCCCCGCGGCCTTGGCGATGCCGAAGTCGATGACCTTCACCTCGCCCTCGAACGAGATGAGAATGTTCTGCGGCGAGACGTCGCGGTGCACCACGTTCAGGTCGCGGCCGTGCTGGTCCTTCTTGCGGTGGGCGTAGTCCAGGCCCTCGCAGAGCTTGCCGATGACGTAGCAGACCAGCGGCACCGGGGGCGGCTCGCCCTTCTTGCGGGCCCGCTCGAAGATGGAGCGCAGGTCCTTCCCGGGGACGTACTCCATCGCGATGTAGAGGCTGGGGCCGATCCGGTTGAGCTCGTAGATCTGACAGATGTTGGCGTGAGTCAGCTGGACGCTGATCTTCGCCTCGTCCTGGAACATGGAGATGAACTCTTCGTCCTCCGCGATGTTGGGGAGGATGCGCTTGATCGCCACCAGGCGCTCGAAGCCGCCGGCGCCGAACACTTTCCCCCGCCAGACCTCGGCCATCCCACCGATGTTGATCCGGTCGAGCAGCAGGTACCGTCCGAAGGGGATCGGCTGCTTCTTCGGCGAGGGGCTGGTCAAGGGAGGCTGGGAGTGAGGAGCGACCGCGGGCAGCAAGCCTAGCGACCGGCCAAGCGGAGGGTCAACGAGGCGCCGGTGTGCGTCTCGCTCCTCCGCACTCGCTTTTCCAGAGCTGTCACTCGCCCTTGAACGCGGGCGGCCGCTTTTCCAGAAATGCCGTCACGCCCTCCTGGAAGTCCGCCGAGGCGAGGAGCTTGAGCTGGCCTCGCACCTCTCCCTCCAGCGCCTCGTCGAGGCTCCCGTGGCTGGCAGCCTCGACCGCAGTCTTCACCGCGCGGTAGACCAGCGGCGGTCCGGCGGCGAGGGTCCGGGCGAGCTCCCACGCCGCGGACTCGAGCTGCGGTGCGGGGAAGACGCGGTTGGCGAGCCCGATGCGGTGCGCCTCGGCGGCGTCCACCAGCTCACCGGTGAGCATCAGCTCGAGCGCCCGACCCAGGCCGACGAGGCGGGGCAGCATCCAGGTGCCGCCCCCGTCCGGCATCAGACCCCGCTTCACGAAGATCTCCCCGAAGCGCGCCCGGTCCGAGACCAGCCGCAGGTCACAGGCCAGCGCCAGGTCACAGCCGAAGCCGGCGGCCGGACCGTCGACCACGGCGAGGGTGGGCAACGGAGAGGCACGGATGGCCCGGATGAGCCCGTGGAAGTGGGTGCGCATCCGCGCCTCGATGCGCTCGGGGTCCATGCCCTCCTCCGCGGCGACGCGCAGATCCAGGCCCGAGCTGAACGCCCCGCCGGCGCCGGTGAGCACCACCACCCGGGCCCCGGCGGCGGGCGCCGACTCGACGGCGGCGCGCACCGAGTCGTTCACCTCGGGGGTGAGCGCGTTGCGTGTCTCGGGGCGATTGAGGGTGATCCACCGCACCCTCGCTTCGTCGGTCGTCAGGACGTCGGCCATGGCGGCCAGGGACTCTACACGGCCTCCGAGACCAGGACGCTGCTCGCGGTCCGGGTCCGGTGCACCACCGGCCGGGCGAATCCCGCCCGCCGAAGAAGGTCGGCAAGCTCACCCACCGAGCGCTGCCGGCCGCCGTCGGTGACTGCCAGCATCTGGAGATCGACCAGCGAGGCCAGCGGCTCGACCGGACCGTCCTCGAGCAAGAGCTCCACCAGGAGCAGCCGCGCCCGGGAGGGCATCGCCCGGCGCACGACCTCCAGCAGCGCCAGCGCCCGCGCGTCGTCCCAGTCGTGGAGCACGTCCTTCAGGACGTAGGCCGGGAGGCCCTCGGGGACACGGGCGAAGACGTCCGCGGGCTCGAGTCGCACCCGTCCGAGCATCCCCGAGCGCTCGAAGCGGCGGTGCGCCAGCCGGACCACTCCCGGCGCGTCCACCAGCACGCCCTCGAGCCGGGGGTTCGCCCGGAGCGCCGCCTCGAGGAGCACGCCGGTCCCCCCGGCCACGTCGCAGAGCCGGGCCAGACCCGAGAACCCGGGGGTCTGGACCACGGCGTCGGCGTCGAGACGGGTGAGCGCGTCCATCGCCCGGGTGAAGCGCACCCCCTCCTCCTCGGACGAGGCGAGGTGCTCCCAGACGCCACGCCCGTGCGCCCGGCGGAACGGCACCTCACCGGCCCGCACCGCCTCGAGGAAGCGGCCCCAGGCGCGGAGGTGGGACTCGGAGGCGAAGTAGACCGCGACCGGCCCGAGCGAGCGGGGGGCCTCGGGCTGGAGCGCACGGGTCAGCCGGTTGCGGCGGAAGCCGGCCGCGCTGCGCTCGAGCAGCCCGATCGCCGCCGCGCCGCGGAGAATGCGCTCGGCGCTGTCATGCTCGAGCACGCCGTCGCCGACCAGCTCCCGGGCCGAGCGCGGGGTGTCGTCGAGCCGCTCCGCCAGCCCGCTCGAGACCAGCGCCCCCGCCACCACCGTCCGCGCCACGCCGGTGATGCGCTCGGCCAGGAGGAGCTCCGGCGGCGCCAGCCGGTCCACCCACGCACGGAGGCGCTGGTGCAGCCAGACCGCCATCCGCGCCGCCCGCGCCCCGAGCCTCATCCGCGCACCCGGGTGCGCCGCGCCGCGGCGGTGACCGGCTCCTCGGTGACGTCGAGGAACTGCTCCAGCTCGCGCACCGTCTTCTCGGTGGCGCTCACCTCGGCGGCCAGCGCGTCCAGCATGCCGGACACCGCCGCCGGGTCGCGGATGGAGATGGACTGCTCGTGGGTCAGCTTCACCAGATCCTCGATGCTCGCCAGCTGATGACTCACCACCGCCCGGCTCTCTTCCGCCTGGGCGAAGCGCTCCAGCCGCCGGCGGAGGATGTCCGCCCGCTTCTCCTGGACCTCGCGCAGCCGGGGGTTGTCCTGGGCTCCGAGCTCCGACTGGAGCAAGGTCAGCTCACGCCGGAGCGCCTCGCGATCGGCGATCCCCAGGTAGCGGCGGTGGTCGTTGAGCGTGGACAGCAAGCGGAGGAAGGCGGTGAGCAGGGCCGCGAGCTGCGCCTCGCTGGAGGCGGCCAGCACCCCACCGCCGGGGAGCTTGCGGTAGTTCTCGAGGATCGAGTCCCGCAGGTCCCGGAGCACGAAGTAGTGCTCGCGCTGGCTCTCGGCGAGCTCGGAGAGGAGGCGCCCGGCCTCGCCGTCCTCGGGCCGGGGGGGCCGGGAGCCCACCGCACGGCGGAGCGAGGGAACGAGACCCACGGCCGCGAGGTAGAACGCCTCCGCGCCCAGCGCCACCACCGCCGGGAGCGAGTGTCCGGTGAGCAGCGCCGCCCCGCCTGCGGTGGCGAGACCGACCACGTTGGCCGGGGCGAGCACCGCGGCCCGGAAGGTGCTCCAGGCGCGGCTCATGGCCGCCCCTCCCCGAGGCTCCGGAGCACCGTCAGGTCGCGGGTGTCCTCGGCTGAAGGCGGCGGGGGGGACTTCCCGAGCCGTGCCTCCAGGGCGGCCGCGCTCTGGAACAGCTCGTCGTAGGTGACCGGCGCCTGCCCGGCGATGCCGAAGAAGGCGAGGTTCTCGCGGAGGTTGGCCGGCGGCTCGGCGTGCACCACCTCTCGCGGGTCCCCGAGCGACGGCGCCACCTCGCCCAGCAGGCGCGCCGCGGGGGTCGGGTCACGGGCGGTCGCCGCCGCTGCGTCGAGCAGGCCGCGGATGATCCGGCGCACCCCGTCCGGATAGCGGGCGGCGAACTCGCCCCTCACCACCAGCACGGTCGCGATGAGGTGGGGAGCGTCGGCGGTGGTGGCCAGCACCTTGCCGCCCCGGTCGGCGATGGCGGCCTCCACGTCCCCCCGCAGGCCCACGATGGCGTCCGCCCGGCCTTCGCGCAGCGCCAGCCCGGCGTCGAGCGCCGACGGCAGGTCCACCCAGCGCACGTCCCGCATGCTGAAGCCGGCGCGCATCAGGAGCCACAGCGCGAAGTACTGCCCGGGGCTCGCGGTGGCCACAGCGAGCCGCCGCCCCTTGAGCTCGGCCAGCCCGGAGATGCCCACCGCCCCGAGCGCGTCCGCACCCTGGCTGCGGGCGAGGAGGAGCACCACCCGGGGGGCGGCGTCGCGGAGCGGGTGGATCCAGCTCGCCACCCGGTCCACGGTGAGCGCCGCCATGTCCACCCCGCCGCGCTCGGCGCCGTCCTGCAGCGCCTTGCGGAGGTCCTGGGAGCGGGCGAAGACCACTGCGCGGGCGTCGAGCGAGTACGCCGTCTTGAGCAGCCCGGCGGGCCTGCCCTGTCCCTCGGCGACCACCCCTCCGGTGGCCAGCAGCAGCGCGGCGGCGGAGCCGCGGGGGGTGAAGCCGACCAGGGTGGGCCGGAGCGGGACCGAGGCGATGTCGCCGCCCGGCGCGGTGACCCCGGCGGGGAAGTCTCCCGGGGAGAGCATCCCCGTCTTCTCCAGCGCCGGGAAGAGGCGGCGGGTGGCCCGGTCGAGCAAGCCCACCCGGCTCGCCGCGAGCCACCCACCAGCGATGAGGAGGAGCGCGAGGAAGAGGTACAGCCCCGTCTTGCGCCGCCAGGCCATCCCTAGTGCTCCGACCGGGGTGTGCTGATCGCTGCGGTGGCCGATCCTCTCGCTGCGACGCGCAGCCTCGTCGTTCCGCTGCTCGACGTGCCCCGAGGCACGCCTCCGCTGCTCGCTCCTCGGGTGCGCCGTCTCGCTTCGGTCTCGGCCACCTCGCTGTGCTCAGCACACCCCGGTCGGAGCACTGGGAGTGGCTTACTTCACTTCCACCTTCTTGCCGATGGTCTTCTCCGCAGCCTCGCCGGTCTCGGACACCGGGGCGGGCGTGGCGAGCCCCATCTCCAGCTTGAACTGCTTCACCAGCTCCTGGGCCTGCAGCTTCTCGGCGTCCTCCTCGATCTGCAGGGCCTGGTGATCCACCGACTCGAGCGCCATCTGCATCCGGGCCTCGTTGACCGCGGTCTGCTCCTGGACCTTGCGGAGCATCTCGTCGTGGGTGGCGTCGATGCCAGCGACCTCGAAGGACTCCATCGCGTCGGCCACCTTGGACTGCCACTGCGCCCGGCGCGCGTCGCGGATGGCGGACATCGCCTCCTGCGTCTTCTTCTCCTTCTCGCGCATGAACATCTTCTTGACGTTCAAGGCCTTCTCGTAGGCGGCCTTGGCGGTCTCCAGCTGCTGGACGTTGCGCTCCAGCGCCTGCCGCTCCATCTGGAGCCGGGTGGCATAGGAGGCCGCGAGGTCGTCCCGGTTGGCCTGGATGGCGGCCTTCACCTTGGCGGTGAGGTCGTTCACCTCGGTCTGGTACTTCTGGTTATCCTTCTCCAGCAGAGTGAGGTTCGCCCGGACCATGGCGATCGACTCGTTCATCCGCGGGACCTGATCGTTCAGGTCACGAATGTTCTGCTCGAGGATCAGCTCCGGGTTCTCGATGCCGGAGACGAAGAAGCCGAAGAAGCTGCGTAATGCTCGCTTGAAGCGTTTCCACATGGGTCAGGTCACCCTCTGGAGGTGGCGGCTTACCATACGTCCCTGGGAGACGGGGGATTGCGCCGTTCGAGTGACTCCGAACGGAAGGCGTCGGGCAGCAGCGCACCGAGGCGGTGCTCGGCTGCGCGGCCCTGGAGCGTGAGCGAACGCACCGGAACGTCCTCGGCGCCGTGCTCGGCGAGCACCTGGCGGCAGCCGCCGCATGGGGTGGTGGGTTCGGCGGCATCGGTGAGCACCAGGACTGCACGCACCGCCCCGTGCCCACCCGCCACCCCGGCGGAGACCGCGGCGCGCTCCGCGCACAAGCTCAAGGGGTAGGAGGCGTTCTCCACGTTCACCGACGCGACCACCGCGCCGTCGGCGAAGAGGAGGGCCGCGGCCACCGGAAACCGCGAATAGGGGGCATACGCCCGCGGAAGCGCCGTCCGGGCCGCGTTCTCCAGCGCTGACCAGTCAGGCTCCATCGAGGTGGACCCTACCCTCCAGGCCCCGCCCGCTACTCCCA
>DATKKF010000141.1:0-10651 GCA_035543115.1 Myxococcaceae bacterium
ACTTGTTGAGCGACGGGAACTTGGCGGTCTGCTCCGGAGAGAAGGCGAAGGCGGTGGTGAACACCGGGAAGGCGCCCGCGCTGAGGAAGGGCCGGAAACCTCCACCGAGCGGAAGCTCGCCCTGGAAGGCCACCCCGTCGACGTTGAGGTCCTCGTCCCAGACGAAGTCGAAGGTGAAGAAGGGGTTCTCGAAGCGGCCCAGGGAAAGGGCCAGCCGTCCCGGGTCTCCCTTGATCGGCTCGTAGCGGATGAACGCCTGGTCCAGCCAGATCTGATACTTGCTGAAGTTTCCTCCGGAGCCGCCGAGGGTTTGGTTGGTGGACACCGGGGTACTTCCGTCCCCGCTGGCCAGTCGCATCCCGGTGCTGAAGCCCTGCCCGAGATCCACGGTGAGGCCCAGCCGGGCACGGAGCCGGGGGCGGGTCCGGGCCTGGTCGACGTTGAGGTACCGCTCGTTGGCGATGTCGACGAAGTTCACGTCGAACGGTGAGCCGGTGTTGATCGCGTTGAAGTCGGGGAACTCGCCGGAGTTGGCGTTCCCCACCCCGAAGAGGTCCCGTTCGAACCTGGCACGCACGTCTCCCGAGAAGCGGAAGCGCCTGGTCCAGCTCGGGGCTGCGCTGTCCGGCGAGGCCCAGCCCTCCCGCTTGGCTTGGTCCAGAACCTCTTGCTTCAGCTCCTCCTTGAACTCCGCCTTGACGCTCTCCGGGAGATAGGTCACGTGCTTCACCGAGTCCGTTTCCGAGGGGCTGGCGGCACTTGCCGGAGCCTGCTGCTGGGCCCGGGCCGGCGACGCCACCCAGGCGCACAGCCCGACCAGGAGCAGCGGCCACCACTGTCGATCGAGGCGGAGCATCGAGGTCCTCTTCTGCATCGAGGGGAAAGCGAGAGCGGCGGTGCTCACTGGGGCCGCCTGGCGGTGACCCGGAGCACCATGGGCATGGGACTGCCCGGAGGCGGCGGCTGGCGCAGTCGAATCCCGACCGCAGACTCGATCGCCCGATCGACCTCGGGATCGCCCGTGGAGCGGACCAGCTGGATCTTGCTCACCCGGCCGGTGGAGTCGGCCCAGAGGCGAACCTCGACTCTGGCCGAGGCGGTGCTGATGCTCCTGTTGCGGCGGAAGACCTCGGTCAGCTCGTCGGCGACCTGGGCGTAGTACCAGCCATAGGGATTGCCGCCTTCCCCGCCCACGCCGCCGGTTCCCTCTCCCAGCCCTCCCCCGCTGAGGAGCCCCCGACCGCCGGGATTGCCGGCAAGGTTGAAGGCATCGCCCGGCCCTTCGCCCTCGGCGGCGAGGGCCAGCGGTCCCGCGGGCGGAGAGGCCTGTCGCGGCTCATCGGGCGGGAGCAGATCCTGGGGCTTGAGGTTCACGCGGGTGTTCTCCGGCTCCTCGACCTTGGGGGGCGTGACCGGCGGGGGTGGGGGCGGCGGCGCCTTGGGCGGCTGCGGCTGCACCGAGACCATGGTGAACTGCATGACCTTGCGCGGCGGCGGGCCACTGCGATTGCTGGCGATCCACCGGATGGCGTAGCCGGTCAGCGAGAGCAGCACCAGCACCACGACCACCGAGAACAGGTGGCCTCGCACGAACTCCACCGCCTGCCGGATGCGCTTGCTCATCCCGTCGAACCTGAGCGCCGGTCACTTCACCAGCGGCTTGGTGGCCAGGCCGACGGTGGTGATGTTGAGCCTGCCGAGGAGGTCCAGGACGTCCACCACGTTCTGGTACTGCACCTGCCCATCGCCCCGGACCACCACCGGAAATTCCGGGGTGATCGCCTTCTGCTGGGTGAGTCGCTGCTCCAGCTCGCTCAGGGTCACCGGGATGGTGTCGAGGAAGATCTTCCCCTCCTGGGTGACGGTGATCGCCTTGGTGGTGGGTTTGGCCAGGCTCTTCGCCGGGCTGGCCCGGGGCAGGTTCACCCGCATTCCCTGGACCGTGGCGGTGGTCATGATCACGAAAATGACCAGCAGCACGTAGGCCAGATCGAGCATCGGAGTGATGTTGATGTCGTCGTAGACCTTCTCTTCCGACTGAGCCTTCATGGGGCCCGCCCCGGAGCTCCACCCGCGGCTCGCTTCACCTGCGCCTGGCCCGCTCCCTCGCTGAAGGCCTCGGCGATCTTCGTGACCAGCTCGTCCACGAAGACCTGCATGTTGGCGGTCACGTCCTTGCTGCGAGTCAGCAGCCAGTTGTAACCAAAGAGTGCCGGGATGGCGACGGCCAGGCCGGCCACCGTGGCCACCAGTGCGGCGGCGATCCCGGGGGCAATGGCGTTGACGTTGACGTCACCGGCGGCGGCGATCGCGGCGAAGGTGATCATCACCCCCACCACCGTCCCCAAGAGCCCCAGGAACGGTCCGCCAGAGATGGCGATCGTCAGCAGCACCATTCCCTTGCCGAGGCGCTGGTTCTCCCGCACCAGCCCGGCGTCGAGGCTGGCCCGGATGGACTCGATCCCCTCGGCGGTCAGTCCCCGCCCCGACTCGACCCGATGCTGGATCTCCTGAGCTGCAATCCGGAACAGCCGGTAGAGGGACGAATCCCGGGCGACCTTGGGATCTCCCAGCTCGTTTCCTCCTCCGGAGGCGACCAGCAGGGAGAGATCGCCGCCGCGGGCCCGGAACCGTTCGGCGAAGCGATCGTTCGCCCTCTCCACCGCGCTCAGGTACGAGGCCTTGCTGGACATCACGATCCAGCTGACCACGGCCATGATCGCCAGGAGCCCAATCACCACCCAGCCGTCGAGGGTGACCGACTTGAGGATCACGCTGAGGTATCCACTGGACCAACCACCGGCTTCCTCGTCCTGACCTGCCACCAGGAACTTGCCCGGGTCGCTCCCTTGGGAGATGGCCGCGGTGCGGATGTAGCCGAGCGGACGCTCGACCTTGGCGATCTCCAGCTCGTCCAGCTCGCCCTTGAGCCCGGGGAGTGGTTTCGGTGCCGGGACGGGGCTGCTTCCCCCGGCGGTCGGGGCGGGTGCCGGCGAATCGCCGCCCAGGATCGCGTTGGAATTCAGCGCCGGGAGCCCGGCGGTCAGCTTCCCCGATGGCGCACCGTCGACGTAGACGTCGATCTCCTCACCGGCGGTGATCGCCAGGTGATGCCACTTGTCCGCGCCGAGTCCGACGGTGGAGGTCACTCGCTGGGGCCCGGCGGCGGTGGTCACCTCCACGAAGGGCCTTCCGGCATCCATGCCCACCAGGAAGGCGTTGTTCCCTTCCCGGCGGCTGAAGAGCACGCCGGTGGCCGCGCCCTCGGCCGGCTTGATCCAGGCCGACCAGGTCATCTTCGAGCCGGATGTCCAGGCCAGCGATGGACTGGCGGGGATGGTCACCGTGCTCACCCCATCCAGCTTCAGGCCCCGACCGATCTGCGCCCCGTCCGTGCCCTGCCCCGCCGAGAGCGCGTTGTTGGCCCAGATGGTCGAATCGCGCGGCGCCTGGCCCCGTTCCCCGAAGTGGTAGACCAGGACCGCGCTCGGATCGTAGGTGCCCTTGATGTCCTCCGCGGGGACGGCCTTCGGATTCTTGAAGTAGATCCAGAGGTCGGTCTTCGATCCCGGCTTGAGATCGGGGAAGCCGACCCAGACCAGTGCCTCTCCGAGGAGGGCGTCGTACTTCTCGATGTGGTACTTGAGCGGTGTCTTGTCGTCCCCGGCGATGAAGCGGAGATCGCTCCCGTCCTCCTTGGCGACCTCGAAGCGGAAGTTTCCGGGAGCGAGGCGGACCAAAACCGCCACCGGCCCGATCGGTTCGGTGATGTCGGCTCCGGCGGCACTGGTGTCGATCTGGAGCCGTTTCCGGGCAGTCCATTCCTCGTTCCAGTAGGCGTGGGCCGGCCAGGACACCAGCGCCGACAGACCGAGGACCAGACCGAGCAGCTTCCGTCCATTGTTCACGCTGACCTCCATTCAGATCTCCCCGACCACCCGGAAGTGGAAGCGAGGTTGGTACTTGGGAGTCGAGCCGGCGCTGGTCAGCGGGATGCCGATGTCGAACCCGCCGCTCAGGTGCTCGAAGAGCCGGAGGCGGGTCCCCCCGCCCACGCTCCAGAGGGTGGAAAACACCTTCTGCTCGGGAAGAGCATCGTGGAGCCACACTCGCCCTCCCTCGGTGAAGACATGGAAGCGCCAGTCTCCCACCGGCGGCCCGATCACCGAGGGGCTGCGCAGCTCCAGGCTCCCCAGCGCGCCATAGTCGCCCACCGCCTCGACCTCGAGGTATCCGCGGACGGTGTCGACCCCTCCGGCGGTGAACTGCTCCGGTCCGATCAGCGGCGCTCCGGTGAATTGCCCGGAGACGCGGACGAAGGTCTGCAGCCTCAGGGGAAGCTCATCGGTTCGCGAGAGCTCTCCCCGGAGATAGGCGAACATCGAGCTTGCCTTGTAGCGCTTGGCGTCGAACTGGGCGTCGTTGCTGCTCAGCCCCCGGATGTTGAAGACCCCGGTGATGCCGAACTGCGTCTGGGACCGTCGCTCGAACCAGCTTGCGCCGTACTGCGCGGTGAGCGGCCAGTAGTGCACCGGGGCGCTGGTGGCCGAGGTGCCGAAGGCGACGTTCTCCAAGAAGAGCTTGTAGTCGAACCCGGTGGTGATCGAATGGAAGAAGCCGGCACTCCCCGGCAGGGTGAAGGTGGCTCGGGCTCCGAAGATCCGGCCCCGGCCAGTGACCGCGGTGCCGCCGAGAGTCGAGACGTCGCTGTCCTGGATGACGGCGTTGAACGACAGAGTGAGCCAGTGAGCTCCGGGGAAACGAGCCAGGTAGTTCCCTCCGAAGACCTTGGCATCGGAAGGGCGCTTGGGCGCAATCTGAAAAGAAAAGCCCAGCGAATGCCCCAGCTGCCACAGGTTGTCGTAGTGAATGAATCCGTTGATCCGGGTATGGGTGGTGTTGACGCTGTAGCGGTCGTTGACCTCCACCGAGGCATGGAGGGGGAACGTCTCCTGCACCAGGAGATCCACGTCCACGGTCCCGGGGATGGCTCCGGCCCTGAGCAGGGGAGTGATCCGCCGGTCGGGCCACTGGTTGAGGACGTAGATGTCTCGCACGATGTCGTTGAAATTCGGGACCACCCCTTCGGCGACCGACGGGGCATGCCGTCGGATCTCGAAGGGAGAGAACCACTTCGTGCCCCGGACGTGGAGACGGCCGATCTTCCCTTCCGTCACCTTGAGGGTGATCACTCCTTGCCGGACGGTCTGCTGGGGGATGCTCACCACCACCGACTGATAGCCCTTGTCGGAGTAGGTTTTCTCCAGTGCCGCTCGCGCCTTCTCCACGTCCTCCAGCGTCCGCTTCGGTCCCACGAAGGGGCCCACCGCGGCCTCCACCTCCGCTGCGGTGAGCCGGTCTGCGCCCTCCACCCGGAGCTCGTTGATGTCCAGGGTCCGGGGTGCGGGCACCGTCCTTACCGTCGCCGCAGGCTGGTCGCCGTCGGTCTGGGCAAGCGCAAGCGGCCAGGGAGCGGCCACGGCGGCGACGGCGAATGCCCCGCTCAATCCGAGTCTCCTCGCCAGCCGTGCTGACCGTTGCCCCGGAACATGCCCGTTCAAGCGCCGCCCCCGGCGGTGGTTTCCCTGGACATGGCGCGCTACGCCCGCGCCGACGGGAGATGCCGGAGCCGCTTGAGGGGAGAGCGGCCGCAAGGGCAGATTGCGCGCATGGTTTCCCGTGGACCGGGCGCGGAATCTGCGCTGATTGCCTGCCCCCCTGTTCGACAGTTTTGTGAACTATCCCGTTCGAGTGGGGCCTGGGATCAGGCGCTCGTCGGAGCGCCTGGTCTGTTCATTTCGCCCCTTTTCCTTTTCTTCGATCCTGGCCCTCGGTCGGGGTGGGCGTCTCGTATCCCAGGACCTCGACGGTGATGATCGACGGGAGATCGGCCACCGAGGTCCTCGGACGCGCCTCGGGCCCCACCCCCTGCTGAGAGGCAGCCTGCGACAGCTGTGATGCACTGGTGAGGGCGGAGATGTTGGGCACCTCGACCTTCGGCACTCCCGCCTCCTTCCCGGAGAACTGGATGTTTTCCACCCCGACCACCACCGCCGCTGCGAGATTGATGTCACCGACGACGCGGATGCCGGCGTCTCCGGCGTTGATCTCCCCCCGGGGGGCGATCAGGTCCAGCCGGCTCCGCTTCCGGGAGCTGGCGTTCTGGAGCGCGTCGAGGACGCCGATGCCTGCACCCGTCGCCAGCCCGAAGGCGTCGACGCTCACCGAGGCGGCGGGGCTCAGCAGGTAGGCCAGTGGCTTCTGGAAGACCGAGGTCTTGGAGCCGGTCCCGGCGGTGATGCTGCCGTTCGAGGTCCACATGAGGATGTCTCCACCCTGCAGCGTGAAGACCCGCGAGGTGAAGAGATCGATGTTCTGGTCCGACATCATCCGGATGTTGCCACCGCGGCGAGTCACCGCGCCGCCGGCCGCGGGGTCCACGTTCCCCGTCACCACGTCCGTCCCCACCTCGATGCTGCCGTAAGGAGCGAGGATGTTGATGTCTCCCTGGGACTGGGTCTCGACCGCCTTGGCGTTCAGGATCACGCTGCCCCGCCCGCGGGTGTCCAGCGTGGCAGGGTTCGGGGGGAAGAGGAGCTCCACCGCCCGGAACCCTCGCGTGTAGCTCTGGAACCGGGGACTGGTGGGGTCGTTGTAGTCGATGCCGGTCTGCTTGAGCTCCTCGAGGAAGATCTGGTCGACGAAGACCTGCCTCTGGCGGGCCGGCAGGGCCTGAAACCGAGCCACGAGCTCCTGGTCGCCAAGCCCGCTGATCCCGAGGGTGGCCATGTACTGCTCGAGCTCGGGGAGGTAGGTCCGCACGACGCCTTCCGAGTTGGCCGGGTCCAGGTACGCCGCCGCGAAGCCCTGGTAGTCGGCCCCGTTCTTCGCCCCGGCGAGGAGGTAAAAGCTCGCAGCCCGGTTCGCCGGGAGCGCGGTGTTGGAGTTCTGGCGGCTGAGGTCGGTCCGGTCGGCCAGCGCAACCAGCGTGCCACCGAAGGACGGATCGTTGAGCGAGGTCTGGTCCAGAACGATGTCCCGCCCGGCCTGGAGCAGGACACTTCCAACCCCGCGTGCCTCGACGACGGGATCCACGATGTCCCGCCCGGCGACGAACTCCGAGGCGTCTCCATCCGAGTTGCCCTGGGGGAAGAACAAGCCCCTGAAGATGTCCTGTCCGGCGACCACCCGGAGCGGCTTGGGGAGCGTGATCCGGGTCTCCCTCCCGAAGATGTTCGCGCCCTGCCC
This sequence comes from Myxococcaceae bacterium, assembly GCA_035543115.1. Lineage (GTDB taxonomy): Bacteria > Myxococcota > Myxococcia > Myxococcales > Myxococcaceae > RPRB01. The sequence goes on from DATKKF010000141.1 coordinate 7,249, forward strand.
GGTCTGGCACTGACCGGTCGACACCGCGCACACCGTTCCGCCGAGCGCATAGATCCTCACCGGATCGGCGTCACCGGCATGGAGCGGCGTCGTCCCCCTCTGGAGGTTGTTGCTCAGGTCGGAAGGCGCCTGGTTAGTGAGCTTGTCCCCCGTCGTGGACAGCGGATCCAGCGCGTCGCGCCGGTACTGGGAGGTGACGTCGATCAGCGAGATGGCGCGCACGGAGAGGCGGGTGTCCTCGGCGGCGAGGATCTCCAGCGTGCCACGCGGGGCCGCGGTCAAGTTCAGGTCGCTGAGGTGATTGAACCGGTCCTCGACGATCACCGACGAGCTCAGCGCGCTGAGCCTCAGCGTCGGAGGAGCATTTCCGAACAAGGTGTTGAGCGAGTCGCTTCCCGCTCCGGTCATCTGCAGGGAGTACCGGCCGCCCGGGGCCAGGGTGAGGTCGACGGACGCCCAGGGATTATTCTCGAAGCTCACGTTGCCGCTGAGCCCACTGACCTCCACGGCGGTGCGGTCCGTGTAGCTCTGGAAGGCCGTTCCCTGAGCGGCACCCCCGAGGTTCTGGGCTGCCTGCGCCTCTTGGAGTGGATCGAACACACCCTCGAGGTAGGCACTCGATCCGGCCGTCACCTTGACCACCGCGTCGCCGACTCCGATCAGGAGCCCCACCGCTTGCGGCAACCCGAGCGTCTGGGTGCCCGGCGAGGTGCGCAGTCCGACCTTCGTGTCGCTGGGGAGCACGGCGCCGCCGGCCAGGACCTCGCCGAGCCCGCGACCGAGCATGTAGAGCCCGCCGCGGATGTCGCCCGCCGCAGAGAGGTAGAGGTCTCCGCCTCCCCGGACGACGAGGTCACCGGCCGAGGGCACGGAGCCCACAGGCGTGGTGACGAAGCCGGTGGTGGGGATGGCGACCTGGAGCTGACGGACGTCTCGCCCCGCCCGGACCGCGATGTCCCCGCCGCCCAGCGCCCCGAGCGATTGCTCGAAGCTCGCGTACACCACCGACCAGCTGGTCTGGGAGAGCACCTTGCCGGTAGCGTCCACGGCGCCGGATCGAAACAGCCAGGCGGACATCGCCTGGCTCGCCAGCGGCGCGAGGATGTCGCGTCCGGCGCGGACCAGCACCTCTCCACCCTCGGTGGGGAACTCTCCGGCGGTGGGGCTTCCTCCGAATCCAGGAGTGCCGGTCCGCCGTCCCGCAGTGTAGATGACCGCCGGCGTGACGCTGGGGGACCCGGCGAAGATCAGATCTCGCCCCGCCTGGACGGAGATCTGGCCGGTTCCGGTGCGCACCATCGCCCCCGCAGCGAGCGAGACGTCACCGCCAGCCTCGAGCGCGATGCTGGACGACTCGCCGGTGAGGAGCGTCGCGCTCCTGTCGGGTCCGTCGAAACCGTCGCTGATCGTGGCGCGAACGCCCAGGTTCCCCGCGGCGGTCAGCCCGAGGAATCCTGGAGCAGAGGAACCGGCGGCGAGCGTGGAGAGGTTGACCGGGGCGGTCACGTCCAGGTCTCCCGCAGAGACAATCTGGATCGCCGGCGCGAGTCGAAGGTTCGTCAGCGACGGGTTCAGGCCCAGGAGCCGAGCACGCGCACCGGCGTCACTGGCCTGCATCCAGGCCGAGCCCTCGGAGAGCACCAGCAACGCCTCTCCCGCATCGACCGTGGTGGCCGCGTAGTCCTTCAGCCCCTGGACCACCACTTCCCGGGCCCCGGTGAACGAGCCCACGAGCCGGTCCACCGCGACGTCCCCAGCCCCCACCCGTTGCGCGCGGAAGACCACCAGCCCTCCGCTCGCTCCGCCCGACACGTCCATGGCTGCCCCCGGCGCGACGTCGAGGCGGCCTCCAGTGGCGGCGAGCTCGATCCGACCGGCCGTCCCGGCCTCGCCGGTGGCACCGTGCGCGTCCAGTCGGGCACTGCCCAGCACACCGAGGCCCGCGCCACCCACGACCTCGATCGACCCGCCGCTCGTGGCCCCCGACGCATCGATTGACCCGGCGAGCGTGACCGAGCCGAGCTCAGTCCAGAGCACCACCTGGTGGGCCTTCAGCGTGCTTCCAGCGGGAACCAGCAGGTCCTGCGTACGGAGCCGGAGCGACACCGTGTCGTCGAACCCACCGCTTCCGAGCTTCCCCAGGAGCGTCAGGAACGCCGCGTCGCTCTCCGTGGAGCCCGCGTCGAGGAACAGGCTCCCGCCCCTCCCGGCGCTTCCGCCGGCGCCGCGCAGGTCCCCGGCCAGCGAGGCCTGCCCTCCCGAAGTGATGAAGATGGTGCCGGCGCTCCCGGTGGATGATCCGGAGACGTCGAGCACGGAGCCGCTCAGGAGCGAGATCGGACCCGAGGCCTGGAGCTGGATCGTTCCGCCAGGAGCGTCACGCGTCACGTCGTCGAACGGGACCTGCGTTCCCCGGAGGTCGATGCGGGCGTCGGAGCCGACCTGGATCGACCCAGCCGTCGCGACCGCCTGGAACACGCCCGAGGGGAGGCTGACGGTCGTGTCCAGGGTGAGGTCTCGCGCACCGAGGATCAGCCGGCCGCCGAGCCCCGGCTCGACACCGGGATCGCCCGACCTCGAACCGTGGGTGAGGGCGAGGGAACCGTCGACCGATAGGGCGTAGCTCGCGCCCCCGGCGGCGCTGACCCGCCCCACGGCGAGCGACACGCCCCCGGTGAAGGCGAGACTGCCCGTCCCCACCAGCCGGAGATCTCCGACGGTGCCGCCGAGAGCTCCGAACCCCGAGATCTGCACCGGTCCGTAGCCGAGCTCGAGGGTTCCGACGTCGAGGGAGAGGGTGCCACCGCTGGAAGCGCCACCGCCCGTCGCACCGCCGCTGTTCTGAAGCGTGAGCGTCCCGGCCATGAGCCGGGCCGTTTCACCCGCGTTTCCCTGGCCCACGATCGAGGCACTGTCCAGGGTCAACGTCCTGAGCGTCGGGTCACCGTGCGAGTCGGCGCCGCCCAGCACGACTGAACCGTAGATCTGGATGGATTGGTATCCACGCAGCAGCAGATCCGAGCTGGTCGCCAGCGCCGCCAGCTTGGTCCCCCCGAGCGTCACCCCGGGAGTACCCACCGGAGCGTCACCGAGGTTCACCCGGGCGGAGGCGATGTCCAGCTGCGGCGTGGTCACCACCGAGGCCGGAGAGAGCCCGATGTTGCTCGCGCCGTCGAGCGACAACGACCCCAGCGCGCTCAACGTCGCCGCGCCGATGTTCAGATCGCCCGAGCCGGTGGCCGTCCCCGGGCGGAGCAGCGGGACTCGGTCCCCGGTCGAGAGGCGGACCATCGCTCCGCTGTCGGTGCTCAGGAGAAGGGGCCTGGCGCCGAGCGCCGTCGCGCCGCGGGCCTCGAGCAGGGAGCCGTCGGCGATGGTGATGGAGCTCGTGGCCGCGAGGAGG
>DATKKF010000142.1:0-79875 GCA_035543115.1 Myxococcaceae bacterium
CGTAGTCGGCGGCGATCTCCGGACCGTGGGTCTTCTCCCAGACCGCCACCTCGGCCGGGGTGGGCGGCTTGATCTTCCCCGCGTAGGCCGCCGGGTCGAACTTGACCAGGGAGAGGCTCACCGTGTCGCCCTCGCGCTGGAACCGGGCCCGGAGCTCGTCCTCCGAGACCTCGGCGGTGTCGGACACCATCGCCAGGAGCCGTCCGGCCGCCAGCCGGCGGCGCAGCCCGGCCTCGTAGTCCGGCGCGGTCTTGCGGAGGTAGGTCTGGAGCACCTGGGTGTAGGTCTCCGGGTCGAACTGGCCATCCTTCTGGAAGCTTGGGTCCTTGCGCAGGTAGTCGAGCAGCTCGGTGTCCGACACGGTGATGCCGTGGGCCTCGGCGGCCTGCTGGAGCAGCTCGGCGGTGATCAGCTCGTCCAGGACCCGGCCGGGGATGCCGAACTGACGGGCCAGGGCCTCGGGGAGGTCGCCGCCGCCGCGCTGGCGGAGCGCGTCCAGGCGAAGGGCGTAGGCCCGGCGGAAGTCGGTCAGCGAGATCTCCTGCCCGTTCACCCTGGCCGCGGCGTCCTTCACGGTGGGAGCGAGCGGGGCGTTGCAGCCGCGGCTCCCTGGCCCGAACTGGAGGATGAAGACCAGGGCGATGGCGAAGATGAAGAGGTAGGAGAAGAAGCGGCGGGCGTCGAATCCGGAGCTCATCGGCGTGTCTGGGGGGTGCTCTCCCGTGGCAGAAAGAGGCCAGCCGGCCTCGGGAAGCATCCTTGACCGTCTAGGGGAGCGACTGTGAAAATACAAGCGCTTCCGCAGCAATGAGAAGGGCCCCCCGACCAAGTGCTGTCCTTCCTCCGGCGTCACCGTGAGCCCCTGCTGGTCTGTCTCATCCTCGCGCACGCGCTGGGGATGTTCCTCGGCTCGAGCCGTCGGGTGCGGGAGCCCAACCTCGTCGATCGGATCGCGCTCGCGCTGACCGCGCCAGTGCAGCGGGCCGTGGTGGCCACCGTCGACGGCACGGTGAGCGCGTGGCAACAGTACGTCTCCCTTCGGAGCGTGCGGCGCGACAACGGGCAGCTGCAGGCGGAGAACGCGAAGCTCCGCGCCGACGTGGTGGGGCTCGCCGAGGCCCGCGCGGAGAACGAGCGGCTCCGCCGGCTGGTGCACTACGACGAGAGCAACCCGGGGCCGAAGGCGGTGGCCCGCGTGCTGGGCATCAACCCCGACCCGAACCGGCTCACGCTCCGCATCGACCGCGGCGAGGGCGATGGCGTCCGGCGCGGGCAGGCGGTGGTGACCGCGGACGGGGTGGTGGGGCAGGTGCTCCGGGCGACGGCCAGCGCCGCCGACGTGCTGGTGGTCTTCGATCCCAATTGCCGCCTGGGGGGGCGCGTCCAGCGGACCCGCGCCCGGGTCGGCATCTCCGGTGGCGGCGACGACCAGGCGCTGAAGCTCGAGTACCTCCTGCGCACCGAGGATCTGGAGGAGGGCGACCTGGTCGTGACCTCGGGAACCGATGGCGTGTACCCGCCCGGCCTGGTGGTCGGTCGGGTCACCGGGGTGCAGCGGCAGACCAGCGGCATGTTCCTCAACGCCGGCATTCTCCCCGCGGTGAACTTCACCAAGGTGGAGGAGGTGGTGGTGCTCGCGCCCCAGCCGGGTGCCGCCGCGTTCCCCACCCGCACCGAGAGCCAGGGCCGCCGATGAGGCTCGCGCTGACGCTGGTGCTGACCTTGCTCTTCCTGGCGCTCGAGTCGGTGGCGGTGAAGTACATGGGCCTCGGCGTCGCCCGCATCGACGTCACGGTGGCCATCGTCGCCTTCCTTTCGCTGCGCGCCGGGCTGCTCGAGGGGGCGGTGGCCTCCTATGCGGTGGGGTACCTCCTCGATCTCATGACCGGGCGCCCCACCGGGCTCTACACCTTGCTGGCGGTCATCACCTTCTTGCTCGGGCGCATCGCCGCCTCGCTGGTGGACGTGCGCTCCGGAAGGTCCTTCGCCCTCTTCGCGATGGCGGCCGACGTCACCCATGGGCTCCTGGCCTGGGGGCTCGGCTCGGTGAGCAGCAAGCAGATGGCCCTGTCCGGACTGTCCGGCCTGCCGGTCGAGGTGCTCCTCACCGGGCTGGCGGCGCTCCTCCTCTACCCCCTGCTGAAGCGCTTCGGGCTCGGCGCCGAGAAGCGGGATCCGGGGTTGCTTCCCCCATGACCCTCGGCCAGAACAGCGCGGGGAAGGACCTCAAGGCGCGCTACCTGTGGCTGGGCCTGGCGATGGTCGCCGGCCTCCTGCTCCTGGCAGGGCGGCTGTACCGGTTGCAGATCGCCCGCGGGGACGAGTACTCGGCGAAGTCGGTCGCCAACTTCGTGAAGGAGATCCGCGTCAAGGCGGACCGGGGCATCATCAAGGACCGGCGCGGGGAGATCCTGGTCGACAGCCGCCCGTCGTTCGACGTGTTCATCACCCCGGCGTTCTGCGAGCGCTGCTCCGAGGAGGTGCTCCCCCGGCTCTCCGGCTGGCTCTCGTGGGACGGAGATCAGCAGGCGCACGTGGAACAGCTGCTCCGTGCCGCGCGGCGGAGCGCCCCCTTCCAGCCGGTGCCGGTGCAGCTGGACCTCAACCGCGACGAGCTGGACACGCTGAACGCGCACAAGCTCGAGCTGGCGGGCGTGGACTGGCCCGCCGTCCCGCACCGGAACTACCGCACCGGCACCGTGCTGCCCCACGTGGTGGGGTACATGAACGAGATCACCCAGGACGAGCTCGAGCGGCTCAACTCCCAGGGTGAGGGCTACGCGCTGGGCGACTTCATCGGCCGGCGCGGGGTGGAGCGCTTCTTCGAGCGCCGCCTCCGGGGCAAGGACGGGAGCCGCAAGGAGGTGGTCAACGCCCGCGGCGAGACCATCCAGGAGCTGAGTGACCTCATCACCGGTGAGGCCACCCTTGCCAGTACCCCGGGCGACAACGTGGTGCTCAGCATCGACATGCGGCTGCAGGCGGAGGCCGAGCGCGCGTTCCCCGGCACTGCCGGCGCGGTGGTGGCGATGGACGTCCGCACCGGGTTCATCCTGGCCATGGTGTCCCGCCCGGGATTCGACCCCAACGTGCTCACCGGGCGGGTGACGCCGGCGCAGCTCGCGGCGCTGAACAAGGACCCGCTCCAGCCGATGATCTTCCGGCCCACGCAGCAGCACTACAGTCCCGGGTCGACCTTCAAGACGCTGAGCATGTTCGCCGCGCTGTCGAGCAACAGCTTCACCCCGCACAGTACGGTGAGCTGCGCCGGGGGGTACCGGCTGGGCGCGCGTCTGTGGCGCTGCCACAAGGATTCGGGGCACGGCCTGGTGGACGCGCGGCGCGCGCTGCAGCAGTCGTGCGACACCTGGTTCTACAAGGTGGCCGACACGCTGGGGCTCGACCCCATCGCCGCGATGGGCCGGAGCTTCGGGCTGGGCGCGCCCACCGGGGTGGCCGTGGTGGCCGAGGTCCCGGGCATCATGCCGGACAGCGCGTACCACGACCGGGTCACGCCCGGCGGCTACACCAAGGGCTTGGCGCTGAACAGCGTCATCGGGCAGGGCGACGTGAACGTGACGCCGCTCCAGCTGGCCATGGCCTACGCCGCGGTGGCGAACGGCGGGCACCTCTACAAGCCGCAGCTGGTGCGGCGGCTGGAGATGCCGGACGGGCGGATGCTCCAGGAGTTCCAGCCGCAGGTGATCCACGAGCTGGACCTCGACCCCGATGCGCGGCGCCTGGTGGTGGACGCTCTCACCGCGGTGGTGAACGAGCCCGGCGGCACGGCGTACCGGTCGCGCCTTCCGGACGTGAAGATGGCCGGGAAGACGGGCACCGCCCAGGTGGTGGCGATCGGGAAGACGCGGATCAAGAAGGAGGCGATGACCTACTGGCAGCGGGACCACGCCTGGTTCGCAGCCTTCGCCCCGGCCGAGGACCCGGAGATCGCGGTGGTGGTGCTCAACGAGCACGGTGGCCACGGGGGCAACGAGGCGGCGCCCACCGCCAGCGCGCTGATCAAGAAGTACTTCGAGCTGAAGCGGGAGGACGCCAACGCCACCATCGCCGCGTCCACCGCGCTCCCGGTCATGCCGGTACGGCCTCCGCCTCCGCCTCCGACGCCGCGCCCGCCGCCGGTCCCGGAGGAGCTGCCCGTGACTCCGGCCGCGGCGCCGTCGGTCGCCCAGGTCCCGGCCGCCGCCTCGGAGGGTGCCCGCTGATGCTGCTGAGGATCGAGCGCCGGATGGTGCTCAAGATTCCGTGGGGCCTGGTGGCGGTGACGCTGGCCATCGCCCTGCTCGGCATCTGGAACCTCGCCTCGGCGTCCCGGCCGCCGCACACCCCGCTCTGGGCGCGGCAGCTCCTCAACCTCGGGGTGGGTGTGGCCGCCGGCGTCGGCGTCTGCCTGATGGACTACCGCTTCATCCAGCGGATGGCCTGGCCCATCTTCGGGGCGAACGCCGCGGCGCTGATGGCGCTGAAGGTCATCGGCCACCGGGCCAAGGGCGAGGCCAGCTGGCTCGCGCTCGGCCCGCTGCGCATCGAGCCGGCGGAGTTCATGAAGCTGGCGTTGATCATCGCCCTGGCCCGCTTCTTCCACGACGACTACCGCGAAGGTGAGGAGCCTTACGGACCGCTGCGGCTGTGGAAGCCCCTCCTCCTGACGCTCTGCGCGGCGGGCCTGGTGCTCCCGGACCTCGGGAACACGATGATGATCCTCCTCACCGCCTGCACCATCCTGGTCTTCTCGCGGCTGCGGCTGTGGGTCCTGGGAGTGGGAGTGGCCGGGCTGCTGGCGGTGTCGCTGGTCATCTGGAACGACTACGTGCGCGACCCCTCGGACGGGCACCGCACGGTGATTCGTCAGGTGCTGAAGCGGCACCAGAGCCAGCGCATCGCCGGGTGGCTCTCGCCCGAGTCCGACCTCAAGGGCTCGGGGTACCACGCCGCCCAGTCGAAGATCGCGGTCGGATCCGGGGGGCTCCTGGGAAAGGGCTGGCGCCAGGGGACCCAGACCGGTCTGTTCTTCCTCCCCGAGCAGCACACCGACTTCATCTTCTCGGTCTGGGCGGAGGAGCACGGCTTCCTCGCCTCGCTGCTGCTGCTCGGACTGTACGGGCTCATCTTCGCCTTCGCCCTCGGGGTGGCGACGCAGGCCCGCGACCGCTTCGGAGCGTTCGTGGCGGTGGGCGTGGCGGCGATGATCTTCTGGCAGGTGTTCGAGAACATCGGGATGGTGGTGGGTCTGCTCCCGGTGACCGGCATCACCCTGCCCCTGATGAGCTACGGCGGCTCGTCGATGCTGAGCGTGCTCCTGTCCCTAGGGCTCCTGGCCAGCATCGCCATGCGGCGGCACATGTTCTGACCCTTCCAGGCGGTCCTCCTGGCGGATCTTGCGCTGGCTGGTGCGACGGCTGCGGGGCAGACTGTGCTGGTGGGCGACTGCTGAGCGGAGCAACCTACTCCTTCGTTCGCTTTCCCGGAGGTTGCCTTGAGGGCCGAGTCGATCGCCGTTGCGCCGCCGCCGGTCGCGGTTCCCGCCGAGACGGGCCGGCAGCTCCCATTCGACTGGCTGCGCGGGCTGGTGATGGTGCTGATGACCATCGACCACGCCTCGGGGGAGTTCAACGCGGGCCGGCTCTTCACCGATGCGACGTTCCTCTACCGTCCAGGCACACCGCTCCCGGTGGACCAGTTTCTCACCCGGTGGATCACCCACCTCTGCGCGCCGACGTTCGTCTTCCTGGCGGGCTACGTGATGCAGCTGAGCGTGCGGCGCCGGCGGGAGCAGGGCGAGTCCGAGGGGAGCATCACCCGGTTCATCGTCACCCGCGGGCTGATCATCGCGGCGCTGGATCCGCTGTGGATGCGACTGGTGTTCCGGCCGCCGGGCGGCGCCATCGTGCTTCAGGTTCTCTACGCGATCGGGATGGGCTTCGTGGCGATGGCGTTCCTCCGGAGGCTGGACCCGCTCACGATCGGTGTCCTCGGGGTGGTCCTGGCCTTCGTCTCCGAGCCGCTCCGGGCGCTGGTGCAGCAGACGAGCGGCGTCGTCCACTACGTGGGCACCTTGCTCGTCGCTGCGGGGCCGGCGAAGCCGTTCCTCATGGGATATCCGCTCATCCCCTGGCTGGCGATCATGATGATGGGCTGGGGGGCAGCCGAGGTCGCACGATCGGCGCCTGCCCGTTTCCCGCGGCGCATCGCGCTCGCCGGCGTCGTGGGGCTCGTCCTCTTCTTCGTGGTCCGGGGGCTGAACGGGTGGGGGAACATGGGGCTGTTCCGGGAGGACGGCTCACTGGTCCAGTGGCTGCACGTGTCCAAGTACCCACCCTCGGTGGCCTACGATGGGCTGGAGCTGGGCATCGGCTGGCTGCTGCTGGCGCTCTTCCTGGTCTGGCGGCCGCCGGCCTGGGCGGATGCGGTGCTCCGGCCGCTCGGGCAGAGCGCGTTCTTCTTCTACCTGCTGCACGCCCATCTGTTGGCGGTGGCCTCGTACGCCCTCGGGATGCACGGCAAGGCGGGGCTAGGCGCCACGTACGCGTCGGCGGTGGTGGTGATCGCCGTGCTGGTCCCGGCCTGCACTGCGTACCGGCGCTACAAGCTCGCGCACCCGAGGAGCATCGCCCAGTACATCTGAGCACCGGGGAGCGGAGCGGCTTGCCCGGAAGGGACGGCCGAGGGTACGCCGGAGCCGGTCGAACTTACAGCAGCGCCCCGCGGAGGATCATGCTCGCCACGGTGAAGTAGATGATCAGCCCGCTCACGTCGACCAGCGTGGCCACGAACGGGGCCGAGGCCTTCGCCGGATCGAACCCGAGCCGGCGGAGGAGGAACGGCAACATCGAGCCGACGAGATTCCCGTAGAGCACCACGCCGATCAGGCTCAGCCCGACGGTGAACGCCACCAGGATGTAGTGCTCGCCGTAGAGGTGGAACACCTTCGCCCAGATGACGATGCGGAGGAAGCCGATGGAGCCGAGGAGACAGCCCAGCGCGATGCCCGAGGCGACTTCCCGGCTCGCCACCCGCCACCAGTCGCGCAGCTTCACCTCGCGCAGCGCCAGCGAGCGGATGATGATCGAGGTCGCCTGCGAGCCCGAGTTGCCGCCCGAGGAGATGATCAGCGGCAGGAACAGGGACAGCACCACTGCCTTGGCGATCTCGTCCTCGAAGGCGCTCATCGCGGTGGCGGTCAGCATCTCGCCGAGGAACAGCGCCGAGAGCCAGCCGCCGCGCTTTCTCACCATCGAGCCGAAGCTCACGTCCAAGTACGGCGCCTCGAGGGCCTCGACACCGCCGAGGCCCTGGATCTCCTCGGTCGCCTTCTGCTCGGCCACGTCGAGGACGTCGTCGACGGTGATCATCCCCACCAGCACGCCGCGGGAGTCGGTCACCGGGAGCGCGACCCGGTCGTACTTCTCGAAGGTGGCGACCACCTCGTCCCGGGTCGCGGTCGCGGGGATGCTGACCAGCTGGGCGTCGTTCAGCTCCGACACCTTCTGGTCCGGTTTGGCGAGGACCAGGATCGGCAGCCGCAGGTCGTCGAGCAGCACGCCCTTCTCGTCGGTGACGTAGATGACGTTGAGGGTCTCGACGTCCGTTCCGTGCTCGCGGATGTAGTTGAGCGCCTCGTGGGCGGTCCACTCGGGCCGCACCGCGACGTACCTGGGCGTCATGAAGCGCCCGGCGCTCCCCTCGGGGTAGCCGAGGAGCTGCCGTGCGACCTTCAGCTGGTCGGGGCTCAGCGTGCTCAGCGCACGCTTGGTCACCTCGGCGGGGAGCTCCTCGAAGAGACGCGTCCGGTCGTCCGGAGCCATCTCGTTGAAGACCCCGGCCATCTGCCCGGTGCCGAGCGTCTCCACCACCTCGCTCTGCTGATCCAAGGGTAGGTACTCGAACACCTGGGTCGCGGTGTCACGGGGCAGCAGCCGGAAGATGACCCCCGAGTCCTCGGGCGGAAGGTCCTCGATGACCTCCGCGATGTCGGGTGGGTCCATCTCGGAGAACGCCTCGCGCAGCGTGGCGTAGTCCTTCGCCTGGATCAGCTCCTCGAACTCCGGCTTCAGAAGGTTGCCGAGCATCGCTGTGTCGAGTCCCGCCTTCGAGGGTGTGACGGGGCGGCATGGTGATATGAAAGCGGGGCACAAGCCATGGCCAAAGCGAACGAGACGCGGAGTCGCCCCAGGGCAGTGTCCACCGGCCCAGCCGCCCGCGAAGGTCTCTCCACCGCGCTTCACCGGCCAGACCTGGTCGGCCCGAAGATCGAGCTGGACACCCAGGACGATGGTCCGGAGCACCGCGCGTTCCCGCGGGCGAAGCTCGCCGTCCCCTTCGGACTGTGGATCGGCGAGGGCGATGGGCGACGCTTCTCCGCGACCCTCGTCTCCACCAACGTCAGCGTGAGCGGGGCGTTCCTCAGGAGCAGCTTCTTCCTCCCGGTGGGGACCGAGCTCCTGGTGCGCTTCCAGGTGGAGCCCACCGGGCCTGCCGTCGAGGCCCGGGTCGAGGTGCTGCGCCAGGAGACCGAGGGCGACCGCACCGGCCGGACCGGCATGGGCCTGCGCTTCCTGGAGTTCTTCCGCCAGACCGAGGTCACCCTGGCCCGGCTCTTCCTCGGCGAGCAGCTGCGGAAATTCGCCGAGGGCTACCTCGCGTCCAGCCGCGCCCGCTCGCTCACCTCGGAGTTGGACCGGGTGGTGGACGCGCTGGCCGCCTGGGAGCTGTTGAAGGTCACCTCGCCCAACGACCCCTGGCGGTTCACTAGGTAGGGGAGGCCCCCCGGTGTCAGGCGTGCTTCTTGAAGCTCTCCTCGAGCTTGCTCTTGGGGACGGCGCCGAGGATCTGCTCCACGACCTTCCCACCCTTGAACACCAGGAGCATGGGGATGCTGCGGACGCCGTAGCGCTGGGCGGTCTCCTGGTTCTCCTCCACGTTGAGCTTGGCGACCTTCATCTTCCCCTTGTAGCGGGTGGCCAGCTCGTCGAGCGCCGGGGCGATCGCCTTGCACGGCCCGCACCACGGGGCCCAGAAGTCCACCAGCACCGGCTCCTGCGATTCGAGGACCGCGGCCTTGAACTCCGCATCAGAAACGTTCAGCGTATCCGCCCCTGCCATTGCTCCTCCTAATACCGACCCGGGCATTCTCCATCGCACCGCGGGCTGACGGCCCCGGATGTACAACGGCGGTCCCCAGCGTGCACGCCTCCCTTTGCTAAGGTGCCGACACCCGTGAAGCTTTTTCTGCCGCAGACCACCCTGGAGGAGTGGGCCAGCTCGGACAAGGCCGACGTACGCGAGCACGCGCTGGTCGTCACCGGGGAATCCGTGAAGTACCCGGTGGAGGCCGCGGTGCACGTCATGGCCCTGGTGTCCGGCCCGGACGAGCACCAGCTGCTCAAGAAGGTGAAGACCGACGCGCAGCTGGCAGAGCTCGGGGCCGAGCGCCTCGCGGACTCGGTCGTGGCGGGGGAGAGTGCGTACGACGTGGAGAGCGGGTACGTGGTGCAGCTGCCCGAGGGGGGGGCGCCGACCGAGACCGCGCTCCTCGCCGACTACCTCCTGAACAAGATCTGACATGGTGCGCACCGCCTTCACCGTCGCCTTCCACGCCTACGCGCTCGGCGCGCTGGCCTATCTCGCGCTCCTGGCCCAGGGCTGGAAGGGGCTGGCGTGGGTGGCGCGAGGACTGACGCTCGGCGGGTGGGTGCTCCACGGCACCGGCCTCGTGCTCCTGCTCTCGGCGCAACGATGGGTTCCGAGCGGGTTCGGACAGGCCGTGAGCCTGCTCGCGTTCCTGCTCGTCGCGGTCTTCCTGGTGGTGGACCTCCGGGCGCGGGCGGCGCTCCTCGGGGCGTTCCTCTCCCCGGCGGCGGTGGCGGTGCTCGTCCCGAGCCTGTGGATGGAGGCGCCCGGTCCCGAGCTGACCGAGGGGCTCCGCCAGCCGCTCCTGCCCGTGCACATCGCCGTCGCCCTGGCCGGGCTCGCGGTGTTCGGCGTGGCCACCGCCGTGGCGGGGCTGTACCTCGCCGCGGAGCGGATGCTGAAGGGCAAGCGCTTTGGTCCCTTCTTCCGGAGGGTGCCCTCGCTGGAGCTGCTGGACGACCTCAACCGCCGGCTCGTGGCCTGGGGCTTCATCGCCCTGTCGCTGACCCTGCTCACCGGCGCCTGGGTGCAGGCCCGGCTCCGCCCCATGGAGCGCTGGAGCCCCGCGGAGCTGGCGGTGGTGGTCGCCTGGATCGCCTTCGGGGTGCTGCTCCAGGCCCGCATCTTCGCCGGCTGGCGCGGCCGCCGGGTGGCCCTCCTCACGATGGTGGGCTTCGGCGTCCTGGTGGTGTCGTTCGTGAGCCGCTACGGCCCATGGGTGACTCGATGAGCCCGCCCCTGGTGTGCGTGGGACTCTCGCACCACACCGCCCCGGTGGGCGTCCGGGAGCGGCTGGCGCTCCCCGACGAACGGCAGACCGAGCTCCTCCAGGCGATGGCGCAGGCCCCGGCCGAGGCGCTGCTGGTCTCGACCTGCAACCGCGTCGAGCTCTACGTCATCGGCCCCGGCACGGACCTTCACGATCGGACCCGGAGCGCGCTGGCCAGCGCCGCGGGCGACGACCTGGCCCCCTACCTCTATTCGCACCACGGCGAGGCGGCGGTGCTCCACCTGTTCCGGGTGGCGGCAAGCCTGGACTCGATGGTGCTCGGCGAGCCGCAGATCCTCGGGCAGGTGAAGGACGCCTTCGAGCAGGCGCAGCGGCTGGGCGCCGCCCGGGGCGAGCTGGCCCGGATCTGCGCTGCCGCCTTCGGGAGCGCCAAGCGGGTCCGCACCGAGACCGACCTCGGTCGCGCGGCGACCTCGATGGCCTCGGCGGCGGTGGAGATGGCCCGGCACGTCTTCGACGGGCTCGACGGGAAGACCGTGCTCCTGGTCGGCGCGGGCGAGATGGCCGAGCTGGCCGGCCGCCACCTGGTCTCGGCCGGAGCCTCCAGGGTGCTGGTCGCCAACCGCACCTTCGAGCACGCCGAGGCGCTGGCGGCGCTGCTGCAGGGCCTGGCGGTCCCCTTCGACCGGATGGAGGAGAGCCTGGTGCTGGCCGACGTCGTGGTCTGCTCCACCGCCTCCCCCACACCGGTCATCACCCTGGAGAAGGTCGCCCGGGTACTCAAGCCCAGGAGGCACCGGCCGCTGTTCCTGGTGGACCTGGCGGTGCCGCGCGACGTGGACCCGGACGTCCACACCCTGGACGGGGTCTACTCCTACGACGTCGACGACATCCAGCGGGTCATCGACGAGAACCAGGCGGCACGCGCGGCCGCCGCGGCCAAGGCCGAGGTGCTGGTGGCCGAGGAGGTTGCCCGGTACATCCGCCAGCGCGCGGTGCGCGAGCAAGTGCCGGTGCTGGCACAGCTCCGGGCCCGGGCCGAGCAGATCCGCCGGGGCGAGCTGGAGCGGGCCATGGGCAACCTCCCCGCCCCGCTCAGCCCGGAGCAGGTGAGGGTCATCGAGGCCATGACCTCGGCCATCGTGAACAAGATGCTGCACCAGCCCACGGCCAGGCTCCGGGCCGTGCAGGCCGGCGAGAGCGAGCTGGCCGACGCCGCCGCCGAGCTGTTCGGCCTGGACGGCGTGCCCCGCAAGGCCGGCGAGGGCTGAGGCGTTCGCCTCGCTGCGTGCCATGCCGCCGCTCCGGATCGCCACCCGCAAGAGTCCGCTCGCGCTGTGGCAGGCCCACCACGTGGCCAGGCTGCTCCGGTCGCGCTCGCCGAGCACCGAGGTGACCCTGGTCGAGCTGTCGACCGAAGGGGACCGGGTGCTGGACAGCCCTCTGTCGCGCATCGGCGGCAAGGGGCTGTTCGTGAAGGAGATCGAGGCGGCGCTGCTCGACGGCCGTGCCGACCTGGCGGTGCACAGCCTCAAGGACGTGACCAGCAGCTTTCCCCCGGGCCTGGTGCTGGCCGCGGTGCCCGAGCGCGAGGACCCGCGTGACGCCTGGGTGAGCCCCCGGGGTGTCCGCTTCGCCGACATTCCCCGGGGCGGGCGGGTCGGCACCTCCTCGCTCCGGCGGGCCTGTCAGCTTCGCGCGCTCCGCCCCGACGTCGAGGTGGTGCCGCTCCGGGGCAACGTGGGGACGCGGCTGCGGAAGACCGAGGAGCTGGGGCTGGCTGGGTCCATCCTCGCCCTGGCCGGGCTGCGGCGGCTCGGACTCGAGGACCGGGTGACCGAGCTGCTTCCGCCGGAGGTGATGCTGCCGGCGGTGGGGCAGGGGGCGCTGGCGCTGGAGTGCGCCGCAGACAGCGCCCACCGCCCGCTGGTGGAGTCGCTCGAGGACCTCCCCACGCGTATCCCCATCGATGCCGAGCGGGCCTTCCTCGAGCTGCTGGAGGGTGGCTGCACCGTCCCCCTCGCCGCGCACGCCATCCTCGAGGGGGACCAGCTCTGGGTGCGGGGCCTGGTCGGCGCGCCCGACGGGAGCGAGGTGGTGCGCGCGGAGCGGCGAGGCGCCGCCTCGCGGGCCCGTGCGCTGGGCCAGGAGCTCGCCGAGGAGCTGCTCCGCCGTGGCGCCCGGGCCCTGCTCGCCGCGCACGCCGGAGCGCCGTCCGGTGTCTGAGACAGGTCTGCCGAGGGAGGCTGCTCACGCGCCGGCGCGCCAGGGCGCAGCGCCCCCCCGCCGCCCGGCTGGCCTTCCGGTTCTGCACACCAGACGGCCTTCCTGGTGCAATTCCGGAAGGCCGGCCGCCGCGGGCCCGTGGCGTGCGTGCGTCGGGGCTCCCGGGCCTGGAGAGTGGGGGTGAGCGCGTCGTCGCCGCACGTCCCGCGTCTCGCCGGAGTCCGGGTGCTCGTCCCCCGTCCCCGCGAGCGGGCCGAGCCGCTGTGCTTCTTGCTCGAGGACGAGGGCGCCGAGGTGGTGGCGCTGCCGCTGCTCGAGCTGGAGCCACCCACGGACGCGCGGCCGCTCCAGGCGGCGGCCGAGCTGCTCCGCCGCTTCTCGTGGGTGGCGTTCGCCAGCGAGCGCGCGGTGACGGCGCTGGTGGAGGCGGTGCGGACTGCGGGGACGCTGGACGTCCTGCGCACCCGGAAGCTGGCCGCGGTGGGGCCGGGGACGGCCGCCGCCCTCTCTGCGCACGGACTCGAGCCGACGCTGGTCGCCGCGGTCTCCACCGGGGAGGGGCTGGCCGAGGCACTGGTCCCCCGGCTCCAGGCCGGAGAGGTGGTGCTGCTCCCGGCGGCCGAGCAGGGGCGGCGGGCGCTCGAGGAGGGTCTCGCGGCGGCCGGGGTGACGGTGGAGCGGGTGGCGGCGTACCGCTCGAGCCCGGCCGGTTCGGTGCCCGAGGGCTGGGCGGAGGTGGTCGCGCATCCTCCCCGGTGCGTGCTCTTCGGGTCCCCGCGCACGGTGGAGGCGTTCCTGTCGCTCCCCGGCGCCGAGGCGCTGGTCGGCGTGGTGCGGGCGGTCGCGGTTGGCCCGACGACGGCCGCAGCGCTCCGGGCCCGGGGGTGGGAGCCGGCGGCGATTGCCACTGCCCCGACGGCCCCCGAATGGGTGGAAGCGGCGGTGCGGGCCGTCGAGGGGTAGACTCCCGGGCCGCCCCCATGACCCAGGCCGCCGTGGCGCGCACCAGCGCCGACTTCACCCTGAGCTTCGTCCTCAACGCGCTGGTCCAGGCCAAGCTGCTGACGCCGAGCCAGGCCCAGGACGTGCGCACCAAGGAGCAGGCCGCGCGCGCCCGGGTGCTGAAGCAGGTGGGCGCGGACAAGGACGAGGCCCGCTACACCGTCTCACCCATCGAGGTGGTGGCGGCGTTCCAGGTCCCGCTGGCGGGCGGCCGGGCGCTGGACCAGGACAAGGTCTCCGAGGTCGTCGCCGCTGCTGCGGGGGTTGGCTACAAGAAGATCGATCCCCTCAAGCTGGACATGGCGCTGGCGACGCGGACGGTGTCCAAGCCCTACGCGCAGAAGCACGTGCTGCTCCCGCTCGAGCGGACCGAGGCCGGCGCGCTGGTGGTGGCGGTCGCCAACCCCTTCGACCGCGAGCTGGTGGAGAACCTCCACCGGCTGGCGGGGATGCCCATCGAGCCGGTGCTCTCGGCGAAGGCGGACATCCTCAAGGCCATCGCCGACATCTACGGCTTCAAGCGGACGCTGGCCCAGGCGGCGACGGACTTCGCCCAGCCGGCGGGTCCGCAGATCCAGAACTTCGAGCAGCTGGTCTCGCTCTCCGGGAGCCAGGAGCTCGACGCCTCCGACAAGCCGATCGTCCAGGCAGTGGACTACCTGCTGCGCTACGCCTACGACAACCGGGCATCGGACATCCACATCGAACCGAAGCGGGACAGCACGGTGGTGCGCCTGCGCATCGACGGCGTGCTCCACCCGGTCTACACCCTGCCGACGGGGGTGCATCCGCCGATCGTGAGCCGGGTGAAGATGCTCTCGCGGATCGACATCTCGGAGAAGCGGCGGCCGCAGGACGGGCGGATCAAGACCGAGCGGGACGGCCGGGAGATCGAGCTCCGCGTGTCGACCCTGCCCACCGCGTTCGGCGAGAAGGTGGTCATCCGGATCTTCGACCCCGAGACGCTGGTGCAGGACATCGCCCAGCTCGGGTTCGACGAGGACGAGAAGGGCCTCTTCGAGTCGTGGATCGACGAGCCGCACGGGCTCATCCTCGTCACCGGGCCCACCGGGAGCGGGAAGACCACCACCCTCTACTCCGCGCTCAAGGCGCTGGCCGGGCCCGAGGTGAACGTCACCACCATCGAGGACCCCATCGAGATGGTGTGGGACGGCTTCAACCAGGTCCAGGTGCAGCCGAAGATCGACCTCGACTTCGCCAACGCGCTCCGCCACATCCTCCGCCAGGATCCGGACGTGATCATGGTGGGGGAGATCCGCGACCCGGAGACGGCGGAGAACGCGATCCAGGCGGCGCTCACCGGCCACCTGGTGCTCTCGACCCTGCACACCAACGACGCGGTGGGCGCGGTGAGCCGGATGAAGGACCTCGGGGTGCCGCCCTTCCTGCTCTCGAGCTGTCTGCTCGGGGTGATGGCCCAGCGCCTCCTCCGCCGGGTCTGCAGCCGGTGCGCGGCGGAGCACAACCTGACCCAGGACGAGCTGCTCGCGCTCGGTGCGCCGCTGCCGCTGCTCCCCGGCGGGGTGCAGATCGTCCAGGGCCCCGGCTGCGTGCACTGCCGCGGCACCGGCTTCTACGGGCGCACCGGCGTGTTCGAGATCATGCCGGTCACCCCGGAGATCCGCGAGGCCATCGCCCAGGGGGCGAACACCCCGGAGCTGGTGCAGCTCGCGCGCCGGGCCGGCATGCGCACCCTGCGCGAGGCGGCGGTCCGGAAGCTCGCCAGTGGTCAGACCGCCTTCGCCGAGGTGGTGCGGATGACCGCGTCGGCGTGAGGCAGCGGCGCGCGCCGTGCCGGACTCGCGCCGCCGTCTGATGCGGCGCGCAGCAGGAGCGGAACCAGGACCCCGACGGTCGCCGGGCGCATGGCGGCGCATCCTGCTACCCGCGCTCGCGGCCGGTCAGCCGAGGAGTCCTGCCCGGACGGCGCGGTCGAGCACCTCGGCGATTACGTCCACCGAGGCCCGGGTGTCGCTTCGCCGCACCGCGGTGCTCCCCGCGTGGACCGCGTGCTCGCCGCCGAGCACGAAGGGCAGCGCGCGCCGGCCGAGGCGGAGGAGCCGCTCGTCGTGAAATGCGCCGGGAGCCCGTCGCCTCAGCTCCTGGGCCATGACCCCGAGGTTCGCCGCCCGTGCCGGCTGGAGCAGCGCACCGAGCCCGGAGAACTCGAGCTCCAGCTCCGCGAGGATGACCCGCTCGCCACCGTCGGCGTGCACCAGGACGAACTGCTCGGACGCCTCCTGAGTGTCCTGCACGGTCGACGTCGTCTTCTTGGTCATGACCAGTCCGCCGGTCAGCACCGCCCGGCCCAGGGCGAAGCTTCGCGAGGCCTCGGTGTGTTCGGACGTGGTCCGGCTCGTGCGCACTCCCCGGAGCACGACCCGCACCGCGTCCCAGGGGACGGTGAGCGTCGCCCCGCTCCGCGCCGTGACCCGCATCCCGCCCGGCTCGAAGCCAAAGCTCCGTGCCTGGAGCCGGTCGGCGTCGGTGGGAACTGCCTCGTCGAGCGCCAGCGCGGCCAGGCCGGTCCCGTCGAGCGCCCGGACCAGGGCCTCGGCTCCGTCGGGCGGGAGCCGGGCGAGGAGCGCGGGTGGCTCCGGTGCCAGGCGCATCCTCGCCTCGGCACGAGTCATCCCGGCGGCCGTCACCAGCGCCGAGACCGCCGCGTCGACGTCCTTCGGCTGCCGAACGGTCGCGACCAGGTGCATGCCCCGACGGTAGCAGGGGAGCGGGGCCGCGACGCCTGCGACGTGGCATCCTCCGGGAGCACATGGAACGCTCGCCCCGCGACGTGGTGACCGGCATCGAGGTGGTGGAGGACCTGACCGCGCGCTCGCGCTGCGACGAGGGCTTCCTCCACGTGAAGCGGCTGGTCTGCCGGAACACCCATGGCGACGGGTCCACCTCGCGCGACTACCGGGTCGACGTGGTGGACCGGCCCATCCCGGACGCGGTGGCGGTGCTCATCTGGCGCCGCGGCGCGAATGGCGTCGAGGTGCTCACCCGGAGGACGCTGCGCCCCGCCGCGCACTTTCGCGCCACCCTGAAGCTCCCGGTGCCGGATCCCCGCCCCTACCTGCTGCTCGAGGAGCTGGTGGCCGGCATCCTCGAGCCCGAGGACCAGGGAGAGGCCGGCGTCCGCCGGCGGGCCGCGGAGGAGACGTTCGAGGAGGCCGGCATCCGCGTGTCGCCGGACGAGGTGACCACCCTCGGCAAGGGCTTCTTCCTCGCCCCCGGGATCCTCTCGGAGAAGATCCATCCCACCGCCGTGGAGGTCACCGGGCGCCCGCTGGCCACGCCCCACGGCGACGGCTCGCCGCTCGAGGAGGGGGCGACGCTTCACTGGTGGCCCGCAGACGCGCTGCTCGAGGCGTGCCGGAGCGGTGAGGTGGAGGACGCGAAGACCGAGGTCATGGTCGGCCGCTTCCTCGCGCGCGGGGCGGGCGTGACCCCCACCGGGGCCCGCTGACCCACCCCCGGCTCCCGGATTCCGGAGTCTTGCAGGCGGCCCGGCCGGTGCAGTGCCTGGGTTCCGCCATGGCCGATCCCGCCAGCCCCCGTCCCGTTCCGGTCCTCGACCTCGTCGGCGCCATCCGGCTCGACCCGGAGTTCCGGATGGAGGACGTGCTCCGCGCGCTCGACAGCATGACGCCCGAGGAGCTGGAGGAGCTGGCGGCGCTCCTCGACGAGCACGACGCCGCGGTCCGCCGGCGCGCGCGCGTCCTGGCCAGCTGAGGCCCCCCGGGCGTCGACGAACCCGGTGCCCCGGCGGTAGAGGGGTGCCTCGATGCAGTTCGCGCCCCATCCGGAGTGGCAGAGGGTCCTCACCGACATCCTTTCCGCGGCGCACGCGGCAGGTCCCGCGGGCGTCATCGCCTTCGACCTCGACTCGACGCTCCTGGACAACCGCCCGCGCCAGGCCGCCATCGTGCGCGACTTCGCGAGCGTGCACGGCATCTCGGCCCTCGAGGCCTTCCAGGCCGAGCACCTCGTCACCGGCTTCGACACCCGGGAGGCGCTCGGCAGGGCCGGGCTCGACCCCGAGACCGTCGCGCGGTGGCTGCCGGACCTCCGCAGGCACTGGGTGGAGCGCTTCTTCACCTCGGAGGCGTGCCTCCATGACATCCCCGTCCGGGGGGCGGCCGGGTACGCCCGCCGCGCGCACCGCACGGGGGTCCAGCTGGTCTACCTGACGGCTCGCCCCGAGCGAATGCGGCCCGGAACGGAGGAGGTGCTGCGCCGCTTCGGGTTCCCGCTGCCGGGGGCGAGGGTGCAGCTGTGGATGAAGCCGGACGATCCATCCGTGGGGGACGAGGTGTTCAAGCGCTCCGCACATGCCCGGCTGGCCTCGCTGGGGCGGCTGGTGGCAGCCTTCGACAACGAGCCGGGGCACGTGAACGACTTCCGGGCCACGTTCCCGGAGGCGGAGGTGGTGCTGGTCGCAACCGGCCACTCGGGCCGTGTGTCAACGCTCGCCCCACAGGTGCGCGTGGTTCCCCACCTCGCGCTGGAGGGGGAGCCGCCAGAAAACCTGTGAAGCGCGCGCCGCGCCGCGGCATGGGGCGATCGCTTGGAAAATCGGGCCTCGAGTCGATATGCAGCGGCCCGGCATGGCACCTCAGTATTCGAAGGACCTGCTGCTCTCGATGTACCGGCACATGTACCTGATCCGCCGGTTCGAGGAACGGGCGGCGCAGGCCTACACCCAGGGCAAGATCAACGGCTTCTGCCACCTCTACATCGGGCAGGAGGCGGTCGCGGTGGGCGCCACCGAGGCGCTGCGTCCCGACGACTACCAGCTCGGCGCGTACCGCGATCACGGCTACCCGCTCACCCGCGGCGCCGACCCCGGGATGATCATGGCCGAGCTGTTCGGGAAGGCGACCGGCTACTGCAAGGGCAAGGGCGGCTCGATGCACATCTTCGACGTCGAGCACTACACGCTCGGCGGCTACGGCATCGTGGGCGGGCAGATCCCGCTCGCCGCCGGGCTGGGCTTCGCCTCGCGCTACCGCAACGACGGGCGGGTCACCGTCTGCTACTTCGGCGAGGCCGCAGCGAACCAGGGGGCGTTCCACGAGACCCTGAACATGGCGGCGAAGTGGTCGCTGCCGGTCATCTTCCTCTGCGAGAACAACCGCTACGGGATGGGGACGGCCTTCGCCCGCGTCTCTCCGATGCCCGAGGTCTACAAGCGCGCGGCGGCCTACGGCATCCGGGGCGAGCCCGTGGACGGGATGGACGTGCTGAAGGTCTACGAGGCGGTGAAGGACTGCGCCGCGCACTGCCGCGCCGGCAAGGGGCCGGTGCTGCTCGAGGCCAACACCTACCGCTACCGCGGCCACTCGATGTCCGATCCGGCCACCTACCGGACCAAGACCGAGGTGGAGCAGGAGCGCAAGGGAGACCCCATTCCCAAGCTCCGCCAGTTTGCCGTGGAGCAGGTGAAGATCCCGGAGTCCGAGTTCGAGGCCATCGACGCCGAGATCAGGGCCACGGTCGACGCCGCGGTGAAGTTCGCCGACGAGTCGCCCGAGCCGTCGCTCGACGAGCTCCACGAGGACATCTTCGTCGAGCCGGGCGATCCGGACGTGAAGCCACGCGAGCGGGTGCTGGGGATGAAGGTCCAGTGGCCGCACCACCCGGGGCCGCAGGACTACCGCGTGACCTGGGACCTCGAGCCGCGCGAGCAGGCCGAGGTGACGGAACAGAAGGCCGGTCTGAAGCAGCCGGCCCGGGCCTGACGACGAGAGCGACGAGGGACGACACGAGATGCCCGAGATTGCGTGGCGCGAGGCGCTGAACCAGGCGCTCTCAGAGGAGATGGAACGCGACGTCAACGTCTTCCTGATGGGGGAAGAGGTGGCGCGCTACAACGGGGCCTACAAGGTCAGCCAGGGGCTCCTGGACAAGTTCGGCAGCGCCCGGGTGGTCGACGCGCCGATCAGCGAGCTGGGGTTCGCCGGGCTGGGCGTCGGCGCGGCGATGGTGGGGCTCCGGCCGGTCATCGAGATGATGACCTGGAACTTCGCGATCCTGGCGATGGACCAGATCGTCAACAACGCCGCCAAGCTCCGCCACATGTCGGGCGGGCAGCTGCGCTGTCCCATCGTGTTCAGAGGCCCGAACGGCGCCGGCGGCCGCCTCTCGTCGCAGCACAGCCAGTCGCTGGAGGCAAACTACGCCCACTTCCCGGGCCTGAAGATCCTCGCGCCCTCGACCCCGGCCGACGCCAAGGGGCTGCTCAAGGCGGCCATCCGGGACGACAACCCGATCATCTTCCTCGAGGCCGAGCTGCTCTACGGGGTGAAGGGCGAGGTGCCGGCCGGCGAATTCCTGTTACCCATCGGGAAGGCGGACCTGAAGCGCGAGGGCAACGAGGCGACCCTCATCACCTGGTCGCGGATGTACTACTTCGCCGAGCAGGCGGCGCAGCTCCTGGAGCGGGAGGGCATCCACGTGGACCTGCTCGACCTGCGCACGCTCAAGCCGCTGGACGAGGAGGCCATCCTCGCCTCGGTGCGGAAGACCAACCGGGTGGTGGTGGTCGAGGAGGGCTGGAGCTTCTGCGGGGTGGGCGCGCAGATCGCGGACCTCATCCAGTCCAAGGCGTTCGACGACCTCGATGCACCGGTGGAGCGGGTCACCGGCCTGGACGTGAACCGCAGCTACGCCGCGGTGCTGGAGAAGGCCACCGAGGTGTCGGTGGAGCGGATCGTCGCCGCGGTGAAGAAGGTCACCTACCGGGAAGAGGGGAACTGACGATGGCCACCGAGGTGCAGCTCCCGGCACTCTCGCCGACGATGACCGAGGGGAAGATCGTCAAGTGGCTCAAGAAGGAGGGAGACAGCGTCTCCTCCGGTGAGGCCATCGCCGAGGTCGAGACCGACAAGTCGAACCTCGAGGTCGAGTCGTTCGACGACGGCGTGCTCCTCGAGATCCTCGTCGCCGAGGGCGAGACCGGGAAGGTCGGCGCCCCCATCGCGGTCATCGGGGCCAAGGGTGAGAAGGTCGAGGCGCGTGCGCCGGCGGCGAAGGCACCGTCGCCCGCGCCCGCCTCGCCGAAGGCCACGCGGCAGAAGCCGGCCCCCGCTGGCCCCGAGGCCCGGAGGGAGCAGCGGCAGCCCGAGGAGCGCGCGCCGCGCCCCGGGGGGCCAGCGCTGGTCGTTCCGATCCGGCGGACCGAGGAGGCGGCACCCCCTCCGGCGCAGGAGGACGGCCGACTCCGGGCCTCGCCGCTGGCGAAGCGGATGGCCCGCGAGGAGGGGCTCGACCTCGCCGGCGTGCACGGCTCGGGCCCCAGCGGCCGGATCGTGAAGCGCGACGTGGAGGCGGCGATCGGGCAGGGGGGCCAGGCTGCCGCGGCTGCTCCGGCGCCCTCGCCTCGCCCCGGGACCGTGCCTGCCCCCGCGCCGGTGTTCGACCGCCGCGAGCCGGAGGTCCTCCCCATCTCCGGGATGCGCAAGGTCATCGCCCAGCGCATGGCCGAGGTGAAGCCGGGGGTTCCGCACTTCTACGTCACGATCGACATCGACATGGAGGAGGCGGTCAAGGTCCGCGAGCAGGCCAAGGCCGTCGAGGTGAAGATCTCGATCAACGACCTGATCGTGAAGGCCTCGGCCATGGCGCTCCGCCGCCAGCCCAAGGTCAATGTCTCGCTGCAGGGGGACCGGCTGCTCCAGTTCCACACCGCGGACGTGGGCATCGCGGTGGCGATCGAGGACGGGCTCATCACCCCGGTCATTCGTGACGCGGACCAGAAGTCGCTCGGGACCATCGCCGCCGAGGCGCGCGAGCTGGCCGAGCGGGCCCGGCGCAAGGCCCTCAGGCCCGAGGAGTACACGGGCGGATCGATCACCGTGTCCAACCTGGGGATGTTCGGGGTGGACTCGTTCATCGCGGTCATCAACCCGCCCCAGGCCTCCATCGTGGCGGTGGGCGCGGTCGCCGAGCGAGCGGTGGTGCGCGACGGCAAGGTGGTGGTCCGCAAGACCATGTCCGCGACCTTCTCTGGCGACCACCGGGTGGTCGACGGCGCGCTCGGCGCCCAGTACCTCCAGGAGCTGAAGGCGCTGCTGGAGCAGCCGACGCGGTTGCTGTTCTAGGTTCCGGGCGTGCACGCCCGGGAGCAGCCGCGGATCGAGACCGGCTCCTCGACCCGGTGGCGCCCGTTCAGGCCGCCACGTTGCCCGGGCCTTCCGGGGTGGCCGCCGCGGCCAGTGTCGGAAGGCGGATCCGGAAGGTGCTGCCCAGGCCCGGCTCGGAGCTGACCTCGAGCGTGCCGCCGGCGCGCTGGACGATGCTCCAGACCAGCGTCAGCCCCAGTCCGATGCCCTGGGTGCCGCCGCGGGTGGTGAAGAAGGGCTCGAAGATGCGCGAGAGATGGGCGCCCGGGATGCCGGGTCCCTCGTCCTGCACCTCGATCACCACCGCGCCCTGCTCGTCGCGTGTCCGGACCCCCAGGGTGCCCGAGGGAGCGGCGAGCCGCGCGTTGCGGACCAGCTGGACCAGCGCCTGCTCGAGCTGGCCCGGCGTGACCAGGACCTTCGCGGTGCTCTCGCTGCGCAGCGCGACCGAGGAGGCGGCGTCGCCGAGCTCGGCGCGGAGGGCGCGGAGCACGCAGTCGTTCGGGTCCACGGGCGCGGGCCGGGCGACGTCCTGCCGGGCCAGCTCGCGCAGCCCCTTGACGATGGCGCCGATGCGCCGCGCGCCGTCCTCCATGTCCTGCAGCAGCTCACGGAGGCTCACCGCGAGGTCGCGGACCTGCACCTCGGTGAGCGCCCGGACCGCGGCCGCGGCATCGCCCTGGCCGCAGAGTCGGGCTGCGCGCTCGATGGAGTCGGCGCCGGACTCGAGCTCGTCGGCTGCGCCGCGCAGGGTCGAGAGATTGCCCAGGACCGCTCCGAGGGGCGTCTGGATCTCGTGCGCGGCGCCCTGGGCCAGCTGGCCGAGCGAGGCCAGGCGTTCCTGCTCCCGGAGCCGTGCCTCCAGCGCGCGCTGGGCGGTCACGTCCCGGTAGTGGATGACCACCAGGTCCGGGTCTCCGGCCGCCCCGGTGCGGAACCCGCTGAAGCGCACCGTCCGTCCGCGGGGCAGGGAGATCTCCGCTGCCAGGTCCGGCGCGCCGGTGGCGAGCGGGCAGCCCACGCACGGCGCCACCCGGCCAGCCAGCAGCTGGTGACAGGTCTTTCCCGGCACCTGGGTGATGGGCACGCCGGCCGCCTCGGCGTAGGCGAGGTTCGCGCGGCGGATGACGAAGCGATCTTGGAGGACGATCGGCTCGCGGATGGCGTCGAAGGTGCGCTCCCATTCTCGCTTGGCGTGCACCACCGCGCGGGTACGGAGCTCGATCTTCGCTTCGAGTGCAGCATTGGCGGCGACGATCTCGCTCTGCGCCGCGTGCAGCCGGGCGGTGTTGAGCGCCCCGGCCAGCGCCGTCGCCACCTGCGAGCCCCAGGCGGCAAAGCGCTGGCGGTCCGGGTCGGTGAAGGGTGAGCGGCCGGGGCGACGCACCGCCTCGAGCACGCCCACCAGCTCGCCCGCCCGGACCAGCGGGACGGCGAGCATTGCCCCGGGCTCGGCGCCGTCTCGCCGTCTCGCCGCCTCGCGCCAGGGGCCGGGCAGCTCGTCCTCGGCCCGGCAGAGCTGCGCCGCCTCGGCGGCACAGGCCCCGGCGAGCAGCTCGCCGATGGGCATCGAGGCCGGAGGAACGGGGAGCGCCGGGTCGGCGGCGCCCAGCGTCAGGGTCGCCTCCTCGCCGATGCGCCAGCAGAGCACCCGGTCGGCCTGCAACAGGCCCCGGACGCGGCGGACCGCCTCCCAGGCGATCTTCTCCGGCGTCGATGACAGATGGAGCGCCTGCACCTCCGACGAGAACCGCTCCGCCTCCGAGAGCCGCTGCTCCAGCGTGGGCGCCACCTGGGCCGGGGCGGTGTCCGCTCCGCGGCGGGCGCGGGCCTCGCGGAGGACCGGCGCGACCTCGTCGGCCCGGCTGACGGCGACGACGCCCCCGGGCAGCGCCCTGGGCGCCGGGCCCTCGCCCACGTGCAGGAGAGCCGTGGCCCCGGAGGTGACGACGCGCGAGAGCAGGAGGCGCCAGAACGGCACCGGTCGGGCGAGCACCGCCTCGGCCACGCCGGCTCCGAGGAGGCCGAGGACCTCGTCCGGGGTGCAGGGCCGAGGGTCCAGCCCGCCCGCGCGGAGCTCGTCGAGCAGCGCCGGTGAAGGCGCGTCGGGGCCGACGACGAGGACCGGCAGGCTCGGCTCCATCGGAAGGTGGGGGGGGTCAGCCGGCCGCGAGCGCGACCGCGGCCTGCTCCTCGGTGTCGTCGAGCAGGATGGAGCCGGTGGCGTCGCGGACCACGTGCAGCTCGGGGTTGGCGCGGGCGATCGCCTGGTGGACCTCGCCCTTCACCCGGTCGAGCAGCTGCGAGTTCTCGCGCTCGCGGTACAGCCGGTCGACTGCAGCCCGGACCACGCCTCGGAGCTCGACCCCGTCCCAGGGCTTCACCAGGAAACGGTAGACGTCGCCGCGCTCCATGGCCTGGAGCGCGGTCCCCACGCCCGCCGGCGAGGTGAGCACCACCCGCATGGTGTGCGGCTGGATGCGGCGGACCTCGTGGAGGAGCGCCAGCCCGGTGCCGTCGGGCAGCGCCGTGTCTGCCACCACCACGTCCACCGCCTCGCGGGCGACGATGGCCAGGGCGTCCTTGAGGCACGAGACCTCGTAGAGGCGGTGGGCCTCGTGGTCGAGGCTGTGGTGGAACGCGTCGGCGCTGCGAGCGTCCCCGGCAACGATCAACACGGTCCGGCTGGAGATGGCCATTCTCGTGGTCTCCTCTGTCCCGCCACCATGGGTGTTCAAGCCCTGGGCCAGGGTCCGTGCCCAGCAATGCCGGTGGGTTCGTGAGCGGAGGCCGGGGTGCACCCCGAGTCCTGGGGTCTGACGGACCTTGGGAAAGCATCGGTGGAGGTGCGATGCCAGGGGCTCGATGCTCGAGTCCGCTCCCGCAGAGAGCCGGACGTCGCGCAGAATGTCGCCACGCTCCGCAGGGAGCTGGCCGGCGCCGAGCATCTGCGTGAGGTGTCGCGGAGCTTCACCCGGGCAGCTCCGCGACGCGCCGATCGAAACCTGCGACGTGGCCGGGGTGGTGCATCACGTCGAGCGCACCGAGGCTGGGGACGACGGCGCAGATCGAGCTGCCGCGCGCGCGGAGGGCGGGGCTCGACGCACCGTGTCGAGATCGCGCCGCTCGGCGCTCACCGCACCCCCGGCCGTCCGCCGCGGGCCCGGCGTGCGCTCGGACAGCTCGTCCGCCGAGCGGGCGCGACGGACGGGGGCGCAAGCCTTGCGCTCTGGACACTGACCCTCTGGCGGGTCGAATGATCGCCTCCCCGAGTCCTGGAGGGAGGAGACACCATGTCGTCGGACCGCATCGCACTGGTCACCGGAGGCGCCGGCGGCCTCGGCTACTCGATCTGCACCAAGCTCCACGAGAAGGGGTACCGGGTGGTGCTGACGCACTCGCCCAACAACACCACCATCAAGGAGACGCTCGCCGACATGAAGGCGAGGGGGCACGACTTCCACGCGTACCCGGTCGACGTGGCGAACTACGACTCGTGTCAGCGCTGCGTGGCGGACATCCAGAAGGACGTGGGCCACATCGACATCCTGATCAACAACGCGGGCATCACCCGCGACATGACCTTCCGCAAGATGACCAAGGCAGACTGGGACGCGGTGATGCGGACCAACCTCGACAGCATGTTCAACATGACCAAGCCGGTCATCGACGGCATGGTGGACCGGGGCTGGGGCCGGGTGGTCAACGTGAGCTCGGTGAACGGGAGCAAGGGCGCCTTCGGCCAGACCAACTACGCGGCGGCCAAGGCGGGCATCCACGGCTTCACCAAGTCGCTGGCGCTGGAGGTGGCCAAGAAGGGCGTGACGGTGAACACCATCAGCCCCGGCTACATCGGGACCAAGATGGTGATGGCCATTCCCAAGGAAGTGCTGGAGACCAAGATCATCCCCCAGATCCCCGTGGGCCGGCTGGGCGAGCCCGAGGAGGTCGCTGGGTTGATCATCTACCTCTGCTCGGACGAGGCGGCGTTCGTCACCGGGGCGAACATCGCGATCAACGGCGGTCAGCACATGCAGTGACGCACTGGCCGATGA
Organism: Myxococcaceae bacterium; assembly: GCA_035543115.1. Lineage (GTDB taxonomy): Bacteria > Myxococcota > Myxococcia > Myxococcales > Myxococcaceae > RPRB01. The sequence goes on from DATKKF010000142.1 coordinate 25,809, forward strand.
AGGACGAGGCGAGCCTCTCCCGTCAGCTCGGCCTCATCGGAGACGTTTGAGTCCGGATGCTCCGGATCCCGGGCTAACCGCGGGGCCGGCGCGGCGTCTTGGGTGCGGAGGCGCCAGACCCGGACGGGCCCTCCGGTCTCCAGGGGACACCTCGCTTCCGCTCGATGTACTCGCGGATCAGCCGGCGGACCATCTGCGAGGGGGTCACGTCCTCCTCGGCGCACAGCTGCTCGAAGACCGCCTTCTTCCGGGGATCGATCAGGATGGTGAGCCGAGCGGTGCGGTCTTCGATTGGCATCGAACGTTCATGAGAGTTACGCTGGAGACGTTTCTGATGATAATAAGATGATCGTCGGTCCAGCGCCATCTCTCTCCCTCCTGCTGGCGCTGGTCGCCGGCTGGTTCGCGCTGGGCCTGGCAGGGCTGATCCGTCCGCACCGCGTCCACTTCGTCGGTCGGGTCCTCTTTCCCCTCGGCGCGCTGATCGCCCTCGGGGTCGCGCTGGTCGGCCTCGGCGCGCTCCGGCCGGACCGGCTGCCGGAGCAGCTGGTCCTCCCCCTCGGGCTCCCGGACCTCCCCTTCCACCTGCGGCTCGATGCGCTCTCTGGGTTCTTCCTGCTCCTGCTGGGAGCGGCGGGCGCGGGCATCTCGATCTTCGCCGCGGGCTACTTCCGCGCCGGGGAAGGGACCGCGCCCGGCCTGCTCTGCCTCCAGTACCACGTCTTCTTCGCCAGCATGGTGCTGGTGGTGGTGGCCAACGACGCCTACCTCTTCATGGTGGCGTGGGAGACCATGGCCCTCAGCTCGTACTTCCTGGTCACCACCCAGCACCGCATCCCCGAGATTCGCCGGGCGGGCTTCCTCTACCTGCTCATCGCCCACGTCGGGGCGATCGGCATCCTCCTCTGCTTCGGCGTCCTGCAGGGTGGCAGCTGGAAGTTCACCTTCGACGCGATGCGGGGGCCGACCCTCTCGCCGACCTGGGCGACCGTGGCCTTTCTCCTGGCCCTGTTCGGATTCGGAGCCAAGGCCGGACTGGTCCCGCTCCACGTGTGGCTGCCCGAGGCGCACCCCGCCGCGCCCTCGCCGGTCTCGGCGATGATGAGCGGGCTGATGCTCAAGACCGCCGTGTACGGCCTGCTGCGGGTGACCTTCGACCTGCTCCACACCGGAGTCTGGTGGTGGGGGGCGCTGGTCCTCGGAATCGGGCTGTTCACCGCGCTGCTCGGCGTGGTCTTCGCCGCGGTCCAGACCGACATGAAGAGGCTGCTCGCCTATTCGTCGATCGAGAACATGGGGATGATCTTCTGCGGGATCGGCCTGGCAATCCTCTTCCGGGCCTTCGATCTCCGGCTCTTCGCGGCGCTGGCGCTGAGCGCCGCGCTGATCCATTCGCTCAACCATGCCTTCTTCAAGAGCCTGCTCTTCCTCGCCACCGGTTCCGTTCTCCATGCGACCGGGGAGCGCAACCTGGGGAAGCTCGGTGGGCTGATCCACCGGATGCCCTGGGTGGCGGTCTTCGCCCTGATCGGAACACTGGCCATCGCCGGGCTGCCGCCGCTCAACGGCTTCGTCTCCGAATGGCTCCTGCTCCAGGCCTTCCTGGTGACCCCGCGCATTCCGCATCCCTTCGTCAACATGCTGGTCCCGCTCGGGGCGTCGGCCCTCGCCCTGACCGCCGCCCTTGCCGGATACGTGATGGTGAAGTTCTACGGGGTGATCTTCCTCGGGCAGCCCCGGGAGCCTTCTCTGGTGAGGGCCCATCCTCCCGGGCGGCTCCAGCGGCTGGGCCTGGGATGGCTGGCGGCGGGGTGCGTGGCGCTGGGCGTCTTCCCCCATCTGGGTCTCAGGGCGACGACGGAGATCACTCGCGGCGCGGTGGGTGAGGCCGTGCGTCCGGGTTCCTGGGCCTTCATCGCCCCGCTGGCCCAGGGACAGGCCTCCTACAGCGGGGTGCTCCTTCTGGCCGGAATCCTCGCAGTCTTCGCCCTGACCTTCGTCCTCGTCCGGCGCCTCTACCATGGCCGCGTGCGCCGGGCGGCGCCCTGGGACTGCGGCTACCCCTGGCAGACGCCGCGGATGCAGGACACCGCGGAGGGCTTCGGCCAGCCGATTCGCCACATCTTCGGTTCGGCGTTCCTGATCGAGCGGGAGCTCCCCTCGGCCTGGGACACCTCCCCGCACTACCGCGTCCACATCGAGGACCGAATCTGGCGCGCGCTCTACGTCCCCCTCGGCCGCGGGGTCCAGCGGCTGGCCGACGCGGTGGCGATCATCCAGGGAGGGAGGCTGGCCGTGTATCTCCTCTACGCCTTCCTCACCCTGATCGCGCTCCTGGTGTTCGTGCTGTGACCGCCCTGGCCGTCATCCGTCAGGCGGGCGAGGTGGTGCTGGCCACCGCCCTGGCGCCAATCTTCCTCGGGTGGATCGGCCAGTGCCGGGCCTGGCTCCAGAATCGGTCCGCGCCGCCGCTTCTCCAGCCCTGGCGTCTGCTCCGGAAGCTCTTCTGGAAGGATGCGACGCTCGCCCAGAACGCCTCGCCGCTCTTCCGGATGACTCCGTACGTGCTGTTTGGAACGATGGTCCTGGCCGCGGCCATCATCCCCTCGGTGGCGATCGATCTCCCCTTCGCCTTCGTGGCCGACGCCATCGCCCTGGTGGGTCTGTTCGCCACCGCCCGAGTGTTCATCTCGCTCGCGGCGATGGACATCGGCACCGCCTTCGGGTCCCTCGGCGCACGGCGGGAGATGATGATCGGCTTCCTGGCCGAGCCGGCGCTGCTGATGGTCTTCTTCAACGCCTTCCTGATCTCCGGGAGCACCGCCCTGCCCAGCGTGGTCGAGCGGCTGGCCGCTCCACCCTTCGTCATCTATCCGAGCCTGGCCTTCGCCGGCGTGGCCTTCGTGATGGTGCTCCTCGCCGAGAACGCGCGGCTCCCCATCGACAACCCGGCGACCCATCTGGAGCTGACGATGATCCACGAGGCCATGGTGCTGGAATACTCGGCCCGCCACCTGGCGCTGGTGGAGTGGGCATCGGCGCTCAAGCTCTTCAACTACGCCTGCCTGGGCTTCGCCCTCTTCGTCCCCTGGGGCTTGGCCACCCGGGGGGCCGGGCCGGGGGCGCTGGGGGTGGCGGTCCTGGCGCTGGTCCTCAAGCTGGGCGCGGCGGGCGCGGTGCTCGCCCTGGTGGAGACGTTGTCCGCCAAGCTGCGAATCTTTCGTGCCCCCGAGTTCCTGGCGATGGCCTTCCTCCTCGCCGTTCTCGGCCTCCTGGTTCACCTCATGCTGGGAGCCTGACCGTGCCGCCCCCCAGCCTCACCGCACAGCTTCTCAATCTGTTCGCCGCCGGCCTGCTCCTGATCTCCTTCGCCATGCTCGCCCAGCGAAGGACGCGGCGACTCATCGTGCTCTTCGGGTTGCAGGGGGCGATCCTGGTCGCCTCCACCACCCTGGTGGCCTACAGCGCCGGGCTGCGCCATCTCTACTTCTCCGCGGGACTGACGCTGGTCCTGAAGGTGGTCTTCCTGCCCTGGATCCTCCTCCGCCTCGTCGAGGCGCTCGGGGCGCAGTGGGACACCGAGCCGCTGATCAACATCCCCACCACGATGCTCATCGGCGTGGGGCTGGTCATCTTCGCCTTCGGCCTCGCCCAGCCGATCAGCGCGCTGGCCACGACCATCACCCGCAACACCCTGGGCATCGCGCTGGCGATGATCCTCCTGGCCTTCGTGATGATGATCACCCGGCGGAAGGCGGTGACCCAGGTGATGGGATTCCTGGCGATGGAGAACGGGCTGTTCTTCGCCGCGACCAGCGCCACCTACGGGATGCCGATGGTGGTGGAGCTGGGGATCGCCCTCGACGTCCTGGTGGGCGTCTTCATCCTGGGGATCTTCTTCTTCCAGATCCGGGAGCAGTTCGAGAGCCTCGATCTGCACCACCTCGAGAAGCTCAGGGAGGATTGAGGTGGAGCTGCTCCTGGTCCTCGGGGTTCCCCTGCTCGGCGCTGCGGTCCTGGCGGTGCTCGGCGGTCGGCGCTACGCGGCAGAGCTGAACGCCCTGGCGAGCCTGGCGACGCTGGCGGCGGCGGCGACGCTCGTCCTCCAGGTCATCCGTCACGGACCGATGCTGGTCTGGCACGAGCAGTTCTTCATCGACCCCTTCAACGTCTTCCTGGTGGGGCTGACCGCCTTCGTCGGCTTCACCACCGCGCTCTTCTCGCGCCCCTACATGCGCATCGAGGAGCACAAGGGTCGGATCACCCCGCGGCGCCTGCGGCTGTACCACAGCATGTACCAGCTCTTCATGGCGGCGATGCTGCTGGCCCTGCTGACCAACAACATGGGGCTGCTCTGGGTGGCGATGGAGGCGGCGACCCTCTCCACCGTGCTCCTGGTCTCGCTCTACCGCACCCGGGCCAGCCTGGAGGCGGCCTGGAAGTACTTCATCCTCTGCGGGGTGGGGATCGCCCAGGCGCTCTTCGGGACCATCCTCCTCTACTTCGCCGCCGAGGGACTCCTGGGCGGGGAAGGAATGACCGCCCTCCTCTGGACCCGTCTCGATGCCGTGAAGGCCCACCTCGAACCGACGGTGCTGGCCCTGGCCTTCGTGTTCCTCCTGGTGGGCTACGGGACGAAGGTCGGCCTGGCGCCGCTGCACAACTGGCTGCCCGACGCCCACGCCGAGGGCCCGACTCCGGTCTCGGCGGTGCTCTCGGGCTTGCTGCTCAACGTGGCGCTCTACGCCGTCATCCGGTGCAAGGTGCTGGTCGAGGGCTCCATTCGTTACCTTCCAGGCCGGATGCTGATGGGCTTCGGGCTGCTCTCGGCGATCCTGGCGGCGTTCTTCCTCTGGCGGCAGCGGGACATCAAGCGGCTCTTCGCCTACTCGTCGATCGAGCACATGGGAATCGTGACCTTCGCCTTCGGGATGGGCGGGCCGGTCGCGAACTTCGCGGCGCTCCTTCACATGACGGTCCACTCGCTCACCAAGTCGGCCATCTTCTTTGCCGCCGGTCACGCCTCACAGACCGCCGGCACCCAGCGGATGGATGGCATTCGCGGTCTGCTGGTGCTCAGCCCCACCATCGGATGGGGCCTGATGCTGGGGACGCTGGCGATCCTGGGGCTCCCACCGTTCGGCGTCTTCGCCAGCGAGTTCCTGATCCTCACCACCGCGATGCGCGATCACCCCTGGGCGACACCGATCCTCCTCGCCGCCCTGGCAGTGGCCTTCGCGGCGATCTTCGGCCGGGTGCAGCCGATGGTGTTCGGCGAGACGCAAAGTCCGCCCCTGCCTCACTCGCCGGCGCTGCTGCCGGTCTTCGTCCACCTGGCGATGGTCCTCACCCTCGGCGTCTACATGCCACCGGCTCTGGCCGAGTGGTACCGGCTCGCGGCGCGGTTGATCGGCTGATCGATGGTTCCCGCAACCTCAGCGGTGAAGGGAATGCCGCTCCCGGCCAACGTCCGGGGCAGGCGCCTCCTCGCTCCCGAGCGCGAGCAGTGGAGCGGGATGGCCGAGTCGATGAAGGCGGGCGGAGCGGGCCTCCTGACCCTGTGGGGCACCGACGATCGCGATCGGGACGGGCGCTTCCGGATCCACGCGGCGTATCTGCTGCCGAACGAGGTGGTGCTGGTCGAGCATCCGCTCCCTGCCGGTGCGGCGACCTACCCCGGTCTGGCGCCGCTGTTTCCGGTGGCGGCGCGGCTCCAGCGTGCCACCGCCGATCTGCTGGGCATCGCCGCCGAGGGTGGGGACGCGCGAGGATGGCTCCAGCACGGGCGGTGGCCGGAGCAGGCCTTCCCGCTCCGCCGCGACTCGGCTCCGGTCGAACGGGTCGCGGAGTCCGGGCCCTACCCGTTCGTCTCGGTCTCCGGGGACGGAGTCCACGAGATCCCGGTGGGGCCGGTGCACGCCGGCACGATCGAGCCCGGTCACTTCCGCTTCTCCGTCGTGGGCGAGAAGGTCCTGCGGCTGGAGGAGCGCCTCGGCTACACCCACAAGGGCGTGGCCAAGCGGTTCGAGCAGCTCTCGCAGCACGAGGGCCACCGGCTCGCCGCCCGGCTCTCCGGGGACTCGGCCGTCGCCTTCTCCTCGGCGTACTGCGCGGCGCTGGAGGCCATCACCGGCACGGCATTGCCTCCGCGTGCTGCGGCGCTCCGGGCCCTGGCGCTGGAGCGCGAGCGGATCGCCAATCACCTCGGCGACCTGGGAGCGCTGGGCAACGACGCCGGATTCGCCCTCGGGCTCACCCAGTTCTCCCGGCTCAAGGAGGACCTGCTCCGGGCCAACGCCGAGGTGCTGGGGGCCCGCTATCTCCTGGATCTGGTGATCCCCGGAGGCGTGGCAACGGACCTCACCGAGGAGAGGAAGCGCGTCCTCGTCCAGCAGTCTTTCCTGCTGGAAACCGCGGTCCTCGGCTTGCGGTCGCTCTACGACGAGCATCCCGGGCTGCAGGATCGCTTCCGCGACGCGGGTCGGCTGGACCTGGCTCTGGCGGAGAGGCTCGGCGCGGTGGGGATGGCTGCGCGTGCGTCAGGCATCGCGCGCGACCTCCGGATCGACATGCCCTGGCCGCCCTACGACCGGTTGGCTCCGACGCTGGTCGTTCAGACCGCGGGTGACGTGGCCGCGCGGGTTCAGCTGCGATTCGGCGAGGTGGTGGAGTCGCTCCGACTCTGCCGGGCGATGCTAGAGAAGCTGCCCGACGGCGCGATCCGCATCGAGGTTCCGGTCGCCCCGCCGGATCGCCTGGGGCTCGGGCTCATCGAGGGCTGGCGCGGTCCTGTGCTGATCGCGCTTCACTCCGGAGAGCAAGGCGCGATCCGGCGCTGCCACGCGCACGATCCCTCGTGGCAGAACTGGCCGCTCCTGGAACACGTCATCCTGGACAACATCGTCCCGGACTTCCCGCTGATCAACAAGTCGTTCAACCTGTCCTACAGCGGGCACGACGGGTGAGGTGATCGATGCTCGATCTGTTGATGCGCATGTTTCGCACCGGGTCCTTGACCGAGCCGCTTCCTGCGCCCGCCGAGCTGCCAACCGACGTGCGCGGACTGCAAACCGAGCTGCTGGCCGTGCTCGGCCGTGCGCTGTGCATCCGGCACGTCGATGCGGGGTCGTGCAACGGGTGCGAGCTGGAGATCCACGCGCTGAACAACCCCTACTACAACCTCGAGGGAGCGGGGATCCGCTTCGTGGCCAGTCCCCGGCACGCAGATCTCCTGCTGGTGACCGGGCCGGTCTCGGTGAACATGGAGGAGGCGCTCCGCCGCACCTACGCTGCCACGCCAGACCCGAAGCTGGTGGTGGCGGTGGGGGACTGCGGCGCGTGCGGTGGCGTCTTCGGCGAGAGCTACGCCAGCCTGGGAGGCGTGGCCAAGGTAATTCCGGTCGACGTCACGGTCCCGGGGTGCCCGCCCAGCCCGGTGGCGATCCTGCGCGGCATCCTGGCTGCGACGCGCAGGGCGTCACCGCGCGTTCAGGGCCTCTAACCCCTCGACTGCGGCCGGGCACCGGAAGGCGTCGCTAGCGTCGGCCGCTGAAGGAGAAGCGGATCACGTACTCGGTCTCGAACGGCTCCCGCTCGAACGTCGCTGGGGCGAACCGGGCACGGGTGAGCTGCTCGATGAACCATCGCCCAGGGGCCGAGTCGGGCCCCCGGCAGTCGTGAGCCTGCCCGATCGCGGAGACCCAGCAGATGACTTCTCCTTCAGCTCCCATGGATTCCGAGAGGGGTGTCGGAGGGAGCGCGTCGAGCAAGCGAGGGGCCCGATAGGCCTCGTCGAGGCGGCCGCAGGCGGCAGTCAGGCCGGCGGCGCACGAAGCGCCCAGCAATCGACTGGCCCGGTCCGGGTCGCGGGTTCCCCCGTCCGTGACCAGAAGCGCGAGCGCCCGAGCCAGACACCCTGAGGCGTCGCTTCCCCTGCAGGCCTCCATCTGTTCGACCGTGAGGGGTGGACGCCAGCCTGCCGGACGCTCGGCGGTGGCGGGGACGTCGAAGCGAAAGTTGAAGATGTATGAGATGCGGACGGGCGAGCCGCCGTAGGTTGCTGGAGCGAACGAGGCGCTCTCCAGCTTGCCGATCACCCAGGAGTCGACCCCGGGGATGGATTCGAAGGCCTGGCACTCCTGGGCCCGGCCCTGCTCGGTGAGGACGCATCGGACGGAAAGCGTTCTCGCCCCTGAGAGAGCCGTTTCCTGAGGAGGATACGACCAGTCGATGGGGGTTACCGGATAAGGCTTGGTCATCCCCGCCGGGAAGCTGGGCGGGGCTTCGGCACCGCGGTGCAGGCATCCGAACGCGAGCGTCGCGACGAGCGCGAACCACCTCCACGACGCGGGAATCCACCTGAATCGCCAAGCCTGCATCGGCCGACACCCAGTTCGAGCGGCTACCCTACCGCGGACGTGGTGCAATGGGGCAGTTGCTCGCCCCCGCTGGACTATCGAAAGGACGACACCACGGCGACCCGCGGACCGCAGGGAGCCTGGGGCGTCCAATTGGCGCGCACGCGCATTGACGCCTTCCCTGCACCCTCGCACGCGGCGAGCGCATGTCGGGCATCCTCCGCGTAGGATGGCCAGCGCTCGCGATGAACGACGCACGCGCACTCCGACCAAGCTCCTGGCCTCGGTTCGCCGCTGCCTGCGCAGTGTCGTGGGCGTCTGCGACCGGAGCGGCTCCGGCTCCCTCCCTGGAGGAGATGCGGCGTGAGGTCACCGCAGCGAGCCAGGCCTCGCCTGCTTGGGGCGGACCCGTCTCGGGGCCAGCAGCCGCACCGAACAAGACCGTCGCGCTGCTGTGCGAGGAGCTGCGGAACGGAGGCATCCTGGGTGTGGCCCGCGGGGTCGAGGAAGCGGCCCGGGTCATCGGCTGGGCGGTCAAGGTGTTCGACGCCGCGGGAACGGCCGAGGGGCGCGACCGGGCGGCCGCCGACGCCCTCGCCGCCCGGCCGGACGCCTTGGTCGTCATCGGCGCCGATGCGCGGGACATGCAGCCCCGGCTGCAGGCATTCGCGGCCCGGAAGATCCCGATCGTTGGCTGGCACGTCGGGCCGCGCCCCGGCCCGGTGGAGGGCAGCCCGGTCGCCATGAATGTCACGACGGATCCGCTGCAGGTCGCGCGCATCACCGCGATGGCAGCGGTGGTCGGCTCGGGCGGCAGGGCTGGCGTCGTCGTCTTCACCGACTCCACCTTTGAGATCGCCACGGCCAAGGCACGGGCCATGACCGAGGTCGTCCGCGGCTGTGCGGGCTGTACCCTGCTGGAGGTGCGCGACACGCCCATCTCCCGCGCCGCCGAGCTCGTGCCCCGGGTGACCCGCGAGTTGCTCGACCGCCACGGACCGCGCTGGACGCACGCCCTGGCGATCAACGACATCTACTTCGACTATGCCGTGCCCGAGCTCGCCCGTGCCGGACGCGCCGAGGATAGCCTCGCGCTCCTCTCCGCCGGAGACGGCAGCCCCGCCGCCTTCATGCGTCTGAAGGCGCGGGTGTTCCAGGTCGCCACCGTGGCCGAGCCGCTCGCCCTGCACGGGTGGCAGCTGGTGGACGAACTCAACCGGCTCCTGGCGCACGCCGCGGTGAGTGGATACGTGGTGCCGGTGCACCTCTCGACCCTGCAGAACATCGCCTTCGACGGGGGCGCTCGCCACCAGTACGACCCGGACAACGGCTACCGCGACGTGTACCGCCGGATCTGGAAGAGGTGACGCGGTGGCCCTCCGGCTGCCGCGGTCGCTGCAGGCGCAGTTCGCCCTGGGCCTGGCAGGGCTGGTCCTCCTCTGCGCCGCCGCCGGTGCGGTGGCGGTCGGCGCCCTGCGGAGATCCGCCGGCGGGACGCGGCGCCTCGCCCTGGAGCGGCTGGACCGACTCGAGGCAGCACAGGACGTCGTCCGGCGAACGATGCTCATCGAGCGCGGCGCGGACCGGCTGGTCTCCGCGGAGGACGCAGAGACGCTCCGCGCCGCTCACCTCGAGCTCTCCCGCCAGCTCGACTCCCTCGACGAGCTGGTGGAGCGACTGGGTGGATCCAGCGAGGCCGTGTCGGTCCTCGACCTGCACCAGGCGGGGCAGGCAGTGCGCAACACGGTCCACCTGGTGGCGCAGATCCGCGAGCAGCTCCTGCGCGACCGCCCGGCGCTGCCAGGGCAGGTTGCCGAGGAGCCGGATCGACCCGAGCGGGAGGCGAACCTCCGTGAGTTCCACGCCGAGCTGCAGCGGCAAGCCGCGGAACTGATCGCCTCCGCGCAGGCGGTCTCGGCCGACTCCACCCGGGAATACCGCGAGGCGGTCCAGGCCCTGGCGAGCGCCTCGGCGCGCGATCAGGCTCTGGTGTTCGGCCTCCTGGTGGCCAGCGTCGTCGCGGCCGTGCTCATCGCCCGCCTGTTCCTCGGGCGAAGGGTGCTGGGTCGCCTGCAGCAGGTCAGCGACCACCTGCGCCAGGGCGATCCCGGCGCCGCGGACTCTCCCCACTTGAGCGTCGACGGCGCGGACGAGATCGCCGAGATGGCCGGTGCAGTTGAGCAATTCCTGGAGGATCGCCGCCGGCTTGCCGAGGCCGACCGGGAAGCGGAGCGCCGGAAGGCGGAGGAGGCGCTGAGGGCGACCGAGGCCGAGCTGGCGCGCGCTGCACGGGTCATGATCCTGGGAGAGATGGGCGCTTCCATCGCTCACGAGGTGAACCAGCCCCTGGCCGCCATCGTCCTCAACGGCAAGGCCTGCCTCCGCTGGCTCTCGGGAGCTCCTCCGGACCTGTTCGAGGCACGCGAGGCCGTGAAGCGGATCGTCGAGGACGCGAGCCGGGCCGGGGAGGTCATCGCCCGTATCCGTGCGCTCACCGGAAAGAGCACCACCGAGAGAGGCCCGGTGGACCTGAACGAGGTCATCGAGCAGGTCCTGGTGCTGGCCGGGGCCGAGCTGCAGAGGAGCCAGGTCGTCCTCCGCACCGAGCTCGGGGAGGATCTGCCTTGCGTCCTCGCCGACCGCATTCAGCTCCAGCAGCTGCTGCTGAATCTCCTGATCAACGCGACCGAGGCGATGCGGGAGGTCACCGGACGGCCGCGGGACCTGCTCATCGAGTCCGAGGAAAGGGACGGCGGACAGGTCCTGGTCGCGGTGCGGGATACCGGCGTGGGTCTCGACCCGACCACGCTGGAACGAATCTTCGACGCCTTCTACACCACCAAGTCCGGGGGGATGGGCATGGGTCTGTCGATCAGCAGGTCGATCGTCGAGAGCCACGGCGGCCGGCTGTGGGTCGAGCAGAACGAGGGTCCGGGAACGACCTTTTGTTTCACCCTGCCCCGGACCGCCACCGGCTGATACCAGGCGAACCGAGCGACCCAGGAGAAGAGGTCGCAACCGTTGAGGCCCTTTCGGCGCGGCGCAGTTTGTGCGCGTAACCCCCGGAGGTGGCGAAAAAGAAGACTCTTCCTTCGCACGCACAGCGGGCTCGCGTCGATCGACGGGGCTCTTCGCTGGCATCCCGATTGCTGATGGAAACGCATGGAGGTGGCACGTGACAACAACCTGGGAACCCCACGAGCGACATGGTCGGCTCACACTGGAAAGCGACCTACCCGACGCCGTCTTCGCCTTTCCGAAGCAGCGGAAAGAGCCGCTGACCGATGCAGCGCACGTGCGCAACGCCGTTGCACGATTCGGTCAGGTCATCGGTGTTTCCGATGAGGACAGGGCTCTGGCATTCGCGAACATCGAGAAGGCCGCGAAGTACTACAACGTGGACCTTTCCGAGACCAACTGGCACCAGCTCGGCGTTCATCCACAGCAACACCGCGAGATGGCCGCCGCCAAGGCCGTCGAGACGAAGCGTGAGCGCGGCGAGTTGAAAGAGGCAGCTGCCAAGGCCGTGGAAACGAAGCGCGAGCACGGCATCTTGAAGGAGGAGGCCGCCAAAGCCGCCGCGACCAGAAGGCGCGAGCACTAGGCGTCCTGGTCGGTGCCGCTGCTCTGGCTGAGGAAAGGAATCATGTCTATGCGCAAGACCATTGAGATTCCCCGCGAGCGCTGGGCGAAGTACCTGGACGACCTGAGCAATCGCGAGCAGGACCACCCGGTGCGCATCGAGGTCGAGGGCCAGGAGCTCGGTGATCAGGCCCTTTCGACCAAATTGCCTCTCATGGGCATCTCGCTCGAGGAAAAGGGCTCGGAGAAGGACGCGATCGAGATCACGGTGGCGGACCGTGGAAAGGGCCAGACGCTGACCCACCTCATCGAGAGGCCCGAGCACGTCTACGTCGAGCAGGAGGGTGATCGCGTGCGTTGCGTCGACATCGAGAACCGCGCGCACGTCAAGACGCTGATCTTCTTCGAAGATCGCCGAGGAGCGGAGACCTAAGTCAGCCGACGCCGGCCGCGGCCGCTCGCCGCGGAGGTTCCCGCCTTCAGAGGGGCGAGCCCGTGCACGCCCGTTCTCTGCCGTGTCGCCGCCGCGATCCCTCCGGGCCGGGCAGCGAGCTGCCGCTCGACCATGGAGGACGAACACTGCGGCTACACCCGCTGGGTGGTCCGTCTCAGCGCACGAACGTTTCCGCGGTGTCCGCCGGGAGCTTCATCACCGTGGCCGCGCGCGGGTCGGAGTTGAACTTGCCGAAGACCTCCGGGTTCTGCTTGAAGTGGTTCTTCAGCGCCTGGATGCGATGCTCGTCGTTCGGGTGGTCGGACAGCAGCTCCGGCCCCTCGTTGGGCCGCGAGTCCTTGAAATCCTGGAACAGCCAGACCAGCCCCCACGGATTCAGACCGGCCGAGGCGCAGATGTCCGCTCCGGTCAGGTCGGCGCTCGTCTCCACCTCACGCGAGTAGCTCAGCGACCCGAGCTTGCTCAGCAGGGCGATGGCCAGGACGCGTGCCGGGGTCGGCCCGAGCAGGATCGCCACCCCCAGGTCGCCGACGGTCTGCCGGTATTCCTGCGCAAGCTTGTTCATCGAGTCGTGGTGGATGGTGTGGGCGACCTCGTGGCACAGCGTGCCCGCCAGCTCCTCCTGGTTCTTCACGAAGAACAGCAAGGCATCGACCACGTAGAGGTTTCCTCCCGGCACGGAGAAGGCGTTGGGCTGGGACTCGTGAACGAGGTAGAAGCGAAACGGATACGCATATTGCGGCTGCGCCGCCCGGGTGATGCGGTCGGCGATCGGCCGCAACGTGTCGTACAGCGGCGAGCTGGCGACGATCTCCCCCTTCGCCTTGAGCTCCTGGTAGGCCTCCTGTCCGATGAGCAGCTCGAGGTCCTGCGTGCCGCCGTCCGGCAGAGTGACCGGGTAGTACGGCGAGGCCTGGGAGGCCACGGTCTGCTTGCGCTGATCCGGCGACGACGCCGCCCCCGAGGCCTGACAGAAGGCTCCGCCCAACGTCACGATGGAGAGAGCCACGAGCCACGACGCCGTGGCCGGTCTGCCGGGCGAGGTCATGTCGTTCCCTGCACCGCCTGCTTGATTCCTCCTGCGCTCTTCCGGAGCCGGGCGGCGAAGACCGTCCGGGCGATGCCCGTCACCAGCACCGACGCTCCGAGCAGCGTCCCGATGGTCCAGGTGGTGCTGGAGGGCCACTTCACCAGGATGAGGATTCCGACCGCCAGGCTCACGATGCCATCGGCCAGGAGCCCCCCCCAGCCGTCCACCGGCCTCACCCGGAACGCGGCGATCATCGCCAGCACGCCGCGGATGACCAGGATGCTTCCGACGAAGAGGGTGAGACCCTCAGCCCCGGAGAAGGGGTGGGCGATGAGCATGATCCCGGTGAAGCCGTAGAGCGCGCCCAGGAGCAAGCGCGGAAAGAACGCGCCTGCAGACTGCGAGTTCAAGGCGAGCACGATCTCCGCCACTCCTGCGATGGCCAGCATCGCCCCCAGGAACATCGTGGTCGAGGTAGCAGTGGCGAACGGGTACACCAGCATCACGACGCCGATCACCGCCGTCAGCACCCCCATGAACATGGTCCATCCCGACCGGCGCCTCACCTCATCCAGGATCGGGGTCTCTGGCTTCGTCGCTGTTTGTTTCGTCGGCGTCGTCATGGCATTCCTTTCGGCTCTCGTGGTCCAGGGGCCGTCCCACCATCGGCCGGCATCAGGCGTCGACGCCCGGAGGGGGTCGACGCACTCCCCCCGGTGCAGACCGGGTGTACCTTGCTGCCCTCGTAGGCCGTCGCTCCGCTCGCGGAGACGACGGCCAGCATTCGGTTCATCCCGGTTCTCCTCACCGAGGGGCGCGTCGGGGAAACCTGTAGCATCGCGCGTGCCAGCATCTTACCCTCGGGAGGAGCGCTTCCAGGCCGGTTCTGGCTGCTCGATCCGGCAGGCATCTGCCGGGATCTGATCAGCTTGGCGGTGAGACCCGCGACACGTTTGCGCTGACCGCCGCACGCTCGCGCAAGGGGTGGCCCTGGCCATGGGCGACGGCACCCCTCTATGCTCCGGCGCGTGCGCGCCCCCTCCAGGGCAAGACCGACGACTCCGGTCCGGCTTCCGCCACTGCTGCGCGGGTTGTTCTTCCCTGGATCGTTGCATCAGTGATCCGCGTCGCCCACGTCTCCGACCTGCACGTTCTCTCCCGGACCGGGACCAGGTGGAGACAGATCATCTTCAACAAGCGAATCACCGGCTACGCGAATCTCTTGCTGCACCGCGGACGGGTGCATCGTCGAGACTACCTGCTCCAGGTCCTGGCCGGTGCCGCCGCTGCCGCGGACCAGCTGGTGGTCACCGGGGACATCACCAACCTCGCGCTCGAGCACGAGTACCAGGATGCCGCGGCGTTGCTCGCGGAGGCCGCCCGAAAGACGGAGGTGACGGCGATCCCGGGCAACCACGACATCTACCTCCCCTCGCTCGCGCACGAGAAGCGCTTCGCGCACCATTTTCACCCGTTCCTCGGGACCGACCTCCCGGAGCTGGCGGTCGAGGTTCCAGCCGGACGGTTTCCCACCGTCAAGCTGCGCCAGGGTCTGGCGATCATCGGGCTGAGCAGCGGGGTCCCACGGCCGCCGTTCGTCTCCGCCGGCCGCCTCGGCGCGACGCAGCTCCGCGCGCTGCAGACCGTGCTCGCCCACCCCGAGGTGCGGCGGCGCTGTGCGGTGGTGCTCGTCCACCATCCGCCGGTCGATGGGCGGCCGCGGTGGCTGCGGCTCCGCGACGGCCTGGTGGACCTGCCGGCGCTGCAGCGAGTGCTGGCACCGCTCGGGCGGGGCGTGCTGCTCTTCGGCCACCTGCACCTGCGTCTGCGCCGGGAGCTCCGGACACAATCGGGCCGCCTGGAAGTCATCGGTGCCAGCGGAGCCGCGCTCGACCATCCCGACCCAGCGGTGCGGGCGGGGTTCAACCTTTACCGGTTCGAGGACGACGGGACCCTGGTCTCCATTGAGGCCCACGTCCTGGACCCGGAGGGCGGAGGGATGCAGATCATGCCGATCTCCGAGAATGGAGAGAGCCGATGAACTACCGGCAACTCCTGGTGCTCACCACCGTGGGCGACGACGCCGGGCCGACGTTCGAGGCCATCCGGCGCCTGCTCCCCGCTGCGGAACGGATGATCATCATCGCCGAGCGGGCGTCGATGCCCTCCCTCCCGTGGGTGACGCCACCCTCCGAGGTCGACGAGGCTTCCAGTGAGGCAGTGGAGAAGCTCCAGGGCGCTGCCAGGGGCCTCGCGCCATCGGTGGAGGTCGCGCTGGCCACGGACCTGACGCCGGATGCGCTCGCCGACGCGGCGGCGGGGTCCTCGACCGATCTGGTCGTCGTGGGCTCGGCGCGCCATCGCACCCTGTCCCTGGCCTCGGCGCTCCGGACACGGAAGCCGCTGCCGTTGCTCTTCGTCGGCTCCGCTCCCGGGCGGGTTGCCCCACAGCATGGCAACCGTCTGGGGTGCGTCATCTTCTCCAAGCAGGAGAATGCGGCGGTGTTGACCTTCCTCCGGGAGCAGGCCGGGCCGACAGATCACGCGGTGCTCTTCGAGTCGCGTCCGCTCTCCGCGCAGGCGCTGGCTCAGGTGCGCGAGGTGGCGGGGCTCGCTCCCCAGCTCGAGCTGATCGACGGCTCGCACGGAAGGTGGCGCCGGCTGCTGGGTGCGCGGACGAGCGGGGAGTTCGATTTCTTCGTGGTCGCCCGGCTCCCGCCGCTGGTCCTCCTCAGCGTGAGCGAACGGCCGCCGGTGCTCGTCTTGCCGCCGGCCCGCGCGCCGGGGGCCGAGCGCGAGCGGGCGCTGGACGTCCCCGACGCGCTGGACGATGGCACGCGGATCCGTCTCCGCCTGGAGTACGAAGCGGGGATCGGCCGCCGGACACCAATCGACGATCAGGAGCTGGCCTTGGTGTGCGCGGGAAAGATCGTGGCCCGGGCGACCTCCTCTCACGGAGAGGTGGAGCTGTCCTCGGGGCTGGGCAACTCCCTCGGAGTCCTTCGCACGTACGGGGAGGCGACGCCCGACCCCTCCGCCGTGGAGGTACACGTTGCCGTCCTGCGCGACGCCCAGCGCCCGGTGGTCTTCTTCGACGTCGAGGTCGACGACGAGGCGCTGTCGCGGCTTCGCGACCTGGCGGCTGCCCAGCCGGTGGCGATGCGGGTGCGTGCAACCCGGAGCTGCGCCTCGCTGCGCAAGAGGCTCGCCGCCGCAGGCCTCCCGCCGTACGTCGTGGACGTCGGCGCGGTCCTCGGCGAAGGGGATGCTCCCGACATCCCGGAGCAGGCGGGCGCAGTCCGGCTCGCTCGTGCGGCGATGAGGATGCGGGCATCCGGCATCCCGGTCGTGGCGATCGTGTATCAAGGCCCGCACCGACCGGACACCCGGGGTCTGGCCGCCGTCGCGCCGGGGGAGATCGCCCAGCTCCAGATCGGAGCGGTCGCCCCGGCCGCCCGCCCCTCCCTCGACGACCTGCTGGATGCCACCACCGGAAGCGAGGCCACCGAGGGCAACCAGGTGCAGGTCGAGCTCGACAACCCGACCGCCCGGGGCTGGCTGCTCTCGGCGATCGCCGCGAGCCAGGAACGGGTCCATCTGCAATTCTACATGTGCCTCGACGACGACGTCGGGCGTCCGGTGGAGGCAGCCCTGGCCGAGGCCGGAGCGCGGGGCGTCACCGTTCGTGTGCTGGTCGATTCACTTCACGGCGAGCATGGCTCGTTCGGCCTGCACAACCCGCTTCTCGATCGGATGTCCTCCCGTCCGGGCGTGGAGCTCCGGGTGGTCAGACCCATCACCGGGGTACCGACGCTGGAGCTGCTGAAGCAGCGCGACCATCGGAAGATCGCCATCGTCGACTCGAAGGTGGCCCTGATCGGCGGCCGGAACGTCTCGCACGAGTACTACACCGGCTTCCGGGAAATTCCGCTGAGCCCGGAGATGACCTGGCGAATGGTTCCCTGGCTCGACGCGGGCGCGCGCGTGGAGGGGCCGGCGGTGGCCGCAGTGGACCGGTCCTTTCTGCAGGCGTGGACCGACGCCGGGGGCCAGCCGTTCGAGATCCGGGTGCCGCCGCCGGCCGGCTCGACGAGGGCCCGGATCGTGGCGCACCGCGGGCTCCGGGATTCCTACACCACCGAGGCGTACCTGGACATCATCGATTCTGCTCGATCCCACGTCTACACGGTGAACGGCTTCCCCTTCGTGCTGGAGCTCCAGCAGGCGCTGCTCCGGGCGCTCCGTCGAGGGGTCCGCGTTCGCACCCTCATCGGCAACCTCACCCCCCGACACGGAGAGGAGCCCTTCCATGGGCCGATGGCCACGGGCCGCGACGCGGCGACGGTGTTCGTGCGGTCACGGCAGGATCCGCTCGTGGCCGCGGGAGCCGAGTGCTACGAGTTCGTGGTCGGGCGACAGCCCTCCTGGTCCCCGACCATCGACAATATCCGGCCGCACGTGCACGCCAAGGCGGTGAGCGTGGACGGACGGATGTGCGCCGTGGGCAGCGCCAACCTCGACGTCACCTCCTGCTACTGGGAGGACGAGCTGATGGTCCTGGTCGAGGACGAGGCGGTCACCCGGGCCGTGGAGGCGCGGTTCGACGAGCTCCTGGCCGGGTCCGAGCGCTTCGATCGCGCGGACCCTCGCTGGCAGCGGCAGGCGGAGCTGCGCCGGTGGATGCGGTACTGGCCTGGAGTGCTGGGTTAGCTCTTCGCCCGGTCGCCGAACTCGCTCACCTGCTCCGGAGGCCGGAGCGCCGACAGGTAGTGCTGCGGCCCGTGCTCGCTGAACGCGTACTGGTCGCCTTCACGCCGACCTTGCTTGTCGAAGAAGCTGAACATGATTCGCGGGATTTTGCGCATGTTCGGGATCTGCTCGACGGGTGAGGCCGAGCGCTGCCACTCCCCGTCGAGGTGACGAAACTCCTGCCCGACGTGCACGAAGGGTCCCCAGGTGCCGGCCGGGAGGGCCGGGATGGGATCCTGCTTCACCAGGTGACGGAACACCTTCTGGTCCAGCCGCTCGATCCCGGGAGGAAGGGGCGCGAGCAGAGCCATGGGCTGCCCGAAGGTGTACACGGCGCGGAGCCGCTCGATGACGGACGAGCACCCGACCTCTCCGGAGAGCTTCAGGCTGAAGAGCAGGGCCATCGCCGCGCCAAGGCTGTGGCCGCAGACATGGAGCGCCTCCAGCGGGTGCGGGACCGAGACGCCGTGGTCGGCCAGGGACCTTCCCGCGAGAGCGGCGCTCAGCTCCTGCATGACCGGCCACCAAGTCGCGCGGACGTTCCGGTGAAAGCCTCCGTGGACCTTGAGCTCCGCCGCGCCGCCGGCGATCGGCATGCTGCTCGAGTCGGGACCGAGATCCATGTCTCCGAGCCAGTTCCCGAGATTCGCCGGCTCGGTGCCGCGGTAGCAGAGGATCACCACCCGCCCGCACCGGCTCTGGAAGACATAGGCGGTGGAATAGATGAACATCGTGTCGACCACCTGGGTGATCCGCACGCAGGTGTGTGCGTCCAGGCCGAGCCGGGTCATCATCGTGGAGACGGTCTCGGTGTCGCCGTAGGCGTACCCCGCGCAGGTTCCGAGCACGTGCGCCACCATCGGGTCACGCTCGAAAGGCGCCTCGAGATGAGCGGCGGCGAGCAGGTCCGCGAGCCCCGGGTACACCGGGAACGGATCGCTGCACGCTCCAGCGACGATTCTTTCGATGCTCATCGAGCGGGCTTCGGCCTGCGAAAGGAATGCCACCCGTCCAAGAGGGCGGGAAGGAAAGGGCGGCGCTCGAGATCTCCGCGCAAATCCTGCGTGCCTCCGATCGCCGGGAAACGCCGGGCCCCCGCAGGCGTCCATGGCTCGCCGAAGGGCCAAGTATGCTCCGGGACAGGAAGGTTGACCATGGAGAAGAAGACCCGGTTCAACGAGGAGGCGAAGACCGTGGCGAAACAGGTCGGCGCCTCACAGGAGCTGGAGGGGGCTCGCCAGCGGAGGACCTCCGAGTGACCGGCGTGATTCCGATCGAGGATGCCTCCCGGCGGCCGGGCAGCGATCCGGTGATCACCATCGGGCTCATCGCGATCAACGTCATCGTCTTCGTCGTCGAGCTGATCCAGGGCCAGAGCTTCGTGCTCCGGTGGGCAGCCACGGCGGCCGACATCTCGGCCGGTCACCGGCTGTGGACGTTGCTGACGGCGATGTTCCTGCATGCCAGCTGGTCGCACATCGTCGGCAACATGGTCTTCTTCTGGGTGTTCGGCCCGGGAGTCGAGGACGCCATGGGCCCGGTGAAGTACCTCCTCTTCTATCTCGCTGGCGGGGTCGTGGCGTTCCTGGCACAGGTGCTGGTCACCCCCTCGTCGACCATCCCGATGCTCGGGGCCAGCGGAGCCATCGCTGCGGTCATGGGCGCCTTCCTGGTCATGTACCCTCGCCACCAGATTAAGTCGGCGGTCTTCTTCGGCTTCTGGTGGAACCTCACGTACATCCCCGCCGCGGTGCTCATCGGGGTGTGGTTCCTTCTCCAGCTGGTCAGCATCGGCACGGTGGGCCAGCAGGAGGGCAGCACCAGCGGAGGCGGCGTGGCGTACGTCGCCCACGTGGCCGGGATGGCCTTCGGTGCCCTCACGGCCCTGATCTTCGGGGGCGGCGAGAGGAGCGAGCGCAAGGGGGAGGCGTCCTAGAGCCGCGGCGACCCGCGCGGGCCGGTGCTTCCTCCCCATGGACGCCACCGCTCTCGCCGGGCAGTCTCCCGGACGAGAGCGATGATTGGCTTCCGAGGGCTGCGCCCTGACGGACCTCAGGTGTGCCCGAGCGCCCGCTGCACGCCCCCCGCGCCGGAGTGAATCTTCGCGGCGACGATGATCCGGGTGAGGCCCGTCGCGAACAGCGCTGCGCCGGCCAAGATCCCGACCGTGTACTCGCTGCTCGAGGGCCACTTGGCCACGGTCAGGATTCCGACGACCAGGCTGATCACGGCGTCCGCGGCCAGGTATTGCCAGCCCTGGGCCCCGCGGACCTCGTAGGCAGCGATGCCGGCCACGAGCCCCCGCGCGATGAACATCACTCCGACGAAGAGGGTGAGGCTCTCGAGCCCGCTGAACGGATAGACGAGCAAGACAATCCCCATCACCAGATACAGAGCTCCCACGAGCAATCGCAGGAAGAACCCGCCGGGAGTCTGCGATTGGAAAGCCAGTACCAGCTCGGCCAGGCCGGCGACGACCAGAACCCATCCGAGGACCACGGTGAAGGATGTGCCGGTGATGTACGGGTGAACGATCATGAGGAGTCCGAGCGCGGCCAGCACCACGCCCATGAAGATGCTCCATCCGGAGCGACGCCTGACCTCGGCGACGTAACTGTCTGGTGTGTCTACACGCACCTGAACCTCTGCAGTCATGTGAACCTCCGCCTGGAGAGCTCGGATCGCGGCGCGGCGCGCTTCCCGCGCCTCGAACGCCCTCCGCCCGTGGGTGCTGCAACTCCTGGACCACGATGAGCCAGAGGCGTGCCGGCGGGATCCAGAGCGATCGATGCTCGAGAACCCGACACCTCGTTCAGAGAAAGGACGAGGGCACCGTGAGGGCCTCCCGCCTCGCAGGGCCCCTCGAGCAGGCCCCCACCCGATGTGAACGTCGTCTCGCGGGGTGTGGGAGGGCACCGAGGGATGGTTCGAGGTGGAGTGGACGGCCCGGGACCATTGCGCCGCCGCTGAAAGGGACGTCGAGAAAAGTCGCCTTCACCGCGGCCGTCCTCCGCGGTGATGGATCACTCCGAGCCCGGGCTCCCACGGAGGAGCCCGTACTTCCTCATCCGGTCGATGAGTGCGCCCCGGCTGAGCCCCAGACGTCGGGCCGCCCCGGACTGATTTCCGCCCAGCGTGGCGAGCGTTCGACCGATCAGTTCCCGCTCGAGCGCCTCGACCTGCTCTCTCAGCGTGAGCGCCTCGGCGAGTTGCGGAGCGGCCTCCGGCCTGTCGTCCGGTGAGCGTTGCGGCCTCTCTCCGAGCGCCACCATCCGGGCGACGGCGTTCTCCAGCTGCCGCACGTTGCCCGGCCATTCCGCGGAGACCATCTCCCCGACGTCCTCGGCCGACAGCTGGAACTCCGGCTTGCCGAACCGCTCGCCGTAGATGCGGGCGAACTCCCGGGCGAGCGAAGGAATGTCCTCGCGGCGCTCGCGGAGGGGCGGGATGACGAGGTCCACCACCGCCAGCCGGTAGTAGAGGTCCTGGCGGAACCGCCCCTCCCGGGCATCTGCGCCGAGGTCGTGATTGGTGCAGGCGATGATCCGGACATTCGCCCGTTCCACTTTCCCCGCTCCTACCGGCTGGATCTCGCCGTCCTGGAGTGCCCGGAGCAGCACTGCCTGGAGGTGGAGGTGGAGCTCCCCGATCTCGTCGAGGACGAGCGTTCCACCGTGCGCCTGGGTGAAGAAGCCGGGCCGGCTCTGGTGGGCCCCGGTGAACGCACCGCGGACGTGCCCGAAGAGCTCCGACTCGGCGAGCTCGACCGGCACCGCTGCGCAGTTGAAGCGAATCAGTGGCCCCGCCGCCCTCCGGCTGCGCGCATGGAGGAGCGAGGTGATGAGCTCCTTGCCGGTCCCGGTCTCACCCCGGACGAGAACGGTGAGGTCCCCGGGTCCGATCCGCTCGACTTGCTGGAGCAGTCGCCGCATCGGCGGCGAGTCGGCGATGATCGACCGGCCCAGCAGCTTGTCCGCGGTGAGTCCCTTGTTCTCCAGGCGCAGCGAACGCGCCTCCAGTGGCCGCTCGACCACCAGCGAGAGGTTCTCGATGTCGACCGGCCTGGTGACGCCGTGGTTCCCTTCGGCCTTCATCGCCCGGGCCTCAACCGCCTGGACCCGTGAGCGGCGAGGAGGATTGTCGGAGGGTCTCGTCGCGCTGGTGGACATGACCACCCCCTCGATGACGCCCTCGATCAGCGAGAGGGCCTCGTTTCCGGATCGGGCGTCGATGGTCTCGTGGCCCGAAGACCCCGCCACGGCGCTGTGCGCGGCGAGCATCGAGGCATCGTCGTCAACGACCAGCACCCGGGCCATGCCCGACCTCCGAAGATCTTCACCACGCTCGACGGTAGGTCCAGTGGCCTACACCCACTCAGCGTGCAAGACAATCCTGCAGCGCCAGCCAGAGCGTCGCGCGAAGGAGCCCAGGGCGGAGAGGCCCCGCCCCACGACTGTCCCTCTGGAATTCGGCTGACCGCTTTCTCTGCGAGAGCGTCCGCAAGATCGTCTCCTGGAATGCCTGCGGCATCAGTGAGCACGCCATGCAGCTCTGCGGGGCGGCTCGACGCTGGGTGAGCGCGTCCTTGACCCTCGGATCAGTCATGACGCTGATCGTTTCGCGACGAGCTGGCCAGAAAGCGAGCAGTCTCTGGGGGGCGAACCGTTTGCGGCTCCCACGGCTCGCCCTCTGGGCACGGGCTGCGACACCGCATCGTGACGTGGCACGTTCGTTGCTCTTGGGCATGCATCGATCGCCTGAGCTGCAAACGGCGGCGGTGATCGCAGGTGGAACGGAAATCCCGAACCGAAGGAGACTCATCATGAAGACGGACACGCAACTGAAGACCGATGTCCAGCAAGAATTGCGCTGGGACCCGAGCGTCACGGCGACTGATATCAGCGTGGCTGTCAGCGATGGAGTGGTGACGCTCAGCGGCACCGTCCCGACCTACGCCGAGCTGGACGCCGCCGAGAGGGCGAGCCGGCGGGTGATGGGCGTGAAGGCGGTCGCAGACGACCTCGAGGTCAAGCCCTTCGCCACGCACCGGCGTAACGACACGGACATCGCCAACGCGGCAGCGCAAGCCCTCCGGTCGCACGTCTGGGTGCCGGCCGGAATCCAGGCAACCGTGAAAGACGGCTGGATCACCCTCAACGGGGAGGTGAGCTGGGAGTACCAGAGGAGTGCAGCGGCGGACGCCGTCCGCTACCTGCCCGGGGTCACGGGGATCTCCAACGAGATCACCATCAAGCCCAGCGTCAAACCCAGCGCGGTCAAGGAGGCGATCGAGAGCGCACTCAAGCGCGATGCCGAGATCGACGCCGAGGGGGTCACGGTGCAGGCTGACGGTGGCAAGGTGACTCTCTCCGGAAACGTCCATTCCTGGGCCGAGCGCGACGAGGCCGCCTGGGCTGCGTGGAGTGCTCCAGGGGTGACCACAGTCGAAAACGATCTCGCCGTCTCGCCCTGAGCAGTCTGGAAGGACTCGGGAAGGCTCTGTTGTCGGGGCGGCCGCGAGGCCGCCCTTGCGGCCGCTCCGGCGACTGGAAGCACGCGGATCGATGGATTCACGACTCCGCGGGACGCAATCATCAGCTCGATGGCAAAAGAAAGAGAATGTCAGTGTCAACTTCCACTTCGAAAGAAAATTTCTTGGATAAACTAGTTGGTCTCAGGCAAGACTTCGACCGGGCACTGGGCCAATTCCTGAGTCATTCGGTCTCGACCGCTCCCTGGTCGGGAGCCTTCATCACGGTCGCTCCACCAATCGAAACGTGGGTGGACCCAGAGAAGAGGGAGTTTCACCTCTCCATGTCCGTGCCCGGGCTCAAGCCGGATGAAATCCACATCAATCTTCAGGGGAACAGCCTGACCTTCAGCGGCGAACAGAAGGAAGAACAAGACAAGACTGGAAGGAGCTACCTGGAGCGCGAGCTTTCGTCTCGACATTTCGTGCGCACCGTCACGCTCCCGGATGGCGTCGAGGGGGACAAGTTGACCGCAGAACTAAGAGACGGAGTTCTGGAAATTGTCGCCCCCATCGCAGCTTCGGCTCTTCCGAGGAAGATCGAGGTCAAGACCGCGTCCGGAGCTCAAGCGGCCGGCAAGTGAGCTGGGCGGTACCGGGGTGGAGGACCGCGGGAGGGGAGGAGAGGCTCGGGTGCCGGCGGAGGGAGGGCCCTCAGCCCCCCAAGAGCGCTCGCCTCGCCCTGGTGGTCCCCCCGCTCTTCGCCCTCTCGCCGCCGCCGCACACTGAGTTCAGTGTCGGGGCGCGGCGACGACCTCGACTTCGAGCAGGAAGTCCTCGCTGGCGAGCGAAGCGACCCCGGCCAGACTGCTCGCTGGCCGCGGATTCGCCCCGAGCACCCGCTCTCGCACCTCCCGGTATGCGGCAAGTTGCGACATGTCGCGGATGTAGGCCGTGAGTTGCACGATGTCCGCGAGCGCGGCGCCGCGCGACTCCAGCGCGGTCTGGATGTTCCGGAAGATCTGCTCGGCCTGGGCGCGCATGTCACCCTTCCCGACGAGTTGTCCGTTCGTATCTCGCGCGACCTGACCGGACACGTAGATGGTTCTCCCGGCCGGGACGTCGACCACCTGCGTATAGCCGGCGGGTCGGGCGAGGCCAAGCGGATCGATGAAGCTCACTCGCGCCTCCGTCGATGCGGTGGGGACCGCGCACGCGCCCATGAGGCCGCACGAGAGCACCGCTGGAAAGGCTGAGCTGATCTGGCTTGGCATCTCTGACCCCCTCGGCTGGAGCGCGGACGCTGGACCGTGGACGCTAGCCTCGAGCCGGGGGCGGTATCAAACTCGCCGGTGATTCGCGCCGCCACGGTTCTCGGGGCATGGCGCTCGCGAGTAGGAGAACGGCGCCGCAGAACATCAGCGTGTCTGCCAAGAAGTTGAGTCCGTCGTCGAGGCTCGCGCGCTGGACCACTGCGATCGGCAGGTAGACGACCAGCACCAGGAGGAGCACGGTCACCCCCAGCGACGTTGCGGCTGCGCGACTCTTCTTCCCAAGGAGCAAGAGGGAACCAGCGCCTGCATAGACCACGGCGGTCAGGTAGGTCCAGATGGCGTGCCCGTAGACGTATTGGGGAGTCACCCGGTTCAGCGGAATGCCGGGAACGTGATCGCCGTGCATGAATTGCTCGAAGCCAAAGACCAGCACCGGAACGGCGACGAAGTACCGCGCAATCGTCGCCAGGACGTCCATGCCGCGCCACTTTGGCGTGAGGCTGGCTGCCAGCGCGAGGGCACCGCCGCTGAAGGAGAGTTCCCGCAGAGCGAGCGTGAGCGCAAACCGGTCTCGCGGGTCTTCTGCCCAAGCTGGAACGTCCATCAGCACCACGAAAGAGAAGAACGTCACGGCAAGCAGGCCTGCCGCAAGACGCGCCTGAATCCCGGTCACCAGGCTCAGCGCGGCCGCGATGAAGCAAGCACCCACGAAGTACGCCCAGAACTCGTGCCACGGGATCCATGCCGGCACGATCGAGGCGATGGCTTCCGTCCGGGTGAAGTGTTCCGTGCCAAATACCGCGAGCGGCGCCGCGAAGAAGAGTGGCCCGACGGCAAGCAGCGTGTCGGCCCCTCGCGCTTTGGACCAGTCGGGACGAAGAAGGGTGGCAACGAGCCCAGTCGCAAGGACAACTCCGCCGAGAGCAGACGACCAGATCACGTCGCTCGGAATCACGAGGGTGGTCGACGAATTCAGCAAGCTGCCGCTCACGACGACCCCCTTGGCTCCCCGGACGCCCGAGCTCGAGGCGACGCCCATCGGCGACGGACTCCGAGACACCGCGGCGCGGGCACTTACTCAGCTGGTCCGTCGTCGTCCAGGGGTCCCCTCGAGGAGTCCGTCAGCGGGGTTCGGCCCGCAGCGAGGAGACTGCTGGCCCCCTTCCGGGGTGAAGCTCCTGCGCGCTTGCTTCGCCATCGTGGACAGGTCAGCCTCCCCCCCCGCGCGATCGAAGCGCAGGGGGGGTGCAGGGCGGGGTGAATTCCGACCCCTGCACCTCCGCGTCAACAGTAGGCTTCCGTGGATGACGTTCGGGGAGGTGGTGACCGCCTCCGCGCACAGCCCGCCTCTTCCTCACTTGGCGCGGAAGATGATGATCATGGAGAATTCGAAGCTCATGGCCCATCAACCGGAGAACGCTCGGGGGGTTCTCCTGGCCTCAGCGGCCTACGCAGGAACGCTGGCCGCTGTTCGCGAACTCGGCGCCAAGGGCATCAGGGTCAGCGTGCTGTCGGGTCCTCGTCTCGCAACGGGATGGTCACCACGCATCTCTGCTGCCGCCTGGTCGCGCTATGCAAGCCGCACCTTTCGTTCCCCCCCCGAGCGCGAGAATCATCAGTTTCTCGACAAGCTGCTGGCCATCGGTGCAGCGGATCCCGGGCAGGTGCTGTTGCCGACGTCGGATGAGACGGCGTGGCTCTACACAGTCAATGCCGCATCGCTCCAGCGGTTCTTCCGGCTTTACGCACCATCGCTCTCGACCATGCAGCGCATACTCGACAAGCGAAGATTTGCCGATGCAGCCAGAGCTGCAGGCGTCAGCCATGTGCCGATCTGGGAAGCGGGTAGCCAAGTGGAGTTGGAGGAGCTCGCTCCAAGATTGCCCTACCCCATCCTCATCAAGCCACGTACTCATGTGAACCGTCGGCGAAATGACAAGGGGGTGCGGGTCGCGTCGCCGCAGGAGTTACTGCACGAGTACCCGAGGTTCGTCGCGCGCGAGCGAGAAGGAGTGCAGGCCAATCCCCTGTTGCCGGACGCGTGCGTTCCGGTCCTGCAGCAATTCGTCTCCGTTGGAAGCGAGGGAGTCTGCTCCGTCTCGGGATTCATTGATCGGAGCGGTGAGTTGTTCGTCACACGACAATCGAAGAAGGTCCTGCAGCGCTCACAGCCAGCCGGAGTTGGCATTTGCTTCGAGTCGTTACCGCCGGATCCGGCACTGTCCGAGGCCGTCCGGAGAATCTGCAGGACCCTGGACTACTTTGGAATCTTCGAAGTTGAATTCTTGTACTGTAACGGTTCCTGGGCGGTGATTGATTTCAATCCGCGCACGTTCAACCAGATTGCCATGGATGCATCCAGGGGTATGCCTCTCCCGTTGCTCGCCTGGATGGATGCAGTGGGGGAGCGTGATGCGCTGCAAGCCGCGGTGGCCGCGGCGCAGGTGGTTCCCCCTGAGAGGTCGCCGACCGTCTTCTGCGACCGGTTCACCCTGCGCGCGCTGCTGCTGGCCAAGTCGCTGACCCGCCGCATCTCTCGAGAGGAGCTTGCTTACTGGCGCTCGTGGATGAAACGCAATTCGGCCAACTGGGTGGATGTTGCAGCCTCCGACGACGATCCGTTGCCCAAGTTCGTCCACATCGTCTCGGAGATCTTTCTTGGTCTGAGAGCTTTCCGGCGGTTTCTGCGTCTTACGCCTCGGGCGTCCAAGGTTGGAACGTAACCGGCGTGGTTGCGATGGTGACCAGGACACCGGTGGTCATCATCGGGGCCGGACCCTACGGCCTGTCGCTTGCTGCGCATCTGGCGGCCCGGAATTTCGAGCACCGAATATTCGGAACACCGATGCGCTTCTGGTTGAATGTTGCCGCCGCCGGCAGTCGGCGGTACCTCAAGTCTTACTGCTTCGGCACCAACCTTTCCACTCCGAAGCCGGGATTCGCGTTTGCCGATTACAACAGTCCCCGTCAACTCGAAACCTTCGAACCCTGCTCTATAAGCAATTTCGCTGAGTACGGGCAATGGTTTCAAGAAAACAATGTCCCCTGGGTCGAACCGATCGATGTGGTCACAGTCGATCGGCAGGGCGACGGATTTGCGCTCAAGCTGGCCAATGATGCGCAGCTCCTTGCATCGAGGGTCGTGATCGCCACGGGCTTGAGTGATTTTGCCTATACGCCGAGCGCGCTTGGATCTCTGTCCTCGCAGCTCTGCACTCACACCGCCAAGGTGACCTCATTTGAATCGTTCAGGGGGCAGGACGTGGCGGTCATCGGCGGGGGCCAGTCCGCGCTGGAGGCAGCGGCGCTCTTGCACGAGGCCGGCGCTCGGCCGCAGCTGCTGGTTCGCGAGGAGTCGGTCCTCTGGCAGACTCGGGTCATGAAGGAACGCAGCCTGTGGCGCAAGATCCGCTCGCCGATCACCGGCCTGGGGACAGGACCCAAAGCCTGGGCGCTGACCAGATTCCCTGGGGGAATGCATCGCCTTCCAGCGTCATGGCGAACCCGGTTCGTCAGGAACCACCTGCCAGCAGAGGGAGCGTGGTGGCTGCGGGAGCGGGTGGAGAAGATTGTTCCCATTCATTGCAACACGGCCATCGTCACCGCCGCGGAACAGGGCAGCCGACTGGCATTGCGCTTGCGCGAAAGCAAGACTGGTTCCGAGCGCACCATTCGAGTGGATCATGTGATCGCTGGTAGCGGCTACCTCGTCGATGTCGAGCGCATGTCCGTTCTAGCCCCAGATCTGCGCGCGAGGATCCAGCGTCTGGAGGCCGCGCCACGCCTCAACAAGGCATTCGAGTCATCGGTTCCAGGACTGCATGTCATCGGTCCAGCCTCGGCCATGAGCTTTGGGCCCCTGTTTCGCTTCGTCGTCGGCGCGGAGTACACGGCAGAAACAATCACCGCGCATCTCGCCTCGACCGGTGTACGGGCGGCGTGAGAAACGGTTGCCCTCCGGTCGTCTTCTTGCCCGGTGCCGGGGGCCAGGCTCCTGATCTCTCGTTCCTTCGGGATGGACCGTCGGATGTCACTCGCTTCATCACAATCAACTATCCGGGCTGGAGGCAGTACGTCGAAGCGGATTTCTCGCCGGAGGTGCTGATTCAGTACCTGGTCGAGCAAATCATTGCGGCGGTCGCTAGTGGCCCGGTTGCTCTGCTTGGGGTGTCGCTGGGAGGGCATTTTTGCTACGCGCTGGCGCTACGGCTCCGAGCGCTGGGCCGCGACGTTGCCGGGATATGCGTGATCGATTCCTTCATGGTGACCTCGTCGGCCGCCGGCAAGGGCTGGATTGGACGTGCGGTCGACGACGCATTCTATCTGCTGCGCAAGGGACGATTCCGGGAGTTCGGCCGGCATGTCCTCGCGAAATGCTGGCGCGCGCTGATGCGCCTTGCCGGGCCGCGACTGGCTGGATGGATGCGGGGGTTGAGGGGTGCGAGGGCGAGACCCGGGCACGCGAGGTCCGACTCTCTGTTTGAATTCGAATTGAGCATGCGGTTGCTTCTCCGCGCTACGGCCCCCTGGGTCGCCTCCCTGGACCGCGAGCCGATCCCTCTGGACGCGCCGGCAGCGTTGCTGCGGACGCCTCTCACGAGCTCGGACGACGAGGCCTGGCGCCGCCGCTGTCCGCAGATCGAGATTCTGGAAATTCCCGGCGGCCACCAGACGCTGTTCGAGGCCGAGAACCTCGACGCGCTCCGCGCCGCGTTTGTGGCGGCGAGGAGAGGCTGGCACTGACCTGAAGCCATCCCTCCGGGGGCACCATCGCCCACGTCGGGTGCCTGTCGGCTGACTGGCGCGGGCGCCCCGGAGCGCTCCTGTCCGAGCTCGGGGTTGGCCCGGTGGGCGTCCAGGCACGGGTGCCCTGCGTGCGACGTGTCTTTGACCCTGCCGGGATTCGAACCCGAGTTTGTGCCGTGAGAGGGCACCGTCCTGACCACTAGACGACAGGGCCGTCCTGCTTCGGAGCGCGCTTCTCTAGCGAGCCTTCCGCCGGACGTCAACGGAGGCAGGCTGAACGTCTGCATCGAGCTCCAGCCACGCATACCCGCAGACGGTGCACACTGCTTTTCGCCCCTCGGGGAAGGTGAGGCCCGTCTTCACCTCCACCGCGTGCCCCTCCGGCGCGGGACAGCGGGGGCAGGGACTCGACGGAGGCCGCACCGAATAGTCCCACTGGTGCGGAGGGAGCCGCAGCACCCGGAACCACTCGACGACGAGCGACTCGGACCAGCCCACGTCCACCCGCCGCCCGGCGGGCACGAGCCCCTTCGCCAGGCCGAGCCAGTACACGCGGAGCTCCTCCACGTGCCGTGTCATCCCCCGGGCGGCGAAGGTCGTCCCCAGGGTCTCGACCATCGCCATCAGCCGGGCACGGTCCATGACCGGAACATGCGTTCAGTAGACACCATCGGTCAACGGTCCCGGTAACCCCGCGCCGCTGCTAGGGTCCGGCACCACCATGGCCCGGACCCCCGTCCACCACCGCGCCTGCAATCTCTGCGAGGCCATGTGCGGGCTCCGCATCGAGCTGGAGGGCGAGCGCATCCGCTCCATCCGCGGCGATCCGGACGACCCGTTCAGCAAGGGGTTTCTCTGCCCCAAGGCCACCGCGCTCGAGGACGTCCACGTCGATCCGGACCGCCAGAAGCATGCCCTGCGCCGAACCGGGGTGGCCTGGGCGCCCCTCGGCTGGGAGGAGGCGTTCGACGAGGTTGCGAATCGCCTCGCCGAGGTCCAGGCGCGCCACGGGCCTGACTCGGTGGCTATCTACCTCGGCAACCCCACCGTCCACAGCCTGGGTGCGCTGACCCACGGGCTCGGATTCATCCGCGCGCTCCGGACCCGCAACCGCTACTCGGCGACGTCGGTGGACCAGCTGCCGCACCACCTCGCGGCCACAGCGATGTTCGGGCACATGCTCCTGCTCCCCGTCCCCGACATCGACCGGACCCAGTTCTTCCTCGCGCTCGGGGCGAACCCGCTCGCCTCCAACGGCAGCATGATGACCGCGCCCGGGATGCCGCTCCGGCTCAAGGCGCTCAAGGCGCGGGGCGGGCGCCTGGTGGTGGTGGACCCACGCCGGACCGAGACTGCCGAGGTGAGCGACACGCACCTCTTCATCCGCCCCGGCACCGACGCGCTCCTGCTCGCGGCGCTGGTGCGCACCATCCTCGAGGAGCGGCTTCAGCGCCCCGGACGCCTCGCCCGCTTCACCGACGGCCTCGAGCAGGTCCGTGCGGCGGTCGCTCCCTTCGCTCCGGAGCGTGTCGCCGGTCCCACCGGCATCGGCGCCGAGCAGATCCGGACGCTGGCCCGCGACTTCGCCCGCGCCGACTCGGCCGTGGCCTACGGGCGCATCGGCGTCTCCACCCAGGCGTATGGCGGGGTGGCCCAGTGGCTCATCCAGGTGCTCAACGCCATCACCGGGAACCTGGACCGGCCCGGCGGGGCGCTCCTCACCCGCCCGGCGGTGAACCCGCTCGGCCTCGCTCCGCGCGGCGGCCACGCCCGCCACCACACCCGGGTCCGGAAGCTGCCCTCGTTCGGCGGCGAGTTCCCCGTCGCCGCGCTCGCCGAGGAGATCCTCACCGAGGGCCCGGGCCGTATCCGCGCGCTGGTGGTGCTCAGCGGCAATCCCGTCCTCTCCACGCCCAACGGCGCGCAGCTGGAGCGGGCGCTGGGCACGCTCGACTTCATGGTGGCGGTGGACCCGTATCTCAACGAGACCACCCGCCACGCGAACGTGCTGCTCCCGCCCACCACGGCGCTGGAGCGCGATCACTACGACGTCGTCTTTCACCTGCTCGCGGTGCGCAACACCGCCAAGTGGTCGCCGGCGCTGTTCCAGCCCGCGTCCGGGGCCAGGCACGACTGGGAGATCTTCCAGGCGCTCACCCGCCGGCTGAGGTCACCTGGCAGAACGCGACTTCTGCGCCCGTTGCGCGCCATGGTGGACCGGCTCTCGACGCCCCGGCGCCTCATCGACCTCGGCCTGCGCACCGGCCCGTACGGGATGCTCTCCCCGCACCGCCTCTCGGTGGGGAAGCTGGAGAAGCAGGTCCACGGGGTGGACCTCGGCCCGCTCGAGCCCTCGATGCCGGAGCGGCTCATGACCCCGGGCAAGCGCCTCCAGCTCGCTCCGGAGGTCCTGGTGCGCGACCTCGCCCGGGTCGAGTCCGAGCTGCTGGCCTCGCCGCCCGCCCGGAACGGTGACCTCCTGCTCATCGGCCGGCGGGACCTCCGGAGCAACAACTCCTGGATGCACAACAGCCTGCGCCTGGTGAAGGGCCCCGAGCGCTGCACGCTCCTCATGCACCCGGACGACGCACGGGCCCGCGGCCTGAGCGCAGGTCAGACGGTGACCGTTCGCTCGAGGGTGGGCAGCGTCGCGGTGCCGGTCGATCTCACCGAAGCCGTGATGCCTGGCGTGGTGAGTCTCCCCCATGGGTGGGGACACGGGCGGCCCGGGGTGCAGCTCCGCGTGGCCGCTGCCCATCCGGGCGTGAGCCTCAACGACCTCACCGATGACCGCGCGGTGGACCCGCTCCTGGGGACGGCGGCCTTCAACGGCACGCCGGTGCAGGTGACCAAGGCCTGAGCCCGTGAGCCTCAGGCGTCGAAGGGGTGCCAGAACGCGTCGGCCGGTGGTGGCGGCGCGTCGGGCACGAGCTCCCGCCAGGCCTCTGCCTCGGCCGTGTCCGCGGGCTCGCGCGTCTCGATGAGCCGCAGGCTGCGGGGGTCCCGGAAGCGGGTCGCCCGCACCGGGTGCGGAACGCCCTGCCAGTAGTACACGGGCCCGAGGTTCTCCATCTCCACCAGGTCTGTGCGCTTCACAGGGCAGCTCCCTTCGCGGCGGGAGATAGCGGGTGAACGTTCCCGTGACAATGCCGTGTCGATCTGACATCCGGACGGCCGGCTGCCTCACGCGTGGCCCGAGACGGGGGCGTAGACCTCCACCGGCTCGATGCCGAGGCTCCGGCCAGCCAGCTGCACCAGGGCCCGAGCGAGGGGCAACGCCCGGTTCGACGCGTGGCAGGAAAGCTCGGGCTCGAGGTCCCGGAGGTCGGCCTCCAGCTCGAGCGCGAACTCGAGCAACCGGGAGACGACCTCGGACTGCCGGAGCCCGCTCTCCTGCACCCGCGCCCGGAGACACGCCGCCAGCTCCGGGGACAGCCGGACCGTCACGCTCTTGCCCCGGCCGCGGGGCGTACGGGGGCGGGTGGGGAGCACGGGCATGGCTGCCTCCTCGGACCAGGACAGAGGGGAGGTACGCACGGCTTCCGTGGGCGCCAAGCGCGGACCCGCAGGTGACCGTTCTTCCGGGCACTTCTCCGACCGGGGCGGACACTCAACCTGGCGTGCGTTGCCCGTGTGGGGTGAGGCTGGCCTGCCCTCGCCCGGCCGTCGCACTGAGCGAGCGCCTCCCAGCTCAGCGCTCCTGGTCGGTGGGCCGGAGGAGGATCTCGTTCACGTTCACGTGCGGCGGCTGGCTCACCGCGTAGAGGATGGCGGCGGCCACGTCCTCGCTCTGCAGCTGGCGCATCGAGCGCGCCCAGGTCTCGATCCGGTCGCGGGTCTCGCGGTCGGGCACGTGGTCGCGCAGCTCGGTGGCCACCGCGCCCGGCTCGATGAGGGTGACCCGGATGCCGTCCCGGTACACCTCGCGGCGGAGCGCCTCGGAGAACGCGCCGACGCCGAACTTGGTCGCGGCGTAGACCGACGCGTCGGGGTTGGCGACCCGGCCGGCGGTGGAGGAGACGTTCACCACGTGGCCGTCCTTCTGCCGGCGCATGTGAGGGAGCGCTGCGCGGGTGGCGACCATCAGCCCCAGGAGGTTGAGGTCGAGCATCCGCCGCCAGTCGTCCACCCGCGCGCGATCGACGGGGGACAGCAGCATCATCCCGGCGTTGTTCACCAGGATGTCAATCCGGCCAAAGCGATCCACCGTGCGCGCCACGATGGACTCGGCCTCGTCGACGCGGGCCACGTCGGCCTCGAGGACCAGGGACTCCGAGCGGAGGTCGGCGATGCGCCGGGCCACGCTGTCGAGCCGCTCGCGCCGGCGCGCGGCGATGGCGACCCGGGCTCCGGCGCGGGCGAGGGTGAGCGCGGTGGCCTCGCCGATGCCGGAGGAGGCTCCGGTCACCAGGGCGACCTTGTCTTTCAGGGGAAGGCTCATGGTCGACAGACCTAACAGCTCGCGGCATGTCGCGGGTTGACGCCTTGGGGTACGGCGCCCCCCGGGTGACACCTGGGGGGCAGCTCTGGCCCGGGGGGGCAACGGTGTGTTGCCCGGCGGATGCGCTGGCTTATGACTGGGTCTTTGGGCAGGGGAGGACGGACAATGGACATTGGACTTCTGGTGTTGCGGCTAGCAGTGGGTTTGACGATGGCCGCGCATGGCGGTCAGAAGCTGTTCGGATGGTTCGGCGGGTACGGTCTCGCGGGCACCGGCGGCTTCATGGAGAGCCTCGGCTTCCGCCCCGGCCGCGTGCAGGCGGCCCTGGCGGGTGGTGCTGAGCTCGGGGGTGGGCTGCTGCTCGCGCTCGGGCTGCTGACGCCGGTGGGCGCGGCGCTGGTGATCGCAGTGATGGTGGTCGCCATCGTGAGCGTGCACCTCTCGAAGGGCTTCTTCGTGAGCAATGGTGGCTTCGAGTACAACCTGGTCATCATCGCCGCGGCGTCGGCGCTGGCCTTCACCGGTCCGGGCGCGTACTCGCTCGACGCGGTGGAGTGGGTCCAACTCTCGGGCTGGCTCCCGGGCGTGCTCGCGACGCTCGCCGGGCTGGTACTCGGCGCTGGCGCCCTGCTGGCTCGGCGCCCGGCACCCGTGGCCCGGCAGAGCTGAGTCGACCAGGGCTGGCCGCGTGGCGGGGCGACCCCCGTGACGCGCCGGCCCTCGGTCTCCGCGCCGGGCCGTACATCCTCCGGGAATGTGCGGTGATTCCCTCGTGGCGCGTCGCGCAACACTCGCGCCCGGAATCACTTCTGGCGATTCGCTGGGGGGAGATGAAGCCGATCGACGTCGAAGGCGAGGACACGAGCCTCACGCAGGAGCAGCTCGAGCTCCTTCGCTGAAGAGAAGGGCGGGGCACCGGACAGGGAGGAGGGAGCCGCAACGCACGCCCCTGTCCGGTGTCCTCCGCCTGGACGCCGAGCCTTGGAGTCCGGTCGATGCAGAGCCTCAACCCCGCGCTGTCCTCGTCTTGGAGCACCCGCGCGCGCGGCCTGCTCCTCCGCCTCGTCCACTTGTGGGGGCGCGACGCCCGGAGTTTCGTCGACTGGGCGGAGATGAAGCCCATCGACTTCGACGTTGAGGACACGAGCCTCACCGAGACGGACCTCCGGCTCATGAAGTGAGCGCCGGAGGCGCCTGGCCCGAGTCACGCACTCCAGGTGAAGTCAGGACTGGGGCGCCGAATGCGACAGACCCGCGCGGGCCGCTCGGATACGGTGCGGCGCCTCTCCCGCAGCTCCCGACGCTCGGGACGCCAGGGAGGTCCGACACCCGCAACCGAGGAGCCTCCGATGAAAGCGCTCGCCTTGCTCGCAGTGCTCGTCCCATTTGCCGCACTGGCCGATTCGCCCTTCGACGGGACGTGGGTCTCGAAGGAGGACTCCGTGGTCATGGACAAGAAGCCGTACACCATCTCCCTGGCCAAGGACGTCTGGCAGAGCGACGCCTCGGTCCCACCGATCAAGGTGAAGGCCGACGGGACGGATCAACCGGTCAAGGGTCACGACTACTACGACACCGTGGCCGCGAAGAGTACTGCTGCGGACTCGGTCGAGGTCACGAGCAAGAAGGGCGGCAAGATCACCGGCACCAGCACCTTCACCGTCTCGCCCGATGGCAAGACGTTGACCATCAAGTGGTCCGACCAGACTGGCACCGAGGCGGCCACCGGTGAGACGATCTTCGAGCGGGTCGGCGCGGCGCCCAAGGGAGCGCATGCGGTCTCCGGGTCATGGAAGGCCGTGAAGCTCCAGAACATGTCCGCCAGCGGGAAGACGGTGACTTACAAGTCCACTGCGGACAGCCTGAGCATGAGCACCCCGACCGGCCAGAGCTACACCGCCAAGTTCGACGGGAAGGAGGTGCCCGTTGCCGGAGATCCTGGTGGAACGACGGTCTCGCTGAAGAAGGTCAAGGCGAACACCATCGTCGAGACCGACAAGCGCAAGGGCAAGGTCGTCGAGGTGGACACAATGACCGTTGCCGCCGACGGGAAGAGCATGAAGGTGGAGTGGGATGGGAAGCAGAGCCACCGCAAGGGCAGCTACACGATGGACAAGCAGTAGCCCCCCTCAGTGCGCGCGCGCGGCGCCGAGGTACGCGCGCTGGACGTCGGGATTGGCGAGCATCGCCTGGGCCGGTCCCGAAGTCCGGATGTGGCCCT
Organism: Myxococcaceae bacterium; assembly: GCA_035543115.1. GTDB lineage: Bacteria > Myxococcota > Myxococcia > Myxococcales > Myxococcaceae > RPRB01. The sequence goes on from DATKKF010000142.1 coordinate 62,133, forward strand.
GCTCGATGACGTAGGCCCGGTCGGCCACCTCGAGCGCCCGGAACGCCAGCTGCCCAGACTGCCAGTCGATTCAGGTGAAGGCTCCGCGAGATCTCCGGGACGGGGGTCGCCCGGAAAGGCGGCGAATCCTGTGCGGCGTGCCGCCGCCCATCCACTTCCACGAGACCGGGAAGTGCGAGCCGCCCTTCGAGAGCGCCGGAGGGCATTTCAACCCTGGAAAGAAGGCCCACGGGGTCCTCGACCTGGGCGGGAGCCACGCCGGTGACCTGCCGAACGTCGTGGTGCCGGCCGGTGGAAAGCTCGAGTTCGAGCTCTTCGTCCCGGGGCTCACCCTGGCCGCGGGGCCGAGCAGCGTCCTGGACGCAGACGGCACGGCGCTGGTCATCCACGCCAAGGCGGACGACTACCGGACGCAACCGGCCGGCGATTCGGGCGACCGCATCGCCTGCGGCGTCATCCCACGCTGACGGTGCGGTATCCCGTGCTGCAGGCTCGCCTCGTTCCAGGCCAGGCTCGCGGCATTCTTGGACTCGGGTTGCACCGTGGCGCTCCCGCTGAGCTAACGTGGACGAAAGACCCAGCCTCGAGCGATCCACCGGGGCCACGGAGCGAGGAGTGGGGCGATGACGCGGACGATCCGATTCGTAGCGTGGGGAATCTGGCTGGCGGTGCCGCTGGCAATCCTGCCGACGACGTCCATGGCGCAGGCTCCAGTGCCCGAGCCGGTGACCGATCAGGAAACCGAGCTCGGCAAGGCGGTCTACGACGAGGAGAGAGCGAAGGTGGAGATCATCGGGTCCTCCCCGCTGTACGAGAACCTGAAGCCGATCGCGGAGAAGATCTCCCGGGTGGCCCAAGCCCGTTACCCCCATCCGTTCAAGTTCTTCCTGGTGCACGAAGCCCAGCCCAACGCGTTCGCCACACCTGGTGGGAACGTCTACGTCGTGGACTCCCTTCTGTACTTTGCCAGAAACACCGAGGAGCTGGCGGGAACCCTCTGCCACGAGGTCTCGCACACGATTCACCGTGATGCGGTCGAGTTGATGAAGAAGAGGCGGCACATCGCCGAGGGAGAAGCTGCGACGGCCATCCTCCTCGGACCGACCAGGGCTCAGATCATCGCGCTCCTCTTGCTCGGCGAGCTGCAGTCCCGCGGCTACTCTCGTGAGGCCGAATCCAAGGCGGATGTCACCGGCTCGGACATCTGCGCCGAGGCCGGGTACAACCCGTGGGGCCTGGTGTGGCTCTTTCAGGATTTTCAGAACGCCGACAAGCGCCACATCCCGCAGTTCATCTCGGACCATCCGGCGAACCCGACGCGGATCGAGACGCTGAAGAAGCACTTCGCGGCGAACGCCTCGACGTTCTCCAAGTTCGATTCCGACCCGAAGTCCGCGACTCCGTTCAGCGTGCTCAAGGACGCGCCAGTCGTGTTCCTGCGCCCGGAGGACAAGCCGGCAAAGTAAGCCGGGCAGCCAGATCCAGAGGCGGGCGGGCCCGGCCCGGCGGAGCATCCGGTGACGGGCCGCAGGGCGGGGAGCACGTCAGCGCGGAGCTCCTTCAAGGTGAGCCGAGGAGCCCCCATCCGGACCTCGTGGTCGATGGCTGCCCGCCGCTCCGGGCCCTGGGCGAAGACGACGACGTCGCGCGCAACTGGATCAGCCGCGCGCCGGGCCGGGGCGAGAGGGGCGGCGGGCTGGTCGGCGTGCCGAGCGCCTGGGACTCTTCGGAGCGCCCCACGCCGTCAGCTCGGGGGGCGTCTGGCGCCGGCCGGGCCGAGCCCGAGGAGTGCGAGAGGCAAACGCCTCACGAACATGGACTCGCTCCGGCTGCCGGCCCTGACGTTCTCCAAGCGTGGCTCTCAGGACAGGCTACACTCCGCGAGATGCCGCGGGCGCTGATCGTCGCATCGCTGCTCCTTGCGTCCACGCTCACGAGGGCAGAAGCGGAGGCGGCGCCTCGAGCCGAGACCGTCCTCGTCCACAACGGAGCGATCACGCTCCATGCGCTGCTCTATCGCCCGCTGGGCTCCGGACGGTTCCCTGCGATTCTGCTCAATCACGGCAGCGGCCGAACGGCGGAGGAGTTGAAGCGACTGGGTCCATACGAGGCCAATGCCGAACGTCTTGGACCTCTCTTCGCCCGCCATGGGTACGTTCTTCTCTACCTGTTCCGGCGTGGCGTCGGGCCGTCCACCGACCAGGGCGCCAGTGCAGTCGAGCTCATGAACGCGGAGACACGAGCGCACGGGCTCGAAGGTCGAAGCGCCCTGCAGCTCGAGCTTCTGCAGGGACGGGAGATGGCGGACGCGCTGGCCGCGCTCAAGGTTCTTCGGGGCCTCCCAGGAGTGGACCCCGGGAACGTCGGGTTGGTGGGCCACTCGTTCGGAGGCTCGCTCACGGTCTTGATGGCCGAGCGCGAACCTGATCTGCGAGCGGTCGTGCTCTTCTCCGCCACGGGCTACAGCTTCGACCGCTCTCCGGAGTTGCGACAGCGGCTCCTGGCCGCGCTCTCTCACGTCGTTGCGCCGCTCTTCTCGATTCATGCCGAGAACGACTACTCGCTCTCCTCCGGGAAGGCGCTGGACCTGAAGCTCGAGCAGCTCGGCAAGCCGCACCGATTGAAGATCTACCCACCCATCGGCGACACGGCGGACGAGGGGCACGACTTCCTCCACCTGGGCGTCAGCACGTGGGAGGCGGACGTCTTCACCTTCCTGGACGGCTGCATGCGGAAGTGACGCCACGGTCGCTGTCTCAAGCCGTATCGGCTCCATCCGGGTGTGAGGCTGGAGCCTCCGAGAACCCCGGGGTGGTTCACTGCCTGGTGAGGTTGAAGCTGGTCGTTCCGGTGCAGTTGCTGGACCCTGCCAGGGTCCACTTGAAGTTACCGGTCAACGTCTTCTGGTCGCTCGAGAGCACCCCGCCGCGGTCCGGGCCGCCGGCCCGACTCAACCCGCGCGTCGGGCTCACGCTGACCGGAACGTCGTGCCGGAGGGCGAGCGCCGCGCCTGGTCGCGGTCCTCGCCCCGGTCAGGGGCTTCGAGACCGTTCCTGGGCGGCGAGTGCAGCCTCGAGGGATGCGCTGATCCGGGGTGAACGGCTCGAACGGGTAGTCGTCCCCGTAGGCAAAGTCACCCCGGCCTCCGCGCTCCATCTGGGCAGCGTCCGCCTCGCTGGCCAGGATGCGTGCTCCGGTCCGCCGTCGCAGCTCGGCGAAGCCTCCGCAGTGGTCGTAATGGGCGTGGCTGTTCAGGAGCAGCTTCACGTCGGCGAGATGAGCTCCCAGCGCCTCGACGTTGCGCTCGAGCATGGGGAGCATCTCGGCCGGGCCGGTGTCCAGCAGGACGTGGCCGGCGGGGGTGGTCAGCAGGAACGCGCTGATTCCCCTGGCCCCCACGTAGTGGAGGTTGCCCAGCAGCCGGAAGGGCTTGATCGGCTTCATCAGCTCGGCCTCGAGCGTCCTCCTCTGGCTCGCCGCCGGCGGCTTGGGCGTGACCTCCCGCCGATCGACCACGATGCGCCACACCCCCCCACGGGGCTGGAGGACGAGCCGTTCCCGCCGTCGCTCGGTGGGGGTCTCTCGGGAAATCACCACCGAGGCCTCCCCTCCGTGCACGCGGAGCGATTCGACCCGGCGCACGCGCCGCGATTCGTCCGCGGCCGCGCCGGCCGACTGCGCCGCCAGCGCTTCGGGGGTGAGGCGCACCCAGGTCGACCCGCGCTTGTCACGCACCATCGCACCGGGCGCAAAGACTTCGCGCATCTGCTCTGCCGAGCCGAGCGCGTCCGCGCGGAAGTAACGCTCGATCGCCTCGCGCACCTGCGACTCGGGGCCAGCGGGGGTTGCCGCGGCGAACGGCGTCCAGCCCAGCGCAAGGAGCAGGGCTCGGCAGCAGCATCGTCGATTGGCCGAGACCCTCCTCATCCCACGGCGACGGTGCGGAGCGGGAACGCGATCTCCAGCCACCCGGGCTCGGCCGGCAACGCCATTTCCCGCTTCGGGCCCTGGAGCGCGTGACCCTCGCGGGCCGATGCGCAGCACGCTCCCCATCTCACGAGCCTCCGGTGCCGCCGACCTTCACCAAGGGCTACCACGTCGTCGAAGTGGTGGGTGGGCAGCTCGGCCGGAAGAGCAAGGGACAGCAGGGATGACATGCGACACCTCCCGAAGTGGGTGCCGCAGGTTCTCAACCCTCCAGTGACTGGAGGGTCAACCGCTCCGCAGGTGAGGCCCGAGACGGCGCTGCTGGCCACGGTGACGATCTCCACCTCGGCGTCGGGCGCACTCCAGCGTGGTGAATCAGTTGCGCCGGCCTGGTCAGCGCGGGCCGCCTGCGTCACCAACGCTCCGAGGAGCAGGCCCCGCCGGTTGCACTTCCCGGAGGACCTGCAGCCCAAATGCACAGACCCAGCCGAAGAAGGCGACCAGCGCAATGCGTTGAAACAGACCGCCGCCGTCGGGGAGGAGCCGAAGCTGGGCGAGCTTCAGCAGGAAGATGGCCAGGACGATGACGACGCCAGTGGCGAGACTCAAGCGCGCAAACGGGCGCCAGCCAGGCACCTTCCTGAAGCGATGGTGGAACACGAAGCAGCACACCGGCATGAGCGTGAAGGCAATTGCTCCAAGAACGCCGTGCACCGTTCCATGGCACGTCGATCCTGGCGAGAACGGCGCGATGGGCGGCGGATCCATGACGAACGGCCCGGAGCCCAGGACGCAGAGACCGAGCACGCCCAGAAGCCGAGGTCCCCACCGCGAGGCTTGATCCCGAGGAAATGCCCCGGCCGCCCCCCAGGCGAAGAGGAGGATGCACGTACCGGTGACGACGAAGCTCGCAATCTGGATCCAACCGTGGGGGCCCAGCGAATCTGCGCTCGCCGGCATCGTCTTCCAGTCGTACCCGGGGCGAAGGAGATCCTGCAGGCCGAGCACCGAGACGAACATCACCGACCCGAAGATTCCGGCCCTGGCGCCAAACCGCGCTCGACGATCCGGGCGAGCGTCTTGCCCGTCGCCGGGGGTGGAGCTCACGCCCGCCTCCAGTCAGGCCCTGCACGCGTCCGCGTCGCGATTGTCGAGGACCCAGACCGAAGAGGGCGATGGCCTGATGAGTCCGATTGACGCCGCCCATCGGAGCTGGCCGCGGAAGAGTCCGAGGAAGGGCTGTCGGGGTGGGGACGCGACGTCGTCAATCGAGCTCCAGACGGGCAGAGACGGGGGCGCGGGCCGGGAGCGCGCGCTGGGTCTCCTGACGCGGGGCCCAGGCCAGCGCGTAGAGAACCGGCACCGCCATCCGGCTGATGAGCAACGAGGCGACTTCTCCAGCGGCCAGTGAGATCGCCAGGCCCTGGAAGATGGGGTCGAAGAGGATCATCGCCGAGCCCACGGTCACTGCCAGCGCCGTGAGGAGCATCGGCCGGAAGCGAACCGCCCCGGCGTCGACGACTGCCTTCTCCACCGGCACTCCCTGGCGGATCATGACCTCGGCGAAGTCGACCAGGATGATGGAGTTGCGCACCACGATTCCCGCTCCGGCCATGAAGCCGATCATCGATGGCGCGGTGAAGAACGCTCCGAGGGCCATATGCGCCGGGAGGATCCCCACCAGGGAAAAGGGGATGGCCGCCATCACGATGAGGGGCGTCAGGAAGGAACGAAACCAGCCGACCAGCAGGCCGTAGATGAGGAGGAGGACGATCGCCAGCGCCGCGCCGAGGTCGCGGAATAGCTCGAGCGTGATGTGCCACTCGCCGTCCCACTTGATGGCTGGTCGTGCATCGCTGGGCGGCTGGGTGGAGTTGTAGATGGCGACCGGCTCGGCAAATGCGGCGACGGCTTTGTTCATCTGGAGAATGGCGTAGGCCGGGCTTCCGGCCCTCCCCGCGACGTCACCGGTGACGTAGACTACTGGCAAGAGATTCTTGTGGTGGATGCTCTGGTCCTCCTCGGTGCTCTCGACGCGGACGACCTCACTGAGCGGAACCATGGACTGACCACGTCCGTCGGGAAGCTGGATGGCCAGCAGATCCGCCAGCTGAGCACGCCGCATCCGAGGCAAGTCGAGCACGATGTCGACGTCCTCCTGGTCATCCGGCACGTGCAGTCGCCCGACCGACTCGCCGCTCACCGCGATGCGGAGTGTCCGGGCGACGCTGTCGGCGGTGATGCCGTGAAGGGCGGCCTTCTCCTTGTCAACGACGAGGACCTCCTTGGGGTGCGGAGCCTCCACGTACCAGTCGACGTCGACCACCGCGGGCGTGCTGGTGAAGAGGGCTCGCATGCGTTCGGCCAGGCGCTGGCGCGTCGCACGGTCCGGCCCGTAGACCTCGGCGACGAGGGTTTGAAGCACCGGCGGCCCGGGCGGTACCTCGGCCACTGCAACACGGGCTCCGTACCGGGCGGCGATGGCGGCGACGGTGGGTCGGATGCGGAGCGCGAAGGCGTGGCTCTGCACCGAACGTCGGTGCTTGGGGAGCAAGTTGACCTGAACTTCCGCCACGCTGGAGCCCTGGCGGAGGTAGTAGTGCCGCATGAGCCCGTTGAAGCTGTAGGGAGCCGCTGTCCCGGCGTAGATTTGATAGTCGGTGACCTCCTTCTCCTGGCGGATGGCGCCGGCGACCTCCCGGGCCACCTGGGCAGTGCGTTCCAGCGAGCTGTCCTCTGGCATGTTGAGGACGATCTCCAGCTCGCTCTTGTTGTCGAAGGGCAGCATCTTGACCCGCACCCAGCCAGCGGGAACGAAGGCCATGGCTCCGAGGAGGAGGACGCCGATCCCGCCCAGGAACGACCAGCGCCAGACCGATCGGCCGACGAGCCGGGACATGAGCCAGCGGTAAGCCCGGGTCGCACGGTCCTCTCGACCTTCTTGCGGGGCAGGAGCTTCACCGCGCGACCGGAGGAGCCGCGCGGCGGCCCAGGGCGTCACCACGAACGCGACCAGGAGCGAGAACACCATCGCCACCGAAGCGCCGACGGGAATCGGCCGCAGATACGGCCCACTCAGACCGCCGACAAACGCCATCGGCAGGATGGCGGCGATCACCGTCAACGTGGCGAGCACGGTGGGGTTGCCCACCTCGGCGACCGCTGCGACCGCGATCTCCCTGAGCGAGCGGCGTTGCGACTCCTGGAGATCACGATGACGGACGATGTTCTCGACCACGACGATGGCGTCGTCGACGAGGATGCCGATCGAGAAGATCATCGCAAAGAGGGTGATCCGGTTGAGCGTGTAGCCGAGCAGGAAGAAGACCAGGAGCATCAGCGCCAGAGTGGATGGAATCGCGACCGCGACCACCACCGACTCGCGCCAGCCGAGCAGGAAGAGGACGAGCAGGGAGACTCCCACCAGCGCGATGGCCATGTGGAGCAGGAGCTCGTTCGACTTCTCCGCCGCCGACGCCCCGTAGTGCCGAGTGATCGAGATGGAGACGTCGGGGGGAATCGCCGTCCCCTTCAGCCGCTCGGTCTGTGCCAGCACTGCCCGGGCCACGGCGATGGCATTGCTCCCAGGCCGCTTGGCGATGGACAGCGTGACCGCCGGCTCCTCGCTGTGGACGCCGTCGGTGCTGGCCGCCCCGGTGCCGAACAGGACGTACTGCGTCGGCTCCTCGGAGTCGTCCCTCACCTCTGCCACATCCCGGAGGTAGACCGGGTTGCCCGCGTGGACGCCCACGACCGCGGAGGTCACGTCGTCGGCGCTGGTGAAGAAGGCGCCGGTCTGGACGATGAGGTCGCGGTCGCCGGTCGTCAGTGCCCCGGCGACCTCCTGGCGATTGGCCGGGCCGAGGGCCCGCAGCAGGTCGAGAACTCCAAACCCCCGCGCGGCGAGCGCGGCCGGGTCGAGATGGAGCCGGACCTGTCGGCGGTAGCCGCCGATGAGGGTGGTCTCCGAGACCTCGGGCACATGCTTGATCTCGGCAGCGACCTGCGCCGCGACCCGCCGCAAGGTCAGATGGTCGTAACGTTTCGAGTGGAAGGTCAGCGCAAGGATGGGCACGTCGTCGACGGAACGCGCCTTGACCAGGGGCGGGGACGCTCCGGAAGGGATCCGGTCCGCGTTCGCCTGGAGCTTCTGGTAGAGCTTCACCAGCGACTGCTCGGTGTTCTGCCCCACCCGGTAGCGAACGACGATCAGGGCGCGTCCCGGCTGGCTGGTCGAGTAGACGTACTCGACGCCGGGGATCTCCCACATGAGCCGCTCGAGCGGCGCCGAGACACGACTCTCGACCTCCGCGGCGCTCGCTCCTGGCAGGGCAAGCAGGATGTCGACCACGGGCACCCTGATCTGAGGCTCCTCCTCTCGCGGCAGGACGACGATCGCCAAAAGACCGAGAAGGACCGAGCCCGTGATGAGAAGCGGCGTCAGCTTGGAACCGATGAAGGCGTGGGCGATGGCTCCCGCCAGGCCCAAATGAGGGGAGCGTTTCACAGAGCCTCCTCCACGCGCTGGCCGTCCACGAGGTCGGCGGCTCCCGCCAGCACGACCCTCTCGTCGCCCCCGAGGCCCGAGACGATCTCCAGCCGGCCGTCTCTCTCCCGGCCGGTCCGGACCAGGCGCAGCCGGGCGGTGCCGGAGGTCACCACGAACACCACCTCGAGCTGGCCGTGGCGGACGACCGCCTCGGCCGGAACCACCACGGCGAGGGACGAGCCGGTGGTGAGCAGCACCCGACCGAACCGGCCCGACCGGACCCCGGCTGTCGGTGGGAGGTCGATCTTGGCCAGCCGGGTACGGGTGGCGTCGTCGGAGGCTGGCTGGATCTCGGCGATGCGTCCCTCGATGTCATGGTCGAGGCCGTCCAGGTGGACCGGCACAGGCTTCCCGACGGCCAGCGCGCCCACTGCGGTCTCGGGCACGCGCGCTTCGAAGCGAAGCGCTCCCGGCGATTCCATGACCAGGAGCGCTTGTCCCGGCATCGCCGTGTCGCCGACGTTGACGAGCTTGGCGGTGACCACCCCCGCGAAAGGCGCCCGGAGGAGGGCCCGGTCGGCGAGAGTGCCTGCCTCGGCCTGTTTCGCCTGGGCGACGTTCCACTCGGCGATGGCCGTCTCGTACTGGGCGACGGAGATCGCTCCGCTGTCCTTCAGGGCGATGGCCCGGTCGCGGTCGCGCTTCGCCAGTGCCGACACGGCCCGGGTCTGCTCCAGGCGTGCGTCGATCTCACGCGCCGAGAGTCTCACCAGGACCTCGCCGGCTGGAACCGAGCTCCCGAGCCCGACTCGGACCTCGGTGACCGTCCCGCTGATCAACGGGGCAATCGTCGCGCTGCGAACGGCGCGGACTGTCCCGACCACCTCCGTCATGAGCGGTCGGTGGGTCCGATCAGCCGGTCCGACCTGGACGACCCTGGGGGGCACGCTCGGCGCAGGCCGTCGCCGGGGCTCCGCCAGACAGCCGCAGAGCAAGGCCACCAGGGCGAGCCACGGGCGGCGCATCACTGCTCCTCGGTGATTCGCGCCAGGGCCCTCTGCACACGCTCGGCCTGCTGGCCGGTGATCATCCCCTGCAGGAGCTTGAGGAACCGGGGGTGCTGCGCACCGGACAGGATGTACTGCCAGCGGTACGCCCTCCGCACCTTCTGCTCGAGCTGCTCGATCTGTCCGGCGTCGAAGCTGCCCTCGGCGATGGATCGGAAGTAGGCCACGTCGGCGGCGGACTGCGCCTGGAGAATGCCGTCCACGGCGCCGAGCAGGGCGATGAAATCGTCCACCGCCTGGTCACGCTCGGCCGGGGTGATCTGTCGGTCCTCGCGCGTCCACTCCAGCTCGTCGAGGATGACGTGCTGCGACTCGTCCTTCCAGTGGTAGAGAAAGACGTCCTTGTACAACGGGGACAGCGTCCCATCGGGCTGGATGGCCTCCAGGTAATGGGCCTGGACGAACAGCTCGATGTGGCAGGTCAGCGCCAGCACGGCCCAGGTCGACTTGCTCAGGACCACTGAGGCCACCTCGTCCGGCTGGGGCAGGAAGGCGTAGCCCGGCGGCATCCTCGTAGCGATCATCCGCTCGATCCGCCGGAACATCTCCTGGTGCTTCAACTCTTCCTGGCTGAAGCCGACCAGCGCCTCCAATGCGGTCTGGTCTCCCAGCCAGTGCTCGCGGGACAGCTCGAGCACCTTGGCGTTGATGAACCGCTCGACCAGTCCAAAGATATTGGCGTAGGTCCGCCCCTGGATCTGGCTCAGGGTTCGGCGATCTCCGGTACCGAGGAACGACAGCTGGCTGACCATCGACAGCCCGTCGGGCAGGAAATGGCCCGAAAAATCGAAGTCGCGTCCGCGGAAGACGTCCCGGTCAATGTCCCAGCGAATGCGGCGCGAATTCTCGACGCACCTGGCGTAGCGAGCGGTGGGGAGGGTGTGGCTCTGCTGCTCGGTCTGCACGGATGGCTCCTCGGGTGGTTCTGCCAGCGGCTGGATGCCGCTGCCGAGGCGCCTCCAGAGCAGCGGACATGCCAGTGCCTCGGGGCCGCCGAATCGAGCCCTTTCCTGGGGATGGACCGAGCCGTCCACTCGCGACTTCTCGCGACTCGCGAGAAGTCGTGCCGGTCCGCCGCGTCAGCCCTTGCGCCGCAGGCCGAGCGCCTTGATGCGAGAGGCGAGTGTGGAGGGGGCCATCCCCAGCAAGTGGGCCGCTCCCGAGTCGCCGGCGATCTGCCAGCCGGTCGATTCCAGCGCGCGCAAGAGATTGTCGCGCTCCAGGCGGGCCAGTTCCTTGGCGGTGACCACGGCACTCCGATTGGCAAGGGGTGCGTCCGCTTCCTCGGCGAGGCTGGCCACCGGGAGTGCCCGGTCGAGGTTCAGTTGACCGCCGCGCGCGGTGATGACCGCCCGCTCGATGACGTTCTGAAGCTCGCGGACGTTGCCCGGCCAGGAGTAGCGACGAAGTCGGTCCATTGCCTCCGGGGAGAGAGGCGCGAACTGCCGTCCCGCGCGGGCGGCAAGCTGGCGTGCGAACTCCTCCGCCAGGAGAACCACGTCGTCGCCTCGCTCGCGCAGCGGGGGCAGGGTGAGGGGAAAGACGCTCAATCGGTAGAAGAGGTCCTCCCGGAACCTTCCCTCGGCGGTCGCCTTCGACAGGTCCCGGTTGGTCGCGGCCACGACCCGGACGTCCACCTTGCGGGTGCGAGAGCTTCCCACCGGCTCGAACTCCCCCTCCTGGAGCACGCGGAGGAGCTTGCCCTGCAGCTCGAGGGGGATCTCTCCCACCTCGTCGAGGAAGATGGTCCCTCCATCGGCGAGGGTGAAGCGGCCGTCGCGCTTGGCGGTGGCGCCGGTGAACGCGCCGCGTTCGTGGCCGAAGAACTCGCTCTCGATCAGGGTGGCCGGAATCGCCGCGCAGTTCACCTTGACCAGGGGCTTCCCCCGACGCTGACTGCCCTCGTGGATGGCGCGGGCGAACAGCTCCTTGCCGGTGCCGGTCTCGCCGAGGATCAGCACGGTCGAGTCGGTGGGCGCGACCTGCCGAAGCTCAGCGAGCACCTCCGCCAGCTTTTCGCTCCTCCCGATGATCTTCCCCGACCGTCCCAGTTCGCGGAGCTCGGTCCTGAGGTACTCGGCCTCGTCGGTCAGGGTCACGATCCGCCGCTCGGCCTCGAGCCGCTCGTTGACGTTGCGGAGAATGAGGGTGAAGTGCTGCCGCCCCTCGAGCTCGAAGACCGAGAGCGTCGCCTCGGCCGGGAAGTTGTTGCCGCCGGCAGTCAGACCGGTCAGCCCCCCGGAAACCCAGGCACTCCGCTCCTGGGCGGGCCGGGCCAGGAGGTCCTGCCCGAGCGTCGCGAGCTTCGCGGCGTCCTCCGGAGAGGTCAGCCGGGACAGCGGTAGGCCGTGGGCATGCTCCGAGGGAAGCTCGAAGGTCCGCTCGGCCGCAGGGTTCATCTGGGCCACCCGGAGCTCGCCGTCGAGCTGAACGATGGCGTCCATGGTGCTCCCGACCAGGCGGGCCAGCTGTGCCTCCCGTGCCCGGATCCCGCGCTCGGCTCGCAAGCGCCGGAGCTCCGCCGCCGCGCGCCCGGCGAAGATCTCGAACACCGTCAAGCGGACCGGATCCTCTGGCATGGGCTTGGTATCCATCACCGCCATGTGGCCCAGGATGGTCCCGTCCAGGTCGGCCAGAGGTGCTCCCATGTAGCTGACCGCGCCCATCCCGCGGAGGTTCGGCTCTTCCGGATAGAGCTCGAGGACTCGGTCGGGGAGGTGGAGGAGCCGGCGATCTTCCAGGACCGCCTGACAGGGGGTGCCGTCGAGGCCTTGCTCGTAGTGCTGGATCCACTCCCCCCCCAGCCAGAAGGCGAGCGCTCGGAGTCGCCGTTCGACCGGCAGGAACTCCGTGACCCACGCGCCGCGTGTGCTGAGTGCCCGGGCGAGGTTCTCCACCAGCGCCATGAAGAAGCGCTCCCCGGTTTCGCTGGCCGTACCCTGGAAGATGACCTGCAGGGCGGTCTGCGCCGAGGCGTCGGGCACCGGCGGGCCGGAAGGAAACATGGTCCCATCCTGCCATGTGCCGAGCGCCCCGGCGGGCCTTCGGCGTTGCGGGCCAAGCCCGCGGAAGGCTTGGAGTCGAGTTGAATGTCGTTGCAGCTCCCCTCGGGGCGCCGTGGCGCAAATCTGGAAACGCTTGGCGCTAGGGGTGGTCCTGGCGCTCTCGACGAGTGTCCGCTCTCATCGACCGTCGCGACGAGCGTCCAATTGGCTTGCTCAGGGGGCCAGTCAGAGTCCACCGTGGAAGCGGCCAAAGGTCCGAGCCAGCATCACGGACATCAGCAAGGCGCCAAGCCCGGCAATGAGGATGTGTCTTGTCTTGCGAAACTCGAAGGTCCCCACGCGAGCCAGCAGCAGGTAGGCCACCCCGAAGTTGAAGGCCCCCCACAGTGCGTTCACGGTCGACGAGGACAGCCCTTCCCCAGGAGGCGTAGCAAAGGGGCTCTGGAAGGGGTTGCCAGAGACGCCGTTGACAAAGTGGGGGATGGCGTTGGCCAGGAACGCACCGCCGAAGAAGTAAGCAACGTAGTGGTACCAGCGCATCGTTGGTTTTCCTGGTGGTTGAGTAGCCCTTCAGCAAACCCGTGATGATATGGGCGGCGAACATTCCAGCGCGCCACGATCCCGTCTACGGCGCAGCGAACGGCGCGCCTCCTTGTGCTGGGCTTCGAACTCGCGGATCACAGCCTCGGCCTTGTCGTCGAGGGCGGCCACGACCTCGTCGGGGTTCTCTTCCGGGTAATGGAGAGCCAGGCGGCCGACCGCGAGATCGACGACTTCATGACCGTCCCACGCTCGCGCCCAGGGTGACGAGAAGCTCGTCCAATTGCTCGAACGTCTCGCGCATCCCACCCTCCATCCCGGCGATGGCACCGTCGAGAGCTTCCTTCGACGGATAGAGTTCGTGCATGACCAGCAGCGTCTTGCCACCTTTTTCCTCGAAGGGTCACCGTGGTGACGGCACCGTCGTCACTTTCGTCATTGGTCCAGACGAGGCGCGAGTGCGATGCCACTTCGATGTACCTGCCGAAGAACGCGATAGGCTTTCAGGCCCCGTGGCCGAACTCGAAACGGTACCTGCCCCCGACACGAACATCCGCCTCGCAGGAAAGCAGGGACACGCCTGTCGACTTCGGTGCCCACCACCGCTTGAGTAGCTCGGGCTTGGTCCACGCCTCAAACACGACGCGCGCCGGGCCGTTGAAGGTTCGCGTAACCACGAGCTCACGCTCGGACTTCCGTTCCACCGTCGTGCGGTTCTTCACCGGGGTAGGCTCACTCTCTCTTCTTGCGTCCATCGACCTTCTCCTTCCGTTTCAGTTCCTCGAGAACCTTGTCCAGCTCGTCGAAGCGTGCGTCCCAGAGCTGGCGGTACCTCTCGATCCATGCCGCCTCTTCCTCCAGTCGGCGCAGGCCGAGCTTGCAGGTCCCGCGCCGCTCCAGTCTGCTGACCAGCTCCTCGAGGACCTCGACCCGTTCTGCCCGAGCAGAGTCGAGGGCCATCCTTGAACGAAACCGATCATTCGCGCCGGACCCTGCTCCTCATCGTCTCTGCAATCGCGGCCACGGCCGTCGCGGCGCTGGTGCTGCTCAGGGGTCCTCCGCCACCGCCACGGCCTCGCCCCTGCGCCGCGGACACCGAGTGCCAAGTGCGGGGCGTCGATGAATGGGAGCGTTGTGACAACGTCGCCGATCCCCCGAGCTCCGGGCATGGCCCCGCGGGCGACGCCACCTCGCGGACCCAGGATGGATACGTCTGCCGGTGCTTTTCGCGTCAGTGCACGTGGGTACCTGGCAAGACCTGCAAGGAAGCACTCCAGAACCTCGAGCACTTCCTGTCGTCGCAAGCCAACCGGTGCACCACCGACGAGGAATGTGACGGCTATTTCTTCCGCGTTGGCGCCTGCCCCTCACCGGTGATGATGCCGAAGAGCGTCGTCGGCGCTCAGTTCAAAGCGGCGCTCGCGAGGGAGCAAATGCTCGTTCGAACGTCCTGCAAGCGCGAGTTCTCGAACCTGCCGGTCTGCGAGCCCGCGCTCTTCAGGGCAGCCTGCCGCGAAGGCCGATGCATCAACCTGTCCGAGCCGAAGTAGGGGTGCCGCTTCCCAGAAAGGGTGCTCCCCTTGGCGTCGCGATGCCTTGGCGAAGCGCCGAGCGGCTACGGAGTTGGCTTGGCGCGGCCAGGCTCGACGCTACGCCGACGCCGGCGGAACGAAGGACATCGCCCGCTCCGCCAGTGCGGTGATGGTCAGCGCCGGGTTCACCCCCGGGTTGGCGGAAATGGCCGAACCGTCGATCACGTAAAGCCCTTCGTAGCCAAAGACGCAGTGCTTGTCGTCGATGACGCCCTCGCCAGCGCTCGCGCCCATACAGGCGCCGCCGAGGATGTGCGCGGTGGTCGGCGTGGCCAGGACCGTCTCGCTGATGAGGCTCTCTAAGAAGCCGTCGATCTTTTCCTCCACCCGGTGGGCCAGCGCGGTCGCCTCGGGGATGGCCGCGGTTGGCGCCGGCCCCTCGGCGAGCGCGGTGGTGAGGCCGAGCGCGCCCAGCCGCAGACGCAAATGCCCCTCGAGCGTGCGCATGAAGAGGAGGATCATCGTCTGCATCGCCCAGTCGTCGACGAGATAGGCGCGCAAGGAGCGGAGCGGATGGCGGAGCAGCTTCATGAACGCGCGCAGGAGCCGCAAAGGCGCGCTCTCGCCCGGCACGTGCGGCGCTCGCGGAAGGCCGGGAGCCGGAAACGGCCCTGCTCGAGCCGCTTGTAGAACAGCACGAAGCCGCCGTTGTCCCAGGTGAGCACCTTGGTGCGGTCGCCGCGCCGGCTGACGAAGATGAAGAGGTCCCCGGCGTAGAGGTCCTCCTTCCACTCGTTGCGGATGATGGCGGCGAGCCCGTCGATGCTGTTGCGCATATCGATGGGCTTGGCCGCCAGCAGGATGCGGACCGACCGCGGGAGGAGGAGCACGAGCGCGGCTACCGGAGGGCGCGCAGCAGCTCGCTCACGTACCTGGGCTCGGTCCCGGCTGGCAGCCGCACCACGATGCCTCCGGCGAGCGCGATCTCCACCACCGCTCCCGCCGGCCGCGCTGAAGGCGCGGCAGAGCCTACGACTTCGATGGGCAGGAAGGACTCGGAAAGCTTGGCTGCCGATTCGGAGTGCTTCTTGGCCTTCCGGTAGTACCAGTACTGAAACGCGGCGATGGAGAGGTCGTGCTTGGCGCAGAACTCCTTCTGCTGCAGGCCGCTCTGCTCGAACTCGGACAGCAGGGCGATCCACTCTTCGGTGCTGGGTCGTCGGGGCATGGCGCCGACTCTGCCGGTCAGCCGCCTGCGCTCAAGACGCCGATCCTCGGCCGGTTACGACACGTCTACACCGGAGGAGCCCGTGAGATTTCGCTTCCGTCGTCGCATCCCGCTTGTCGGGCACGTCTACGCAAACCTCGGCCGGCGTGGCGTGACGTTCTCCTGGCGTCCGACACGGTGGCTCTCGGTTTCCTGGCGCGGCGTCACGGCGTCGGTTCCGCACACGGGCATCTCGGTAAACGAGCCTTGGCAGTGCCCGACGTGCGGACGGCGGCAAGGCGCGTGAAAGACGGCGGACGGCAGCCAGGGTGGCGCGGTGGACGGCCTCCTCAGCGCGTTGAGCGCTGATGGACGTGCGTGGCCGTCCTGCCCCGCCACAAATGGTTCGCACGGCCTGAGTCCGTTCGCCCATGGTGAAATGTCCGTACTTCGCGATAGGGACTTGGGAATTCCTGCGCGGCGCCGCGTCTTGACGGTCAAAATCTACGAATTACCTTCGGCGCGTTCTTGAACTCGGGCGCGTTTCCGGCGCGCCTTGGCAACGAGCAGGAGCACGGACCATGAACGAGATGCAGCGGTGGACCCCGGGACGCGACTTCGCGCGTCTGCAGGATGAAGTGAATCGGTTGTTCGACACCAGCGTGGGCCTCAACCGGAGCACGGAGTCGTACGGTTGGACCCCCTCGGTCGACGTCTTCGAGGACTCCGAGGGCGTGACCTTCAAGTTTGACCTCCCTGAGGTGGACGCAAAGGACGTGGACGTTCGCCTCGAGGACGGCACCCTCACCGTACGCGGCGAGCGAAAGCTCGAGCGCGAGGAGAGGCGAGAAAGCTATCACCGGATCGAACGGCCCTACGGGATGTTCGCCCGGAGCTTCACCCTCCCCGCGACGCTTGAGGCGGACAGGGCCAGCGCCGAACAGAAGAATGGTGTTCTCCGGATTTTCGTGCCCAAGCGGGCCGAGGCCAAGCCGAAGAGCATCACAGTCAAAGTCAACTGAGTCCCCGTGCGTACGGGAAAGCCGGCGCGGTCGCCGGCATGCGCCCACCCCGCCCCTCGCGGCGGCGGTGGGTGCGTCTGTCTTTATGTCAATCCCGGAAACGGGCCAAGGCTCTTGTCCCTCGAGGCGAACAGGGTCTAGCGCATGAGCAAGCGTGAGAAGAGTTCCGAGCTCGGGCATGGCGAAACATCGCTTGATCTCAGCCATCTCCGACGAGAGGCGCGGACTGCGCTCGAACTCGCGGTCGCGGCAATGGCGCCTTCCGAGATCATGGATCGGCTGGCTGCGGCAGCCGGACTCCTGGAGGCCATTGGCGAGTTTCCACCCAACAGCCCAGCCGTCTTGGCTCTCTTGCACCAAGTCGTCAACCGCTCGCGGGTGGCGCTCGAAGAGTGGCAGCGATGGCAGGAGGTCCATCTCGCCAAGGTCAAGGCGTGAGTTGAAGAGGACCTCGCGTTGGCATGGGAAGCCCGGAGGTCCTCTGTAAGCCCGCGACAAAGGTCTCGTACAGCCTGAGCCCCGCGCCGCCTTTTGGTCCTTCCGCGCCAGCGGGTTGCCCGCGCTGAATGCCGGCATGATCGCGTAAGCGACCGGCGCAAGCCCCTCCTTGGAGAGCAAGTACCGTGGCCGCACCGCCAGCGCCTGGATGGCGGCGCTGCTCGTACGACGCACGCCGACGGTCGACCCTGCTTTCCGCATTCAGGCTCCGGCCCGGGCATCGGGCTCGTCAGTTGACCATGGGACCCAAATAGAACCATTTTAGGTTCGAGCGTGAGCCCCGGAACGGTGGCGCGCAAGATCCGAGAGAAGGTGCAGATGTCGTCAGCACAGGATGGCGCAACGCAGCCAATCACCGACGAGTCCAACCAGGAACGACGAGCGCTACGAGTCGAGGGTCCGAAGAATCGTCCTGGCCCACTGCAGGGTTTCCGCAAGAGCGCCGTGCGCCCCAGC
>DATKKF010000143.1:0-22476 GCA_035543115.1 Myxococcaceae bacterium
GCCGGCGTCTACCTTGAGGAGGGCCAGGTCGGTCTCGGAGTCGACGCACACCACCCTGCCCGGCAGGCGGACGTTGGTGACGGCCTTTCTTGACCCGTGGCGCAGCCGGTCGGAAAGGTCCGAGGGCGCGCCGCCGATGAGGGGGCGGGCTGGCTGGTGACGATGTCCACCACGGCGGGCAACGCCCGCTGGCAGGCGGGTGAGGTCCGGCAGCCCGGTCGCCAGGGCGGTCGCGGGGAGCGCCCTCGGCGAAGAGCACCCCTGGAGGGTCGGCGGCGGAACGGGACCCAAGCTCGAGAACTGGATCGCCAGCGCCCCCCGCGCTCACAGGGCCTGCCGCCTGGAGCCCGCGGTCTCGAGCCCCCTTGATGAAGGTGCGTGAGGGCGGCTCGCTTCCCCAGCGCCGGGCGTGCGGACGGGAAAACCGGCCGCGCAACCCGCGCCTAGAGATGCTGGGAGAGCGTGCGGTTGAGCGCCTTGCGGTCGGCGTCGGAGTGGGACTCGGAAGGGTACCCGCCCGGGGCGGCC
This sequence comes from Myxococcaceae bacterium, assembly GCA_035543115.1. Lineage (GTDB taxonomy): Bacteria > Myxococcota > Myxococcia > Myxococcales > Myxococcaceae > RPRB01. Next base: position 529 of record DATKKF010000143.1, read on the forward strand.
GCGCGCCCCTGCGCCCGCGCCGGAGGGCGCTGCTGGGCCGGCGGGCCGGCCTGCTTGCCCGCGATCTCCGTCCAGCCCCGCGCCAGGAACTCGGTGGGGGTGCGGGCGCGGTGCCAGCGGTCGGCGAGCGTGCGCCCGCCCACCGGGACGAAGGCCCAGACGGCTGCCAGGGCCGCGCCCGCGAGGAGGATCTTCAGCCCGGCGCGCAGCATGTCGACTGCGTAGCACGCCGGGCCGAGCGGATCGAGTTTTCCCGCCGTGCGGCGACGCGCCCCGGAGGCTTGTTCAGGCCAGCCACCCGGCGAGGTCCTCGGCCCGGTCTACCAGGTTCACCGCGCCGGCGCGGACCAGTTCCTCCCGGGTCTCCAGCCCCCAGGTGACGGCCACGAAGGTGACCCCCGCGTTGCGGGCGGTGGCCAGGTCGATCGGCGTGTCTCCCACCAGTACCGCGTCCTCGGCGCGGGCCCCCACGCGCTCGAGGATGGCGCGCACGCCGCCTGGATCCGGCTTGGGTGGCCCCTCCCCGCCGCCCACAACCACCGCGAAGCGCGACAGGAGACCCAGCCCCTCGAGGATCCTGCGCGCCATGGCGCCGGGCTTGTTGGTCTGCACGGCCAGCGAGCGACGCGCTCTGGCCAGCACCTCGACGATCCCGGGATAGGGACGAGTGTGGTCGAGCAGGTGCTCCTCGTAGTACGGGCGCCAGATGGCGAGCACCTCCTCGACCCGCTCGGGGTGATCACCCACCGAGCGCGCAATCAGCGGGCGCGCGCCGTTGCCGACGAAGCTCCGGACCTCGTCCCGGGTGCGAGGCGGGAGCCCGGCTGCCCGCAGCGCGTGGTTCACGGACACGGCCAGGTCGTCGACGGAGTCGATCAGGGTCCCGTCGAGGTCGAAGATGGTGAGCCGGGTGGTCAAGGAGTCTCCAGGAGCGGTCGTGGCCGGGCGGGGAGGGTGGTGAGTCTCACCGGGAACATCGGTCGGGGCAACAGGTATTCAGCCGCGGCGCGGCGGGGGGCCGGGGGCTGGGCGGCCGGGCGGCCGGCTGTCGAGCGCGGCAAAGGCGCGCTCGTGGACGGGCAGGGCGCTCCGGTAGCGCGAAGCGCGCTCCGGTTCCGGTCGCACCCGCCCGGCCTCGCGGATCACGCGGACCGCCTCGTCGAGGCCGCGCCAAGCGCAGGCTCCGACGCCGGCGAGGAGGGCCGCGCCATAGGCGCCGCCCGCGGAGGCTCCGGTGACGGTCACCACGTCGCGTCCCAGGCCGTCGGCGAGGAGCGAGAGCCAGAACGGCGAGGCGGTGCTGCCGCCGGAGGCGCGGAGCTCGTCGCACCGCCACCCGCCAGCGAGGAAGAGCTCCAGGATGGCCCGGAGGTTGAGGACGATGCCCTCCATGACGCTCCGCACCAGTTCGCCCAGGCGGTGGGCCCGGGTTAATCCGACCAGCGCACCGCGCGCTCCGCCTGCCACGTGCGGGCAGCGCTCGCCCATGAGGTGGGGAAGGAAGAGAAGCCCCTCGCTGCCGGCCGGCGCTTCCGCGGCGAGCCGGGTGAGCGCGTCGAGGTCTAGCACCGCGCCCGGGACCTCCCGAAGCGTCTCCAGCAGCCACTGGAACGCCCCACCGCCGTTCAGGCTCACACCCATGGCATGCCAGCGATCCGGTGCGTTGCCGCAGGAGACCTGCAGCCAGCCGCCCCGGTTCTCGGGACAGGCGGGGGTCGCGCCGGCGACGACCCCCGCCGTCCCCAGGATCACTCCCAGCGGCCCCTCGGAGACCACGCCCATGGCGGTGGTCTGCGCCACCGAATCGCCGCCGCCGCCGACCACCGGCGTCCCCCGCGGCAGGCCCCAGCCGTCGGCGACCTCCGGGCGCAGCCGGCCGGTCGTCTCGTGGGACTCGTACGCGATCGGCACCTGCCCGGGCGAGAGCCCGACCTCGTCGAGTAGCCGGGCAGACCACCGCCGGTGCCGCACGTCGAACATCCCGGTCCCCGAGGCGTCGGACACGTCGGTGGCGTGCTCGCCGGTCATGCGCAGCCGCAGGTAGTCCTTGGGGTTGAGGAAGCGGCGCAGGCGCCGATAGGCCCGGGGCTCCTCCTCCCGGAGCCACAGGACCTTCCCGGCGGTGTCGCAGGGCCATAGCCGGTTGGCGGTTTGGGCCACCAGCGCCTCGAGCCCGCCCACCCGCTCGGTGAGCGCATCGGACTGGCGGAGGCCGCGCTGATCGCACCAGAGCATGGCCGGGCGGATGACGTCGTCGGCTCGGTCGAGGGCGACGAGCCCGTGCATCTGGCCGGAGAGGCCGATGGCCTGAACCGCGCCCGGGGAGGGGAGCTGGGTCCGGAGCGCCCGCATGGTCAGGTCGGCCGCCCTCCACCAGGCGGACGGGTCCTGCTCCGCCCACCCCGGCTGCGGGGTGGAGAGCGGGTACTCGGTCGCTGCCCGGGCGACGATGGCTCCGGCTCCGTCCGCGGCGATGGCCTTGCACGCGGAGGTGCCCAGATCGAGCCCCACGAAGCACTCCCCGGCCCGGCGGTTCGATCTCATCCGCGGGCCCGGCTCAGCCCGGCCTGGCCGGAGGCGGGTAGATCTTCTCCGGCGTGGCCCGGCGCTTGGGGCGCTCCACCAGCTCGAAGGTGGTCCCCATGTCGTCCTCGGTGTCCAGGTAGGCGTAGGCGCCGTCGCCGTCCAGGCCGAAGCCGGCGCCGTACATGGTCACCCGGTAGCCGGCGGCCTCGGCCTCCCGGATGGCCGCCGCCATGTCGTCCACCACCAGGCCGAGGTGCTGGACGCCGTAGCCGTGCTTGCGGATGAACTCGGCGTAGACGGTGTCACCCGACTTCTGCTCGATGAGCTCGATGCGGGTGGGCCCGGCGTTGGCCAGCGCCACCCGCATCGCGTACTCGGAGGGCGCCCCGTGGCGGGTCATCCGGCGGAGCAGCGGCTTCTCGTAAGTGTAGAAGTGCCAGGGGCCGATCCCGAACCGGTGCCAGTAGGCCTCGACCGCCTTGTCCAGGTCCTCCACCACCAGCGCCACCTGGGCCACACCCCGCTCCAGGAAGGATGGCATCCGCCGCGCCTCGGTCACGTGCGCCTCCTGCCGACGCCGGCCATGCCGGCGGCCGCCGGCGCGGGGAGTCGGAGACGGCGCTGCTCCCGGAGGAGCAGCGCGCCCTACCAGAGCGTGTAGCCGCCGTCGACGGTGACGATGCTGCCGGTCACGTTGCTGGCCGCGTCGGAGGCCAGGAACAGCACCACCGCCGCCACCTCCAGCGGGTCGGCCAGCCGCCCCGTCGGCGTCATGTCCATCCACACTTTGAACGAGGGGCCCCCCTTGGCGAAGGAGAGGAGCGGGGTGTCGGTGTAGCCGGGGGCGACCGCGTTGACCCGGACGCCGCGGGTGGCCCACTCGGCGGCCATCGACCTGGTGAGCTGGTGCACGCCGGCCTTGGCCGCGTTGTAGTTGCACTGCTCCTGCGGCGTGTTGACGATGTACGCGGAGATGGAGCCGATGTTGACGATGGCGCCGCTCTTGCGCGCCAGCATCCCGCGGGCGACCGCCCGGGAGCAGTAGAATACCCCGTGCAGGTTGACGTCCATGACCTTGTGCCACTGGTCGTTGGTCATGGACTCCGCCGGCACCTCGCTGATGGCGATGCCCGCATTGTTGACCAGGACGTCGATGCGCCCGTGACGCTTCTCGACCTGGGCCACCGCCGCGTCGACGTCGCGCCAGGCGGTGACGTCGAGCGTCATTGCCTCGGCCTTCAGGCCGCCGTCGCGGAACCTGGCCGCGGTCGCCTCGGCCCGGGGTCCGATGATGTCGCTGACGACCACCGCCGCCCCAGCCTCGGCCAGCGCCTGGGCGCAGGCTGCCCCGATCCCCTGACCGGCTCCCGTCACCAGGGCGATCCGGTCCTTGAGCGCGAACCTCTCGAGAATCATGACCACTCCCTTCCCCGCGTGACCTTCGCGGACGTCGTTCCCGGCGGCGCCCCGGGGCGGCCCGCCGCCGCCCCGGGCTGCCGGCGGCTACTGCTGCCCCTGCGCCGCGTTCATGAAGCGGCGCTGATACGAGACGACCTGGTTGCTCGAGGTGAACCGGGCCAGGTAGCCCGGCTCGGCGGTGATCACCACCCGGTCGGTCATGTCGGCCAGCTCGGGCCGGGCGAGGAGGCTGTCCAGGTCGGGGTACATCGTCTCCCCTTCCATGCTGCAGATGATGAGGCGCGTGTCCGGGAGGTTGCAGGTGCGGAGCACGTTCAGGTTGTGCCGCACGCCGTCCAGGCCATCGAAGCCCTCACGGTACTGGCGGTAGCGGAGGATGCGGTCGGCCATGCCCAGCAGGGCGCCGGCCTCGAGGTCCTTCTCCTCCGGCGCCAGGTAGTCCTTCTCCACCATCCAGGTGCGCAGCTTGGCCAGGTAGGCGTCGTCATGAGTGGCCCGGTAGCGTTCCACCAGCTGGGCCAAGGCCGCGGTCTGCAGGAGCCGCATGCGCACGAAGCTGTTGATGAAGTATGGCTTGGCCTGGAGGGCCATGGCGCTCTGGTAGGGCTCGAACATCAGGGTGAAGTTGATCCGGAAGCCGTGGTCGCGCAGCATGAGCGCCAGGTTGTGGCCGCGCAGCATGTCCGCGGTCGTGCCCGCGTCGAACCGACGGTGGAAGAGCTTGTCGCCGGCCAGCAGCTCGCCCACGTTCCGCGCGTTCACCGGACCGGTGTGCGGGACCTTGATCACCACCCGGTAGGGCGTGAGCATCTCCCGGAACTTCTCCGCCTCCTCGAGGATCTTCTGCTCCGACTCCTCGAAGGGGTTGTTGAGCTCGACGCTGATGTCGACGCCGGGCCCGACGATGCGGCCGATCTCCAGCATGACCTCGTCGCGGGTCTTGAACTTCTTCCCCACGTTGGCCTTGGGGTTGTTGATGAACAGGTCGTAGACGATCCCCGGGTTGCAGGTCAGGTTGGCCAGCATCCCGGCGATGGGGGCCACCTCGTAGGGGTTGGCGCTGTCGGCGCTGAACAGCACCCGGGTGGCCCGCTTCCGGCCGTTCCTGTCGCAGGAGATGTCGCGCACCAGGTCGGCGCGCACCACGGCGTCGGCGTCGAGCACGAACTCGATCCGGAACCCGGCTGGCGTCTCGCCCGCCGGCACCTGGAACGTGTCGATCACCGAGCGGAAGGTCTTGGTCACCCCGAAGGCACGGGCCAGCCCCTTGAGCTCGCCGTAGACCTCGAGGGAGAGCGGCAGGTCGAGGATGTGCGAAAGATAGCGCTCCTCCTCGGAGACGATGGGAACCGGTTGCTCTCGACCCTGCACCAGGGAGCGCACCGACGCGCGGATGGTGCTGTCGAGCGGCCGCACCCGGCCGAGGCTCAGGTCACTGATCATTTCCACACCTCCTCTAAGGGTTCGTGCTCCGGTACGGCGCTGGGACGGCCCGCGTCCCGCGGGGCGAGGTCTACTGCGGGCCGGCCATGGATCGGATGGGCTCGAGGGCAGAGAAGAGCGCCCCGAGGGGCGACAGCTGCTGCCGGTACAGCGCCGCCCGTCCGGGATCGACCCTTACCCGCGTCGTCTCCTGGATGGCAGCGACGGCCCGGTCCAGGTCGCTCCAGGCCCCCACCCCCACCCCGGCGATGAGGGCAGCGCCGTAAGCGCCCCCCTCCGAGGCGCCGGTCACCGTCACCACGTCCCGCCCCAGCCCGTCGGCGAGCAGCGACATCCAGAACGGCGAGGCGGTGGCTCCGCCGGAGGCGCGGATCTCGGTGCAGGCCACGCCGCCGCGAACGATGAGCTCCAGCACGGCGCGGATGTTGAGGACGATGCCCTCCATCACGCTGCGGACGATGTGGCCCAGGCGGTGGGCGCGGGTCAGGCCTACCAGCGCGGCCCGGGCGTCCGGCGCCACCTGCGGGCACCGCTCGCCCATGAGGTAGGGCAGGAACAAGAGACCGTCGCTCCCCACCGGCGCCGACTCGGCCACCCGGACCAGGGCGTCGAAGTCGAGCTTGGCGCCCGGCACCTCCGAGAGGACGTCGAAGAGCCATTGGAACGACCCGGCGCCGTTCAGGGTGCAGCCCATGGGATTCCAGCGGTCCGGCGAGTTCCCGCAGAAGACCTGGAGCAGGCCGTCCTTGTTGTCCGGGCAGTGGTTGGCGGCGCCGCCGACCACCCCGGCCGTCCCGAAGATCACTCCCACCGGCCCCTCGGAGACGATGCCCATCGAGGTGATCTGGGTGACCCCGTCGCCGCCGCCGCCTACCACCGGGAGGCCCGGAGGCAGCCCCCAGCTCGAGGACACCTCCGCGCGCAGCGTGCCGCTCGTCACCTGCGACTCGAACACCTCCGGCACCTGGTCGGCGCGGAGTCCTACCGCCTCGAGGACCTGGGCGGACCAGCGCCGGTTGCGCACGTCGAACAGCGCCGTGCCCGAGGCGTCGGCCACCTCGGTGGCGTGGTTCCCGGTCATCCGCAGCCGGATGTAGTCCTTGGGGTTCAGCATGCGGCGCATCCGCTCGAAGGCGCGCGGCTCGTGCTTGCGCAGCCAGACGATCTTCCCGGCGGTGTAGCCGGGAAGGAAGCGGTTGTTGATGAGCTCCACCACCCTGGACAGCCCGCCCAGCTGCTCGGTCAGCTCGTCGCACTCTGCGCCGGTCCGGTTGTCGCACCAGAGGATGGCCGGGCGGATCACCCGGTCGTCGCGGTCAAGCGGTACCAGGCCGTGCATCTGGCCGCACAGGGCGATGGCCTGGGGCGCGTAGCCGGCGGGGAGGGCGGCGCGCAGCGCCTGCATCGCCTCGTCGGTGGCCCTCCACCAGTCGGCTGGGTTCTGCTCCGCCCAGCCCGGCCGCGGGGTGGAGAGCGGGTAGTCGCGCGCCGCCCGGGCCAGCACCGCCCCCGACCCGTCCACAGCGATGACCTTGCACGCGGACGTCCCCACGTCGATCCCGACGAAACAGGGCTTGGTTCCACCGTTCGTGCTCATCGCGTCCTCCGTCCGTATCCCGTCGACGTCGGCCCGACCGTGCGCCCTCAGCCAGCCAGCGCCCGGCGCAGCACCGGGCGATCTCCTTCGAAGAGGTGGATGCTCTCGGGCCGCACCTGCAAGAATACGCGCTCGCCCACGGCGTTCGCCTCACTGGCGGCGACCGCCACCTTCAGCGTGTGCTGGGCGGGCCCGTCCGTGGTCACGGTGAGGATGGTGTTCTCGCCCTGGAACTCGAGCAGCCGCACGATGCAGGGCAGGGTGTTCGCCACCCCAGCGGCGCGCAGCACCCCGATCTCCTGGGGCCGGATGCCGATGGTCACCTCGGCGTGGGCGCCCGGGTCGAGCTCACCCCGGAAGGACAGCGCTGACTCGTGGTCCACCTCGGGGAGCACCACCGTAGTGCGGTCGCGGAGCCGCGCCGGCAGGAGGTTCATGGCCGGCTCGCCCACGAACGAAGCCACGAAGCGATTGGCCGGGCGGTGCCAGATCTCCTCGACGGTTCCGATCTGCTGCAGCTGAGCCTGGTGGAGGATCACCATCCGGTCGCAGAGCGAGACCGCCTCGGCCTGGTCGTGGGTCACGTAGACGGTGGTGTTGTGCATCTCCTCGTGGAGGTGGCGGATGCGCGCCCGGACCTCGGCGCGCAGCCGCTGGTCCATGTGGGAGATGGGCTCGTCGAGCAGCGTCAACTTGGGTTGCCGGACGAAGGCACGTGCCAGGGAGACGCGCTGCTGCTGGCCCCCGGCCAGCGAGCCGGGGTACTTGTCGAGCAGCGGCTCGAGGTCGAGCAGCTCGGCGATCCAGCGCACCTTCTGGGCGACCGCGGCCTGCTTCATCCCGCGCGCCCGCAGCGGGAAGGCGATGTTCTCGTAGACGGAGAGGCGCTGATAGAGGGCGTAGGACTCGAAGGCAAGGGCGATGTTCCGCTCCGCCGGCCCGAGATGGTTCACGACCGTGCCGTCGAAGGCCAGCTCACCCCGGGTGATCTCCTCCAGGCCGGCCAGCATCCGCAGCGTCGAGCTCTTCCCCCCGCCGGAGGGGCCGAGGATGGCCAGGAACTCCTCGTTCCGGATGGTGAAGGAGAGGTCCTTGACACCGACCACGTTGCCGCGGGGGTAGATCTTCCACATCGAGCGCAGTTCGACTTGGCTCATGGCTAGGCCTTGGTGGAGAGGGCGACGGTCCTGGGGAAGAAGAAGATCTTCTCGGGATCCAGGTCGATCCAGAGGGGCTCGCCAACCCGGTAGTCAGCGGAGCCGATCTCCTGCCGGGTGCGGGCGTAGAAGAACGTCCCCGGGAGCTCGAAGGTGACGACCGTGCTCTGCGCCTCCTGCACCACGGCGTACACCGGGAGCTGGAAGGCGGCGGGCCCGGGCCGTGCCCGCGAGACCCGGATGTTCTCGGGCCGGATCCCGAGCCGGGCCACCGGCTTGCCTTGCTCGGTGCGGGTGACGGCGCGCATCGCCTCGGCGCGCGGGCCGCGGATGGGGAGGCCGAACCGGTCGCCCACCTGGAACCAGGCCTCCCCGTCGCGGGTCGCCGCGTCGCCGTCGATGAGGTTCATGGGCGGCTCGCCGATGAGCCGTCCTACGAAGTCCGTCCTGGGCGTGTGGAACACCTCCTCGGGTGTCCCCTCCTGCTCGATGGTGCCGCGGCGGAGCACGACGATGCGGTGCGACAGGGCCAGCGCCTCGCGGTAGTCGTGGGTGACGTAGACGATCGTGCTGCCGTACTTCGAGGCGAACTCCTTGAGCAGCGACTGGGTCGAGAACTTGAGCCGGGCATCGAGGTGGGCGATGGGCTCGTCGAGGAGGTAGACCTCCGGCCGCCGCACCAGCGCCCGGGCCAGGGAGACGCGCTGCTTCTGGCCGCCGGAGAGGTGCTGCGGGAGCCGCTCCAAGAGCTCGCCGATGCCCAGGAAGTCGGCGATCTCCTTCACCCGCCGCCGCTCCTCGGCCGGCTCGAGCCTGAGCCCCCAGCGCGGCGCGCGCAGCGGGAAGGCCACGTTGTCGTAGACCTTCATGTGCGGGTAGAGGTTGTAGCTCTCGAATGCCATCGAGACGTTTCGCTCCTGCGGCGGCAGGTCGTTCACGACGCGCCCGTTGAAGCGGATGGTCCCGGAAGTGATCTCCTCGATCCCCGCGATCATCTTGAGAATCGTGCTCTTGCCGGCGCCGGTCGGGCCGAAGATGGAGAGAAACTCGCCCTCCTTGCAGGTGACGCTCACGCCGTCGACGGCCTTCTTGCGCCCGTACAGCTTGGTGACGCTCTCGAGCTTTACCTCGGCCACGGTTACTCCCTCCTCTCGCCCGCGATGCCTTCGGCTTGCCCGCCCACGGGCGCCGCCTCTTCCTCCCAGGCCTCCTCCAGCGGCCGCGGCCAGAACCACACCAGCGCCACGGCGCCGATGGTGGCGAGGAGCGCGCCCACGCTTTGCGGGAAGGACTTCTCCAGAAAGCGGAGCCAGAGCAGGTTGAAGAAGATCCAGCACAGCACCGCCCAGGTAATCCGGTCGGAGAGCTTCATGCGAGGGAGCACCATGGCCGTCACCCCTTGACCGCGCCGAAGGTGAGGCCGCGGATGATGTAGCGCTGCATGAACCAGGCGGCGATGAGCGTGGGCAGGATGGTGATGGCCGCTCCGGCGGTCATGAGCCCGTACTGCACCTGCAGCCCGCCCCAGAACGAGGAGAGCAGCACGTTCACCGTTCGTGCATCATCGCGGGTGAACAGGAATGCGAAGAAGAACTCGTTCCACATCCAGATGAGGCAGAAGACCGAGGTCACCGCCAGTCCGGGCCCGATGAGGGGGAAGACGATCTTGCGGAACACCTCGATGCGGCCGTAGCCGTCGATCATGGCCGCCTGCTCCACCTCCTTGGGGACCTCGTTGAAGAACCCGTAAAGGAGGAAGGTGGCGAAGGAGATGTTGAAGAACACGTAGAGCAGCGTCAGCCCCAGGTGCGTGTCCAGCAGCCCCAGGTTCTTGAAGAACACGAAGTGGGGGACAGCGGCCACCGCCATGGGGAACATGCGGGTGGAGACGGTCATGAAGAGGATGTCGCCGCCGCCCGTGTTCCAGCGGGCGAAGCTGTAGGCGGCCATCAGCGAGCAGATCACGGTGACCGCGGTACCGGCCACGCTCACGATGAAGGTGTTGAGGAGGTTGGGCCAGAACGGGTAGTCGCGGAACAGCACCACGAAGTTCTCGAGCGTGGGCTTGAAGACCACGAACCGCTTCAGATCGGAGGCGAAGAGGTCGGCCGGCCCCTTGAAGGCGGTGAGGTAGATCCAGGCCAGCGGCGCGACGATGATGGCCAGGACCAGAACCGTGGTCACCCAGAACAGCAGCTTCTTGAGCATGGTGTCGTCTCCGCGAGCTAGGTCTTGGGCGCCATCTGCTTCATCAGCTGCCGGAACATCACCATGCAGAGCGCCATGGTGACGGCCCAGGAGAGGATGGCCATGGCCGAGCCGTACCCGATGTCGAACATGACGAACGAGGTGCGGTAGGTGATCCAGTCGAGGAGCTCGGTGTTCACGCCGCCGCGCGTCGTCCCGAAGAGCGGGTCGAAGAGCCGGATGAGCCACATCGACCGCAGCACCACGATGATCATGATGAGCGGGCTGAGCAGGGGGAGCGTCAGCCGCCGGAAGGTGTACCACCGCGATGCCCCGTCGACCCGCGCCGCCTCGAAGACGTCGCGGGGCAAGCTCTTCAGCCCCGCCAGCAGCACGAAGGTCGAGAAGGGGAGCCACTGCCAGATGGTCATGAAGCAGATGGTGTAGAGCGCGATGCTCGGGCGCCAGACGTTCACCCTGCCCAAGCCGAGCGCCGAGAGGATGTGGTTCAGGGCACCGAAGTTGAAGTCGAGGATGAAGTTCCAGAGCAGGGAGAGGATGAGCGGCGCCACCAGGAGCGGCAGCAGCGCCAGCCCCCGCACCACGTTCTGCCCCTTGAAGTCGCGGTTCCAGAGCAGCGCCAGCCCCAGCCCGAGCCCGAGCTCGACCACGATGCAGATGAGCGTCACCTCGAGCGTCCGCCAGAACGCCAAGAGGAAGTTCTGGTCGAACACCAGCTGCCGGTAGTTGTGGAGCCCGCTGAAGATCGGGTCCCCTTGCATCCCCCAGTCGTGGAACGAGAAGTAGATGCTGTAGATGAGCGGATACAGCATGAAGACGGCGAGGAGCACCAATAGCGGGATGAGGAGCGTCCACCGGAAGTAACGCTCGCTGGTGAGCGTTTCCCAGATGGTCGGCTTGCGGGCCGCTTCTCCGGCAAGCCCGCTCAATGGTGGACTATTGCTCAGCATTGGTGCCCTCGTGCCTGGATGGTGTTGGCTGGGCATCGCGCGGGGAGATCCGTGCGGCCTCGGTGGGCCGCACGGACCCCGCTCCGATGCGCCCTACTTCTCCTCGACGCAGGGTGCAGTCTTGTCGAACTTGTTCTGGAGGTCGATGGTCTGCTTGGTCAGGTCCTCGACCACCTGTTCGACTGTCTTCTCCCCGGTGAGCGCCGGGGCGAGGACATAGATCTGATTGTCGTAGACCTTACCGCCCGCCTTGGTGTTGTAGTAGTAGTGGTTCGGGATGTACTTGCCGGTCGCCTTCCAGATGTCGATGTGGTACTTGGCCAGCATTCCCAGCGGGTAGACCGGCTCGTTCTTCGACACCGTCTCCATCACGTCGATTCGGCCGGGGATGAGTCCCGCCTCCTTGAACATGCGCAGGCCGGCCTCGTATGAGGTCAGGTAGCGCACCAGCCAGTACGCAGCCTCAGGGTTCTTGGTGGACTTGGCGACGCCGTAGGACCACGCCCCGGTGTACGGCTGCCCGCCGGGCGTCGGGTAGACGCCGATCTTCCCGCCCGGCACCTTCTCCTTCAGGATGCCGTCCGCCCACACGGTGCAGTTCGCCCAAATGGTGGGGGCGATGATGGCATTCCCATTGCCAATCTGCGCCACCACGAAGTCGAAGTTCGCGGTCAAGGCGCCCGGCGAATCCCACTGCAGGTCGTTCTTGTACTCCGCCAGCACCGTCTTGAGCGCTTCCTTGTCCGCCTTGGTGATGACGAACTTGGTGATCTTCCCGGTGCCGTCCTTGACCACGGTCACCCAGTCGTTGCCCGTGGGCCACAGGCGCGCGGTGGTCTCGTCGTTGTCCTGGTAGGCGCCGGCCTGCATGCTGAGGCCGAAGAGGTCGTGGTCGAGCGGCTGGCCCTTCAGCATCTCGCCCTTCTTGCGGGTGAAGAAGGCCGCCTGGTCGTGGAGCTGTTCCCAGGTCTTGGCGGCCGCCAGCTCGTAACCGTACTTGGTCTTGAAGTTGGCCTTCTCGGTGGGATCGTCGAAGACGTCCTGGCGGACCCACATGGTCATGTCGAAGGTGTAGAAGGGCAGGACCATCTGGTTGCCGTAGGCCTGGCCGGTGGCCAGGATCGACGGCGACCTGTTCGCCATTTCCTTCTCGAGGGCTGCGGACTTGCCGGGATCGAACTTGTTGGCCAGGTCCTTCAGCTTGTAGAGGAGGTCGGACCACTCGGTGGTCCACGAGGTCTCGACGTAGACGACGTCGTAGTGGCCCGTCCCGGCCATCAACTCCACGTTCTCCTTGCCGTACACGCCGGACGAGGCCACCCGCTCCACGTTCACCGGCACGCCGGTCTTCTTGGTGAAGGCCTCGATGATGGGTAGCGCCTTGGAGTGGCCATCGCCCGTCTCCAGGATCAGGTGAATGGGCTTCTTGTTCTTGAGCGCGGGGACGTCGTCGAGGGTGAAGTTGGACTGCGCATACGCGCTCGATGTCAGGCCCCACAGGAGCAGGAGCCCGCACCAAGCTTTGATCGACCGATGCAACATGACTCTCTCCTCTCATGACCCTCCGATGTGGAGGGGGTGGTACGGGGCGAGCGCACGAGCGTTGTCCCCGGTTTTTCCGGCTACGGGCTGATTTCCCTTCCGTTCATGGCGGGTGGACCTTCTCGGCCGCACGTGGTCGGCCGCGGACCAGGTGCCGCCACCGCTCGGTGGTCAGCACCTCGGGGTTGGCGACGTCATCCGGCAAATAGCCGTCGAGGACGTCGAGGACCCGCTGGGCCGCCAGCACCGCCATCCGCGTCACGCAGGCGCGCGTCAGCGCGGCAGCGTGCGGCGTCAGCACGGCGTTCTCCAGGGCGAGGAGCGGGCTGTCGGTGGGCGGCGGCTCCCGCTCGAAGACGTCCAGGGCGGCGCCCCCGAGCGGGCCGGAGCGCAGCGCCTCCACCAGGGCCGCCTCGTCGATCACGCCGCCCCGGGCGGTGTTGAGGAGGAGGGCGCCGGGCTTCATCGAGGCGAGGAGCTTCTTCCCCACCAGGCCGCGGGTGGTCGCGGAGAGCGGGAGGTGCAGCGTCACCACGTCGGCGCGCCGGAAGACCTCCTCGATGCCGGTGAACTCCACCCAGGAGGAGAGGTCGCGCCGGGCCGGCTCGGGCAGGAGCGCGTCATGGGCCAGCACCGGCATGGCGAAGAGGCGATGGCAGGCGCGGGCCACCTCGGCGCCGATGCGCCCGAAGCCCACCACCCCCAGCACCTGACCGCGCAGGTCGCGGGGCAGGTAGGCGTAGCGCAGCTTGAACTCACCGCGCCGGACCGCGCGGTCGAGGTCGACGATGCGCTTGGCCAGGGTCAGCAGGAGGGCCAGCGTGTGCTCCACCACGGTGACGGTGTTGGCGCCGACGCTGGAGGTGACGATCACGCCGCGCCGGGTGGCTGCCGCCACGTCGACGTTGTCGTAGCCAGCGCCGGTGCGGGACACCGTCCGGAGCCGCTCGGCGGCACCGAGCAGCCGGGCGTCGAGGGTCAGGCCGGTGCGGAGGACGACCGCGTCGGCCCGGCCGAGCAGCGGCGCGACCGCTTCCGGCCTGGGATCAGGGGCGCGGACGAGCTCCACCCCGGCGGACTCGAGCAGGCGCACCGCCTCCTCCTCGATCGGCTCCGGCAGCAGGACCGCCGGGCGTCCTTCCTGGTGGTGGCTGGGCTGCGCCATGGCTCCTCCGCCTCCGTCGACCCCTACCTGGCGAGAGCGCGGTGCCGTTCCCTCGCGGCACGCTCGACCCGCGCTCCCATGATCGGCCGCGGCCCGCTGACGGGCGCCGACGATCGTTCTCGCTTCCGGTTATCAAACGCTACGACAATTCGCGCACCGCCGGCCACCGCTGATTGCACGCCCCGGTGTCCAGGGCTCAGGCCGTGGGTCTTCGGATTGATGAACATGTTCAAGCCACCGCCAGTGCTGGATTCTTCGATCGGTCGACGAGATGCACCCAGACGGGGCGCCGGCTGGAGCACCGCCTCGTCGCGGTTGACATCCGCCGCTCGGAGCTCCCTCGACTCCGAGTAATCGCGCGAGCTTGTAGAACACGCTCGCGATGGTCCTGCAGGTCCGGCCATGGTTCACCACGGGGCTCGGTTCACTTCGAGAGAAGCCCGCTCCGCTCCAGCACGCCGCGCAACCCGTTCACGTCCTCCGCCCCGAGCGGCAGGAAGGGGCGCCGCGGGACGCCCCCCACGAAGCCGCACAGGGTCATGGCCGCCTTCACGCCCGCCACCCCGAAGGTCCCCGAGACCTTTGCGTTCAGCTCGATCAGCAGCCGATCGAGATGCTCCTCCTCGTCCCGCCGCCCGGCGCGGACCGCCTCGTACAGCGCCACGCAGGGACCGGGCAGCACGTTGGCCAGCGACAGCACTCCGCCCGTGCCGCCGCGGCGAAGGAGGTCGGTGAAGTAGTTGGCCGAGCCGGCCAGCACGCTGAAGGCGGGCGAGGCGGCCTTGAGGTTCTCCAGGTACGTCTCCTTGGAACTGTCCTTGATGCCCACGATGTTGGGGTGGCCGGCCACCCGCTCCAGGACCTCGAGGCGGATCGTCACGCCCGCGGCCACCGAGGGGTTGTTGTAGAGCACCACCGGGATGGGCGAGGCATCGGCCACTTCCAGCGCATGGCGGGCCATGACCTCGGCCGTCATCTTCTTGGCGAAGAAGGAGGGCATGAGGATGCTGGCGAAGTCCGCCCCCCGGTCGGCAGCGCGGCGGGCGTTGTCGATGGTCTCCTTGGTGCTCTCGGCGCCGCAGCCAGCCATGACCACCTTGCCGCTGGCCCGATGCTGCAGCACCACGTCCAGCACCTGCAGGCGCTCCTCGGCGGTGAGCGCCTTGTACTCCCCGTTGGTGCCGAGGACGAAGTAGCCGCGCAGCCCGGTGGTGTTGAGGCGGCGCACGTTCTCGGCGATCCCGGAGAGCAGCACCGCGTCGTCGACCCCGAAGGGCGTCACCATGGGAGCAAACACGCCGGAGAGATCGTCGTGCGGCATGCGTCGTCCTCCTTCAGAGCACCACCACGTCCGCGCTGCCGTCGGAGTGCCCGTAAACGACGGCGTCGCCCACGTCGACGAAGAGCCCGTTCTCCACCACCCCGGGGATGGTGTTGAGTCGCACCGCCAGCTCGTCGGCCTCCGGGATCCGGCCCAGCGAGCAGTCGAGCAGGTAGTGGCCGCTGTCGGTGATCACCGGTTTGGCCTCGCCGCCCCGAAGCACCATCGGCACGTCCCGGTGGCCGTACGAGGCGAAGAGCTCGCGCATCAGACGCTCGGTGCTGCGCCAGCCGAAGGGGACCACCTCGACCGGCAGGGGGAACCGGCCCAGCACGTCCACCAGCTTCCGGTCGTCGGCGATGACCACGTAGCGCCGCGTGGCGGCGGCGACGATCTTCTCCCAGAGCAGGCAGGCGCCGCCGCCCTTGATCATGCGCCCCTGGCGATCGATCTCGTCCGGCCCGTCCAGGGTGACGTCGAGCTCCAGGTGGTCGTTCAGATCGGCCAGGGGGATGTCCAGGCTGGCGGCCAGGTCGCGGGTGGCCTTGGAGGTGGGGACCCCGATCACCTTCAGCCCGTCGTGGATCCGCGGGGCCAGCGCCCGAACCATCCAGTGGGAGGTGGTCCCCGAGCCCAACCCGACGACCATCCCGTCGCGGAAGTACTCGTCGATGGCCCGGACGCCCGCCGCGTACTTGGCCCGGTCTCGCTCCTCGGTCGGCATCATGTCCGCTTGGTCCTCGCCCGAGGCGGCACGCCATCGGCCGCGCCTCGAGCACCGTCGGTGGGTCCGGGCGTGCCCGGCACTGCGTCGTCGAGCATCTTCTCCGTCCACGGGTCGAGCGCGGCCAGGTTGTCCGGGCGGGGCTGGCCCTGCTTCACCCCGATGACCGCCACCAGCATGTTGGTGACGATGAAGTGGTTGAGGCGGGCGGTGAGCGGCGTGTACACCTCGCTGTGCTCGTAGCGCGGCACCCCGATGACCAGCTCGCTGGAGCGCGCCAGGTGCGAGTGCGGCGCGGTGACGGCGATGGTGTGCGCTCCCCGGGCTCGGGCCGCGGAAGCCGACTCCACGAGCGCTCGAGTCTCGCCGGAGTGCGAGAGGAGCACCACCGCGTCGTCCTTCCCCACGGTGGTGGCCACCAGCGCCTGCCGCTGCTGACCCTCCACCAGCCGGCATCGGAGGCCGATGCGCAGGAACTTGTGCTCGGCGTCGTAGGCGATGGTCTGCGAGATCCCCAGCCCGAAGAGGAAGACCTCGTGGGCCAGGAGCATCAGGTCGGCGGCGCGACCGATGGCGGCGGCGTCACAGTCCTGCTCGAACCGGCGCAGGTAGTTGATCGAGTTCCGCAGGGTCTTGAGCACCGCCGCGTCGATGCTGTCGGTGGGCAGGATCTCCTCGTGGGAGAAGGGCGCCGCCGGGGCCAGGCTCTGGGCCAGCCGCACCTTCAGCTCGGCGTAGCCGCGGCACCCCAGGCGGCGGGCGAAGCGGACGATGGTGGGGTCGCTGACCCCGGTCACCGCCTTGAGGTCGGCCATGTTCATGGTGATGACCGCCTCGGGGTTCTGGGCGACGAAGTCGGCGATGCGCAGCTCGGCCCGGGGGAGCCGCGGCCGCTCGCGGGCCAGCACCTGGAGGAGGGTGCTCGCCCGGTTGGAGGGGCCGCTCCCCACGCCGCCTGCGTGGGACGGTCCCCTGCCCGTGCGCCTCGCCTCGCTCATGCGCGCTCCCCGGGCCGCCGCCGGCGCCCGTCAGGCCTTCTGCACGACGCCCACGCCGTGGCGGACGCGGACGTGCTTGAGGACCAGGTAGCCCTCCATCCCCTCGCGGCCGTGCTCGTACCCGATGCCGCTCTTGCGGCGCCCGCCGTAGGGGGCGCCGATGATCCCGGCGTCGACGCAGTTGATCCCGACGCTGCCGAAGGCGAGCGCGTCGCTGAGGGTGAATACCTCGGCCAGGTCCTCGCTGTAGGCGTAGGCCACCAGCCCCATGGGCGAGTCGTTGGCCAGCCGGATGGCGTCGTCCAGGGCATCGAACGGGCTCACCCCGATCACCGGCCCGAACGTCTCCGAGTTCATGACCAGCATGTCCGGGGTGCAATCGGCCAGGACCGTGGGCTGGAAGAAGTGGCCGCGGTCGAACCCCGCCGGCCGCTTGCCGCCGCAGACCAGCCGCGCGCCCTTGGACAGGGCGTCCTCGATGTGCTCGCGGGTCTTGGCCAGGCCGCCGGCGTCGGCCATGGGGCCGAGGTCGGCGGAGGGGCGCTCCAGGCCGTCGGCGATGGTCAGCGCCTGAGCGGCCCGGCTCACGCCCTCCAGGAACGCGGCGTAGAGTGGTCGGTGGACGTAGACCCGGTTGATGGCCACGCAGATCTGGCCCATGTTGCGGAAGCTGCGGCGGACCGCCCCCTTCACCGCCGCGGCCAGGTTGGCGTGGGGGGCCACCAGCAGCGGGCAGTTCCCGCCCAGTTCCAGGGCCACCGACTTGATCCCGCCCATGATGCGGAAGATCCGCTCACCCACCTCCTGCGAGCCGGTAAAGGCGATCTTGTCCACGTCCGGGTGGGCGATGAGCGCCTCGCCCATGCGGGCGTCGCCGGTGAGCAGGTTCACCACCCCGGGGGGCATGCGCACGGCGTCGAAGCACTCGACCAGCGCCACCGCCGACATCGGGGTCTTGCTGGCCGGCTTCATCACCAGGGTGCAGCCCGCGGCCAGGCCGCCGCCCAGCTTCCACCCGAGCAGCTCCACCGGGTAGTTCCACGGGGCGATGGCCGCGGCCACGCCGATGGGCTCGCGCTGGACCATGCTGCAGAAGCCGTGCTCGTCGTTGGGGATGGTCTGCCCCAGCACGCGCACCGCCTCCTCGGCGTAGAAGAGGAAGGTCTTCACCACCTTGTCGACCTCGCCGCGCGCCTCGTCGAGCGGCTTGCCCATCTCCGCCGTCACCATCCGCGCCACGTCGTCGCGGCGCCGGGCGAGCTCCGCAGCGGCGGCGCGCAGGTACTCGGCGCGGCGGTGGGGGGTGAGCGCCCGCCAACCGGGGAAGGCGCGCCGTGCAGCCTTCACGGCCCGGTCCACCTCCACCGCCCCGCAGCGCGGAACGCGACCGATGATCAGCTCCGTGGCCGGGTTCTCCACGTCGATCCAGCCGCCGGAGGCGGAGCGTTCCCAGGATCCGTCGACGTAGTACGGGCGGACGGGCGAGTCGATCATCGGAAGGCCTCGC
The DNA here is from genome assembly GCA_035543115.1 of Myxococcaceae bacterium. Classification (GTDB taxonomy): domain Bacteria; phylum Myxococcota; class Myxococcia; order Myxococcales; family Myxococcaceae; genus RPRB01. The sequence goes on from DATKKF010000143.1 coordinate 19,086, forward strand.
TTGCGCGGCGCTGGTCGGCCCGGGTCGCGGCTCCAGGCTGCCCTGACCCGAGCGCTCCGCGCCCGCCGGGCCACCTCCGGGTTCCGCTGTCGATGCACCGCACGAGGTGGACATTCCGAAGTTCTTCTACGGGAGTCAATTCGAGGTCCGCGCGCCTGGCGCCGATACGACCCACTTAAGGATGTGGCCGACTTACCATCGAGCGGCAAAGCAATAGATCATAATCGTCCGTAATATTTGCTGTTTATCTAGCTGAGGCCAGTTCTAGCTGGGGCCACCTTAGCGGGAACCCTTATGCCCGCGTGGTGCGACCCCGTTTGTGCCGACCCATGTCGCACACGCGCAAGAACATAGTTGAACTACCTAATGCACTCGTAGTGACCATGGATCCAGCGCCCGGGTCCGAGGCGTGCCGCTGGTCGGGAAGGAGGCGTCGGGCCGCCGGCGGCGGGGCTCAGCCGCCGGCTGAGGCCCGCGCGGTCACGGCAGCATTTCCTGGCCGCCGGTCACGGGCAACGCCTGCCCGGTCTCGTACTCCTGCTCGATCAAGTAGAAGAGGGCCCGGATCACGTCCAGGCTGCGGCAGCCGCGCCGCATGGGGATCTTGGCCTCGTAGAAGCGCCGCACCTCCTCGACGCTCCTCGCCCCCGGCACCTTGCCGCTGGCCAGGAACTGGACGAGCAGACCGGTGCTCGGGTCCGACCAGAGCGGGCCCTCGAAGAAGTTTCCCGGGCAGATGGCGTTTACCTTGATCCCGTCCTCGACCAGCTCGAGCGCGAAGCTCTGGGTGAGCCCGATCCCCCCGAACTTGGAGCCGGCGTAGGCCCCGTTGCGGTTGGAGCCGGCCAGCCCGGACTTCGAGTTGATCTGGACGATGTCCGACCAGTACCCGGGCCGGGCGGCGTGCTGCCGGGCCAGCACCGGCGCCGCCTGCTGCACGCACAGAAAGTAGCCCTTGTAGTTGACGGCGGTGACCAGGTCGAACTCCCGCTCGGGCTGGGTCTTCACCGAGCCGGCCTTCAGCACCCCGGCATTGGCGACGAGGATGTCGAACCCGCCGAAGGCCCGGACCACCTCTTCCACCAGCCGAGCCACCGCGGCCGCCTCGGTCACGTCCACCGCCGCGGCCATGGCCTGGCCGTCGCCGGCCCGGGCGGCCAGCGCGTCCGCCTCCCGCTGCGCCCGGGGCCGGTCGAGGTCGGCCAGCACCGCCACCCCGCCCTCGTCGACGAACGCCCGGGCGATCTCCAGCCCCAGACCCTGCGCCGCCCCGGTGACGATCGCGATTCGCCCGGCGGCGCGGCCGGCCCGGGCGACGCGGGCGATCGCCTTGCGGTAGGCCTCCACCTCCCAGCGCTCGATGAATACCCGGTGCCCCTCGCTCAGTGCCTGCACCGCGCCCAGCCGCGCCGCACCGGTCATCACCCGGATCGCGTCCAGGTAGAGCAGGCGGCAGTTGGCGGCGCCGGCCACGTCGTCGCCGGCGCAGAGGAGGCCCACCCCGGGGACGACCGCCAGCCGGGGGGGGAAGCCGGTCCGGGCGCGGTGGTCGGCCACCGCGGCCCGCAGCCGCTCCAGCAGAGCGCCGTCGCCCTCGCCCGGGCGCGCCTCGAACCAGAGGGGGAAGGAGCCGCAGTAGACGATCTGGTCGGGCGAGAGCGGACCGAGGGAGGCGGCCGCGCGGGCCGCGGGCGAGGCCGCGAAGGCCAGCGCCTCGTCGCAGTCCTCGAGGGCGATCACCGGCAGCGTGGGCCCCTCGGCCAGCAGGCCGCGCAGGGTCGGGGCGATGGCCAGCAGCTGGGCCGGCTGGTCCGGCCGCCTGGCGGCGGCGCCGGCCGCCCAGGGCGCAGGGGGTGCGGCGGCGATCCGGCGGGCGATGGCCCCGAGCAGCCACTCGGCGTCGGCCCGCAGCGCCTCCGGCTCGTCTCCCGCCACGATGATCCCGTGGTTGGCCAGGAGCACCGCCCGGGGCGGGCGCCCGTGCGCCCGCCGGTGCGCTGCCAGCCCGTCGCGCAGGGCCCGGGCCAAGAGGAACCCGGGATCGACGAACGGCACCCAGAGGACCTCCTCGCCCAGCAGCTCGCGGGCGATCTCCTGGCCTCGGTCGCAGCAGGTCAGGGCGTTGGCCACGGTGGCGTGGCCGTGCACCACGAACCGGCCCGGGACCAGGTGGTGCAGCAGGGCCTCCACCGACGGCCGCTGGTTCCGCTCCGGCTGGAGGCGGGCCGCGTAGAGGGCGCGCTTGTAGGCTGCCTCGCGCGGCTCGCGCTCGGCGGGAAGGTCGGCGTCGGCCAGCGCCTCGAGGCGGCCGCGGTCCATGGCCACGAAGCCGTCGCGCCCGATGGCGGCCAGGCCGGCACCGCTCCCCTTCACCAGCAGGACCTGGTCGACCTTGACCGAGGTGTTGCCACCCCCGGCCAGGACCATCTCCGGATCGGAGCCGAAGTAGCGCGAGAGCAGCACCAGCGCGTCGAGCGGATCGCCGGCGCCGTCGAAGGAGGGCCAGGGAAGCCTGGAGGTCATGGAGTCCGTTGGGGGGCCGCTAGGGTTTCTCGTCCAGGATGGTGAACTCCACCCGCCGGTTCTTGGCCCGGCCCAGCGCCGTCCGGTTGTCGGCCACCGGGCGATCGAAGCCGTAGCCGGCCGGCTGGAGCCGCTCGGGGTCGATCCCGCGCTCGACCAGGGCGCGCACCACCGAGGCGGCGCGCCGCTGGGACAACCCCTGGTTGTACAGGGCGGTGCCGCGGTTGTCGGTGTGCCCCTCCACCCGGATCTTGCGGAGCTCGGGGTGGTCCCTGATGAGGGTGGCGATGGCGTCGAGCACGGGCCCGGACTCGGGCTTGATGGTGGCCTTGTCGTAGTCGAAGTGGATCGAGTCCTTGAGCGAGATCTTGCTCGACTCGAGCAGCTCGACCACCGGCCCCTGGACCGGGCAGCCGTCGTTCTCGGCCGGCCCCGGCTCGTCGGGGCAGCGGTCCTCGATGTCGGGGATGCCGTCGCCGTCGCGGTCGGGGCAGCCGTCCATCTCCGGCGAGCCGGGCTCGTCGGGGCAGAGGTCGAGCTCGTCGGGCACGCCGTCCCCGTCCCGGTCCGCCGAGGGGCTGAGCTCGTGGGGCGGCGCGGCAGCCGGCGGCCCGGCCGGGGGCTGCTCGGGCTCTGGGGCCGCCGCCTGGGGGAGCGGGGGCGGCGCCCCCGTCCAGCGCACGCCGGCGAACACCCGCCAGGCCTCCCGCCCGTAACCCGCCTCGCCCAGCCCGGTCCCGGCACCGGCCTCCACCGACCAGCCGCGCGGCAGGAAGGCGCGGACGCCGCCCCGCGTGGAGAGCGGGGCGCGATAGCGGTCCGTGTGGAGGTCGTCTCCGCGCGGCCAGCCGCCCAGGAGCTCGGCCAT
>DATKKF010000144.1:0-3719 GCA_035543115.1 Myxococcaceae bacterium
TCCGGACCCGCCAGCGCTCCAGCGTCCGCACCGACACCCTCAACGGCCTCGCTGCTTCCTCCGTCGTCAGGATAGCGTCCTGCTCCGCCACGCCCGGTCCACTTCGGTCCTGATCGCCTTCGTTACCGACCTGATGTGCAAACGTCAGGCCGACACCCAGCCTGGCAGGCGACGCCATCAAGTCTTGCGGAATGAACGGGCGTACGCTCACTGGCCGTCGCACGACTGAGAGCGGGAATCGTCGGGTCGCAGAATTGATTGGCCTGCCCGCACTCGGTCGGTTCGTCGGCGAATCGGCCGCCGGATCGCGGCGGCCTGCGTGGAAGGCAGTCCAGGTAAGCCGGCCACGGCGACGATTGCGGGCGCCGCAGCACCCCCGCCGTCGTCCGAGCTCCTCGTCTTCGACCTCACGACGAAGGGCCACCGGAAGATCGAGGGCCATGGCCGCGACATCGAGGCCGTGGCCCTGAGCCCACCCGGCGAACAGATCGCCACCAGCGACTCGGCCGGCACGATCCGGGTCGGACGCGCGGGCGGCTCAGGAGGCAGCGGGTTCGAAGGGGTTACGGTAGGACACCGCCGTCCAGGCCACGTCTCTGACGTTCCGCGTCACGAGGACGAGCCCGTGGACGAGAGCGGTCGCAGCCATCAGCGTGTCGACCACCGAGCCCGGCCGCGTGGCGGTCAGGCGGCCCCACTGGTCGGCGACGCGGCTGTCGACGGGGAGGATGCGCTCGGCGTGGCGGGAGACGACGGTGCTCAGCCAGCGCTCGAGGGCGGCCGCCTGGCGCGTGTCCCGCGCACGGATCCGCTCGATGCCGCGGCGGAGCTCGCCGACGACGAGAACGCTCAGGTGGATCTCGTCGGAGTCGACACCTTCGAACCAGGCCCGCACGCGGGAGCTCGCCCGTGCGCCCTTCCTGAGCTCCGAGAGGACGTTGGTGTCGAGGAGAAGGCTCATAGCGACACCCGGCGGGGCCTCGCCTTGGGACGAGCGAAGTCGGCGTCCTCGCCCGCGGCGGGCATCTGCAGCAGCAGCTGCTTGAGGGACCTCGTGCCCCGGGCGGGCCGCAACGCCGACCGGAGGATCTCGCGATGCTCGGCCTCCATCGACCGCCCCTTGCGGGCCGCCCGCTCCCGGAGCGCGGCCACGACCTCCTCCTCGAGCTTCCGGACGATGAGCTGGCTCACCCTTCACCCCCTGCTATCAATGATAGCAGACGAGGCTCCGGGCGAGCCGGGTCCGGGGCCCGGCTCCGTGCTGACCCGAACGGCTCATTGAAGCGGGCCCGCGCGGGCGCATCATTCGGCAGATCCTGCGGGGGTTCGCCATGACCCTCTCCGCCGGTGGCCCACGGCCTCGACGCCGCCCACGCCAAGGGGATCGTCCACCGCGACCTCAAGCCCGAGAACGTGTTCGTGACCACGGACGGGCGGGTGAAGCTGCTGGACTTCGGCCTGGCCAAGGTCGTCGATCGACAAGCGGCGGAGAGCGAGGAGCCGACGGCGTCGTCTCCGACGGGTGCGGGCCAGATGGTGGGGACGGTGGGGTACATGTCGCCGGAGCAGGTGCGGGAGCTTCCGGTGGACGCGCGGACGGACGTGTTCTCGCTGGGGGTGATGCTGTACGAGGCGCTCGCCGGGAAGCACCCGTTCCGCCGGGAGACGGCGGTGGGGACGCTGACGGCGATCCTGGCCTATCCAGGGGTCTATACTTCCGGCGTACCGTCGCCCAATCCTGAGGGGCGCTTTGCCGCTCGCCAACGGGGCTCGGCTGGGGCCGTACCAGGTCCTCGGCGCTCTGGGAGCCGGGGGGATGGGTGAAGTCTACCGGGCTCGCGACACCCGCCTCGGGCGTGAGGTCGCGATCAAGGTTCTCCCCGCGGAGCGGATGGCCGACGAGCACCGCCGCGCTCGCTTCGTGCAGGAGGCCCGTGCCGCCGCTGCCCTCAACCACCCTCACATCGTCACGATCTACGAGATCGAGTCGGCCGAGGGGACTGACTTCATCGTCATGGAGCTCGTCCCCGGCAGGACCCTCGACGCCCTCATCCCGCGCCACGGGATGCGGCTCGGCGAGGTGCTGCGGATCGCCATCCCGCTCGCGGATGCGCTGGCTGCCGCTCACGGCGCCGGCATCGTCCACCGTGACCTCAAGCCGGCGAACGTGATGGTCACGCCGGAGGGCGTCGTCAAGGTTCTGGACTTCGGCCTGGCCAAGCTGACGCAGGCCGAGGAGGGCGCCGGAGAGGACGCCACGACGCTGGACGCTCAGGCGAGACTGAGCCATCCCGGAGCAGCCGTGTACCTTGTACCCCAGAGGGACGTTGACACGGTTGCTGTGAGAAAACCCTCCTTGAAGAAGGAGGGAGACGGTGGCGAAGAGGGGGAAGGCTGAGATGAAGGGAGTGGTGTCGGCCGAGACCGGAGCCGAGCGTAGCGAGGCGGAGGTTTCGGCCGACGAGCGGCGCGGCCGGCCTGGTCGACGCAGCGTGGAGGATCGGGCGTCGGCGGTTCTCGAGCTGCTGTCGGGCAAGGCGGGAGTGGACCAACTGGCGAGGCGTTTTGGGGTGCACCCGAACACCGTGGAGAAGTGGCGGCAGGACGCGCTGGAGGGGATCTCGCTGGCGATGCGGCAGGGGACGGGCAAGAGTCCACGGGAACTCGAGCTCGAGAAGCGGCTCAAGCAGCTGGAGCGGGCGTTCACGGACGTGGCCATCAAGAAGGAGCTTCTGGAGCGCTTCCTCGCCGAACGCCCTACGGTGCCCGGGAAGTGGTCCAAGTGAGCCGCGACACCACTTACGGGCGAGCGACGGTGAGGCAGCTGTGCGCGGCGTTCAAGATCAGCCGTCAGGCGTACTACCAAGCCCTGAGCACCCCAGCAGTGGAGGCGAGCGGCCCGCGGCCGGAGCGGGAGGGTCCCTGGGCGACTGCGGCTGAGCTGGAGGCGAAGGTGCGCGAGTGCGCCGAGGCTCACCCGGCCTGGGGGGTGAGGAAGGTCCATGCCCACCTGCGCCGCCGGAAGGTGGTGGCTTCCCGCAAGCGGGTGTGGGCGGTGATGAAGCGGCTGGGTCTGGTCCTCCCGGCTCCGGAGCACCGGGAGGAGGGAGCGCGACTGGGGACGGTGGCGGTTCCGGAGTCGAACCGGCGCTGGGCGACCGACCTCACGACGGTATGGACGAGGCAGGACGGTCTGGTCGCGGTGGTGCCGGTCATCGACTGTGGGGACCGGACGGTGCTCGACTTCGAAGTCACGAGCAGCCAGGAGTCGCCTGCGGTGCTGGCCCCGCTCGCCCGCGCGCTCGAGGAGCAGTTCGGGCGGCCGCAGGATGTGCCGGACGGCCTTGAGCTTCGGAGCGACCATGGCCCGCAGTACACGGGCGGGGACTGCTCGCAGCTGATCGCGCAGTGGCGCTTGGACCACACCTTCGCCCCAGTGGGGCGGCCGACGGGCAACGCCGTCGCCGAGCGGTTCATCCTGACGATGAAGAGCGAGCTGATCTGGACGCGCGACTGGGACACTGCCGCGGAGCTGCGCGACGCGCTGCGGTGTTGGCTCGAGGTCTACCACCACGAGCGACCGCACCAGGCGCTCGGCTGGAAGACGCCGGCCGAAAAGCGCGCCGAAAACCTCAAGCAGAACCTGACCATGGCGGCGTAGACGATGACCAGAGGGTTTCCTTCAGCAAACAGTGTCTTGACAAAAGGGGGACACGGCA
>DATKKF010000145.1:0-57532 GCA_035543115.1 Myxococcaceae bacterium
CCACGTGCCGCTCCGGACGGTCGATGCCCAGAAGCGCTTCCTGGACCGGCTGGCGGGGGTGACCGACCCGGAGAAGAAGCGGAAGATCATCGGGCGCGAGTTCATCTCCGTCTTCGAGGAGGCCGCGCGCGACATCCAGGGCGCGGACTTCCTCGCCCAGGGCACGCTGTACCCGGACGTCATCGAGTCGGTCTCCACCAAGGGCCCGTCTGCCACCATCAAGAGCCACCACAACGTGGGCGGGCTGCCCGAGGTGATGAAGCTCAAGCTGGTCGAGCCGCTCCGCGAGCTGTTCAAGGACGAGGTCCGGGCGCTGGGCCGCGAGCTGGGCCTGCCCGAGGCCATGCTGATGCGTCACCCGTTCCCCGGCCCCGGCCTCGCCATCCGGGTACTCGGCGAGGTGACCGAGAAGCGGCTGGAGCTGGTTCGCAGGGCCGACCTCATCGTGCAGGACGAGGTCCGGAAGGCGGGCCTCTACGGCGAGGTGTGGCAGGCCTTCGCGGTGCTCCTCCCGGTCTCCAGCGTGGGGGTGATGGGCGACGAGCGCACCTACGAGTCGACCGCGGTGGTGCGGGCGGTGACCAGCGTGGATGGGATGACGGCCGATTGGGCCCGGCTCCCTCACGAGCTCCTCGCGCGCATCTCGGCCCGCATCACCAACGAGGTGCGGGGCATCAACCGCGTGGTCTACGACATCTCGAGCAAGCCGCCCGCCACCATCGAGTGGGAGTGAGCGCCTCACACATCCACAGGGACGTGGGCGTGGCCTCGGGTGTGCTTCCGGCTCCCAGGAGGAGGAAGCCCGTGCCACGGACCATGCTCGGTGCCGTGCTGCTCGCCTCGGCCGCCTGTTCCCACGCGCCCCCGCCGGCCGAGACGGCAAAGGTGGAGCGGCGTGACGAGTGGCTTCTCGCGCTCAGGTCCGATCTCAACCGGACCGCCGCCAACGACGGCTTCGAGGGCCAGGTCCGGGTGATGCACGCTGGAAAGCCGGAGATCGACCGGAGCTTCGGGGACGCCGCGTGCCTGCCGCTCGGAGGAGGGCGGAGGCTCCTGGCTGCGGTGGCGGTGGGGCTCCTGGTGGAGGACGGGAAGCTCGGCTGGGAGGACCGGCTCGATCGACGGCTCCCGTCGGTGGCCGGGACCTCCTTCGCCCCGCTCTCCGTCGCGAATCTCCTGACCGACTCCGCCGGGCTGGCTCCGGACTCGCAGATTCCCGTCGGGCAGAAGCTGGACGCCTCGGCGTCGACCGGCTTTGGCTCGGTGGGCGGTGTTCGGACTCCCCCGCTCGACGAGCGTCTCGACGCCGCCGGGAAGGCGCCACTCCAGGCCACACCCGGGACCCGCGTCGATCCAGGCGACGACCGCCCGTGGCTCCTGGTGGAGCGCCTCGTCACCCAGGTGTCGGGCGAGCCATTCGACCGCTTCGCCGAGGGGCGGGTGCTGGGGCCCTCGGCCATGACCGGCACTTCGTTGACCGCCACTCCACCGTGCCCCGCAGCGACCCGCGGGACGACGACGCTCGAGGACCAGTTCCGGTTCATCGAGGCGCTGCGGAAGGGCAAGCTGGTCTCGCCGCAGACGCGTGACGCGCTCTGGGAGCCACGGCTGCCGCTCGGGCCTGGCTCGGACGTCGGCTACGGGTTCTTCGTCCGCACCCGGGGGGAGCAGCGGGCGGTGGGGGCGGGGAGCGAGGGTTTGACGACCGCGTACGAGCTGTGGCTGGACCCGGCGGGGACCGACGGGCTCGTGCTCCTGGGCCGGACCCAGGCGCGCACCGCGCGGGGCATCCGGACGGCTCTGGGCGAGTTCTACGCGCTCCCCCCGGGGCCACCGCACTCGGGTGGGCCGCCCCGGCATCCGCCGGTCCACTGACCTCGAACGCACCGGGGCCGAGGTTCGAGACCGGTGGCCGGTCGCTCAGGGCTTCTGCGCGGGCCAGTGCGCCTTGCAGGTGTCGCTGAGCTCCGAGGCGTGCTCCCTCAGGCACGCTGCGATGCGGCCGGCTCCGGGCGTCACGTTTGCACAGAACGCAGCGACGTCGCCCTGGCAGGCCTCGTGGACCGCGCGGAAGTGCTGCCGCGCTTGCTCGATGTGCGCCTTGCACTCGGCCGAGAGCTGATCCGCATTCTGCTGGAGGCACTGCCGCATCGCCCCGTGCCCGGGCTGGACGCCGGGGCAGAGGCGGGCCACGTCGGCGGCGCAGGGCCGCGCGGGGGCCGAGGCCTGCTGGGCGAGCGCGGCGGAGGCGCCGAGGCCGGCGAGCATGACGAGGAGGACGGCAGGGGAGGGGACGAGACGACGCATGACGGGACTCCGGGAAGGGGTTCTCGCCGTTCCCACACCGGAGCAGCCCGCCGGGGTAAGGGGGACGTTCCGGCATGGCGCCGAGCAGCCGACCCGGGCGGCCGCTGCTCGGACGTCAGCGCACGCCGGCGTCGACCGGCGCTGCCACGCCCCCCTCGGGTGCAGGTGGCGGGAGCTCCTCGATCAGCCAGCGCCCACCCAGGCGGCTCACGCGCAGGAGGAGAAAGTCGGGCGTCTGGCCGGAAACACCGAGCTCCACCCGGACCTCCGCGACATCGGGGCGGTCGAAGCGGACCTCGCGCACCACGATGCTCCCGAAGGGCGCGGCGCCGCCAACGGTCTGCATCAGCCCCCAGCAGCTCGAGGCGGGCTCCACCTGCGCGCCGGCGCGGGCGAGCGCATCCATCTCGTGCTTCGGAGGATCCGCCACGTCGTCCCCGATGCCCACGCAGACCAGGGGGCGGGCCATCGTGCCGGCGTCGACGGGGGGCCCGCGGAGGCGCGCCAGCAGCGCCCGGAACACCTCGATCCGCACCCCGGAGGTCCTGGCGAGCTCGGCGGGCGGCGGGTTGAACGAGACCAGGAAGGTGTACGGGACCAGCACCGGCCGTCCCTTGTAGGTGACCGGGTTGTACCGCCGCTGCTGGAGCCACGCCTCGATGGACTCGTCGTACGGCGAGCCGCGCGAGTCGAGCACGTGACACGCTTCGAGCGCGCCCGTCTCGCGGAGGATGCAGCGCACCGGCACCGGTCGGCGGTCGGCAAGCAGCGCTCCGATCTCGGCGGAGTCAAGACCAGGGAGGCTCTGGGCGGACACCGTCACGGACTCGGCGATGCACGCCTCCATCTCCACGTCGGCGCAGGTGGGCCTGAGCTTCGTCCCCGTCCCTGGCTGGGCGCCCGTGTTCATGAACGCGCAGGCGGCGAGCCCGAGCGCGGCGCCGGCGAGCAGGGCGAAGCGGAGTCGCATGGACGGAGAACAGCTTGGACCAGGCAACAGACGGAACGAAAGCCGTCTTCAGCCCATGGCCGGGGACTCCACGCCCCGGCGACAGGCTCGGCGACCGGACCCTGAGGCGCAAGTTTTGCGGGCCCCGTCCGCGCAACCCTCTGGACTTCCCCGGGGGCACCGGTCTTGCTCGGGGTGCGTGCCTGCGATGCAGACGCCGGCAGAGGAGCTCGGGCTGGTGAGCAGGCGGGTCGGCGCCCGGCTCCGAGCGGCCCTGCTGGCGATTGCGCCGGAGCGGATGCGAGACGTCGTCCACTGGATCGACCAGGACGCGCGGGCAGCCACGCTGCTCTACCTCCACGATGGCCGTGCCGAGGAGGTGAGCGTCCTCCCCGCGCCGCTGACCGTCCTGCCCGAGCAGCTCCAGTACCTCCACGCCACTGCGCTCACCCTGCACGACGCGACCCGCCGGCTGCTCGAGCTGTGGCTCGCCGACCCGTCCGTTCGCAGAGCGCTGCCCGTCTCCCACGCGGAAGAGGAATGGATCCGGAGCTGCTGGGGGCCGCTTCATGCCCGGGCGAACCCGGTCTTCGGACGGCTCGACGCGGCGGCGGTCTTCGAGAGCGCACAGTGGAAGAGCACGCTGCAGTTCCTCGAGCCGAACCTCACCGGCGTCGGTGGGCTCCACATGCTCCCCACCTCGGAGCGCATCCTCCAGCACCGGCTGGGGCCGCTCCTCCGGGAGGTCGACCCGGAGCTCCGGCTCACGCTGGGTCAGGACATGCGCGACCTGCTCGCCGGCCAGATGCTGGAGCATCTCGAGGTGCTTGGCCGCCCGGGCCGGCGCATCTGCTTCATCGAGCCGCGCTGGGCGGACAGCGGTCCAGAGGAGCAGAGCCTCCTGGCCGAGCACCTCCACCGCCGCTTCGAGGTGGACGTCTGTCACGCCGACCCGAGCGAGCTGGTGCTCGACGGCGAGGAGGTGTTGTTCCGGGGAGAGGTGGTGGACCTGGGCTACCGCGACTACTCGGTGGAGGAGCTTCGAGAGCTGGGCCGGCGCGGGGTGGACATCTCGCCGATGCGCGCGCTGCTCGCGCAGAACCGGATGGTGTCCTCCATTGCCGCCGAGGTGGAGCAGAAGAGCATGTGGGAGGTATTCACCGACCCGGGCCTGGTCGACCGGCACTTCACGCCCGGGGAGCGACAGGTGTTCCGCCGTCACGTGCCGTGGACCCGCCTGGTGCGAGGCCGGACGACGCAGCTCGCGGATGGGAGCACGGGAGACCTGCCGGAGTTCGTCCGCTCCGAGCGCGAGCTCCTGGTCCTCAAGCCGAACCGGGCCTACGGAGGCGCGGGCGTCTGCATCGGCGCGCAGCAGACGCAGTCCGCCTGGGAGCAGGCCGTCGACCGGGCGATGACGGTGCCGGACACCTGGGTCGCGCAGCGTCTGGTGCCGGTCCCGGTCCACGAGTTCCCGGTCCTCGCACCCGATGGTGGGGTGCGGCTCGAGCCGTTCTACGTGGTGCTGGGGCTGGCGGCGACCGAAGAGGGGCTCTCGCTCACCGGCCGTGCCTCGCAGGAGCAGGTGGTGAACGTGGCCCGACGTGGAGGGATCGCGGTGGTGATGATCGCCCACCCGGATTTCCTCGACAGCCGAGGAGGCCAGGGCCGAGACTCATCGGCCCCATGATCCACCTCTCACGCCGCACTCTGCTCGGCGCCGCGGTCGGAACGGCGGCGGCCGCGTCGTGGCCCCGCCTCGCGCTGGGTGCCGCGCCCTCCGGACCACTCGCCGGGGAGATCGCCCGGCGCCACGACGAGAACGTGCAGCGCCTCCAGGCGTGGATCCGCGAGCCGTGCATCTGCGCGGAGAACCGGGGCTACGACACCGGTCTGCCCTTCTTCCTCCAGATGCTCCGGGACGCCGGCTTCCAGAAGGTCGAGCAGGTGGCGACCAGCGCGAAGCCCGGCGTGTTCGCCACCCTGGACTCGGGGTCGAGGCGCACGCTCGGGCTCTACTTCATGTACGACGTGAAGCAGGCCGACCCGGCGGAGTGGAGCTCTCCTCCCTTCGAGGGGCGGCTGGCGGAGAAGGCCGGGTTCGGGAAGGTGATCGTCGGTCGGGGCGCGGTGAACCAGAAGGGGCCCGAGTCGGCGTTCCTCTCGGCGCTCCACGCCTACCGGGTGGCAAAGCGCAAGCTCCCGGTCAACCTGGTCCTGGTCGCCGAGGGTGAGGAGGAGATTGGCTCTCCTCACTTCGGTGAGGTCGTGCGCCGTCCCGACATCTCCGCCGCCCTGGGCAGGTCGCTCGGTGTCTTCATGCCCACCGCAGCCCAGGGTCCGGACGGCGAGGTGTCGATCAGCCTCGGAGCCAAGGGGGTCATCGAGCTGGAGCTGGTGGCGAGCGGCGCGCGCTGGGGGCGAGGGCCTTCGAAGGACGTCCACAGCGCCAACCGGGCGCGGCTCGACAGCCCGGCGTTCCATCTGGTGCAGGCGCTGGCGACGCTGGTCACGGCGGACGGATCCGAGCCGGCCATCGATGGGTTCGCGGACCGGGCGCGCCCGCTCTCCGCCGCGGAGCTGCAGATGGTGCAGCGGGCCGCCAAGCGCATGAGCGAGGCCCAGGCGAAGCAGCTGCTGGGGGCGAAGACCTGGATCCACGACGAGGACTGGGAGCGGTCGCTGCAGCGCCTCTGTGGCCGGCCCACGGTGAACATCGAGGGCCTGGTCGCCGGCTACACCGGTCCGGGCGGGAAGACGATGCTCCCGGCCCGGGCGGTGGCCAAGCTCGACCTGCGTCTGGTGCCCGACATGACCGCGGACGGAGCGCTCGCGGCGCTGAAGGCGCATCTGGAGAAGCGCGGGTTCGGGGACATCGAGGTCAACATGAGCGGCGGCTACGACCCGACCGCCACCCCGGCCGACTCCACGTTCCTCAAGACCATGGACGCCGCCTACCGGCGTGCGGGGATCGACCCGCTGCTCTGGCCGCGGAATGCCGGCTCGTGGCCCGGCTACATCTTCACCGGCAAGCCGCTGGGCCTTCCCGCCGGACACTACGGGCTGGGCCACGGTTCAGGCGCTCACGCCCCGGACGAGTACTTCGTCATCGAGTCCAGCAACCCGAAGGTCGCCGGGCTCGACGCCGCGGTGAACAGCTACGTGACCTACCTCGAAGGGCTCGCCGGCTGACGCATTCCGTGGCGAAGCGCGCAGGAGTGCGGCAGCGTCCAGTGCTCACTGGCTGCGCTGCACCAGCGTGTCCAGCTCCTTGCGGGTGCTGACCACCTTCGAGATGAGGCCGAGATCGATCGCCGCGGGAGGATCGATCCACCGGTCGCGCTCCATCAGATCCACGAAGCGCTCCAGGGGCGTGCCGGTGCGTTCGGCGTAGAGCCGATGCATCTTCTTCTTCAGCTCGATGATGTCCCGGGCGTGGATCTCCAGATCGCTCGCCGAGCCGTGGATGACCCCGCCCACCAGCGGCTGATGGATGAGGAGCTTGGCGTTGGGGAGGGCGACCCGGTCCTCCTTCTCCGCGGCCAGGGCGATGACCGAGCCCATGCTCCCGGCGAACCCGGCCACCACCGTGACGATGCGGGGGGTGATGAAGCGCGCCGTGTCGTAGATCGCGAACCCCGAGTAGACCTCGCCGCCCGGGCAGTCCACCCAGAGGACGATCGGCGCGGTGGGGTTGCTGCGCTCGAGCGCCAGGAGCAGCCGGTTCACCCGGAGCGCCAGGTCGGAACTCACCTCGCCGCTGACGAACACCGTCCGCGACTCGAAGAGGTGCTGGTCGATCGGGGTGAACGGCGTCGGCGCTGCAGGGGGGGTGGGCTCGGGTTTCTTCTCGCTCACGGTGGGGCTCCTCGTCATCGGACGGGAACTCTAACCGGAAGGCCCGGCGAAGACAGCCCGAGCGAGGGGTTGAAGTCCCGGGTCGACGATGCACAGCTTGCAGGCGACTGGAGGACGGCATGGCGGACACGGAGACGAGGCGAGGCGGCTGCCACTGCGGAGCGGTGCGGTACACGGTGGAGCTCGAGCGGAATCCCGCCGCCCTGAGCTGCAACTGCTCGATGTGCGGGAGGGCCGGGACGCTCCTGAGCTTCGTTCCGGCGTCGCGGTTCCACCTCGAGCACGGCGACGACGCGACGACGGACTATCTCTTCAACAGGCGCCACATCCATCACCTGTTCTGCCGGACTTGCGGCATCAAGTCCTTCGCCCGGGGCACCGACCGGGACGGCCAGGAGACGATCGCGGTGAACGTGCGCTGTCTCGATGGCTTCGAGGCGGCGCAGTTCCGGGTCACCGAGTTCGACGGCCGGAGTCGCTGAACCGGTCCCCGGCTATCCGGTCGGGGCGGCCCGGACCTGGAAGTCACCCTGCGCGCTGGCAGCAGGCGTCACGCTCCAGCCCGGTGACGTGGTGGAAGTCGATCCGGGGACGTACACCGATGCCTGTCAGCTGACGGCGTCCGGCACCGAGTCCGCTCCGATTGTCCTCCGCGGCGCGCCGGGCCCCCGGCCGGTCTTCGACGCCGTGGGCCTGGATCTCTCCGGTGCCGGGTCCGTGCCGCGGGCCATCTTCCAGTTCACCGGCGGGAGCCACTGGCGCGTCCAGCATCTGGAGTTGAAGAACGCTGCTCGAGCGCGGGCGAAGGGCTCCCGTGGCTCGGGGTGGCGGTGATCGCCGCGCTCGGCGTCCGACGGCGATCGGTGAACAGCTGATCGTGCTCGCCAGGAGCCAAGGGAGGGCAAGGGGGCGGAGGAGCCGGCCTCGACGGAGCAGGACGCCCCCGAGCCGACGAGGACTGGGCGACAATGGCGGAATGAGTCCATGCCTCGGGATGCTTCTGCTCCTCGCCTCGGCGGTCCTTGCCGGGTGCACCCACGACACACAGAGCGCTCCGGCCCGGTCCGGCATGGTGGGCACCTCACCGCTCGCGCCCTTCGACGACGTGAACCTGCCGCACCCGAACTCGCGAGAGCGGCTTGCCGCCGCGCTCCGGCAAAGGGGATTCCTCCCGGCGGACACGCCGGAGGGCACGCAGCTCGGCGGGGCGATCCGGGCGTTCCAGCAGAGCGAGGGCCTGCCGCTGACGGGCTTCCCCGACGACGAGACCCTGCGGCGCCTCGGCATCGACCCGACGACGAAGGACCGCACCCTGAGCACCTCCGAGGTCAACCAGATGGGGGCGACCGGAGCCGGGGTTGGTCACTGACGGGCGCACCAGGACCCATCTCGGGACACGAGAGGGCAGAGCGAGGCGGGCAGCGCCCGAGGTTAGCCCGGCGTCGAGTTGACATAACGCATCTTATCGGACGCTGTGTCCCGGCTTCGCCGGCATGGAGAACGCCTACGACCTTCTCCGCTTCAAGGTCTTCTGGCGCCGGCCTCTGCGCGGGGCGCGGTGAGCAGCACGTCGCCGGGGCGGCGCGGACGCCGCGGCGACCACCCGGAGACCGACCGGGACGAGCAGCCCCTGACGCAGCCGGAGCCTCTCCAGCTCCCGCAGCCGGAGGAACAGACGGCTGCCGGCGTCCGAGTCGTCGACGCGCTCCGAGAAGTAGCGATGCAGGTACGGACCGCGCTCGGGGAGCTGGAGCTGGAAGGCGGCGTCGAGTGCGGTGATCAGCATCGCCGCACCGTGGAGGGGCGGCTGGTGCAGGTGCCGCTCACGCCAGCGCTGGAGCGGATCCGGCGACGGCGCGGCGGGCGGCGACCGGTGAGCGCCGTGATGACCATGCTGCCCTCGTGCATCCGGCGCCAGGGCCCCACATTCCTCGAGAACCGCCTGGAGGTCCCAGAACCACGCCGCGGTGACCGCGTCGATCTCGTCATGGGCGAACTCGTCCGCCAGGATGAGGCCGCCGGGCTTGATCAGCTCCCGGATCTTCGAGATCCCCGCCGCCAGCGGAGAGATGTGGTGGAGCGAGCGGGTGAAGACGAGCGCGTCGAAGGCTCCCCCCTCGAACGAGAGGAAGTCGGAGACGATGGCCGGGACTCCCCGTTCCCGCGCCAGCCGCACCTGCTCCTCGCTGACGTCGATCGCCGTGACCAGGACCTGCTCTTCGAGCAAGCGCGCGGCCAGGATCCCTGGACCACAGCCGACCTCGAGCACCCGGAGCCCGCGTCCGCTGTCAGGCAGGACGTGCTGCACCCAGTCCTGAACCTCGCGGACCTCGGCGTCGACGGCTCCCGGCGTGTGCACGCAGAAGGTCATAACATCCGACCTTGGTCTCATCTCATCCGCCCGCCGGATCGCCCGGGTTCCTCTAGACTGCCGAGCAGCCTCGGAGGCGCCATGGCGACCCCAGTCAACAACCTTCCACGGACGCTGATGGCAATCATCGCCATCAGCGGGCTCCTCTTCGGCACGCTCTGGGTGGTCCGCCCGTTCCTCGGCCCAGGTATCTGGGCGGTGACCATCGTCGTCGCGACCTGGCCTCTGTTCCGGAGGCTTCAGGGATGGCTCGGCGGTCGGCGTGGGCTGGCGGTCGCGGTGATGGCGCTCGTCCTCCTGGCGATCATCGTCGTCCCGGTCTGGCTCGCCGTGGACACGGTCATCGAGCAGTCGGATCGGCTCGTCGCCCTGGTCCGCTCGCTGCCGACGCTCAAGGTTCCACCGCCCCCGGCGTGGGTCCAGTCACTCCCGCTCGGCGGCCCACGCATCGCGCGCTCTTGGACCGAGCTGTCCCAGGCGGCCCCTGGCGCGCTCTCGGCGCGGATCGAACCCTACGTCGGCAGCGTCCTCCGCTGGTTCGGCAACAAGGCGGGGAGCTTCGGCCAGCTCCTGCTCCACTTCCTGGCAATGATCATCATCGCCATCGTCCTCTTCGCCAGGGGGGAAGTCGCGGCGCGGGGGGTGCTGCTCTTCTTTCGCCGGCTCGCGGGACAGCAAGGCGAGGCCTCGGTGGTGCTTGCCGGCCAGGCCATCCGGGCCGTCGCCATGGGCGTCATCGTGACCGCACTGGTCCAGTCCGCGGTTTCTGGCCTGGGGATGGTGATCGCCGGCATTCCCCGGGCCGGGCTCCTCACCGCGGTGGTGTTCCTCCTCTGCATCGCGCAGCTGGGGCCATTCCTGGTCATGGTGCCGGGCGTGGTGTGGCTCTACTGGTCGGGCTCGCCCGGACGTGGCACGTTCTTCCTCGTCTGGACGCTGGTGGTCTTGACCATGGACAACGTGCTCCGGCCCTGGCTCATCACCCGGGGCGCGAACCTGCCCATCCTGCTTATCTTCGCCGGGGTCATCGGCGGCTTGCTCAGCTTCGGGGTCATCGGGCTGTTCATCGGGCCGGTGATCCTGGCGGTCAGCTACACCTTGCTCGAGGCCTGGGTTCGCGAGGATGAGCCGGCTGCCTCGGCCCATCCCTCCCCTGCGCCGGCGGCCGGCGCTCCCCCGCCGGCGGCCTGACCGGGCCGCCAGCACGCGTCCCGGCGATGGAATGCGCAGCGCCTGGGCGAGGTCGAGGCAGGGAGCGAGCGCTTCGTGGCACGGCTTTCGGTGTAGAAGTCCTCCCCCTGCAAAGGAATCGCACCAGGTGATGAAGTTTGGCGCCATCCTCGCCCTCTCGGTGGGGCTGGCGATGGATGCGGCCGCGGTGTCGGCGGCGCGCGGAATGGCGGTGCCCGCAGTGCGCCCGCGCCACGCGCTGCTGGTGGCGCTGTTCTTCGGCGGGTTCCAGGCTCTGATGCCGGTGGTGGGCTGGGTGATCGGCGCGCGGATCGGGCCGCTGGTAGAGGCGTGGGATCACTGGATCGCCTTCGTCCTGCTCGGGGCGATCGGCGCCAAGATGCTCTGGGAGGCCCGTGGCTCGAAGGAAAAGGCCCCGCCGCGGAGCGAGGCCGAGCTGTTCGGGCTCCGGATCATGCTCGCCCTGGCGGTGGCCACCAGTATCGACGCGCTGGCGGTGGGCATCACTCTGCCGATGCTCGAGGCGCCGTTCGCGCTCTCGGTCACCACCATCGGCGTGACGACCGCGGTGCTCTGTGTCGCGGGCCTCGTTCTCGGCCGCCGTGCCGGGGCGATGCTCGGGAAGCGGCTCGACGTGGCCGGGGGCCTCATCCTCATCGGGCTCGGGGTCAAGATCCTCGTCGAGCATCTCGGCGCCGGATAAGAGACTGGGGGCTGGAACTGTGCATTTGCCCCCGGCGGGGGAGGTGCAAGTGTCGCGGCCCCAATGACCGCATCGGAGCTCCGAGCGCACGGCCGCTCAGGCACCGCCCTGGCCCTGCTCTACGTCGTCCTCTGGGCGTCGGCCTTCGTGCCCAGCCGCGTGCTGTCGCGCCTCGGCCAGCCGCTGTGGGTGCTGACGGTGCGTTTCGCCATCGCCTCGGTGCTCATGGCGGGCGTGGTCGTCGCCCTCCGGAGGCCGTGGCCACGCACCACCGCCGCCTGGGCGCAGATCGCCGGGTATGGCCTCTTGGCGAACGCCGGGTATCTCGGGTGTACGTACGAGGCGCTGCGGCACCTCTCGGCGGGCATGGGGGCGATCATCGCCAGCACCAATCCCTTGCTCCTCGCCCTGGTGGCGCCGGCGCTGCTGGACGAGCCGCTCACCCCGAGGAAGATCGCCGGCCTGCTGCTCGGGTTCAGCGGCGTCCTGGTGGCGATGGCCGCGCGCGCGGGGTCCCAGGCGGCGCGCCCGGTGGACGTGCTGCTCGCCTTCCTCGGGGTGGTGGCCCTGGTCGGGTCGACCCTGGTCTTCAAGCGGTTGCGGACGCCGGAGGATCTCCTCTCGGCCAATAGCATCCAGCTCGCCGCGGCGTCGCTGGCGCTGCTGCCGCTGGCCGTGCTCCTCGAGGGCTCGCCGCATCTCGTCCCCACCGCGTCCTTCTCGCTGAGCCTGGCCTATCTCATCCTGGTGCTCAGCCTCGGAGCGTCGTTTCTCTGGTTCTGGCTGCTCCGGCACGGGGAGGCGAGCCGGGTGAGCGCGTTCTACTTCCTCACCCCCATCTTCGGCCTCGCCCTCGGAGCGCTCCTGCTCGGAGAGTCGGTGAGGCCCTTGGACGGGCTGGGGCTCGCCGCAGTGGCCGCCGGGATCGTCCTGGTCCAGTCCTCGCGACCCGCGCCACGCCCGATCGCCGCCGAGCAATGAGCGCCGTCGAGCGCCCGAAGGGCCGGTTCCTGGCCCGTGGACCCCAGGGGCAGCGAGAGGGGCGGTCCGCCTCACTGCGACATCGCCCGCTCGAGCGCCTCGATCTGCTCGTCGGTCCCGAGGACCAGGAGGTGGTCGTCCGGCCCGAGCGCGAATGACGGATCGGGCGACCGCACCACCTGGTCGCCCCGGAGCACCGCCAGGACGGTGACCCCCGCCGCGCCTGCTTCCACCAGCGCGCCGACGGCCCGCCGGGCGGCCGAGGCCGACGGCTGCAGGCCTGCGATTCGCAGGGCCTGCTTTCCTCGACGGAACGCGGTCTCGAAGAAGTCCACCACCCGGGGGCTGAGCATGAGGTGCGCGAGCCGCCGCCCACCGATGGCGTAAGGGCTGATGGCCCGGTTGGCCCCGGCCCGCAGCAGCTTCGGCGCCGAGGCCTCGTCCACCGCACGGGAGGCGATGAAGAGCCTCGGGTTCAAGAGCCGCGCCGAGAGGATGACGTGGAGGTTGGTGGCGTCGTTCGCAGTGGTGACGACGAGCCCCCGCGCTCGCCGGATCCCGGCGCGCTCGAGCACCGAGTCCTCGGCCGCATCGCCCTCGAGCACCAGGAAGCCAGCCTCTGTCGCGACCCGGGCCATCGGCTGGCCCGGGTCCACCACCACCACCTGGCCCCCGGCCTGGCTCAGCTCGTGCGCGGCCTCCCGCCCCACCCGTCCGTAGCCGGCCACCACGAAGTGCCGCTCCAGCTTGTCGATGCGCTGCTGCATGCGCCGCTTCCTCCGCGACTGCCGGATCGAGTCGCTGGTGAGGTGATCCAGCCCGACCGAGAACGTGTAGAAGAGGCTGCCGATCCCGGTGATCGCGATGAGGATGGTGAAGAGCCGTCCCGCGTCGTCGAGCGGCTTCACCTCGCCGTAGCCGATGGTGGCCACGGTGGTGAAGGTCATGAACAGCGCATCCATCCAGGTCCCGCCTCGGTCTCGCCACAGCCAGTGGTACCCGAGGACGCCCACCACGTGCGTCGCGACCAGGAGCCCGACGGGCAACGCCAGGCGGGACTGCAGCGTGCGGGACTCCGGGCCAAGCTGCACGGCCCGAGTTTAGGCGTCGAGCCCAACGGGGGAATGAGATTCCGCTGAGTTGCGTACTGACCGAACGGTCGGTTTGACGCGGCGTGTATCCGACACCTACCCTCCACACCGTTGCCATCCAGGCAACGAGACGAGGGGAAGACTGACATGTTGCACAAGGCCCTGCGCCCGGCGCTCCTGGGCGCCACCGTTCTCTGCGCGGTCGCTGGCGCCGCCGAGGCGCCGAAGGTCCACCGGCTCAGGGCGTCCCCGGAGAACGTGCAGTGGGGATGGCTGGACCCGAAGGAGCCTCCGAAGCTCACCATCGAGTCCGGCGAGATCGTCTCGGTCGAGACGCTGATGCACGCCAAGGATCAGATCCAGAAGGGCACGACGATCGAGAGGATCGTCGAGCTCCGGAAGGCCAACCCTGGCGGCGGCCCCCACTCGCTCACCGGCCCCATCTACGTGAAGGGTGCCATGCCCGGCGACGTGATGGAGATCCGGATCCGGAAGATCGTCCCCAAGAAGGTCGGGGCGAACTTCAACCTCCCCGGCAAGGAGTTCCCCACCATCGGCGCGCTGGCGGCGAGCTTTCCCGAGGGCTACGTGCACTACTTCGACATCGACCCGAAGAAGGCCACGGCCGTCTTCAAGCCGGGCATCGAGATCCCGATCAGGCCATTCCCCGGCACGCTGGCGGTGGGCATCGATCCGGACGACCCCTCGCCGCGGAAGGGCGGCGTGAAGGACCCCATGGCCCCGGTGAGCACCCTCCGGCCCTGGAAGAACGGGTCCAACATGGACATCAACGAGCTGACCGCCGGGTCCACCATCTTCATCCCGGTGTTCCTCGAGGGGGGCCTGATCTGGACCGGGGACTCGCACTGCGCCCAGGGAAACGGCGAGGTGAACCTCACCGCGATGGAGTGCTCGTTCGAGGAGATCGAGCTCCAGCCCATCGTGCGCAAGGACATGAAGCTCACCTGGCCGCGGATCGAGACCAAGACCCACTGGATCACCGTCGGCTTCGACGAGGACCTGGGCAAGGCGATGGTCAACGCCGTGAGCGAGGCGGTCGACTTCCTCAGCACCACCAAGGGCCTGACCCGGGAGGAGGCCTACTCGCTGACCGCGCTCGCCGCCGACTGTCGGGTGAGCCAGGTAGTGGACGTGCGCAAGGGAGTCCACTGCATGATCCCCAAGAGCCTCTGGACGGCGAAGCACGTCTCCACGCGCTGAGCTGCCTCCAGGCGCGGTAGGCTGCGGGACCGTCATGAGAACGCGCCTCCTCGTCTTGCTCCTCGCGCTCGCCCCGGGCTGCGCGATGAACGACAAGGACCTCTGCCCCGAGTCGCAGGGGATGCGCTGCGCGACCGCCCCGGACTGCGTCCGGGACGCGGCGCGCGGCTGCCGCGTGTGCCAATGCGGGAACCCCTACTCCACCGCGCCGGTCACGCCGATGCGAGCCCCGAACGATCCGGGGCGCGTGCCAGACCCGACGCTGCCGCCGCGCTGAGCGCGTGGACCCCGCTGGGCGCTCCGCCGTCCGCCACCGCACGTCGATTGCGATGCGGTTGTAGGGGCAACCTCGCTTCATCAGTTCCTCTCTCAGAGTAAACCAAGCGGCATCACAGCGACTTACACCGTCGCAAAGTGTTCACGCGTTCGTTCGCGGGCGAGGTGTTCGCGCGCCGCACACTGCGCCGGCCTCCCACCCCAGGAGATCGGATGCAGCATTCCTTCGTCGCCGCGGCCCTGGCCGTCTCGCTCGCGGCCACTGCGCAGCCCCCGAGGAAGCCGGTCGACATCGACCTCGGCCACGTGGTGGTGGCCGATGGGACGGTGGCCCGCATCTCACCCCAGATCGAGGGGCTCGCCGGACAGCGCGTCCGCGCGGTCGGCTTCATGGTGCGGATGGAGGAGCCGTCACCCGCCGCGTTCTACCTCGCGACTCGCCCGGTGGAGGTCGACGAGAGCGGCGGTGGCACGGCGGATCTGCCGCTCGGCGCGGTGCGGGTCGAGGTCCCCTGGTTCAAGAAGGACGTTCCCTGGGTCGCCGGGCCGGTCGAGGTCGTCGGGACGCTGGAGGTCGGCCGGACCGAGGACGCCCTGGGCCGGGTCTCGTGGATTCGGATCTTCATGGAGGCGCCTCCCGCGAAGCGCAAGCCGGCTCGCAAGTCTCCGTCCCGAGCGCGGGACGGTGTCCACACGTATCGCAGAGGAGAGTCCAAGTGAGGCTTCGGTTCCCCCTCGTCCCCGCGTTCGCGATCACCCTCGTGGTGCTCGCCTTCGCCCCCGCTGCCCTGGCGGATCCCGCCAGCGTGGCCGTCTATCCCCCGAACGGCGCCCGGTTTCTCCCCGGCCAGCGCTTCGACATCCGCGTGGAGGGCAAGGGCGCGGCGCCCTTTTCCGCCTCGCTCTCCATCAACGGGCACCCGGTCTCTTTCACCTCCGGGACCGCCGATCCGGTCGCCACCGACGGCATCTCGCCTGCTGGCTGGGGCGGGTTCAACCGCCGCGGCTACTGGCTCGGCAAGCCCGGAACGTACACCCTGAGCGCCACCTTCAAGGACGGTTCCGGCCAGACCGCCACCGCCAACGCGAGCATCACCGTGGAGTCGATCGGTGACGGCGATGGGTGGGGCGACGACGACGACCACGACGGTGGCAAGAGGGGTGGCGAGCACGGGAAGGATCGCGGCATCAAGAACGTCATCATCTACCTCGGCGACGGCATGGGCGCCGCCCACCGCACCGCCGCGCGCATCGTCAGCAAGGGCGTGACCGCGGGCGTGCCCAACGGGCCGCTGGCGATGGACACCATGCCCGGGGTGGGTCTGATCCACACCCACTCGCTGAACAGCATCGTCACCGACTCGGCGCCCGGGATGGGCTGCTACACGACGGGGAACCACTCCCGGAACAACCAGGAGGGAGTCTGGCCGGCGAACGTCACCAACCCCTTCTACGCCCCGCGCGTCGAGTACCTCGGTCACTATCTGCACCGGACTCGCGGCACCTCGCTGGGCATCGTCACCACCGCCGACATCGAGGATGCCACTCCCGCCGCGAACGCGGTCTTCACCCAGGCCCGCGGCAACGGAACCGGCATCTGTGACCAGTACCTTGACGAGTCCGACCCGACCGACTCGCGTGCCTACGGCACCGGGCTCCGGGTGCTGATGGGCGGAGGCCGCCGCTGGTTCACTCCCTCGGACAAGGACACGGGCAACGGCGTCTACTCGTCTCGTGCCGCGGGCACCGACTACGACAAGCTGCCGGCAGACCTGGTCGCCAAGTGGGGCCTGCCCCCCGAGGCCGCGGGGACGCTCGACCCGACCCGGAACCTCACCGCCGATTTCCAGGCCGCGGGATTCTCCTACGCGGACTCCAAGACGAAGCTCAACCAGGTCCTCGATTCGCGGCCCGAGCGGATCCTGGGCCTCTTCGCCTGGGGCAACATGAACGCCGCCGTGGACAAGCTTGCCGAGCGGCGGTACCGGGCGGGCATCGCCGGCTACACCGATCAGGTGGTGCGCGACCACCAGGCCCCGGACCAGCCGCTGCTGGAGGAGATGACCTCGGCCGCGCTCTCGGTCCTGAAGAAGAACCGCAAGGGCTTCGTGCTGATGGTCGAAGGTGCCCACATCGACAAGCAGTCGCACCAGATGGACGCCGAGCGGGCGATCGGTGAGACGATCGAGTTCGACAAGGCGATCGGCGTTGGTCTCGAGTTCGCCAGGAAGGACGGGCGTACGCTGGTGCTGGTCACGGCCGACCACGAGTGCTCGGGCTTCTCGCTCATCGGTGCCCTGACCGGCGGCGTCGCGGGCCTGAAGGCGCTTCCCCCGGACACTGCCACCCTCGACCCCGCGACCGCTCCGAAGCGCCAGGGCCTTGTCGGGACCTACGACAACGCCGGGTTCCCGACCTACCCGGCCCTCTCCGACGGGTATCCTGCGAGCTTCGACGTGGATGGGAAGCTGCTGGTGGGGTTCGGCGCCAGCGGCGACCGCTACGAGAACTGGCTCACGCCGTCCAAGCCCAGCCGGGAGAGCCTGACTCCAACCAAGCTCGCCACCGAGCTCGGAAACCTCGGCTACGCGAGCAACATCCCGATCACCCGGGACGAGAAGAAGGCCGGGTACTTCATTCGCGGCCAGGCCGTGGGCCAGGAACAGGCGGTCCACACCGCGTCCGACATTCCGCTGTCGGCGTACGCAAGGGACCAGGACGCCTGGCTGCCGTTCGCCGGCACGTACCAGAACATCGACGTCTTCTTCAAGATTGCCCAGGTGCTGAGCCGCTAGCGCGGTTGGGCATCGGGGTCGCAGTGCCGAGAGGCGCTCCGGGCTGGTCCGGGGCGCCTCCTCTCTTGTGCGTCGGGCGTCAGCGCGCGGTCCTCTTCGACCCGCGCAGCGCCGCGTGCGCCGCGGCCAGCCGCGCGACCGGGACCCGGAACGGCGAGCAGGACACGTAGTCCAGGCCGAGCCGGTGGCAGAAGGCGATGCTCTTTGGGTCACCGCCGTGCTCGCCGCAGATGCCGACGTTCAGCCCGGGCCGGGTCTTCCGGCCGAGCCGGACCGCCATCTCCATGAGCTTCCCCACCCCCTCCTCGTCCAGGTGATCGAACGGGTTCTCGGGCAGGATGCCCTGGGTCAGGTACTCGGAGAGGAAGCTGGTCTCGGCGTCGTCCCGCGAGATTCCGAAGGTGGTCTGGGTGAGGTCGTTGGTCCCGAAGGAGAAGAACTGCGCCAGGGAGGCGATCTCGTCGGCGGTGAGCGCGGCGCGGGGAACCTCGATCATCGTTCCGAACTGGTAGCGCACCTTCCGCTTCCGCTCGGCCATGACTTTCTTCGCCTCGGCCTCCAGCGCCCGCTGCTCCCAGCGCAGCTCGTTGTTGTGGGTGACCAGGGGGATCATGATCTTCGGAAAGACCTCGATCCCCGCCTCGGCGCAGCTGCAGGCCGCCTCGAAGATGGCCCGCACCTGCATCTGCACCAGTCCCGGCATGTGGATGCCCAGGCGGACGCCGCGCAGCCCGAGCATCGGGTTCATCTCCCGCAGCCGCTCCACCGCACCGAGCATGGCGCGCTTGCCCTCGAGGTCGCGCGTCTGCTCCTTCGAGTTACCCGAATGCAGCTCCAGCCGGGTCTCCAGCTCGGTGACCTCCTTGAGCAGCGTGTCGTGCGCCGGGAGGAACTCGTGGAGCGGTGGATCGATGAGCCGGATGGTGACCGGCTGGCCGTCCATGGCGCGAAACAGCCCCTCGAAGTCGGCGCGCTGCAGCGGCAGCAGCTTCGCCAGGACCTCGCGCCGCTCGTCCTCCGAGCGGGAGAGGATGACCGTCTGGACCAGCGGCAGCCGCTCGGTCTCGAAGAACATGTGCTCGGTCCGGCAGAGCCCGATGCCCTCCGCGCCCAGTGCCCGCGCCCGCTCGGCGTCGCGCGGGTAGTCGGCGTTGGCCCAGACCCCCAGGCGGCGGAACCGGTCCGCCCAGCCGAGGAGCTCGATCAGCGCCGGGTCCTCGAGCGACGGCTGCATCGTCTCCAGCTGGCCGAGGAACACCTCGCCGGTCGTCCCGTCGATGGAGACCCAGTCGCCCTCGCGGAGGACCACCGACGAGCGCTTGATGGTGGCCTCCCTCCGCTCGGCGTCCACCTCCAGCGCCATGACCCCCACCACCGCCGGCTTGCCGAACTGCCGGGCCACCAGCGCCGCGTGGCTGGTCCGCCCACCCCGGCTGGTGAGGATGCCGCGCGCGGCGAGCATGCCATGCACGTCGTCCGGCTTGGTCTCGGCGCGGATCATGATCACCGACCTCTTCTCCTGCTTCGCCCAGCGCTCGGCCGTGTCGGCGTCGAAGGCGAGCTGGCCCACCGCCGCACCCGGCGAGACGTTCAGGCCGCTGGCCAGGAGCCGCCGCTCGCTTCGCGCGGCGCGCATCGACTCCGGGTTGAACTGGGGGTGGAGGAAGAAGTCGACATGCTCGGGGGTGACCCGGAGCACCGCTTCCTCCTTGGTGATGAGCTTCTCCTTGGCCAGGTCCAGGGCGATCTTGACCGCGGCGCGGGCGGTGCGCTTGGCGTCGCGGGTCTGGAGCATCCAGAGCTTGCCCCGCTCGACCGTGAACTCGATGTCCTGCACCTCGCGGTAGTGCCGTTCCAGCAACCGGGCGATGCGCTGCAGCTCGGTGAATGCTTCCGGCATCTCGTCGGCCAGCCGGGCGATGGGCTGGGTGGCACGGATGCCGGCCACCACGTCCTCGCCCTGGGCGTTGATCAGGTAGTCGCCCTCGAGCGCGTCCTCGCCCGTCGACACGTTGCGGGTGGTCGCCACGCCGGTGGCCGAGCTGCGGCCCATGTTTCCGAACACCATGGCCACGATGTTCACCGCCGTACCCAGGTCGTCCGGGATGCCCGCCGCGCGCCGATAGTCCTGGGCCCGCTTGCCCTCCCAGGAGCGGAACACCGCTTCGGTGGCCAGCCGCAGCTGCTCCACGGGGTCATCCGGGAACTCGCGGCCCGACTGCTCGTGGACGATGGCCAGGAAGCGCTCGGCGATGGTCCGGAGGTCCTCGGCCGCGAGGTCCGCGTCGTTCTCCACCCGTCGCCGGGCCCGCCACTCGGCCAGCACGTGCTCGAAGGGCTCGTCACGCACCCCGAGGACCACGGTGCCGTACATCTGGATCAGCCGGCGGTAGGCGTCCCAGGCGAACCGCGCGTCCTCGGTGAGCGCGGCCAGACCCTCCACCGTGGCGGCGTTCAGGCCGATGTTGAGGACGGTGTCCATCATCCCGGGCATCGAGAACTTTGCGCCCGAGCGGCAGGAGACGAGCAGCGGGTCGGCCGGATCCCCGAACCGCTTCCCGGTCCGTGTCTCCAGCGCATGGAGCGCCGTCAGCTCCGCCTCCCACAGCCCCTTCGGCCAGTTACCGGTCCTGAGAAACGCCCGGCAGGCCTCGGTCGTCACGGTGAAGCCAGGGGGGACGGGGAGCCCGAGCCGGGTCATCTCCGCCAGGTTGGCGCCCTTGCCGCCGAGGAGGGCCTTGACCTCGTCCCAGGTCCTCGCCGTCCGCCTGACCTCGGGCAGCTGTTCGAACCGGAGCACCAGCGGCCGGGCACGGGTCACGGCCCGGACGCGGGTCGGGCGCGCCGAGGTCCGCAGTGGACTCGAGATCCGGATGCGGCGGAGGGTGGGATTGGTCATCGGAGGCTCCTGTCAGGGTGTGCCACGGTCTTTCGCGCGCCGGGGGGCCGGCTCGGCGCAAAAGATGCGCCTCCGGGACCTCGGGTGCTTCTCGTTTTCGGATGCCTGCGAGAACCTCGCCAGGACCGGTGGGGTGCGCTTTGAATGCGCCCCATGGCCAGCGATCCCTTGCAGCTGCCACCCCCGTCGGTGGACCTGGTGGACGAGCTCGGCCGCTGCGTCTCTCCGGAACGCGTCCTCACGCGCACCCTGGATCGCGTGGCGTTCGCCTCGGATGCAAGCTTCTACCGGCTGATGCCCGAGGCGGTGGTGCTCGCCAGCTCGGTGGATGAGGTGCAGCGCCTGTTCGCGCTAAGCCGTGCGCGCGGGATTCCCCTCACCTTCCGTGCCGCCGGGACCAGCCTCTCGGGGCAGTCACAATCCGACGGGCTGCTGGTGGAGGTGGCGCGCCACTGGCGGTGGGCAGAGGTCGAAGACGGCGGGCTTCGCATCCGGGCCCGACCGGGGATGATCGGCGACCACCTCAACCAGCTGCTCCGGCCCTATGGTCGGAAGATCGGACCGGACCCGGGCAGCATCCGCACCTGCACGCTGGGCGGGATCCTCTCCAACAACAGCAGCGGGATGTGCTGTGGCGTGGAGCAGAACAGCTATCACACGCTGCGAGCGCTCACCTTCGTGCTCCCCTCCGGCACCTGCATCGACACCAGCGCGGAAGACGCGGATGCCGAGCTTCGCGCGCGCGAGCCTGCGCTGTACCAGGGACTGCTCGCGCTGCGCGATGATGTGCGCTCCCGGCCGGGCCTGGTCGAACGCATCCGCGCGAAGTACCGGATGAAGAACACCACCGGGTACCAGCTCAACGCCTTCGTCGACTTCGATCGTCCGCTCGACATCTTCGCGCATCTGCTGGTGGGCTCGGAGGGGACGCTGGCCTTCATTGCCGAGGCGGTGCTGGACACGGTGCCCTTCCTCCCGCACCGGTCCACGGGGTTGCTGTTCTTTCCGGACGTGCACGCCGCCTGCGGCGCCATCGGCCCGTACCGCGACGTGGGCGCGCGGGCGCTCGAGCTGCTGGACGTCGCGAGCCTGCGCGCCGCCGCGGACCAGCCGGGCATGCCCGCGGATATCGGTCACCTGGGTCCCGAGCCCGCCGCACTGCTCTGCGAGTTTCAGACCGCAGATGTCTCCGAGCTGCCCGTGCTCATGGAGTCGGCCGAGGCGCTCGGGCGCCGGCTGCCCCTGGCGGTGCCCGCCGAGTTCACCCGCGACCCGGAGCTGCAGGCCAAGTACTGGCGGGTGCGCGAGGGACTCTTCCCCACCGTGGGTGCCGTCCGGCGGAGCGGGACCACGGTCATCATCGAGGACGTCTGCTTCCCGATCCCACACCTGGCCGACGCCGCGGTGGATCTCCAGCGGCTCTTCCGGACGCACGCCTACGACAACGCGGTCATCTTCGGGCACGCGAAGGACGGGAACCTGCACTTCGTCATCACCCAGTCCTTCAACGACCAGGCGGCGGTGGACCAGTACGCGCGCTTCGTCGACGACCTCGTGAAGCTGGTGGTCCGCAAGTACGACGGCGCGCTCAAGGCGGAGCACGGGACCGGCCGCAACATGGCGCCCTTCCTCGAGACCGAGTGGGGTCCCGAGGGCCTGGCGATCATGCGGCGGCTCAAGGCGCTGGTGGACCCGGCGGGGCTGCTCAACCCCGGGGTCATCATCCCCGCCGGCCCGAAGGCCCACCTCGAGCACCTCAAGTCGCTCCCCTCGATCGAGCGTGAGGCGGACATGTGCATCGAGTGCGGCTACTGCGAGCCGGTGTGCCCGAGCCGCGAGCTGACGCTCACCCCGCGGCAACGCATCGTGGTGCGCCGGGAGCTGGAGCGGCAAGCATCCGGGGCGCTCGCCGAGGAGCTCCGGCGGGACTACCAGTACGCCGGTCTCGACACCTGCGCCGGCGACGGCATGTGCCAGACCCGCTGCCCGGTGTCGATCGACACCGGCGCGCTGGTGAAGCGGTTCCGGGCCGAGCGGCACTCGGCGTTCGGCCGCTCCGGGGGGCTCGCCACCGCCAGACATGCGGGGACGACCGAGCGATTGGCGCGGACCGGGATCGCTGCAGGGCACGCCCTGGCGTCCGTGGTGGGCCACCGAACGGTGGGCGCCCTGACCGGGGCGCTGCGCTCGCTGCTCGGCGACGACCTCGTGCCTGGGTGGACGCCGGACATGCCCCGGGCTGCGCTGCCGCTCCCTCGCACCACCGCGGATGGCGCTCAGGCGCTCTACTTCCCCGCCTGTATGCTCCGGATGTTCGGACCGGTCGAGGGCGAGCCCGCGCGGCCCACCATCCCCGAGGCGCTGGTGGCGCTGGCGCGGCGCGCGGGAGTGCCGGTCCACATCCCGGAGGACATCACCGGCGCCTGCTGCAGCACGCCCTGGCACTCCAAGGGCTACGTCGCGGGCGACGAGGCGATGAGCAACGCCACCCTCGAGCGGCTCTGGCGGTGGACCGACCAGGGCCGGCTCCCGGTGGTGGTGGAGGGGAGCTCGTGCACCCACGGGCTCCGGGGTGCCCGGCCAGCGCTCACCGCGGCGAACCAGGAGCGCTTCGATCGACTGAGGATCCTCGACTCGGTGGAGTTCGTGCACGACACGCTGCTCCCGCGGCTCCGGGGAGAGCGGCGGCTCGCCTCGGCCTGCATCCACCCGGTCTGCTCCGTGGTGGAGATGGGGCTCACCCCGAAGCTCATCGGCATCGGGCGGTTCGTCGCCGCCGAGGTGGTCGTCCCCGACCGGGCGGGGTGCTGCGGGTTCGCCGGAGACCGAGGCTTCCTGCACCCCGAGCTGACCGCGTCGGCCACGCGCCACGAGGCGGCGGAGGTCTCGGGCCGGAGCTTCGACGCATACCTGATCTCCAACCACCCGTGCACCATCGGCATGCACCGGGCGACGGGGCGTCCATGGCAGAACTTCGCCCTGGTGCTCGAGGCCCTCACCCGGCCGATGGACGCCTAGAGAGGCAGACGCCGGCCTTCCTCCGCGAGCACCTCGCCTGGGGCTCAGCGCGTCACGCTTGCCGGGGTCCCCCCTGCCGGCTGCTGCCCCCCCGCGAAGCGGCGGAGCCGGAAGGCGAGCAGGATCAGGGTGACGCCGAAGACGATCGCGTACACGCCGACCCACAGCGTCAGCGCCAGCGCCGCCGAGTTCGGGCTGACGAAGAGCAGCACCCCGAAGGCGATGGAGAGCACGCCGGCCAGTCCGAGCCAGAACTCGCCGGTGATCTCCTTCCGCAACCGGATGGCCGCGACCACCTCGAGGATGCCGGTCAGGATGGCCCAGATGCCCACGTAGTAGAGCAGCACCAGCGCCGAATCGGCAGGCCGGGCGATGGTCAGGACGCCGATGCCGATCCCGACGATCGCCTCGAGCAACAGGGCCCAGAAACGGTCCTTCCCCGCTCCGCGGAACAGCGCCACCAGGGCGAACACCCCGTCGACGAAGGCGTAAGCTCCGAACAGGATGACGAGCGCCGCGAACGCCGAGGATGGGGAGGCGATGGCGATGATGCCGAAGAGAACTGCCAGCGCACCGCGGAGCGCGATCCATCCCCAGTTTCGCGCGAGTTCGTAGATCATCGGACACTCCGGTGAGGGGGTGGGCCAGGGAGCGAGACCGGTCCAGCGCCCCCCTTGGCGCAGCGGCCGGCGGAACGCAGGTTCAATCCCGGCTCCGAAAAATCGCAAGCGCCATCGGGCGAAACTTCTGCCCGTTGTCCCAAGGCCCCGTTTCCTGCCGACTCCGGTGGGACACTCCGTGCGAGCTGGGGGACGACCGAGAAGACCATCAGGGTGCACCAGTGGGCGGGTGATGCAGACGCTCGGTGGCGGACCCCGGTCGGTCACTCCGCTCGCTGACCTGCCTCCGCTGCGAGGCGTGCGCCGGTGAGGGAGAGAGTCTCTCCGATCGCCGGAATGAAGAGCGCGTCCTCCGGAAGCCCGCGCCGTTCCCAGTCGGCCCGGAGCCGCTTCGGAGGCTCGTCGAGCGGCTCATCGGTGAGCTTGAACGTCCCCCAGTGCATCGCCACCAGCCGCCGGGCGCCGAGGTCCAGGAACGCCTGGACCGCGTCCTCCGGGTTCATGTGCTGGGGCCGCATGAACCACTCCGGATCATAGGCTCCGATCGGAAGCAGCGCGGCGTCGAGCCCGGGAAAGCGCTGGCCGATCTCCTTGAACCCGGCGAAGTACGCGGTGTCCCCGGCATGGTACACGCGCGCCCCGCCGCCCTCGACGACGAACCCGCCCCAGAGCGCCTCGTTCATGTCCGCGAGCCCGCGCCGGCTCCAGTGCTGGCTCGGCACGAAGGTGATCGAGAGCCCTCCGACGTGCAGCCGGTCCCACCAGGCCAGCTCGGTGCACGCAAGCCCGCGCAGGTTCGCGCGCGTGCCCAGACCGGCGACGACCGGCGCTCCCACCGCCCGGAGCGTGGGGGCGTCCAGGTGGTCGTAGTGGTTGTGCGTGACCAGCGCGGCGTCGATCTCCGGCAGCTGGTCGACCCTGAGCCCGGGTCCCGCGTTCCGGGGAATGACGCCCGAGATGCGTGGGCCGAGCGCCGGGTCGATGAGCACGGAGGTGTGGGCGCCCTGGACCAGCCAGCTCGCGTGTCCGAGCCAGGTGACCCGAAGGCCCTCGAGCGGAGGCCGGCGTAGCGCCTCGACGTCGGCCCGAACCTCCGGGACGGGCGCGCGTGCCGGAGCGCGCCGGCGCCGGCCGGTGAGCTTGTCCACCAGCGCCCACCGGAGAACCTGGCCGAACGGCACCGGGCCCGACCCGTCGAGGTTCCTGAACCGGAGCGTGTCCGCCATGGCCCTCGCAAGCTAACGTCCGCGGCCGGATGCGCACCTGGAAGGTGGTGAAGTTGTGTGCGGTCGCGCTGGTGGCCGCTGGATGCCCGAGGAGGCCGCCGCCGGTCCCTGACGCCGGCCCGGAGGCGACGGTGGTGGATGCGGGGCCGGTGGTTCCGCTGGCGCTCGACCTGGTCGTGGGCCTCCCCGACGGTGGGACCGAGCGGTACGCGCTGCTCGGACTGGAAAGCCCCGTGGTGTCACCCACGCGGCAGCTCCTGGTGGAGAGCAACCGGCCGCTCCACAACGCGCGCATCCGGGTGCTGGACGAGTCGGACCGGGCGCTCGAGTCGGACGACCTGCCCGAGGAGAGTCCGACCACGCTCCGCTACCACATCGGTCTCCTCAAGCCACTCGAGCCCGGGCACCGGTACGCGGTGCTCGTCGACGCGCAGTCGGGCGCGACGTTCCACGACGGGAGCGGCAAGGAGGTGCCCGAGCAGCGGCTCGAGTTCCGGACCAGCGGCGAGCGAGAGCGGCCGAAGCCCGCTCCTCCGCACCGGAAGCGCAGGCACCGCTGATTCAGCGAGCGTAGGCGCCGGGATTGGCGACGAAGCGTTCCCGGCAGTGCTCCGAGCAGAAGTAGACCGTGTGGCCGTCGTGGGTGAGGTGCGGAGTGTCCGGTCCGGCGTGGATGGACATGCCGCAGACCGGGTCCACCGCCGCGCCCTCGCTGGCGACGGTGGCCGGGGTGCCCGTGCCCGCGGGCCCCTTCAGTTCCTGGAGGTACTGGACGAGCGCGGTCAGCTGCGCGTCGGTGAGGTGCCCGCGGTAGCTGGGCATCGACGGTGGGTACGTCGCCACCACCTTTGCCCCGGGGTCGAGGAGCGACTCGCGGAGGTACGCCGGGCTGGCCGTGGTGGTCCGCCCGTCCGCGAGCATCACGGTGCGGCCGGCGAGACCGGCGAGCGAGGGCGCGATGGCCGGGACGCCGTGGCATCCGGCGCAGCCGAGCTGCCGGTACAGCGTGGCGCCGTCCTCCTCGCTCGCCACCGGCGGCGATGCGGTCCGAGCGGCACTTCCGAGCTCGGCGAGGAGCCGGTGGGTGTCGGGCACGAGCTGGGCGAACCCATCGCCGTCGGTGCCGTAGAGCCCCCGCACCCGGCCCTTCGCGTCGACGAGGAACAGCTCGCTGGTGTGCAGGGTGGCGTCCGGATCGGGTTGCGGCTCGACGAAGGTCTTCATCCCCTTCGTCAGGTCGGCCAGGCTCTCCTTCGTGGTGGAGAGCAGCGACCAGCGCGACTCGTCCGGCGCCCAGCGCTTCCTGTAGGCCTGCAGCGCCTCCGGCGTGTCGCGCTCGGGGTCGACCGAGAAACTGACGAACCTCAGGCGCGGGTCCTGAATGGCACGCTGCACCTGGACCATCTTGGCCGTGAGCACCGGGCAGACGCTCTTGCAGCTGGTGAAGATGAAGTCGGCGATCCACACCGAGCCGCGCAGCTCGGCCGGGGTCCGGGTCTGCCCAGCCTGATCCACGAGCCGGTAGGACGGGACCGGCCACAACGTCGGGAGCGGCACGTCGGCGTCCCGGGAGAGCCGGTGGACCGGCCGAGGGCTCCCCGGCGGCTCGGAACCTACCCAGCGGATGACCAGCTCGAGGGCGAGCACGGTGAGAGCGGCGGCCATGGTGGCCAGGACGAAGAAGCGGCGGGACATGCGGGCGGCCTGTGGCCTACCTCAGCGGCAGGGCCCGGCGGAAGACGTGCGTCCGCGCGACGCACCCCGCTCGGCCGGCCGGCGGCGGCTGACTGTCCGGCCTTCTTGCTCCGATGAGCTCCGGCCGCGAGCCGCGCTGCCCGGAGCGCAGGTGCGCCCCCCGGGCGAGCTAGGTCTCGGCCGCGCGCAGCCTCTCGGCCCGGGCGCAGTCCGTCGGGGTCGGCTCGACCGCGAGGAGCAGCCGGCTCAGGTCGTAGAGCACCATCCCGCGTTCCCAGGGGGTCACACGGTCGGGCCAGTGGAGGCGCTCGGCGGCGCGATTGAAGGCGTGGTCCGCCACCGCCCGGAGCTGGAACGCGTCGTACAGGTTGTACTCGATGAGGAAGCGCAGGGCCTCGACGTCGCCGGTGGCGTGGTACGCGCGCCAGAGGACCACCGCGTCCATCCCGCTCTGCCCGCGCAGGTGCGGTGGGCGGGCGATGCCGAGGCGGTCCTCGGTCGCCTTGAGCCCTCCCCCGAGACCGATGCGCCGGCACAGCGGCTTCAGATCCAGGTGGAACACGGGCTCAGGGAGCCCCGGGAACGCGTGCCGCAGCACCGGAAGGTCGAAGGAGGCGCCGTTGAACGTCACCCAGACCCGCCGGCCCGAGAGCCGCCCGGGAAGGCCGTCCAGGTTCCGCCCCTCGACGAACGTCGCCAGCGTCTCCACGTCGAGCACGCCCGCCACGGTGGGGCGTTGCCGGTCCCCCACCCCGTCCGCCTCGATGTCCAGGCAGAGCGCCTCGTCCGCGACCAGCGGCCAGAGCCGCCAGTGCTCGCGGGCCGGGAGCATTCGGACCACCGAGGCGAGGTCCCCCCGGTGGAGAGCCTCCTCCACCCGGTCGATGCCGGCGATGAGCTCGGCATGGAGCTTCGGGCCAAGCGCTGCCTCGCCGTCGGCCCGCACCGCGTCCCAGGTCTCGAGCCCCCGGGCCCAGAGGTCCTTCTCCCGCCACGGTCCGATGCCCGGGACCAGCTGGAAGGTCCGGCGGATCACCCGCGCAGCCTGCCCTGGTCCTCCGACGCGAGCTGCCGGAGCAGCGGCAGGTCGGCCTCGCAGAACGGCATGGCCAGCATCTCCTGGGGCGTGGCACCTCGGAGCGCGCGGGCCCCGAGCGGCGCCGGCGTCCCCTCGACGATCCGCGCCGCGTACAGGTGGAGGTCCACCGTGAGGTCCTGGTAGGTGTGCCGGACCGCGAAGCGCTCCTCGCCGACCTGCAGCAGGACGCCCAGCTCCTCGCGGGCCTCGCGGATCAGCGCCTGCCCGTCCGTCTCCCCCGGCTCCACCTTGCCCCCCGGGAACTCCCAGAGGAGTGCCCGGCTCTTCCCGGGCAGACGCTGCTGCACCAGGTAGCGGCCCGGGGCGGTCTCGATCAGGGCCGCCACCACCCGGGCCTCGCGGCTCACAGCGCTCCGGGCTGGGTGACGTGCAGTCCGTAGACGAAGCCGAGGTTCGACAGGACCAGCGCGTCCGGGCCGTACACGCCGGGCGTCGCGGTCACCCCCTTCCCGGGGTCGAAGCGGCGGAGGATTCTCCCGCTCACCCGATCGATGAACAGCAGCGCCCTCCCGGTGGGCAGGAGCAGGAGTCCCGAGGCGAACGCCGGCTGCTGTCCGGCGCGATCGGGCAGCTGGGTGATCCAGATGCTCCTGCCGGTCTCGGTGCTCCACGCCCCGACCCGGTCCTCGCCGGCGGCGAAGACGACCGAGCCGCGGACCACGAGGTACGCCAGACCCGAGGCAGTGCTCTGCCAGACGGTGTCCCCGGTCTTCGGGTCGAGGGCGAAGAGGCCATCCTTGTACGAGGCGACGATCAGGTGCCCGCTCGGGTCGAACCCCGGGGTGCTGCTCACGTCGATGAACTGGGTGCCGGTGGAGAGGACGCGGTCCCAGATGGCGCCCCCGGTCTTGGCGTCCAGCGCCGCCGCGTGACCGTCGGAGAAGCCGAGGTAGACGATGCCCTCGCGCACCACGGGTGTGCTCGCGCCACGGAGGATGAAGCCGGCCGGCGGAGTGCGCCGGTACTGCCACACCCACTTCCCGTCCGCGACGCTCACCGCGTACAGCGTCGCCGACTGCGAGGCGACCAGCACCCGGCCCTCGGCGAGCACCGGCACCGTGACCAGCTCCTCGCCACAGTCGTAGGTCCAGAGGAGCGCTCCAGTGTCGGCCTTGAGGGCCCGGAGCACCCCGTCGCCCCCCGGGGCGTAGACCACGCCGTCCCGGATCAGCACCCCGGCGAAGAACGGCGCGGGCGTCGGAATCGCCCAGCGCACCTTCCCGTCGATGGTGACGCTGCGGAGGACTCCGTCACGGGTGCCCACCACCACCCGTCCCGAGGCGGGGTCCACCGCCGGGGTGGCGAACTCGCGGGGCACGAACTCCATGGTGGTTGAGGTCTCGAGCATCGCGTGCCAGTAGTCGACGCTGAAGACGGCCAGCGGGGCCGAGAGCTCGCGCGAGAACGGGTCGGCGAGCACCGGCGCGCGGCCCGAAACGCAGCCGCCCAGAGCGGCGAGGGCGACGGCCAGGAGCGGGCCGCGTCTCATCCGGCGTCCGGCTTCGCCAGGGCGGTGGCCTTGAACCCCTCGGCCTCCAGCGCCGAGAGCCGCTCCTGCGCGAGGCGCGCCGCCGGGGTGCCGGGGTTGACGGCGACGAGCTCGGCGAAGGCCTGGGCCGCCTCCTGCTTCTTGCCCATCAGGGTCAGCACCCTGGCGCGGTGGAAGGCGCCCATGCCCGCCTCGAAGCCTGCCCCCTCCTCCCGGGCCATCCGCTCGTACGCGTCCAGCGCCTGGGGCAGCTCGCCCTTCGCCTCGTGGGCGTGGCCGAGACCATCCAGCGCGCTCACCCGGAGCGGCTCGCTC
The DNA here is from genome assembly GCA_035543115.1 of Myxococcaceae bacterium. Taxonomy (GTDB): domain Bacteria; phylum Myxococcota; class Myxococcia; order Myxococcales; family Myxococcaceae; genus RPRB01. The sequence goes on from DATKKF010000145.1 coordinate 30,105, forward strand.
GCCGGAGCTCCCCGGAGGTACGCCTCGAAATGGGCGATGGCCTGATCCAGCTGGCCGAGGCGAACCTCGGTGCTGGCGAGCGGCAGGGAGCCGGTGAGCGCGGCCCTGGTGCCGGGGTAGCTCGCGAGCACGCCCGACAGCGCGGAGGCCGCGGCCTGGTCCCGGTCCTGCTCGGACTTGAACGGCGGTGGGTCGTCCGTCGCGCCGGCGGGCAGGTCGGCCTGGATGGGGCGCGAGAGCACGCCGAGGGCCGTGCCCAGCGCGGCGCGCGCCCTGACCTCCCTGCGGTCGGAGAGCGTCTTGCTGAGGGCGATGGCAAATCCGAGCGCGATGACCGCGACGACCGCGCCCACCACCAGCGTCTTTCGGTGGGAAACCCAGCTCCGGGCCTCGAGCCCCACGCGCTGGAACGCGTCCGGCGCGCGGAGCTCCTGTCGACTCATCCGATCCTGTGCCACGTGGTGTCCCTGGTGTCCTTCTTGCTTGGGCCCGGAAAGGGCGCGCACTGTAGAGATCCGGGTGCTTGGACGTCAACGACGGGCGTGAGGGCGCTTGCGGGCCGCCCGCTTCGCCTTGCCCGGCTTCTCCCGGAAGAACAGCTGGATGGGAACGCGCAGTCCGAACGCCTCCCGGAGCTGGTTGGCGATGTACCGCTTGTAGGCCTCGGGGACCTTCTCCGGGCGGTTGGTGGTGATTGCGAAGGCGGGCGGGGCCGTCCCCACCTGGGCGATGTAGTACAGCCGAAGCGGCCGGCCATCGACGATGGGGGCCGGATGCGCGTCGACGAGCTGGCCGAGCAGCTTGTTCAGGGCCGGGGTCGGCGTGCGCAGCCGGAACGAATCTTGAAGCTCGGCGGCCAGATCCAGCACCTTCTCCACCTTGGCTCCGGTGAGCGCGCTGACGAAGACGATGGGCGCGTAGGACACGAACTTCAGCGTCCACTTCAGCTCCTCGCGCGTCTTCTTCTCCGTCCGCGGATCCTTCTGGACCAGGTCCCACTTGTTGACCACGATCAGGAGCGCCCGCGCCCGCTCGGCGACGAGCCCCGCGAGGCGGGCATCCTGCTCCACCCCGGGCTCGGTGCCATCGAGCACCAGGACTGCGACGTCGGCGCGCTCCATGCTGCGCAGCGCGGCGAGCACGCTCAGCTTCTCCACGCCCTCCCCCACCGCCTTCCGCCGCCGGATGCCCGCGGTGTCGGTGAGGACGAACCGGCGCCCCTTGTGCACGAGCGTGGTGTCGATGGGGTCGCGGGTGGTGCCGGGCTCGGGGTTGGCGACGACCCGCTCCTCGTGCACCAGGGCGTTGAGGAGCGTGCTCTTGCCGACGTTGGGGCGGCCGAGGATGGTGAGGCGCACCGGCGCGTCGGTGGCCTCCTCGGCCGCGGGAGCCTCTGCGGCCTCCGGAGGCTTCGGCAGCCGCGCGACCACGGCGTCGAGCAGCGCATCCATGCCCAGTGCGTGCTCGGCCGACACCGCGAACACCTCGGGGACTCCCAGCCGGTAGAAGTCCGCGGCCCCGGTCTCGGCGGCCGACGGCGAGTCGAGCTTGTTCACCACCAGGAGCAGCGGCTTGCCGGTGCGGCGGAGGGCGCGACCCAGCGCCTCGTCCGCGGCGGTCGGACCGGCGCGGCCGTCCACGAGCAGGAGCAGCACGTCGGCCTCGGCTGCGGCCAGCTCGGCCTGGGCACGCACCTGGGCGGCGAGAGCACCCTCCCCGTCCGGGACGAAGCCTCCGGTGTCCACCAGCGCCAGCGGGCGCCCCTGCCACTCGGTGTCGGCGTAGTGCCGGTCGCGGGTGACGCCGGGCACGTCCTGTACCAACGCCAGCCGCCGTCCGGCGAGGCGGTTGAAGAGCGTGCTCTTGCCGACGTTGGGCCGGCCGAGGATGGCGACCAGCGGCCTCAGGTGAGCCCCACCTTGCGGAGCCCGCGCTCGGTCTCGGTCCACCGCGGCTCCACCTTCACCCTCAGGTCCAGGTACACGTGCGTGCCGAGGAGGCGCTCCAGGCCCTTCCGCGCGTCGGTGCCGATCGCCTTGAGCATCGCCCCGCGCTTGCCGATCACGATGGCCTTCTGGCTCTCCCGCTCGACGTACAAGGTGGCGTGCAGCCGTACCAGTCCCTGGAGCCCGCCCGGGCGGCTGCCCGGACGCGGCGCCCGCTCGCTCTCGTCGAAGGCGTCCACCACCACCGCCGCCGAGTGCGGCACCTCCTGCCGGCAGTGGCGGAGAACCTGCTCGCGGATGAGCTCGGCGGCAAGACCGACTTCTTGCTGATCGGTGAAGGTCTCCGGGTCGAACAGCAGGGGGCCCGCGGGGAGCCTGGCGAGCGTGGCGTTCAGGAGGTCCTCCACCCCGTCGCCGGTGAGGGCGGAGACGAAGAGCACCTCGTCGAACGGGCGGACCTCGGTGAGCGTCGCCACGAAGGGCAGGAGCAGCGACTTGGGGACGGTGTCGACCTTGTTCACCACCAGGAGCACCGGCTTCCTCACCGGGGCGAGCCGGTCGAGGATGGCGCGCAGCCCCGAGGTGAGCGTCGGGGTCTTCCCGTCGGGCCCCAGCGCCGGCTCCACGAGGAGGAGCACCAGGTCCACGTCCTGGAGCGCGGCGAGAGCGGCCTCCACCATCGCCTTGTTCAAGGCGCCCCTGGCCTCGTGGATGCCGGGGGTGTCCACGAAGGCCACCTGACCCTCGGGCCGCGTCACCACCCCGGTGATGCGGCTGCGGGTGGTCTGCGGCTTGGGCGAGACGATGGCGATCTTCTCCCCCACCAGGCGGTTGAGGAGCGTGCTCTTGCCCACGTTGGGCCGGCCGACGAGTGCGGCGAATCCTGAGTGCTGAACGGTCATCCTGTCGGAGGTGGTCTGGAGGAGGCCGCCACCGGGGCCTCCACGGGGAACGCCCGGCCGGCCGGGCTAGGGGTGGGTGGAGATGGTCAGCTTGTTGATGCGCACGTCGGTCTTGGGGCGATCACCGCCGCCCTTGGGGATCTCGTTGGCCACGCGGCGGACGACGTCCTGCCCCGACACGACCTCGCCGAAGATGGTGTGCTTGTTGTTGAGCCACGGCGTCGGCACCACGGTGATGAAGAACTGGCTGCCGTTGGTGTTCGGCCCCGCGTTGGCCATGGCGAGGAGGCCGGGCTTGTCGAACCGGCGGCCGCTCTGGAACTCGTCGCCGAACTGGTAGCCCGGGCCGCCGGTTCCGCGGCCGAGCGGGTCTCCGCCCTGGACCATGAAGTCGGCGATGCAGCGGTGGAAGATGGTGCCGTCGTAGAGCGGGGTGCCGGTCTTCTTCGCCCGGGTGGCCGGGTCGGTCCACTCCTTCTCTCCGGTGGCGAGCCCGACGAAGTTCTCCACCGTCTTCGGCGCGTCCTTGGTGAACAGCTTCACCACCACCTTGCCCTCGGTGGTGTCGAAGTGTGCGTACAGGTCCTTGCCGGCCTTCACCTCGTCGAGCATGCCCATCGTCGTCGTCCGTCCTTTCGAGCCTGGAGCGCCCCTCTACTCGCTTCGGGGCGGCTTGTCAGACACCTTCACCGAGACGAGGGCGACCGGGTCGGTCGGCCGGTTGCCGCCCATGGTCTTCACCTGGGAGATGGCCTCCACCACCGGGTAGCCCGAGACCACCTCTCCGAAGATGGTGTGCCGCCCGTCGAGGTGGTGTGGCGTGGCGGTGGTGATGAAGAACTGGCTACCGTTGGTGTCCGGGCCGCGGTTGGCCATCGCCAGGAGGCCCTTCCGGTCGAACTTCCGGCCGCTCTGGAACTCGTCGGGGAAGGTGAAGCCCGGCTGACCGCGCCCGGTGCCGGCCGGGTCTCCGCCCTGGATCATGAAGTCGGGGATCACGCGGTGGAACTCCGTGCCGTCGTAGAGCGGAGTCCGCTTCCGCTGGTTGTCCCGCGGGTCGATCCACTCCTGCTCGCCGGTGGCGAGCCCAACGAAGTTGGCGACCGTCCTCGGGGCGTCCTTGCTGAAGAGCTTCACCACGATGGTGCCCTTGCTGGTCTTGAGCGTGGCCCAGAGGTCCTTCCCGGCCTGCGCCTTGCTCATCCACTCTCCCCCCGAGGCGAGCGGCGCTGGAGGTGGCGGCGCGGGGGGCTGTGCCGTGGGCGTGGGCTTCTCGGCCGGCGCAGGCTGCTTCTCGCAGGCCACGAGGGCCAGGGCGAGGGTCAGGAACACGGCTGCGTTGCGGGCGATTCGCATGCGTTCGGGAGCTCCAGGTCGAGGGTGGCTGGCGTCGGAGCGTACGGGTGCTCAGCCCGCGCCAGGGTCCTTCTTGGCCTCGGAATCGAGCATCGTCAACGTCTGACGTGCCGCGGCCTGCTCTGCCTCCTTCTTGGAGCGGCCGCGGGCGCGGGCGAAGAGCTCGGTGCCCACGGTGACCTCCACCTCGAAGGTCTTGGAGTGGTCCGGCCCCTCCTCGCTCACCACCCGGTAGCGCGGCGACTGCCGAAGGCGGGTCTGGACCAGTTCTTGAAGCCGGGTCTTCCAGTCCTCGCCGCTCTTCCCCTCCGCCACGCCCTGGAGCAGGTCACCGAAGAGCCGGTCCACCACCGCCAGGGCGCCGGGGAGGCCGGTACTCAGGTACACCGCGCCGATGACCGCCTCGAGCGCGTCGGCCAGGACCGAGCTCTTGTCCCGGCCGCCGGTCAGCTCCTCCCCTCGCCCCATCCGGAGCAGGTCGCCGAGGCCAAGGTGGCGGGCCACGCGGGCCAGGCTGTCCTCGTTCACCAGCAGCGCCCGTAGCTTGGACAGCTCCCCCTCGTCGGCGCCCGGGAAGCGCTCCATGAGGCGGTGGCTCACCGCCAGGTCCACCACCGCGTCGCCGAGGAACTCCAGCCGCTCGTTGTCCGCCCCTCCGTCCTTGTGCTCGTTGACGAAGCTCTTGTGGGTCAGCGCCGCCAGGCCCTGCACTGGGTCCAGCGCCTCCAGGCCCAGCCTCCGGGAGAGGCTCTCGAGGAGCACGGTGTCGCTGGGGCGGCCGGTGGCGGGCATGGCGTTCAGGTACTGAGCTGGCGGGCCAGGGTCTCGGCGAGGGCGTACGGGTCGGCCTCGCGGCGGGCGATCGCGAGGGCGACCTCGTCCAGGCGGCCCTTCTCGGCTTCGAGCCGGTCGAGCGCGGAACGCAGCAGCCGGCTGCGCAGGAGAGCGAGGAACTGCATCCGGGCCCGGGCCCGCTCCCGCTCGGCGCGCTGGCCGGTGCGCTCGAGGAAGGCGAGGTGCCGGTCGACGGCCTCCATCACCGGTTCCAGCCCCTGGTCGCGCGCGGCGACGACCTTGAGGATAGGCGGCTCCCACTCGTCCCCCGGCGGGGGAGGCTCGACGGGCTTGCCCTCGCCCCGGGTCTTCAGCCGGTGCTTCCGGTCGTGGTCCATCGCCGGTCGGCGGAGCGCGTGGCGGAGCTCGAGCATCTGCCGCAGCTCGCGCACCGTGCGGTCGGCGCCGTCCAGGTCCGCCTTGTTCACGATGAAGACGTCCGCCACCTCCAGGATTCCGGCCTTGATGGCCTGGATGTCGTCGCCCATCCCGGGGACGGTGACCAGCAAGGTGGTGTGCGCCATCTGGGCGATGTCGATCTCGTCCTGGCCCACCCCAACGGTCTCCACCACGATGACGTCCTTGCCCATCGCGTCCATCACCCGGATGCAGTCACCGGTGGCCCGGGAGAGTCCCCCGAGGGACCCACGCGTGGCCAGCGACCGGATGAACACTCCCGGGTCCGAGGCGTGGTCCTGCATCCGGATGCGATCCCCCAGGATGGCGCCGCCGCTGAACGGGCTCGTCGGGTCCACCGCGAGCACGCCCACCGTCTTGCCCTGGGCCCGGAACCGGGCCACCACCCGGTCGGTCAGGGTGGACTTCCCCGCCCCGGGCGAGCCGGTGATGCCCAGCACGTACGCCTTGCCGGTGCGGGGGAACAGTGCCTGGAGGTCGGCGGTGGCCTCCGGGTCCTCGTCGTCGATGCGGCGCATGAGGCGGCTGGCGGCTCGCACCTCCCCGGCGAGGACTCTCTCCACCAGCGAGGCGCTCAAGGCTCCTCCCCCTCGATCCAGGTGAGGTCCCCGGGGGAGACGCCGAGCGCGCGGGCCGCCACGTCCGCCACCCCGGTGAAGTCCTCGAGCTGGAAGTGGTCCGCCCATTTCTTCCCGTCGGGCCCGGCCAGGAGCCCCCGGAAGGTCCGACCACGCACCCGAGCGGCGACGAAGCGGTACCGCTCACCACGAACGGTGAAGTCGCTCACCAGCTCGAGCGCGCTCGTGGGAGGGACGCGCGCTGCGGGGCCGAAGCGTTCGGCCAGCTCGCCGTAGCCAATGCCGCTCCGGGGCCCAACCGCGTCGCCGACCACGGTCATCAGGTATGCCTGGAGGGACCCCGCATCGGGGAACTGGGCGAGGGCGAACGGCGCGCCCACCTCGGCCCTGAGCAGGGCGCCGGCCCGGTGCACCTCGAGGATCCGCAGCCTTCCCTGCTTGTCGCCGCCCAGGAGCACGCGGAGCCCGCCGATCTGGGCTTCGGCCCGGATTTCGAGGGAGCCCGGGTCCACGCAGGGCACCACCCCGAGCGCCTCGAGCCGGCTGGTCATCGCCTGGAGCCGGGCCACGTGCTCGTCGAATCCGGCGAGGAGGCGTGCCTCGAGGTCGGGAGCCTCGGTGAGCGCGTCCACTGCCAGCGGCGGCAATCCGACCAGCTCGGGCGGGTCCACGGGGATGAGGAGCTCCTCCGCCACCGCCAGGGTCACCGCCGGCACGGGGCGGCGGGTCAGGGGGTTCACCACCGACCCCTGGAGCGGGAGGACGACCTCGGGTCCGGCCGCCCCTTCCCGCACCGTCAGCCCGAGCTGCGCCAGCCGATCCGCTTCCATCGATGCCGTCAGCTCTTGAGCAGCTCGCGGGCAATCACCGTCCGCTGGACCTCGCTGGTGCCCTCGCCGATCTCGCAGAGCTTGGCGTCGCGCAGGTAGCGCTCCACGGGGAACTCCCGGGTGTAGCCATAGCCGCCGTGGATCTGCACCGCCTTGTTGCAGGCCCGGGTGGCGGCCTCGCTGGCGAAGAGCTTGGCCATGCTCGCCTCGCGCCCGTAGGGCAGTCCCTGGTCGGCCAGCATCGCCGCCCGGTGCACCAGAAGGCGCGCGGCCTGCAGCTCGGTGTGCATGTCGGCCAGCATCCAGCGGATGGCGTCGAAGTCGGCGATGGCCTTGCCGAACGCCTTGCGCTCCCTGGCGTAGCGGGCCGACTCCTCGAGCGCCCCGCGGGCCAGGCCGGCGGCGAGGGCGCCGATGGTGATGCGGCCCTTGTCGAGGATCTGCAGGGTGTTGATGAACCCCATCCCCAGTTCCCCCAGCCGCTGGGAATCGGGAACCTCGACGTTCTCCATGATCAGCTCCCCGGTGTCCGAGCTGCGCATCCCGAGCTTGCCGTGGATGGCCCGTTGGCTGAATCCGGGCATGCCTCTTTCGAGGATGAACCCGGTGATGCCCTTCTGGCGCCGGTCGGGCTCGGTGAGCGCGAGGACGACGAAGACCTGACCCATCGTCCCCTGGGTGATGAACATCTTGCTGCCGTTCAGCACCCACCGGTCACCGCGGCGGACGGCGGTGGTCTTCATCCCGGCGGCGTCCGAACCGCTGCCCGGCTCGGTGAGGCCCCAGGCCCCCAGCCACTCGCCGGTGGCGAGCTTGGGCAGGTAGCGCTGGCGCTGGGCGTCGTTGCCGAACGTGCGGATGTGGCTCGTGCCGAGGCCGTTGTGGCTGGCGACGGTGAGCGCGAGCGAGCCGTCGTGGCGGGCGATCTCCTCCACCGCCACTGCCACCGCGAGGCTGTCCATCCCCGCCCCGCCGTACTCCTCCGAGACCAGCATCCCGAGCACGCCGAGCTCCCCCAGGGCCTTCACCACCTCGGCGGGGAACCTCTCCTCGCGGTCCCACTGGCGGGCGTACGGGTTGACCCGCTCCTCGCAGAAGTCGCGGAGCGAGGCCTGCAGGGCACGGTGGCTCTCCGGTAGGGTCAGGTCCATCGGTCGGGACTCCCTGATACTCCCTGGCCGTCTACACCGGCAACACGCCGTGCTTCTTCGCCGAACGGGGCTGGAAGCGGCGCGCATAGACCTCCAGCCGGCGCTCCAGCTGGTCCCGGAGCTCGTCGCCGGGCACCACCTCATCCACCACCAGCTCCGAGGCGAGCTTCATGAGGTCCACGTCGGCCCGGTACTCGTCCCGGAGCGCCTGGACGTAGGCGGCGCGCTCGGCCTCGGGCTTCTCCTGGATCTTGTTGAAGTACACGGCGTTGACCGCCGCCTCGGGGCCCATCACCGCGATCATCGCCTGGGGAAGCGCCAGGGTGACGTCCGGGCCGAAGCCGGGTCCGGACATGGCGTACAGCCCCGCACCGTAGGCCTTCCGCACCACCACCGAGATGCGGGGCACGGTGGCCTCGGACACCGCGGAGATCATCTTCGCCCCGGCGCGGATGATGCCGGCACGCTCCACCTTGGTCCCGATCATGAACCCCGGGACGTCGGCCAGGTACACGAGGGGGATGTTGAACGCGTCGCACAGCCAGATGAACCGGGCGGCCTTGTCCGCCGAGTCCACGAACAGCACGCCGCCCTTGTACTTGGGCTGGCTGGCGACGATGCCCACCGGGCGGCCGGCGATGCGCCCGAGGCCGGTGATCAGCTCCTGGGCGAAGAGCTTCTTCACCTCGAAGAACGAGTCCGCGTCCACCAGCTCGTGGAGGAGCGCGAACATGTCGAAGGGCTTGTTCTGGTCGGCGGGGATGATCTCGTCGATCCGCTTGCCGGAGCGCCGAGGCGGCATGGGCTCGGCCGTCGGTGGTGGCTCGGCGAAGCTCGGGGGAAAGTACGAGAGGTAGCTCTTCGCCGCGGCGATGGCCTCGTCCTCGGTCTTCACCAGCACGTCGCCACAGCCCGAGACCGAGCAGTGCATCCGGGCGCCGCCCATCTCCTCGAGGGTGACCTTCTCCCCGATGACCATCTCCGCCATCCGCGGGGAGCCGAGGTACATCGAGGCGTTGCCCTCGACCATCACCACCAGGTCGCAGAATGCCGGGATGTACGCCCCGCCGGCGGCGGAGGGTCCGAAGAGCAGGCAGACCTGCGGCACCTCGCCCGACAGCTGGACCTCGTTGAAGAAGATGCGGCCTGCCCCGCGGCGCCCGGGGAACATCTCCACCTGGTCGGTGATGCGGGCCCCGGCCGAGTCGACGAGGTAGAGCAGCGGGACCCGCAGGGCGCGGGCGGTCTCCTGGATGCGGAGGATCTTCTCCACCGTCCGGGCGCCCCAGCTGCCGGCCTTCACCGTCGAGTCGTTGGCCATGAGGGCGACCGGGCGTCCGCCCAGCTTCCCCAGGCCGATGATGACCCCGTCCGCTGGCAGCTCCGGATCGGCTGCGTTGGCGAAGCTCCCGTCCTCGATGAACGAGTCTGGATCCAGCAGCCGCGCGATGCGTTCTCTGGCGAACAGCTTCCCCGTCTCGGAGTTCTTCGCGTGGTACTTCGGCGCCCCGCCCCCTCGGATGCGGGCGCGGCGCGCGCGCAGGGTGTCGTCGGCTGGCATGCGGCGAGGGGCCTTAGCACGAGGGATGCCGCGGCTGTCAGGCGTTCCTACCTTTGGCTTTCTGGCAACCCACTCCCCGAAGGAGGAGCGCACCATGGCGTTCTCGGACATCGTCGGCGGCTTCACCAAGAGCTACCTGGTCACCCACCTCGCCCGGGACGCGGTGAGGCTCTGGAACCGCCTGGGCGATCTGGACCTGATGGACATCGACAAGGAGGCGCTGCTCCGCAAGGTGGGGGTGGTGCCCTATGCACCGGCGCGCCGGACCGCCACTGACATCACCTTCTTCCTCCTCGGCGGCATCGTCGGGGCCCTGGTCGGGCTGGCGCTGGCGCCCAAGCCGGGCGTCGAGCTGCGGAACGAGGTGAAGGACAAGGCGATGAATCTGCTCGACCAGGCCCGGAACAAGGCGCCGGACCTGGAGCGGGCGACCGCCTAGGTCTCGGGGGCTCGGCACCCCGCACCCAGCCTCAGCGCCCCTTCCACACCGGCCGTCGCTTCTCGGCGAAGGCCCGCAGTCCCTCGAGGCGGTCTTCCGAGCGGAGGACCGTCTCGTACTGTTCCAGCTCCAGGGCGAGCCCCGCCTCCATCTCGAGGTCGAGCCCCCGGTCGACCGCGCGCTTGGCGGCGGCCACCGCGAGGGGAGCGTTCTCGGCGATCTGCTCGGCGACGGCGAGCGCGACCTCCATCAGCCGGCCCTCGGGTGCGAGCCGCTGGACAAGCCCGATGGCGAACGCCTCGGCGGCGTTGAGCCTGCGTCCGGTGAGGATGAGGTCCTTGGCCCGCCCGGGGCCCACCAGTCGCGGCAGCCGCTGGGTGCCGCCGCCGCCGGGGATGATGCCCAGGCGGACCTCGGTGAGACCGAGCTCGGCGGCGGGCGCGGCGATGCGGAGATCGCAGGCGAGCGCCAGCTCCGTGCCCCCGCCCAGGGCCGAGCCGTTGATCGCGGCGATGAAGATGGTGCTGCTGGTCTCGATGGCGCGGAGTGTGCGGCGCAGCCCGCCGAGGAAGGCGCGGACCTCGGGCTCGCTCATGGTGGCGCGCTCCTTGAGGTCGGCCCCGGAGCAGAACGCCTTGTCGCCGGCGCCGGTGAGGACGACGGCGCGGACGTCCTGGCCGCCGGAGACGCGGGCCACCCGGGCCTCGAGGTCGGCGAGCACGGCGCGGCTGATGGCGTTGCGCGTGTCCTCGGCGTCGAGCGTCCAGCTCTCCACCGGTCCTCGGCGCTCCTCCCGGAAGGTTCCCATGTGTGCAATCTCCCTCGATCTCTCGCCCCCAGGGCACCTAGGTCGACCCGGCCCCGGATGGCAAGGCGGCGCCTCCCCCCGTTAGACTTGCAGCCTGCCGGCGCCCGGCGACGATGAACCGACGCGCGTGCCTCTTCGCCCTGTTCCTGACGCTGGCCACACCCGCCCTGGCGCGAGTCGGTGGCGGGCAGCACTACAGCGGCTCGCACAGCTCCAGCAGCTCTGGCTCCCGCTCGTCCGGCGGGTCGTGGTCCTCGGGCGGCTCAAGTTCCTGGTCCGGTGGCGGTGGTTCTTCCTCGTCGGGGAGCGACCTGGGGCTCCTGCTCTTCTTCTTCAGCCACCCGCTCTTCACCCTGGCGCTGCTCGGCGTGGCGTTCGTGGTGTGGCGGGCGTACGCGCGCAACTTCGGGGCCACGGCCAGCACCCAGCGGGCGTTCGAGGCGGCCGACGCGCGGGCCCCTGCGCCGCCGTCGGCACGCGAGGTGACGAGCTGGGTGGACGCGCTGCACGCCTCCGACCCGGGGTTCGACCTGGTGGCCTTCCTGGACCAGGTGAAGGCGCTCTTCCTGCGGGTGCAGGCGGCATGGGCGGCGGGGGAACTGGGGCCGGTGCGGAGCGACCTCTCGGACGCGACCTTCCAGCGCTTCCGGGTGCAGCTCGAGCTGTTGCGCTCGCAGGCGGTCAGGAACGTCACCGCGGACATGGCGGTGCTGGACCTCCAGCCGGTGGGCCTCGAGCGAACCTCGGCCTTCGACACGTTCCACGTCCGCATCCGCGCCCAGGCCCGCGACGTGGACCTGCCGGTCACCCTGCCGCCCGACGCGGCCATGGACCGGGCGCGCCGTGCGCCGCTCGAGCCGTTCACCGAGGTCTGGTCGTTCGTGCGGCGTCCCGGAACGAGGTCCCGGAAGGACGCGGTGCTCGCGCCCGGCAAGTGCCCGAACTGCGGTGCCCCGTTCGACGGAGGCGCGGCGGGCAACTGCACGTACTGCGGCGCCATCGTGAACAGTGGCGCCTACGACTGGGTGCTCGCGGAGATCACCCAGGGCATCGAGGCCGGCAGCGCGCCGGTCGAGGTCCCCGGCCTGGAGGCGCTCCGGGCTGCCGACCCGGCGCTGTCGCTCGAGGTGCTGGAGGACCGGGCGTCTTTGCTCTTCTGGGGCTGGATCGACGCCCAGTCACTGGGTGAGCCGGGCCGGATGGCGAAGCTGGCGACGGCGGACTTCCTGGCCGAGCTGTCGGCGGAGATGGCCGCGCTGCGGGCCCGGCAGCGCACCCGGGTGTTCCTCCAGGCGGCGGTGGGCAGCGTGGTGGTCCGGGGCATCGAGGACGGAGCCCCGACGACGCTGGCGCAGGTGGAGATCCGCTGGAGCGCGCGGATGGGCGTGGTGCCGCAGGGGACGGCCCCGGGGAGCCTGGCCACTCTGCCCCAGCGGTGGATCTTCACCCTGGCGCGGAGGGCCGGGGTGAAGACGGACGCCGCACGCGGCATGGCGACCGCCCGGTGCGGCAACTGCGGCGCGCCGCTCGGAGACTCGGTGCAGCCGACGTGCGAACACTGCGGGGCCGTCCTGAACGACGGCGCGCACGACTGGGTGCTCGCCCGGGCGGAGCCGTTCGAGGTGTGGGCGGCGCGCCCGCGAGCCCAGGCGACTCCGCACGTCCCGGTGCCGGCGGCGGCGGCCCGCGACACCGTGCTGGACGCGGCCGAGCGCCAGCGGCTGCTCTACACGATGGCGGCGATGGCGGCGGCGGATGGCACGGTGGACGACCGCGAGCGCCGGATGCTGAAGCTGTGCGCCGAGCGCTGGGGCGTTCCGTACGAGAACGTGGAGCTGGCGCTGAACGCGGACCCGGCGCTCTTCGAGCGGCTGGTGCCGACGCCTGGGCCGGGGGGCGAGAGCTTCCTCCGCTCGCTGGTGCAGATGGCGCTGGTGGATGGCAAGGTGGACCGCCAGGAGCGGCGCATGCTGGAGGCCGCCGCGGCGCGCCTGGGGCTCACCCAGCGCCTGCCCGAGCTGCTGGCGCGGTTCGGCATCGGCTGAACGGAGGCCCGCTGTCAGCCCGCGGCCCGGAGCAGCTCCCTGGCGATGACCATCCGCTGGATCTCGCTCGTCCCCTCGTAGATGGTCTGCACCCGCGCATCGCGCAGGTACCGCTCCACGGGGAACTCGTCGATGTACCCGTACCCGCCGTGGAGCTGGACGGCCTTGTCCGCCGCCCGGTTCGCCATCTCCGAGGCGAACACCTTCGCCATCGAGGCTTCGCGGGTGAACGGCTGGCCGGACTCCTTGAGGCCCGCCGCCCGCAGCGTCATCAGCTCGGCCGCGGCGAGCTCGGTCTGGATGTTGGCCAGCATGAAGCGCACCGCCTGGAAGTCCGACACCGACTTCCCGAACGCCTTGCGCTCTCTGGTGTATTGCACGGTGGCAACGAGCGCCGCCCGCGCCACCCCGCAGGCCTGGGAGGCGATCCCGATGCGCCCGCCGTCGAGCGCCATCATCGCCAGCTTGAACCCCTGCCCCTCCTGGCCGAGGAGCGCGTCGCCCGGCAGCCGGCAATCCTCGAACTGCAGCGGCACGGTGCTGGAGGCGCGGAGCCCCATCTTCTCCTCGTGGCGGCCCACGGTGAGACCGGGGGTGCCACCCTCGACGATGAATGCCGACAGCCCGCCCGCGCCCGCGCCGCCCGTCCGCGCCCAGACCACCATCACCCCCGCGCGGTCACCCGAGGTGATCCACTGCTTGCTCCCGTTGAGCACCCAGCCGTCGCCGCGCCGCTGGGCCCGGGTCTCCAGTGCCGAAGCGTCGCTGCCGGCCTGCGGCTCGGACAGCGCGAACGCGCCCACCACCGCCTCGCCGGAGGTCAGCCGGGTCACGTAGCGCGTCTTCTGCGCCTCGGTCCCGAAGGCGGTGATGAGCTCGGCGCACATGTTGGTGACCGCCATGGCCACCGCGGTCGATGCGCAGGCCTCGGCGATCTCCATCATCGCCAGGGCGTAGGCCGTGGCCCCCGCCTCGGCGCCGCCGTACGCGGCCGGGACGTTGACCCCGAGCAGCCCGAGCTCCGCCATCTCCCGGAGGACCTCGACGGGAAAGGCCTCGGTCCGGTCCCGCTCCCGGGCCCCGGGTGCCACCCGCTCCCGGGCGAACGACCGGGCGGTGTTGCGGACCAGGGCCTGCGCCTCGGTCAGGTGGAGCTCCATCAGCGCACGGCCTTGAGGTTGAAGGGGTACTCCACCGGGTGGTCCTTCCCGTCCGGCGGCCTGGGGAACACCATCGTGGAGAGCACCGTCTCCACGCAGCGGTGGAGGGCCTCGTTCTTCAGCGTGGTGCCCTTCTTCACCACCTTGGCCTGTCTCACCGTCCCCTCGGGGGTGATGACGAAGTGCGTCTGCAGCGTTCCGTCGACCGGCTTGTCGGTGCTGGCCAGCGTCTGCTCCCAGCAGCGCTCGATCTCTGGCTGCTTGGCGCGGACCACCTCGCGAAGGGTGTCCGGAGTGAACGGAAGCTTCTCCGGCCCCGAGCCCCTGGCCGGCGTGGCCGGACCCACGGTGGAGGTGGCCCCGGTTCCGGCGTCGGGAGGGGCGGGAACGGCGGCGAGCACCATCAGCAGAGGGAGGAGCATGGTCATTCCTTCAGCAGCGCGCCGCTGATGACGATGCGCTGGATCTCGCTCGTGCCCTCGTAGATCTCGGTGATGCGGGCGTCGCGGACGTGGCGCTCGGCGTCGAACTCCTTGCTGTACCCCTGCCCGCCATGGATCTGCAGCCCCTTGTTGGCCACCCGGCTCGCCATCTCGCTGGCGTAGAGCTTGGCCATGGCCGACTCGGGGCTGTGCCTCACGCCCTGGTCCTTCATCGCTGCGGCCTTGAGCGTCAGGAGCCGTGCGGCGTCGATCTCCGTGGCCATGTCGGCGAGCATGAACTGGATCGCCTGGTGGTTGGCGATGGGCTGCCCGAAGGTCTTTCGGTCCTGCGCGTACCTGAGCGCCTCCTCGAAGGCCGCCCGGGCGATGCCGATGGCCTGCGAGGCGATGCCGATACGGCCACCGTCGAGCGTGGACATGGCGATCTTGAACCCGTCGCCCTCCTTGCCGAGCCGGTTCTTCTCCGGGACCACCATGTCCTCGAAAAAGATGGAGCAGGACAGCGCGGCCGAGATGCCCATCTTCCGGTCCGGGTGCGCCCGGTTGAAGCCCGGGGTGCTGGTGGGGACGATGAACGCCGAGATGCCGCGGTGGCCTGCCGCCCGGTCGGTCATGGTGAAGAGGACGATCGCGTCCGCCACCGGGCCGTTGGTGATCCAGTTCTTGCTGCCGTTGATGACGTAGCCGTCGCCCTTGCGAACGGCGGTGGTCTTCTGAGCCGCCGCGTCCGAGCCGGCCTCGGGCTCGGTGAGCCCGAAGCACCCGAGCTTCTCTCCGCGGGCGAACGGGACCAGCCACTCGCGCTTCTGGGCGTCGGTGCCGAACTTCAGCACCGGATCGCAGTACAGGGAGTTGTTCACGCTGGAGATGACGCCCACCGAGGCGTCCCCGCGGCTCAGCTCCTCGATGGAGAGCGCGTAGGCCACATTGTCCAGGCCCGCCCCACCCCACTCCTCGGGCACGGCCACCCCGAGCAGCGACAGCTCGGCCAGCTTCTTCACCACCTCGGCCGGGAACCGGTGTTCCTCGTCCCACTTCCGGGCGTTGGGGAGCAGCTCCCGGGCGGCGAACTCCCGCGTCAGGCGCTGTGTTTCCCGCTGCAGATCGGTCAGTTCGAAGTCCATGAGCGGGGATGCCTAGCGTCCGGTGAAGACCGGGGGCCGCTTCTCCAGGAAGGCCTTCATTCCCTCCCGCCGGTCGGCGGTGTCGAAGAGGTCGGAGAACACCTCGCGCTCGATGTGCAGCCCGTCGGCGAGCTCGAGGTCCGCACCGCGGTCGATGGCCTCCTTGGCACGGCGAATGGCGAGCGGTCCCTTCTTCGCCACCCGCTCCAGAACGGCGCGCGCGTGACCGAGCAGCTTGGGCAAGGGAACGACATCCATCACCAGGCCGATCTCCTTGGCCTTCGCCGCATCGATCATGTCCCCGGTGAAGATGAGCTCCTTGGCCCTGGCGCGTCCCACGAGCCGAGCGAGCCGCTGCGTCCCACCGAAACCGGGAAGGATGCCCAAGCTGACTTCCGGCAGCCCGAATCGCGCGTTCTCCGAGGCGTAGATGAAGTCGCAGGCCAGCGCCAGCTCGCAGCCGCCCCCGAGCGCGAAGCCGTTCACCGCGGCCACCACCGGCATCGGGAGCGCGGCGATGACGTCCATCACCCGCTGCCCGAGCGCACCGAAGTGGCGGGCGCGGTCCGGGTCCATCCCGTTCATCTCCGCGATGTCCGCCCCGGCGACGAACGCCTTCTCCCCGGCCCCGGTCACCATGACCCCGAGGATGTCCGCCCGCTGGGAGAGCTCCCCCGCTGCCTTCTCCAGCTCTTGAAGGGTGCGGGTGTCCAGCGCGTTGAGCGCTTTGGGGCGGTCCACCGTCACCGTCGCGAACGGCCCCTCCACCTCGACCCGGACGTTCACCTCGGCCATCGTCCCCTCCTCACTTCTCGTAGACGTGGAACCCGCGCCCGGTCTTCTTGCCCAGCCAGCCGGCGTCCACGTACTGCCGGAGCAGCGGACAGGGCCGGTACTTTGGGTCCCCGAGGCCCCGGTGCATCACCTCGGCGATGAACAGCACCGTGTCCAGGCCGATGAAGTCCGCGAGCTGCAGCGGGCCCATGGGCTGGTTGGTCCCGAGCTTCATCGCGGTGTCGATGTCCTCGGCCGTCCCCAGCCCCTCCATCAAGGCGTAGGCCGCCTCGTTGAGCATCGGGATGAGGATGCGGTTGACGATGAAGCCCGGGTAGTCGCGCGAGGAGACCACCGTCTTGCCCATTGCCTGGGCCAGCAGCCGGGTGAACTCGAAGGTCGGGTCGGAGGTCGCCGCGCCGCGGATGAGCTCCACCAGCTGCATCACCGGCACCGGGTTCATGAAGTGCATCCCGATGACCGCCTCGGGGCGCCTGGTCGCCGCGGCGATGCGGGTGATGGGGATGGAGGAGGTGTTGGTGGCCAGCACGCCTCCGGGGCGCACCACCGCGTCGAGGTCCTGGAAGATGCGCCGCTTCAGCTCCTCGTTCTCGGTCGCGGCCTCGATGGCCACGTCCACCTCCCGGGCCTCGCGGGCGCTGGTGGCGAGCGCCAGCCGGTCCAGCGCGGATTTCTCGGCGTGCGCGTCGAGCTTGCCCTTCTCGCGGAGCTTCCCGAGCCCGGCGCGGATGCGCCCCGCGCCCTTCTCCACCGCCTCCTTCGCCACGTCCACCAGGGTGACGCGGAGCCCGGCCGTCAGCGCGACCTGGGCGATCCCCGCTCCCATCTGCCCTGCGCCGACCACCAGCACGTGCTCGTTGGCCATGGTTGCCTCGGCCCGGCTCTCTACTGTCGCCCCCTGGGCGGGTCAACGGCCGGCGGGGAGGAGTGGCGCGTGCACCACCTCCTCGCCGCGGACCTGGATCTGCTGGGCACCCCCGCGCTCGGTCCCGTCGCGCAGCCGGGCGAAGCTCAGCACCCGGAGCGGCCCCGCCCGGAGCGTGAGCTGCTGGCTCAGCGTGCCCTGGGAGGCGTCGGGCCATTCCGCCCGGGCGAGCAGCGTGTCCCCCCGCCAGAGCTGCACCTCCGCCGACGCCACCGACTGACCGAACGGTCGGTCCCAGACGAAGGTGTGTGGCTGGGGCAGCAGCGGACTGCGCCAGAGCACGAGGCCCCCCGCGACCAGCGCCAGGGGCACGAGGCGGCGGAGAAGCTTCGACCGGTCGGGACTGCGCGGCACCGCTGCCGGAGCGCTGGAGGACATCAGCCCGGCTTCTTGCGGGAGCCCCGGGTGCGCACGCTCGTCACCTTCACCTGGGGCTTCGGCGGCTCGCCGGGCGTTCGCTCGGGGTCCGGGACCAGGCGGAGATGGGCGGTCACCTCCACCCGCATCCCCGAGAGCAGCTGGAGGAACTCGGCGCGGAGCTTGTCCGAGCGGAGGAACCGGCGGACCTCGTCGGACAGCACGCGCCCCACCTCGTCCTTGGTGCGCTCGGCCTGGGAGAGGACGAAGCCCAGCGCCTCCTTGGGGAGCTTCAGCTGACCGGCGAGGGAGCGGATCCCCTCCTCGGTCATGAAGAGCGCGCCCAGGCCGGCGAAGGCCGCCTTGCGCATCAGCTCGACGATGGGCCCACGCGTCCCGTCGCCGGGGGTGTCCGGCGCGTCCACGCCCAGCTGGTCGTCGTCCATGGGAGCGTCCACCACGCCGGAGAGCCTAGCTTGCCGCGGGGACAGGCGCTGCAGGCGCCCGTGCCCCGTTGGCCACCGACACCCGTCCGGCCACCGCCCGGGCCACCGCCATGAAGGCCTGGGCCTCACCGGACTCGGGGTGCGCTGCGACCACCGGCCGCCCCTCGTCCCCTCCCACCCGGATCTCGAGCTCGAGCGGGATCTCTCCGAGGAACGGCACCCCGAAGAGCTCCGCGGCGCGCCGCCCGCCCCCGTGGTTGAAGATGGGCGTGGCGGTGTGGCAGTGCGGGCAGACGAACTGGCTCATGTTCTCCACGATGCCCAGGACCGGGATGTGGACCTTGTCGAACATCTGCTTGGCCCGCACCACGTCGGCCAGCGCCACGTCCTGGGGCGTGGTCACCAGCACCGCGCCCGACGCCCGGATGCTCTGTGACACGGTGAGCGCCACGTCGCCGGTCCCCGGCGGCAGGTCCATGACCAGGTAGTCCAGCGCGCCCCAGTTCACGTCGCGCATCAGTTGCTGGAGCGCGCCGTGGAGCATCGGCCCACGCCAGATGAGCGCCTGGTCCGGCTCGACCAGGAATCCGAGCGACATCACCTTCATCCCCAGCGCCTCGAGCGGCTCGAGCCGCTTGCCGTCGGGACTCACCGGCCGCTGTTCCGAGAGGCCGGTCATCATCGGGATGGAGGGGCCGTAGAAGTCGGCATCGAGCAGGCCCACGCTCGCCCCGTGCTTGGCCAGCGCCACGGCCAGGTTCACCGCGACCGTGCTCTTCCCCACCCCGCCCTTCCCGGCGCCGACCAGGATGATGTTCTTCACCGCCGGGAGCATCCCGGTGCCCTGCGGCTGGCCGCGCACCTGCGCGCCCCAGGTGAGATCGAGACCGGTCACGCCCGGAACGCGCTTCAGGGCCGCCTCGGCGTCGGCCTGGATCTTTCCCTTCAAGGGGCACGCCGGGGTAGTGAGCTCGATGGTGGCCGAGACGCGCCCGCCGTCGACGCGGACCGACTTCACCATCCCCGCCTGCACCAGGCTCACGTTCAGCTCGGGGTCCATCACCGTGCTCAGCGCCGCGAGCACGTCCTTCTCGGTGGGCATTGTCACCCCAATAGCAGCTTTCGAACCCCTCTACTCGAGCGCGAGGACCCGTGGCTGCCCGTCCTCGAGCAGCACCCGGACCGCGCCGCCGCCCGGTAACGGCCAGCGGGTCTCGGCGCCCGCCGACTCGCCCGGTCGTTCCACCGCGGCGAGAGCACGGGAGAGGCGTTGCTCGGCCCCGGGCGCCGCCTGGAAATCCCGGGCGAGGCGCTCCGGGGTGTAGCGCGAGCGCTCGGGAGCGGCGAGCCACCGCCACGCCTCGGCGAAGTCCCCGGCCCGGGCCGCGCGGACGAGCGCCTGCACGGCCTCGGCCGGCTGCCCGGAGGGAGGGGGTACGTCCAGGAGCTCCGGGGCTGACTCGGCCAGCGCCGCGCGCACCCGGGACACGTGCGCGGCCCGCGCCGCCGGATCGGCGAGCCGGGCCCGGAACGCGGCGCGGTCGGTGCCCTCGCGGAAGCGGGTGGAGGTGAGCGACCAGGCGGTGTCGAGGTCGTCGCGCTCGAGCGCGGCGAGATAGACCTCCGCGGGCGACCCGCGCGGCGAGGTGGCGCAGCCGAGGACGAGCAGGAGGATGGCGGCGGGGAGGCGCACGCGCGGGTCCCCTGGAGCCTATCCGCCGTCCACCCCGAAGTCCTCGCTGCCCCGGAGCCCGCGGCTGGTCCAGACCGGCCACCACAGGGCGTACACCGCCGGGGCGAGCGCGTTCCGGAGCAGGGAGAGCAGCGGGATCCCCCGGCGCGGGAGCCCGAAGGGGTGCAGCTCGAACCGGCGCGGGCTGAGCCCGGCGAGCGCCAGGGCGCGGGCGCAGGCGCCCTCGAACGAGCCCAGGCTGTCCACCAGCCCGGCCTCCCGGGCACGGGCCGCGGTGTAGACCCGGCCCTCACCCCGGGCGCGCACCTCGTCGGGGGTCAGCCGGCGGTGCTCCGAGACGAGCTCCAAGAAGCGGCCGTAGATCTCCTCCACCTCGGCCTCGAGCGCGTCCCGCTCACCGGGGAACAGCGGGCGCGCCGAGGTGAGCAGCCCGGCATGTTCGCCGCGGCTCAGCACTTCGCGGTGGACACCGACGCGGCTCAGGAGTTCCGAGAGGTCGAACTTCCCGGCGAAGACCCCGATGCTGCCCAGGACGCTCCCCGGGCTGGCCCAGATCTCCCTGGCCCCGAGCGCGATCATGTAGCCCCCCGAGGCGGCCACTCGGTCCACGTAGGCGATGACCGGCTTGCGCGCCGCGAGCCGGCGTACCTCGGCGAGCACCAGCTCGGAGGCCAGCGCGCTCCCCCCGGGGCTGTTCACGTAGAGCAGCGCCGCCTGGCTCGTGCTGTCCCGGGCGGCGGCCCGGAGCCCGGCGACCAGCGTCTCGGAGCCGGCGACCGAAGGGCCCACCGGAGGCGCCCCGGACGGCGCCTGGGCGATCATCCCCGACACCGGGATGACGGCCAGCCGCGTGGGGCGCCGCCAGGCCATCCAGCGGACGCGCGGCAGCCGCCGTGCGCGCTCCCAGTCGCGGAGGAGGCCGATGCCCGCCCTCCCGCTCAGCGCGCGATCCTCGTCCGCCTCGAGGCCGAGCGCCGCGGGCAGCTCGAGGTCGTCGGCGATGAGGTCCACGAGCCCGAGCGCCTGCGCACGCGCGGCGCTGTACGGCCCCCGGTCGACCCGGGCGCGGGCATCGTCGGAGGAGAGCCGGCGCCCGCGCGCCACGGCGTCAACCAGCTCGGCGTGCCGCTCGTCCAGGAACTGCTCGAGGGCGGCCCGCTGGTTGGGCGAGACCTCTGCCCGGGTGAAGAGCTCGGGGGCGGTCTTGTGCTCGCCGCGACGGACGAACTCGGGGCGGATGCCGAGCTGCTCGAAGGCGCGGCCGGCGGCGGTGGTCTCCACCAGGAAGCCGCCCAGCTCGAGCCGCCCGGCCCGGGGGAGCGCGATGCGGTCGGCGGTGCAGAGGAGGGCAAACTCGGCGTTCCCCGCGCTCACCGCGGTGCCGACCACCTCCTTGCCCTTGCCCCGGAAGGCGGTGAGGCGCTCGGCGATCCAGGCGCGCTTGCCGGCCGGCATGTCCAGCGCCTCGACTTGGATGACGACGCCCTTCACGCCGGAATCGGTAGCGAGCGTGTCCAGCGCCTCGTCGAGGAGATGGAGCGAGGTGACCTGTCCCGGGGCGTGCCGCTCGCGCCGCCACGGCCAGCGCCGCTGGAGCGGCTGGCGGTACGGCGGGTCTCCCTTCAGCAGGAAGCGGACGTAGACCGGCGCGCGCCGGCGCCCGAGCAGACGGAGGGGGACGCGCACCGCCGCCACCAGCAGCAGCGCGAGGTTGACCACGGAAGCGACGAGGAGGCGGAGCACGGGCGCGCGTACTGTCTAGCGCCTCTCGCCCGCCCAGCGCACGTCAATGGGCTCCGGGGACTCGAAGGACCCTCAGTCCGCCATCGCGACGACGCCCCGCCCTCGGGTGAGCGCGTCGGAAGCAAGCTCAGGTCGGGCTGCGGGGAAGGACTGCCACCTCCCCCTCTTCCCTCATCTCGACCCGGACCGGGAGGAACTCCTCCAGCAGCGCGGCGGTGACCCGGAGGTGGGGGGTGATGCGGGCAGCGGTGAACCGGGTGGTCCCCGGAGACGAGGCGCCGAGCCTGCCCGAGGCCAGCAGCCCCGCCGGGAGGAGGACCTGGTCCGCGAGGTGCTCGTCCAGCGCGCCCGGGGACTGCATGAAGTCGGCGAGCGCGTGGGCGGCCTTCGTCCCCACCTCCTCGGGTGCGGCGTTCTTGGCGCCGACCGCGGCGAACGCGGCGAAGGTGTTCTCGAACTGGGCCCGGATGAAGACCAGGGTGCCCGGCGTCTTTCCCACCGGGAGCGGCAGGTTCTCCGCGTGGCAGTAGATGCCCCGCTCGCGGAGCGCGTTCTCCGCCGCCCGTGCCTGGCGCGCGGCCACGTCGAAGGGCACGCCGCCGACCAGGCTCCTCACCTCGACGTCCTGGAGCGTGCCCCGCGCCGGAACCTCCACCCGGAGCGGCGGCTCGCCGGGCTCCTGCACCTGGCCCCGGAATTCGCCCACCCCCTCGGGCCAGAACCCCGCCCGCTGGAGCGAGAGCGTCGCCCGCAGTCCATACGCCTCGAGCAGCGGCAGCCAGACCCAGGCCAGGTGGTGGTAGGTGGGCCCCTTGGGCGCATGGGTGAGCCCGAGGAGCCGGAGCTCTCCTCCCCCGGCGAGCGCCAGCGGGTAGAAGAGGCACTGGAACACCAGGCACGCCGGCGCGGACGCCCCGAGCTCGAGCACGTGGCTCCCGGCGGACACCGGCCCCGGCTGGAAGGCGAACGCGAGCGCTCCGGCCTGCGCGCCCTCCACCCTTCCCCCGAGCGCCTCGGCGGCACGCAGCAGCGCCAGATGCCTCGGCCGAAGCCCCGGCGCGATGCGCGCGGCGCAGAACGACTCCACGCGGAACGGCCGCTGGGTGACCAGCGACAGGGTCAACGCGGTCCGTAGCGACTGACCGCCGGCCGAGCCGTCGACGGTGATGGGAGCGTTCGCGGACACGAAACGGAACCATCGAGCTTACCAGAGACCCCTGTGACGCGGCCTGGCGCCGGTGAGGCTCACTTCTTCTTCGAGTCGACAGGGACCTCGGTGGGCGCGGTGGCGTCCGGCGGAGGCGCGGATTCCCGCGGTGGCTTCTTCTTGGACGAGCCCACGTCGACCGGGACATCGGTGGGGGCCGTGGCGTCCGGGGGCGGCGCCGCCTTCGACTTCTCGATCTCCTTCTCCAGGGGGGTGCGCTCGTCCCCAGGTGCCCGCAGCTCTCCGGTGCCGGGCGGGGTCGGCGCGCCACCGGCCCGGTTGCTGGGGCTCAGCTGCCGCGCCAGCCGGAGCGAGACCGAGTCGAGCACCGCGACCATCTGCTCGTGGAAGGGGCTCGGGTTGGCAGCGAGGGTCGACGGGTCGAGGGGCGCGAGACCGGCCTCGGTGGAGGTGCCGGCGAACCCGGAGCGCCACATCTCCCCCCCGTCCCCCAGGCGGAACATGCGGCCGGTCCCGCGCACCCACGTCTGGGGCACGCCCTTCTCGGTGCGCACCCCGTACTCCTCGATGACGAACTCCACCACCGAGTCCGCCCCCAGGGGACGGAGCCGGGCGTAGTCCGGCGGGGTCCCCGGAACTTCCTGCACCAGGAACGTCTCGAGGGCGCTGGCCACCTGGGATGGCGGAACTGCCTGCGACCAGGGCTTCTCCGACTGGATGGCAGCCTGGACGTGCGAGCGGAGCCGCTCGGCCGCCTCGAACCGCGAGAGAACGGGCCGGAGACTCTCCTCGAGCTTCCGGTCGGCGTCATCGGGCGAGGTGCCGGCGAGCTTCGCGGCCTGGGCCGAATCCGACCGGTACACCGTGACCCGGGGACCGGCCTCGTCGGCCACCCGCGAGACGAATGCAGGGTGCTGGACCTGGTCGAGGTCGCTCCCCTCGAGCGTGGTGTGGGCGCAGCCGGCGAGGCCGAGGGTCAGAACGGAGGCGGCGGCGAGGCGGAGGGTCACGGGCGTGTTGTCTCCAAGGCTAGACCACGAAGAGCGGCTCGTCGTCCGGCGTGAGCGGCAGCCGCGCGTTGATCTCCGCGCGCGCATCCCGCAGCGCCTCGAGGTGAGCGCGCACCGCGGGGTAGCGCTCGAGGACCGCAGAGATCTCGGAAACAGGTAGGCGGAGCAGCGAGGTCCGGCGCAGGGTCCGCACCGTGGCATTGGCGGGCACGCCGTCGAGGAGCGACATCTCGCCGAACACGTCCCCGGCGCCGAGCGTTCCGGCCGTCGCGCCGTTGCGGAGCACCTCCACCTCGCCGGCGAGGATGACGTACAGCCCGTCGCCCTGTCCGCCCTGGGCGATGACCACCTCGCCGGCCAGCGAGTCGCGCGCCCGGAACCGGGTGGCCAGCTCCCGTCGCTCGCTCCGCTCCAGCGGCCGGAACAGCGCCGAGGTGGACAGGAGGTTGCTCAACAGGCGCTGCCGGCAGAACGTCTTCAGGGCCGAGGCGACCCCCGGGTGCCGGCGGGCGAGCTCCATCAGCAGCTCTCCGGACATCTCCAGCACCTGCGTGTCGTCGGTGAGTGCGTAGACCGAGGCAGTACGAGGGCCTCCGGCGAGGAGCGCCACCTCGCCGAAGAACTCGCCCGCCTCGAGTGCGGCGACCGGGTGAGCGACGCCGTCGTCCTCGCGCAGGACCGACACCCGCCCCTCGCAGATGACGTAGAAGCTGTCGCCCGGCTCGCCCTGCTGGATGATCCGTTCGCCGGCATCGAAACGCCGGAGTGGACCGCGCTCCAGCAGCTCGATGAACGCCTCGTGGGAGAGGTCCGAGAACAGCGGGGCGCGGGGGACGTTGCGCGCGGCCGGGGCGACGAAGGGGTTGCGCGCCAGGGACGGTTCGGCCGGCGCGAGCTCCGCTGCCTGCTCGAGCGCGTGGATGAGCGGGCCGGGGTCGAGCGGGAGCGGCGCGGAAGCGGCGGGCTCGTCGTCGAGCTGGAGGTCGATGTAGCCGGGGTCCTCCCCGGTCCTGGTCTGGGCGGGCGGAGGCGTCTCGACGGGAAGCCCCTCGAGGCCGCCGGCGTCCTCGAGGCTCAGCTCCACGAAGCGGGGTACCGGGGCAGGCGCTGGCGTCGGCAGCGGTGCGGCGGGCGCGGCGTCCGGGGCTGGCCCGGAGGTCGGCGGGGCCACGCTCGCCGCTGGCCCGGCCGGGGGCCCGAGCGGCACCGGCGTGTCCAGGTGGTGGTCCGCCTCGGTGCGGAGGACTTCCTCCAGAGTTGGCTCCTTGGGGTCCGGCTCGAGCATGTACTCGGTGACCAGCAGCTCCGCCGGCTCAGGAGACGGGAGCCGTGTTGCCTCGCCAGGTGCAGGCGCAGGCTTGGGGGTCCCGGGCTCGATGATCGCCGGTGCCTCGGCGGCGAGCGGCTCGAAAGGGCGCACCGGGAGGGGCTCATCGCGGGTGAGTTCCGGCCTTCCGAGCAGCATCCGCAGGGCTTGGCCTCCGGCCGCACGCTTCGCGTAGAGGTCGGCGAGGATCCGCTGCATCTGGGTGTGGTTCGGATCCAGCTCGAGGACCAGCTTGCTGGCGGCGATCGCCCGGGCGAGGAAGCCGTCCTCGGCGAACCCCCGGGCGGCGGCGAGGTAGGCGTCGATGGCGCGGGCCTTCTCGCCGGCGCGTGCGTAGGCGTCACCCAGCCGGAGGTGCGACTGTCGATCCCGGGGAGCGCTGGCGCAGTAAGCCGCGTAGAGCGAGGCGGCGCGCGAGAAGTGTCCTGCGGCCAGGGCCGCACCGGCATCGGCTTTGAGCCGGGCAGGATCCATCGATGGGACGGGGTTTTACCTCACCCGGAGGACGCGTCGTGAGCGCTGGATCAGCGACGGCCGCCGCCTCTCCCACCTGCACCTCCACCGCGCGGTCCACCCGGTCGTGGCCTTCGCTCTCCGCCGCCTCGCGGGAGCGCGCCGAAGCGGCCGCGGCCTCCAGCACCTCGCCCGAAGGGCGCGGCGCGACCAGGTCTCCGTCCCTCGCTTCCGCCGGCCGCTCCACCGAAGCCGCCGCCCCGGCCAGCCGGACTCGCACCACGGCCTCCAGGGCGACCGCCCCCGAACCCGCCGCCGGGTCGGTCGGACGGGGCGCCGCGCCCGGCTCTCCGTTCCTCGCGTTCGCCCGGCGCTCCGCGGAAGCCGCCGGCGCCTCGCCCGAAGGGCGCGGCGCGACCAGGTCTCCGTCCCTCGCTTCCGCCCGCGGCTCCACCGAAGCCGCCGCCCCGGCCACCCGGACCCGCTCCACGGCCTCCAGGACGACTGCCCCGGAACCCGCCGGGTCGGTCGGACGGGGCGCCGCGACCCGGCCTGCGTCCCTCGCCTCCACCCGGTGCTCCGCGGAAGCCGTCGCCCCGGCCATCTGGACCTGCTCCAGTGCGAGCTCCTGGACGACCGCCGCGAAACCCGCCGCCATGGCCCTCGATCGGGACGCCGCGCCCCGGTCTCCGTCCCTCGCGTTCGCCCGACGCCTCGCCGAAGCCACCGCCCCGGCCACCCGGACCCGCTCCAGCGCGGCCTCCTGGACGACCGCCGCGAAACCCGCCGCCATGTCCCTCCATCGGGACGCCGCGCCCCGGTCTCCGTCCCTCGCGTTCGCCCGACGCCCCGCCGAAGGCTCCGCCCCGGCCGCCAGAGTGCGCGCGGCCCCCGGGCCGGGCGTCGCTGAACCCCTTCCCCCGTCCCTCGGTCGTGCCCCGGGCTCCATGGCCGGCGCCTCGACCGCCGCGGTCAGGAGCTCCGGCCTTCCGGTCACCGAACGCCGCTCCTCGACCGCCTGGGCCAGCACGGCCGAGCCTCTCAGCGGCTCCGCCCTCTCCGCGTGCGCCCTGGCCGAAGCCTCGCCCACGCGGGGCGCCCCGGTGCTCACGGGCCTCGGACCGTGACGCCCCACCCGCCCCCGTCGAGCTCCACCCACCTCGTGCGGCTCCGACACGGCGCGCAGGCCCTCGACGATCGGTGCGGCCGCGGCCCCGAGCCTCCGACGGGGGCCGCTCCGCCCGGCCGGGTGCGCCTGCGCCGGCGTCACCTGCCGCGGTGAGCTCCTCGTCCTCGTCCGCCCGGCCGTGGCGCCTCGGCGGCAGAAACGGCGCCGGCTCGGGCACGCTCTCGCCGGCCGCGACCGCCTGGACTCGCTGCACCTCCTCGGCCTCGAGCGGCCGCAGCTGGCCCGGCTGGAGCCCGGCGACCGAGATGCCCGCCTGCGCCGGCCGGAAGAGGCGCACCACCGGATGGCCCACCGACGCGCAGAGCCGCTTCACCAGATGGGGCCGCCCCTCGCCGACCTGGAGGAGCAGCCAGGTGTTGCGCTCGGTGGCCTCGAAGCGCTCGGCGCGGAGCGCGCGTGCCGGTCCGTCCTCGAGCCGCACACCCTCCAGGAGCCGGGCCAGCGTCTCGGCCGTCGGCGCGCCCTTCACCTTCACCAGGTAGGTGCGGGGCACCTCGAAGCTCGGATGGAGCAGCCGGTGCGCGGCCTCGCCATCATTGGTGAGCAGCAACGCGCCCTCGGCGTCCCAGTCGAGCCGCCCGACCGGGAAGACACGCTGCTCCACGCCAACGAGCAGCCCGGCGACGGTGGGCCGTCCTTCGGGATCGGAGAGCGTGGTCACCACCCCGGGCGGCTTGTGCAACAGGTACCAGGAAGTTCTCTCCGGCGCGGTCACCAGGGTGCCGTCC
>DATKKF010000146.1:0-5588 GCA_035543115.1 Myxococcaceae bacterium
GAGAACCTCGAGAAGGGCGGAGGAAGGATCCCCCTGGTACGAGGCACCCAGCTTGTCGATCTCGTCGATCATGTAGACCGGGTTCTTCGTCTTCACGACCTTCAGTCCCTGGATGATCTTGCCGGGCATCGCGCCGATGTACGTCCGGCGGTGGCCGCGGATCTCCGCCTCGTCGCGCACGCCGCCGAGCGACAGGCGCACGAACTTCCTCCCGGTGGCGCGGGCGATGCTGCGCGCCAGCGAGGTCTTGCCCACCCCCGGCGGACCGACGAAGCAGAGGATCGGCCCCTTCAGCTTCTGCACCAGGGCCTGGACCGCGAGGTACTCGAGGATGCGCTCCTTGGCCTTCTTCAGCCCGTAGTGGTCCTCGTCGAGGACGCCCTCCGCCTCGGCCACGTCGAGCCGGTCACGGGTCTCCTCGTACCAGGGGAGGGAGAGGATCCAGTCGATGTAGTTCCGGACCACGGTGGCCTCGGCGCTCATCGGGCTCATCATCCGGAGCTTCTTCAGCTCCTTCTTGACCTTGAGCGTGGCCTCCTTGCTCATCCGCTTGGTGCGGAGCTTCTCCTCGATCTCCTGGACCTCGTTCTTGAACTCGTCGCGCTCGCCCAGCTCCTTCTGAATGGCCTGCATCTGCTCATTCAGGTAGTACTCCTTCTGGGTCTTCTCCATCTGCTTCTTGACCCGGGTGCGGATCTTCTTCTCCACCTGGAGGATCTCGATCTCGCCCTGCATCAGCTCGTAGAGCTTCTCCAGGCGCTTCGCCGCGTTCTCGGTCTCGAGCAGCGCCTGCCGGTCGTTGAGCTTGAGGCTGAGCTGGACGGCGATGGTGTCCGCCAGGCGCGCCGGATCGTCGATGCTCGCCACCTGCATCAGCATCTCCGGCGGGATGCGCTTGTTGAGCTTGACGAAGGCCTCGAACACCGAGTGCACGCTGCGCACCAGCGCCTCGAGCTCCACCGTCTTCTCCGACTGCTCCTCGACCTCCTCCACCTCGACCACGAAGAACTGCTGCGAGGGCTCGCCGTGGTCCGGCTGGTCGCTACGGACGAAGCGCCGGACGCGGGCGCGCTTCACGCCCTCCACCAGGACCTTCACCGTGCCGTCGGGCAGCGGGAGCAGCTGGATGACGTGGCCCAGGGTGCCGAAGGCGTAGATGTCGTCGACCCCGGGGTCGTTGGTCTTCGCCTTCTTCTGGGCGGCGAGGAAGATCGAGGCCTTGTCGTCCGTGCCCTTGTTGGCCATCGCCTCCTTGAGCGCGGCGATGGACTTCTCACGGCCGACGAACAGCGGGACCACCTGGTGCGGAAAGACGATGATGTCTCGCAGCGGCAGCAGCGGGACCGTCTGGATGGGGCGGCCGGGGTCGCGCTTGTCGTCTCGTCCGAAGAGCATGTGTCGAGGTGTCCACGGGCCCGGGGCGGGTACGCCGTGCGGCCCAGGAGGACGCTCCAGGGCGCGGGCCGTCCTTTGCTGTCCGGGGAGGATACACCCTCGGACCGCACCCCGCTGCTTTCCAAGAAGCCGTGCCTCCGGGCGTCCGGGCGAGTGCGTGTCCGTGGGCGCTCCACGCCCTGTCCTCCGGGGTCCCGAGTCGAGGTGACCCCGCCGGGGCACCGATGTGTGCAATCGTTGCGCGCCGCCCGCGTGAGGCGAGGGAAGGAGACGCCGATGTTGCTTGGAGTCGAGTTCCAGCCAGTCGACGTGACCCAGCTGGTCGCGGCGGCCATGGGCCTCATGATCCCACTGGTCGCCGTGGTGGGATTCACCGTCCGCTTCGCGGCCAAGCCGCTGGTGGAGGCGCTGGGAAGGCTGCGGGACAACGGCGCGCCGGCCCGGGAGCTCGAAGTGCTGAGCCGGCGCGTCCTCGAGCTGGAGCAGGAGGTGCTCCGGCTGCGGGCCGCCCAGGGCTCGAATGCTCCGGCCCTGGAGCCCGGGAGCGCGCTGCGTCTGCGGCGCTAGCAACGAGACGGACGCAGACGATGGAGACGTTGCCGGTCGACCTGGTGGAGATGGTGGCAGCGATCATGGGGACGCTGCTGGTGCTCATCCCCGTGCTGGGGCTCACCATCCGGTTCGCGGCGCGGCCGCTGGTGGACGCGCTCGTCGCGGCCAAGGGCCAGGGCTCGCGTCCGGCTGACCTCGACGCGCTGAAGATGCGGGTCGCGGCGCTGGAGCACGAGGTCAAGGAGCTCTCCGGCCAGTCGGCGCGGGCGCTCCCGCAGCCAGTCCCGCTCCGGCCGTGAACGAACTGCCGGCGCCGGCCTCGCCCCGACCTGGGGCCACGCTGGCGCGCCGCGTCCAGCCTTCGGCGAGTTGAGTCGGCTGCACACACACCCACCGACACTTCCCTGGCCACTGTCTGACGGGCCGGCTCGCTGTCCAGGCGCGGCGCGTCGAAGGGCTCGCACACTCGATCGCGCCGGGCAGCGCGCCCCTGCTCTCAGGGCTCGAGGAGCAGCCGAAGCACCTCGCCCGCTGGAAGCCCCGAGCGGACCGACGTCGCGGCCAGACGGACCACCGCGGCGAGGAGCTGCTCGGTGCCGGTGTCCTCGCCCCCGGGGCTCTCCAGCCGCAGGAGCGCTCCCGCGGCCTGGGAGGCAGGGCGGACGAGGTCAGCAGGCGCGTTCGTCGCTCGGCCGATGCGCTCCAGCGCGGGCATGGTGCTGCGTGCCACCGCCGCGTCGGCGACGACCGGAAGCCCGCGGAGGCGCGAGGCTGCGTCGGCGGCGTGGCGGGCCTCGAGGGCGCGCACGGCCAGCGAGCGGATCGCCCGGTCGGCCAGGACGGAGGGGGTGAGCGCCTCGCTGGAGGCGAAGGACCGGAGCGACTCCTCCGGAAGGTACCGCTCGAGCTCGGACAGGAGCCGGGCCCGGAGCCCGACGGCGCCGCTCAGGCCGATTCCTTCTGCAGCTCGTCCTTGTCGGTGGCGTGCAGGATGACCGGCTCGCTCTTCTTGAGGATGACCTCCTCGGAGATCACCACCTCACGGGCGGTCTTCTGGGAGGGGATGTCGTACATCACATCGAGCATCGCCGACTCGAGGATGGAACGCAGCCCGCGCGCCCCGGCCTTCCGCCGGATGGCCTCCGAGGCGATGGCCTTCAGCGCCCCGTCGGTGAACTTGAGGCTCACCCCGTCGAGGTCGAAGAGCTTCCGGTACTGCTTCACCAGCGCGTTCTTCGGCTGGCTGAGGATGCTCATCAGCGCGTCCTCGTCCAGCTCCTCCAGCGCGCTGACGATGGGGAGCCGGCCGATGAACTCGGGGATCATCCCGAACTTGAGGAGGTCCTCCGGCTCGACGTGCTGGAGCAGCTCCGACAGGTTCCGCTGCTTCTTCTCTCTGATGTCCGCCCCGAAGCCCAGCGACCGCCCACCGAGCCGCCGCTCGATGATCTGGTCCAGGCCGCCGAACGCGCCGCCGCAGATGAAGAGGATGTTGGTGGTGTCGACCTGCAGGAACTCCTGCTGGGGGTGCTTGCGTCCGCCCTTGGGCGGGACGTTGGCCACCGTTCCCTCGATGATCTTCAGCAGCGCCTGCTGCACCCCCTCGCCCGAGACGTCCCGGGTGATGCTGGGGTTCTCGGACTTGCGGGCGATCTTGTCGATCTCGTCGATGTAGACGATGCCCCGCTGGGCTCGCTCGATGTCGTGGTCGGCGGCCTGGAGGAGGTTGACGATGATGTTCTCCACGTCCTCGCCCACGTAGCCGGCCTCGGTGAGGCAGGTGGCGTCGGCGATGGTGAACGGGACGTTGAGGATGCGGGCCAGGGTCTGGGCGAGCAGCGTCTTCCCGCTGCCGGTGGGGCCGAGCAGAAGGATGTTGCTCTTCTGCAGCTCCACCTCGTCCATCGCGACCTTGGACTCGATGCGCTTGTAGTGGTTGTGGACCGCGACCGCGAGGACCTTCTTCGCCCGCTCCTGCCCGATCACGTACTCGTCGAGGATCGACTTGATCTCGCTGGGCCGGGGGATGCGGAGCTTGGTGTCCTTGGTCTCTTCCCGGTCGATCTCCTCGGCGATGATGTCGTTGCAGAGACCGATGCACTCGTCGCAGATGTAGACCGTGGGGCCAGCGATGAGCTTCTTCACCTCCTTCTGGGACTTGCCACAGAAGGAGCAGCACAAGGTCTGGTTGGACTTCTCCACGTTCTTCCCTGCCATCAATGCCCTCGACAGCCCAATCTAGTCCTGCTCCCGCGTTCTTAACAGCCGGCGACGGTCGCCTGCAGCCCGACAGCGGACCGGGTCAGCGATCGCGCCGCTCTTCCGCGGACTTGAGGCTCTTCCGGTTGACCGACACCACCTCGTCCACGATGCCGTAGGCCCGGGCCTCGGCCGCGCCCATGAAGTAGTCGCGGTCGCTGTCCTTCTCGACCCGCTCCAGCGGCTGGCCGGTGTGCCGGGCGATGATCTCGTTGAGCCGCCCCTTCATCCGGAGGATCTCCCTGGCCTGGATCTCGATGTCGGTGGCCTGCCCCTGCGCGCCACCCATGGGCTGGTGGATCATGATCCGCGCGTTGGGGAGCGCCTGGCGCTTGCCCTTGGCGCCGGCGAGCAGCAGCACCGCGCCCATCGACGCGGCCTGGCCCACGCAGATGGTGGAGACCGCCGGCCGGACGTACTGCATCGTGTCGTAGATGGCCATCCCGGCGGTGACCGAGCCGCCGGGGGAGTTGATGTAGAGGTTGATGTCCTTGTCCGGGTCCTCGGACTCGAGGAACAGCATCTGGGCCACGATGACGTTGGCCAGCTCGTCGTGGATCTCCGTCCCGAGGAGGATGATCCGGTCCTTGAGGAGGCGGCTGTAGATGTCGTACGAGCGCTCGCCGCGGTGGGTCTGCTCGATGACGTACGGGATGAGAGGCATCGGTGACTCCTAGCCTTCATCCTTCGCGGCGGCCTTCAAGAATTCAACCGTCTTTTCCTCGCGGAGCCGCTGTTCGAGCGCCCGGCGCTGCTCGGGCTCCTTGAACGCCTTGCGCACCTGGTGGAGCGGCGCGCCGCTCTCGGTCGCATACTGGGCAATGCGCGCGTCGAGCTCGTCCGGGTTGACGGAGAGTGCCTCCTTCTCCGCCACCGCCGCCAAGATCAAGGCCCCGCGCACCTCCGCCTCCGCCTTGGGCCGCATCTCCTCGCGGAGCGAGGCGAAGTCGAGGTTGAGCCGCGATGGGTCGAGCCCCTGGCGGGCCATCATCCGCAGCGCGCCGTCCAGCATCGCGTCGAGCCCGCGCTCGATCATCGCCTTGGGGAGGTCGAACGGATTGCGCTCCACCAGACCCTTCACCAGCTGCTCGCGCTCGTCCTGGGCGCTCCGGGTCTTCGCCGCGGCCTCGAGGTCACCGCGGACCTTGGACCTCAGCTCGGCCAGCGTCTCGCCTCCCCCGACCTCCTTGGCGAAGTCGTCGTCGAGCGCGGGGACGAGCTGCCGCTTCAGCCCCTTCAGGGTGAAGGTGAAGTGGGCGGTCTTCCCGGCGCGGCCGGGCTCGGGATCGTCGGCGGCGAAGGTGTGGTCGAGCTCGCGCCTCTGCCCGACCACGGTGCCCGCGAGCTCGGGGGCGTTCCCCCGCATGAGGTCGCCGGCCGCC
>DATKKF010000147.1:0-37869 GCA_035543115.1 Myxococcaceae bacterium
CCCGGTGGCCGGCACCGGCGCCGGTCCCCCGCCCGGGGCGCTCGGCCTGGCGCCCGGAGCGCCCCCGCCACTGGCCGGCGACCGGCCGGGAGCCTCGCGCGTCGTCGCCGGCCCGAGCGTCTTGGCCGGACGCGCGGACACCGCCAGCTCGGTGGGAGCCGCCGGGGGCGTGGGCCTGGTGACTTCGCGCGCGGCGGACGCAGCAGCGGAGGGGGCGGCAGCCGGCCGACCCGCCGCATCGGTCGAAGCCCTTCCGGACCGCGTCCGCGCCGCCTCGGGCGCCCGGCCGAGCGTCTTGGTGGTCCTGGCCGCGATGGCCCGGCTCGCTGCCCGCGACAGCCGCTCCAGCGCCTCGAGGTACGCCTCGGCACCGGTGCCGGCCACCTGCGCCGCGCACACGTCCTTGAGGAGCGACCGGCGCTGGGCGGCGGACCGGCCCTTTGCCGGGGCAAGCAGCACCTCCACCACCGGCATCCGCGAGGCGGACACCGCCGCCCGCAGCACGTGCGAGCCGGGCGCCAGCGGGCCGGGGTTGAGCACCACACCCTCGGCCCAGGCGCGCTGCTCCCAGAGCGCGTCCACCAGCGCGCCCTCGTGGTTGCTCTGCACCGTCCGGAGCACGTGCCCCACCGCTCGGGCCTTCGCCGCCAGGCGGCGGTCCACCTCGGCCAGGGTGAGCCCCGGGGGATCTCCCTCGCGCTGGCCAAGGAACTGGAGCGTCGGTCCGTGGAGCACGAGCACGTTCATGGCACGCCTCCTTCGAAGGGACGCTCGCCCTCGCGCAGGCGATGTCCGCTCAGGAACTCGGCGGCGGTCATCCGCCGCTTGCCCTCGGGCTGCACCTCGACCAGCCGCAGCGCCCCCTGGCCACAGGCCACGTCGAGCGTCCCGTGCGCGGCGAGCACGGTGCCGGGGGGGCCGGAGCCGGGCACCGCCTCGGCCCGCCACACCTTGAGGAGCTGCTGCCCGAGCTGCGTCCAGCCACCGGGCCACGGCACGAACGCCCGCACCCGCCGCTCGAGCTCGACCGCGGGCCTCGTCCAGTCGAGCCGCCCGTCCTCCTTCTCCACCAGCCGGGCAATGGTGACACCCTCGGCCGGCTGGGGGCAGGGCGTCAGCATCCCGGCGAGGAAGCGGGGCAGCTCCTCGCGCAGCAGCGCGCCGCCGAGCTCGGAGAGCCGGGCGTGCAGCGACTCCGACGTGTCCCCGGCGAGGATGGGCGTCCTGCGCAGCGCGAGCACGGGTCCGGTGTCCAGCCCCGCCTCCATCTGCATCAGGCACACCCCGGTCTCCGGGTCCCCGGAGGCGATGGCCCACTGGATGGGGGCGGCGCCGCGCCAGCGCGGCAGCAGCGAGGCATGCACGTTCAGGCACCCGAGCCGCGGCGCGGAGAGGACCTCCGCCGGGAGGATGCGCCCGTACGCCGCCACCACCGCCGCGTCGAGCTGCATCGCCCGGAGCCGTTCGCCGAAGTCCGTCCCCTTCAGCTTCGGAGGCTGGAGCACCGGGACCCCGGCCTTCTCGGCCTCGGCCTTCACCGCCGACGGCGTGACATGCTGGCCCCGCCCACGCGGCCGATCGGGCTGGGTCACCACCGCCACCACGGTGCCCACCGCCTGGCAGGCGCGGAGGGCCGGCACGGCGAAGGGGGGCGTACCGAAGAAGGCGATGCGCGCGGCGCCTCCTTGCTCAGCCCCCCGCACCAGGGGGACGCCGTCGGAGCCGCGCAGGGGCGCGGCGCGTCCTTGCTCAGCCATCGTCGGGTCCGTCCAGCCGGGCGCGCTTCTCCGCGACCAGGGAGGTCAGCGTCGCCCGCCCGTCTCCGGCGCTTCCCGTGGCCAGCGCGGACTCGAGCGCCAAGAGCTCCTCGTGCTCGCGCCTGCGGAGCGCGTCCACCGTGGCGTGGAACTCGGCGAAGACGTCGCGCAGCTCGTCGTGGCTCCGGAGCGGGCGCCAGCGGGGGAAGCCGCCTTCGGCCAGCCGCCGGAGCTGGCCGCTGAGCACCCGCATCGGTCCCGCCACCCGGTGGGTCACCAGGAGCCCCACCAGCGACAGCACCAGCGACATGACCAGCGCCATGAAACCGGTGAGCACCAGCACCGTCGTCTCGGTGCCCTGGAGCGTCGCCTGCGACTCGGGCCCCAGCGTCTCGCGGGCCTGGTGCAGCGCCAGCCACACCGCGCCGCCGAAGGCCGCGCAGAGCGACGCGCCGCCCAGCGCCAGCCCCACCGCGTACTTCAGCTGGAAACGGCGGTCGACCAGGACCTGGCGTCGGGTGTAGGCCTCGGGGCTCACGGAAGGGTCGGCCGCACTCTACCCTCGCTCGCGCCCGGACCATGCCGTGCCCGCTGGACATCGCGCTGGATTGGAAAGCAGCCGGGCGGTTGGCGTAAAACCCCGGGGACTTTTCTAGGGACAGCACCCCCGGAGGGGACGGATGGGACGCACCGCAGCTGCGGTCGCACTGGCGCTCTCGTTGGGCCTCCTCGCCGTCGGTTGCAGCAAGGATCCGAGCACACCCGGGTACTGGGAGGACCAGCTCGACGCCGCCCAGCGGCCCAGTGAGAAGGTCCGGGTGCTGGAGACGCTCCGCTCCAGCAAGCGTCTCGACAAGCGCTTCGCGCCCATGCTCAACGCACGCCTGGCCTCGGAGAAGAGCCCCGAGACCCGCGCGGTCATCGCCCGCGCGCTGGGCGAGCTGAAGGACCCGTCCAGCGTCGAACCCCTGGCCGCCGCGCTCGACGTGAACA
Organism: Myxococcaceae bacterium; assembly: GCA_035543115.1. Lineage (GTDB taxonomy): Bacteria > Myxococcota > Myxococcia > Myxococcales > Myxococcaceae > RPRB01. Next base: position 2,751 of record DATKKF010000147.1, read on the forward strand.
CCGCCGACGGCGCCACCTCGCGGATGAACGCCGCCATCGCCCAGGCCCTGGGGGACATCAAGGACCCGCGGGGGGCCACGGCCCTCATCTCGCTGCTCCGGAGCCGCGACGACTACGTTCGCCAGGACGCGATCGCCGCGCTCGGCGAGCTCCGGTCGCAGGCGGCGGTCCCGACCCTGGTGGAGCTGGCCCTCGACGACAAGAGCCCGCCGGCGGTGAACCGGCGGGCCATCGTGGCGCTGGGCGAGGTGGGTGACCCCCGCGCCATCCCCACGCTCCTCAAGGCGATGTTCAAGCAGCGCGGGAACACCGTCTTCGCGCAGGAGGCGAGCTTCTCGCTCTTTCAGATCGGCAAGCCCGCCGCCGACGCGCTCACCGGGGTGCTCGAAGGGAAGGACCGCGACCTCTCCTCCTGGGCCCGCGCCAACGACGTGGTGGAGGCAGTGGTGCTGGTGCGCGCCGCGGAGTCTTTGGGCGACTTCCGCTCCACCGGCGCCGAGCCCGCGCTGGTGAAGCAGCTCTCGTACCGGACCTCCGCCCCGGAGCAGACCCTCTACGCTCGCATGGCCGCGGCGAGCACCCTGGGGAAGATGCGCTCCCCCGAGGGCCGCAGGACGCTGGAGACGATGCTCGAGGAGCCCGAGCCGCTCGCCCGGGCCGAGTACGCCCGGGCACTGGTGCTGATCGGCGGCCGGGAGGCGGTGCCTGCCCTGCAGCGCTCGGCGGCCCACGGCCCGTGGGAGGCCCGCCAGTACGCCATCGGCGCGCTGGGGATGCTCGGCGACGAGCGCGACCAGCCCGCAATGGACCGCGTCGCGGCCGACGAGCCCAAGGCCACCGCCGCCGACTGCAAGCGGTACGGCTGCAACCTCCCGGTCGAGGAGGTGGCGGCGAACCGGCTCAAGACGGTGAAGGTCTTCCAGGGCCCGCTGCGAGCCGCGGCGCAGTGCAAGGCCGCGATGGACTGCTGGGCCAGCAAGCTCGGCGACGCCGAGGGCCCGGTGCGCCAGCGGGCGGCGCTGGAGCTCGGCCGGATGGGCAAGTCCGAGGTGGTGAAGCCTCTCAGCGAGCACCTCGCGGACAAGGAGCCCGAGACTCGCGCCGCGGTGCTCCAGGCGCTCATGTGGCTGGTGCAGGGCGACACGGCCGCCGCCCGGCTGCTGGTGCCGCTGCTGCCCAAACTGGAGCAGCAGGTCTCGGGGGACCGCGGCCGGCAGGACTACGCGGCGACCAACGAGCAGCTCCGCCGCCTCATCACCGAGGTGCGTCGCCGGGGGGAGCAAGCCTGACCGTCGCGTCGGCCGGGCCCACCTCTGCCGGCAGCACGGGGCGCCGGGGCCCCTGAAACGCGCTCGGCAGAATGCTGAACGGGAGCACCTTGGCCAGCGCCGCCAGCAGCAGGAGGCCCCCGGGCGCGGCGAAGATGGCCAGCGCCGGGATGGCCTTGGCCAGGTCGATGAGCTCCAGCCGCATCCTGCGGCGCTCGTCGGGGGTGAGCGACTGGCCGATGGCCAGCTTGCCGAGGAACACCCCCAGCTCGCCCATCATCCGCGCCTCGAGCAGCAGCGCCCGGACGTTCTCGTCGAGCGAGCGCTGCATGCTGCTCACCCACTCCTCGCCCAGCGAGGCGGCGTTGTCGGTCACCCTGAAGACGTCCAGCACCTGGCGGTGCTCGGCGTAGAACTCGGCCACCTCGCCCTCGATCTCCCTGAGCGCGTCCAGAGAGATGCGCAGCGCCCGCGCCAGCGCGCGGAGAAAGGCGAGCTCGGCGGGTGACCGCCGCCCCTCCACCAGCGAGGCGAGCACCGTCTGCTGGAGGATGAAGCGCCGGAGGGCGAGGCTCCGCACCGGGCGCACCAGGACGTCCAGGTCCGGCCGCTCGCGGAAGACCTGCTTCACCCGGGCCCGGAGCATGGGGCCGACCGGCTTGGGGAGCCCCAGCGAGTCGACCTGGCGGAGGATGGCCCGGCGGGCGGAGGGGGTGGGCGGTCGCTCGGCGCAGGCCAGCGCGGTCAGCACCTCGACCAGCAGCGCCTTCTGCCTCGCCGCCACCGCGAGCCGGCGGCGGGCCTGGTCCAGGGCGAGCGCGGTGCGGAGCCAGGCGGCGAGCGCGAGGTGGGCGAAGAGCTGCGCGTCGACGTACGCCGCGCCATTGTGAAGGAGGAGCCCGTAGACGGGGTCCGCCCCGAGCGACATCGCCCGGTCCTCGAGCAGCTCCTCCAGCCGGGCGACGCTCCGCCGCGGCAGCGCCCCGGTGCCGCGGAGCGCCGTCTGGAGCGTCTCGGCCAGCCGGAGGTGCCCGCTCCAGGCGGCGAAGAGGATGGTGAGCCGCTCGACTCGGCGCTCGGGCCCGAGGCCGCCGATGTCCGCCAGATCCAGCGCCAGCCGTACCAGGGTGCGCAGCACGGCGAGCGACAGCTGCTCCTCGCGCGTCATCTCCCCGGGGTGCTCGACCTGCTCCGGCGTGCCGTAGAGGAGGCCGCTGTCGTGGAGCACCATCCGGACGTGCGCCCGGGCGCGGGCGCGGGGGCTGGTTCCGGGGGCGCGCGCATCGACCAGCGGCTGATGCTGCGCCAGCTCCTGCTCCAGGAGCGCTGTGAACCAGCCCGACTGACCGAAGCTCATGACTCCGTGCGCCCGCCCCTGGAGTGTTGCTCTAACTCCCGGCAGCCGAACAGTTCAAGCGAACGCGCGGGGAGCACGCCCCCTGCGGCGCAGCCGGACGGTCAGCGCCCGGGCGTCACTTCACCGCCTTGACGCGGGCGCGCTTCTCGTCCGCCTCGTCCGGGACTGCCTGCACCGGGGATGGCTTCAGCACGCCCACCTTCTCCAGGAGCTTCCGTTCCACCGAGGCGGCGAGCTCGGGGTGGTCGCGCAGGTAGTCCTTGGCGTTCTCCCGGCCCTGCCCGATGCGCTCGCCGCCGTAGGCGTACCAGGCGCCGCTCTTCTCGACGATGTTCTCCGTGGCGGCGAAGTCCAGCAGGTCTCCCTCCCGGGAGATGCCAGTGCCGTACATGATGTCGAACTCGACCTCCTTGAACGGGGGGGCCATCTTGTTCTTCACCACCTTCACCCGGGTCCTGTTCCCCACCACCTGCTCGCCGTTCTTGATCGCCCCGATGCGGCGGATGTCGAGACGCTGGCTGGCGTAGAACTTCAGCGCGTTGCCGCCGGTGGTCGTCTCTGGATTTCCAAACATCACGCCGATCTTCATCCGGATCTGGTTGATGAAGATGACGCAGGTCTGGCTCTTGGAGATGGTGCCGGTGAGCTTCCGGAGCGCCTGGCTCATGAGCCGGGCCTGGACGCCCATGTGCGCATCGCCCATCTCGCCCTCGAGCTCGGCCTTGGGGACGAGCGCCGCCACCGAGTCCACCACCAGCACGTCGATGGCGCCGGAGCGGACCAGCATCTCGGCGATCTCCAGCCCCTGCTCTCCGGTGTCCGGCTGGGAGAGGAGCAGGTCGTCGGTGCGGACCCCGAGCTTGCGCGCGTAACCCACGTCCATGGCGTGCTCGGCGTCGATGTAGCCGCAGATGCCGCCCTTCTTCTGGGCCTCGGCCACGATGTGGAGGCTGAGCGTCGTCTTGCCGGAGGACTCTGGTCCGTAGATCTCCACGATCCGGCCCCGAGGCACGCCGCCGACGCCGAGCGCGATGTCCAGCGAGATGGAACCGGTGGAGATGACCTGGATGTCACGGATGAGCGGCTCGTCCTTGCCGAGCCGCATGATGGAGCCCTTGCCGAACTGGCGCTCCACCGCGCCCATGGCCAGCTCGATCGCCTTTTCCTTCTCTGGATTCAACGACATGGGGTGCCTGGACCTCGCTCGCGGGGGCCTGAACGCTGTTTCAGTATGGCCGACGCCGATCTCCTAGTCGACCCCCCTGACACCCCTCGGCCAGATGAAGCGTGCGGTGAGCAGCCCCGCCACCCCCGGAAGCAAGGTCGCGACCCCGTACCGGAACCCCAGCACGCAGGCGAGCACGCCCAGGGCGAACACCGCCCTGCGCGCCCAGCGCCGGAGCGAGGGGCGCACGGCGCCGGCGACCGTCACCCCCTCGAGCGCGAGCACCGCGGCGAGCCCCAGGTCGGTGGGGGGCTCGGACAGGCCCCAGAGCGAGAGGCACACCGCCACCGTCATCACCAGCACCGCCAGGCCGCGGCCGTCGGTCGCCTCGGAAGGGCGTTCCGCACGCCAGTGCGCCAGGTCCTCCGGGGACACCTCGAGGGCGTACGGGTAGCCGAGCGCGAGCAGCCGCTCCACGGCCACCGCACGCGCCGAGGTCCCGTCGGAGGCCCGGAACGTCGCGAGCTCCCCTGAGGCCAGCAACTGGAGCAGCCGGTCCGCGGTGGCCCGGGGGCTCCCCAGGTCGAGCCGGGCCAGCCCGTCCACGAGGGCGCGGCGCGTGCCCTGGTCCGCGCCAGGGGCCTGTGCGGTGGCCAGCGCGTGCTCGAGCGGGTCCTGCGCCACCTCCGGCTCGACCTCCCCGAGCGGACCGGAGGTGATGTGTGCCTGTTGCCGTTCCACAGCGACCCGTCCTCCTTACCAGGGGGCCCGCGCGGGGGCCACGCGGCCTTTCCCCCGCACCAGGGGATGCCTGCGGGACCGGCGCAGGGGCGCGCCGGCGCCGTCCAGGCTCAGCCCCGCAACCGCCGGGCCTGCGCCCGTGTTCACATCCAGTGCCCGTGGACGAACAAACGGACGACGACGCGGCCCTGATGCTGCGGGTGGCGGCGGGTGACACCACCGCCTTCGCAGCGCTCTACGACCGGCACCACCGGTCGGTGGCCCGTTTCGCGCACCGCTTCGTCCAGGACGGCGGGAAGGCAGAGGAGCTGACGCAGGACATCTTCGTGAAGCTGTATCGACATGCGGGCCGCTACCGGCCCACCGGGCGCTTCAAGACCTTCCTCTTCCGGGTGGCGGCGAACCACTGCCTCAACGAGGTCCGGAAGGGCGAGTACCGGGTGACGCACGTGTCGGAGCAGGGCGAGGAGGGGCGTCCGGTGGAGACGCCCGCCCCCGAGGCCCACGGGCCGGACCGCGCGGCCGAGGGCCGCGAGCTCGAGGCGACGGTGGCGGCGGCGCTGCAGCGGCTGAGCGAGCGCGAGCGGACGGCGTTCGCGCTCTGCCGGTTCGAGGGAATGGCATACCGCGACATCGCCGAGGTGCTCTCGGCGAGCGAGGCCGCGGTGAAGAGTCTCATCCACCGCGCCACGCTCTCGGTCGCCCGGGCGGTGGAGGGGTGGCAGGCAGGGGCCCAGGGCCCCGCGAGGAGCGAGGCATGAGCTGCACCGTGGAAGACGAGTTGACCGCATTCCTGGACGGCGAGCTGTCCGCCGTCGAGGCGGCGCGGGTGCGGGGCCACCTGACCTCCTGCTCTGGCTGCCGGTCGACGGAGGCCCTGCTCCGTCGAACTCTGACCGAGCTGGCCACGCTTCCAGCCTTCGAGCCGTCGCCGGCGCTCCGTCGGCGGGTGCTGGCCAAGGTGGACGCGCTGCCCCGCCGGTGGCCCGAGCGCGTGCGCAGCTGGTTCCGGCCCGGGGTGCTCGCCCCGGTCGGGGTGGCGCTGGCGGCGGCGGCAGTGGTGGTGGTGGTCGTCGGCGAGCGCACGGTGGCGGAGCGGACCGAGCAGCGCACCGCGCTCGCGGTGGCCGAGCACTACGAGCTGCTCAGCGACTACGAGGTGGTGGGGCTCTCCCCGGACGACCTCGAGGTGGTGGAGCAGCTCGACCAGCTGCAGAAGGAGGGCCGGCCATGAGGACCTGGCTCCTGGCATTGGCGTTGCTCGGCGCGGGGCCCGCCTGGTCCCAGGCGGGAGACGCTCCGGACGATGCGGCGGCGCGGTTCGACCGGATGAGCGAGCAGGAGAAGGCGCAGCTCCGGGAACGGCTCCGGCAGTACAAGGCGCTGCCGCTGGATGAGCAGGCCCGCCTCCAGGCGAACGTCGCCCGCTGGCGCGCGCTCCCCCCCGAGGAGAAGGAGCGGGTGCGGCAGAACCTCCAGGCCTTCCAGCAGCTCTCGCCCGACGAGCGGCAGAAGCTCCTCGCCCAGTGGCGTGACTTCCAGAGCCTGACACCCGAGCAGCGCCAGCAGCTGCGGCAGCAGATGCGCGAGTACCTCCGGGCGAACCCCGAGCGCCGCCGGCAGATGCTGGAGAACCTCCGTGAGTGGAGGTCGATGTCGCGGGAGCAGCGGGAGCAGATGCGCGAGCGGCTTCGCGAGATGCGGGAGAAGCGCGGCCGGTGACAGGACTGCTGGCGATCCTGCTCCTGCTGTCCGTGGACGCTGGCACCCCCGGGACTCCGGACGGGGGTGTATGCGCACCACCGGCCCGGTCGCGGTCCGCCGAGGACCAGGAGATCATCGAGAACCTCGACGTGCTGGAGCACCTCGCCGAGAGCCGGGAGCTGGAGATGATCCTCGAGCTCGAGGCCGTCCGGAGCACGCCAGACCATTGACCCCGGGTGGTCAGCGCGGCCGCCGCTCAGGCGCGCGCGGCCCGAACGAGCAGGCTGCAGGGCGACGACATCCCGGGATGACGGGCACACCGTGGTCCCGGACTCTGAATCACCGTGCAGGACGGGCCGATGGCTCGAGCCCGGCGAGGATCTCCTCCGCCTTGCGTGCCCAGAGCAGCAGCCCCCGCGCCCTCGCATCCGCCGCGGTCGCTTCGAGGTGCGGCCGGGCCAGCGGGCGACCGGCGACGGCCTCGGCCCGTCCCCGGAGAACCTCGAGCCGGATCCTCACCCGGTTCTGGTGAATCGCCGCCGCCCGGGCGATGGCTGCCTCGAGCCGCGCCCAGCTCGCCGCATTCCGGGTGCTCGCCGCGTCGAGCGCGAGCCGTACGTCATACCCACCCTGCGACAGGAACAGTTCCGCCATCGACCCCGCTGAGCCGCGATCGAGCGCCTGACGGGCACCGGCCAGGTCACCGGACAGAAAGGAACAGCGGGCGTGGTTGTGCCTTCCGGCCAGCAGCTCCTCGGGAGTGAGCCCGGCGTAGCATCGTCGCGCGCCGTCGTCCCACCGCTGGAGGCAGGCGTAATAGCAGAGGTCGCTCCGGAAGTAGCTGCTCGACTGTGCCCCGGCCTTGGCCCGCAGCTCGCCCTCGACGACACCCCGGGCCTCGTCGAGCCGATCCTCCTCGAGGAGAATCTCCTTCTCCAGGCCGGCGAGGTGGTAGCGGATCATCTCCGGCTTCTCCTCGGAGTAGTTGTAGGGGATGTCGAAACCGATGATGAACAGCGCGGGAAAGGCCTCGTTTCGCACCCGCTCGATCTCCCGCCGGGCCTGGATCAGCTCGCCGGCGTTGAGCTGCGCATAGACCCGGTTGTAGCGGGTCATGAAGTTCGGCGGCTCCTTCGCCGCTGCGAGCTCCCCCTCTGCCTCGTCCAGCGTCCGGAGGGCGGTCGCCACGTCCCGCCCGCCGCTCACCATGTGCGAGGCGTAGTCGTTCAGCACGTACGCCAGGCGGACGCGGTCGCCGAGCTGGCGAAGCTCGCTCAGCGCCTTCTGATCCTGGACCAGCGCCTCCGGATGGTCCTCCAGCCACAGGGACCCGAGGTCGAGCCGGGTCAGGGCCGCCATCGCCCGGTCGCCGGACGCCTGGCTCAGATCGATGGAACGCCTGACCGCGGCGGCGGCCAGCGCGCGATCCTGGTTCGCGAGCGCGATGGCGACGGCGGACAGGTCCTCGACCGCCGCCAGCTCCCGCCGCGCCCCGAGCTGCTCGAGCTTGTGCCGCAGCTCCGGGAGGAGCGCCTCGGCCTCCGCCCTCCGGGTCGGAAGGAGGCAGTCGATCCGGCGAATGAGGATTCTCGGGTCGGCCGAGGAGGGCGGGGGAAGCTTGCCCAGGCGATCGGTGAGGGTGACGCACGCCGAGTCGGTGAGCCCGGTGGCCAGCTCGAGCCCGAGCTCGACGTCGTCCGGATGCTCGCGGAGGAGCGCACTGTAGACCCCGTTGGCCGCCTCCCGGTCCCGCCCGAGCCAGGCAACGCGGGCCTCGGCCCGGCGCCTGGTGGACGCGGAGAGTGAGCCCGCGGCCGCGTGGGCCGCCCGCGCCTCGGCCTGGGCCTCGGTGAAGAGCGCCAGCCGCTGCAGGACGAACGACCGGAGGGCGTGCGCGTCGTGGCTGCCAGGGTGCAGCGCGGTGGTGTCGCGGAGCCGGTCGGCCGCAGCCACCAGCTCGAACCGGGCGAATGCGGACATGGATTCCGAGAGTCCCTTCAGGAGCTCGACCTGGGCTGGACGTCGCGCCCGCAGCGATCTTCGCTGGGCGCGGTTCAGTTCCACCGAGAGCTGGCTCCGGGCCTGCTCGCCCAGCCGGGTTGCCGCGTCCAGCACCTGCGCGGGGCGAAATCGTTCGACGAGCAGAGCCTCCTTCCCCGGAAGGTGGACCCTGAGCACGCAGGTCGGGTCGCCGCCTGGCTCGCATCGAAGGTCCCCGGTCAGGAGCATTTCGGTTGCAAGGAGCTCTCGCAGTCGCCCTGCTTGCCCGTCGTCGAGCGCCTGGCCTTCACCGAGGTCGAGCGAGGCCCGGGCGCGCACGACCCTGTGCCAGGGGACGAGCCGGACGGAGCGCTCGGCCGCCTCGAGCTCCAGCTCGAGAAGGAAGGCGAGTCCTGGCCCGAGCCAGGCTGTTTCCGGCGGTCCCTGATAGCCCAGTCCAGCAACGGCCAGGGGTGGCCGGAACGGCGGCGGGCCGGGCGCGGCGTCCTCCCTCTCCCGCAGCGCCACGGTTCCCAGGGCCGCGAGGAGGAGCGCGCCCGCCGCGAACGCCCATCGTCTCGCCCGTCCACGTGGTGAGAGCGCATCGACCATGGCGCCCGCGCTGGGGAAGCGCCGTTCGGGAGCCGGCTGGAGGGCCCGCAGGATGGCGCGTCTCCAGGGGGCTGGGATGCCGTGCAGGTCGGCCCGGACGCCTCCCGCCCGCTGACTCGGTCCGGCGGACGTCGGCTCGGACCAGGGCTGCTCCTCGAAGGGAAACCGGCCGGTCACCGTCCGGCAGGCCAGGACGCCGAGCGCATAAATGTCGGTCGCCGGGCTGGCTCCGGCGGCGTCCCGCTGCTCCGGCGCCATGTAGTGGGGCGTTCCAATCGCCTGGTTTGTCCCGGTGAGCTCGTCGCCCGGGTCCGGAGTCCGCACCCCACGGGCCAGAGACCGGGCGATGCCGAAGTCGGTGACCACCGCCCGCGCCTCCGAAGCCTCGGCATCCCGGACGAGCATCACGTTGGCCGGCTTCAGGTCCCGGTGGACAACTCCCTCGCGATGCGCGGCGTCGAGCCCGTCGGCGATCTGACGGAGGATCGGCAACGCCCTCGCCGGCGGGAGCGGACCGTCGCGGCTCAGGCGCTCGGCGAGCGACTCGCCCTCGAGGAACTCCATGATCAGGAAGTGCAGGCGGGCTCCGCGGTGCTGGAGCGCGTACAGCTCGAACATCCGGCACACGTTGCGGTGCGAGACCTGCCGGCTGAGCAGCACCTCGCGCTGGAAGCGCTCGAGGATCTCCGGACTGTCCGCGAGCTCGGCGACGATGACCTTCAGGGCGACCCGGACCCCGAGCATGTTGTCCAGGGCCTCGTACACCTCGCCCATCCCGCCCCGGGCGATGAAGCGGAGCACGTTGAATCGGTCGGCCAGCATCTCGCCGGCCTCGAGCCGGAGGGGCACCGAGTCCGGCGAGCGGTCACGGACCTCGCGCGGCAGCGAGGCCGTCGGCTCGACGTCTCCCGCGCCGGAGGACTCCATCGGATTCACCCCCCGTCTTGCCGGAGGATGCCCCCGCTCCAGGGCGCCATTCAAAGGCGACACCCAAATGACACCGCGGTCGGGCGACCGGAAGGCCAGCGCGGCTCGGGCGTCGCGGGCCGAGGCAGGAGGTGGGTCCTGCTCGTACCCGCACGGCGTGATCTCTTCACCGTCGCGTCAACCGTCCGTCGTCCCAGTGTTTGTTGGCTGCGCCGATGCGCGCGGCGCATCGCCAGTAGAATTGAAGCCGAACGCAGGTCCGCCGCACCCCTGTTAGGATTGCTGCACTGTGTCAGACGCCCCCAACCCCTTCCGCGCCGAACCAGACCCGGACTGGAGGACGCGCTGGGCGCGCCTTCTGACCACCCCCGAACAGGCGGTGCGGGCGCTCCGGCCAGGTCGCCGCATCCTCATCGGCTCCGGGGCCGCCGAGCCAACCCGACTGGTCCAGGCGATGGTGGATGCTGCCTGGCAGCTCTCGGACAACGAGCTGGTCCACCTCATGACGCTCGGGCCGGCGCCCTACACTGCGGCCGCCTGCGAGGGCCGGTTCCGAGCCAACGCCTTCTTCATCGGGGCCAACGTTCGTGAGGCGGTCCGGGACGGGCGCGCCGACTTCACCCCGGTCTTCCTCTCGGAGATTCCCCACCTCCTCAAGTCCAACCGGCTCCCGGTGGACGCCGCGCTCATCCAGGTGAGCCCGCCCGACGCCCACGGGATGGTGTCGCTCGGGGTGTCAGTGGACATCGTCCGGGCGGCGGTCGATTCGGCGCGGCTCATCCTGGCCGAGGTGAACCCGCGGATGCCGCGCACGCCCGGCGACACGCTGCTCGACATCCGGCGCTGCAAGCACATCGTCGCCGTGGACGCGCCGCTCCCCGAGCGCGAGCCGGTGGCGACCACCCCCGTGAGCCACGCCATCGGCGAGCTGGTGGCCGACCTGGTGCCCGACGCGGCGACCCTGCAGATCGGCATCGGCGAGGTGCCCAGCGCCGTGCTGTCCTCGCTAAAGAACCACCACGACCTCGGCATCCACACCGAGATGCTCTCCGACGGGATGATGGAGCTGTCGAAGCTCGGGGTGGTCAACGGGCTCCGGAAGACGCTCGCCCCGGGGAAGATGGTCGCCAGCTTCCTCATGGGCAGCCGGGCGCTGTACGAGTGGGCGCACGAGAACAGCGACCTCGAGCTCCGCGCGAGCGACTGGGTCAACGACCCTTACGTCATCTCCCAGAACGTGCGGATGGTCTCAATCAACACTGCGCTCGCAGTGGACCTCACCGGTCAGGTCGCGGCGGACACGCTCGACCGCGGTTTCTACTCGGGCATCGGCGGCCAGGTGGACTTCGTCCGCGGCGCCTCCCGCAGCTATGGCGGCCGCGCGCTCATCGTTCTGCCCTCGCTCGCCCGGGGCGGCACGGTGAGCCGCATCCAGCCCACCCTGCCCGGGGGCTCGGCGGTGGTGACCAGCCGCGGCGACGTGCGGTTCGTGGTCACCGAGTACGGGGTGGCGGACCTCTGGGGCAAGTCGGTGCGCGAGCGCGCTCTGGCCCTGACCGCCATCGCCCACCCGGACCACCGCGCCGAGCTGCTCGACGCCGCCAAGGAGCGCCGGTGGGTGTTCCAGGATCAGGCCGTGCCGAAGCCTCCGCTCGACGTCCGCCGCTGGGAGGAGAAGCTCCGCGACGGGCGGGAGATCCGCGTGCGCGCGGCCCGGCTCACCGACGAGGCCAAGGTCCAGGAGCTGCTGTACGGCCTGTCGCCCGAGTCGGTCTACTCGCGCTATCACCACCTCCGCACCCGCTACCCGCGCGACGAGATCCAGGCGCTGCTCGACGCCGACCCGCAGCGCGGCTGCGCCTTCGTGGCCGAGCTGCCCGAGGACGGCACGCTCATCGGGCTCACCCGCTACGACCTCGATCCGGTCAGTGGCATCGGCGAGCTGGGCATCGTCATCGCCGACGCCTGGCAGCGGAAGGGCGTGGGCACCGCGCTGATGCGACGGATGGTCGAGGTGGGCAAGGCGCACGGCCTGAAGGGGCTGCGGGCCGACGTGCTCGCGGTGAACTCGGCGATGATCGCCCTGCTCCGCGACGTCGGCGCCGACGAGGTGCCACCCCCGGACGGAGGGGTGGTGGACGTGGAGTTCCGGTTCAAGGACAGCCAGCCGCCGACGCCCGCTGCTCCCCCCGCTCCGGGCTCGCCAGAGCCGATCCCGGTCAGCGGGCGCCCGGTACAGCCGAAGCCGCAGCCGGTGACCTGACCCCAGCCGGGTCGGCCCACAGCCCGAGCAGCACCAGCACCGCCGTCTGGAGGATCCAGCTCACCGCCAGAGCCGGGACAGGCGGCGGCCGGGCGCCGGCGAGCTGGCTGAACGTCTGGAGGACCCCGAGCACTCCGAGCACCGTCAGCAGGCCGAGCCGGCGGCCGCGGGGAAGGCTCGGGCGGGACCGGAGGAACAGCGCCGCCCCGGCGACGAGCAGGACCCACTCGAGCGCCAGCGCCCAGCCCATCGCCCGCCACAGCCCGAGCCCGAGGTGCGGCGAGCCCTCGCCGAGCAGCGGAAGGCCGCGGACGTGCTCCACCATGTCGCAGACGAAGTGCGAGGACACCGCCGCCGCCGCGACCCACGCTGCCGGACCGCCCCGGCCGAGCAGGAGGACGCCGCTGCCCGCGAGGCCCGCCGCGAGCCCGGACCAGACGAGGCTCGCGACCAGCCCGTGCGAGTAGGGAAAGACGAACTCGAGGTAGTGCCCGGAGGCGAAGTCCGACGGGACGATGACCTGCTCCCAGCCCGCGAGGACGAACACCCCGAGCAGCACGTCGAGGAGCATCACCCCGCCGAGGAGCGGGGCCAGCCGGAACGCCCGGGAGCGGGAGGACAGCGCGAGCCCGACACCCAGGTGACCGACGAACATGGCGACCTTCCTCGGATGCCCGCGGGGGTTCCTGGCACGCCGAGGCCTCCCAGGACCGACGTTAGCCGTGGTCGTGCCATCCTGGAGCGGCTCCGACAGGGCGGGAGGACGGCTTGCCGGGGCGGCACGGTGTCAGAGCTCGGGCGCAGCGTCCTCCGAATCTCCCCGGGCCCTCGTCCGCCGGGGGAGGGGGGTGGACACCACAGGCGTCCGGCGCCAGATGCCGCTGCCGGAAGAGGCGTTGGGCAGCCGCTCAGGTGTGAATGCGGAGTGCTTCCCGCGCGTCCCCGAGTGGCGATCTACCCGCCTGTTGCTGCGGGGGGTGGCCCCGCTAGCCTAGGAGGCGCCGTGCGTTCCCTCGTCCTGCTCGCGCTCGTCTCGGCGTCCTCCCTCGCCGCTCCGCCGTTGTCCACCGAGTCAGCCGGGACGCTTGGACGTCCCGACCTCGCCTCCTCCAGCCGCGTCCACTCGCTGGTGCAGCTCGATGACCGGCACGTCATCGCCATCGACGCCGCGGGATTCGCGCGGCTCTGGGACGTGGCCGACTGGCAGCAGCTCGGCGTGGCCTCGCCCGGGACGCGGGCCCTCGTCGGTCCTGCCGGGCTCGGGCTCCCCCCCGATCGGAGCGCGGGGTGTCTCCTCGCGGCCCCGCTGGCGGCGACGCGGGACGGCCGGCTGGTCACCGCCGAGGGGCTCGCGCTCCGGGTCTGCGATCCCACCGGGCAGCGGCCGCCGCGCGACCTGCCGGTGCCCGGCGTGGATGGGACCACCGCACTGGCCACCGCGCCGGACGGCTCGGCGGCGTTCCGCGCGACGCCCGAGGGGGACGTGGAGCTCATCCCCTTCGAGGGCGGTCAGATGACGCGCTTCCACGCCCAGGACGGGCGCCTCCTGGCGATGCAGCCCACCCCCGACGGGCGGCTCCTCACCGTGGGGCAGGACGGCATCGTCCGTGGGTACGACCGGCAAGGCGGTAGCTTCCGGCTGGACGTGCTCCGCGGGCGGGGGCGTCCCTGCGAGGGAGAGTCGCTGCGCGCGCTCGCCTTCTCGGACGACGGGACGCTGGCCCTGGTCTCCGCGGTGACCGGCGGCGAGGAGTGCGACGACGCCCGGACGTCCGGCGCGCTCCGGCTCGTCGAGCTGCCCACCGGGCGCATTCGCTGGGAGATTCATCCGGTGCAGGTGACCGCCGCGCTCTTTGCCGCGGACGGCTCGGTGCTGGTGGCGGCCGCCGGCCAGGTGCGCGACCGGGTGGATCCCATCTCCACGACGCTGGTCCGGCTCGATGCCCGGAATGGAGCACCCGCCCCACCTCCACCCGGGCACCGCGCTCAGGTGACGGCGCTGCGGTTCTCGCCGGATGGCGCACGGATCGCCTCGGGCGATGCCGCCGGCGTCTGGACGGTGTGGGACGTGGGCACGCGGGCGCAGCAACTGTCGGGTTCCGTCCCCGGTGGGGCACTGGTGGACCTCCGCTTCACCCCGGGCTCGGAGACGCTGGTGTCGCAGCACGAGGACGACTCGGTGCGCACCTGGCGGGTGGCGGACGGCGCGGCCGGGCCGGTGCTGGTTCCGCCTCCGGCCCCTGACCCGGTGCGCTCGACGCCCGCCTGCGCGTCGGCCCAGGCCCAGGTCGCGGAGCTGATGCGCCCGGCGGGGGACAGCGTGCTCGGGGTGCGTGACCCGTCGGCGTGGACCGGGCTGCAGACGGTGCCCGAGCTGGTGCTCTCCTCCGACGGCGAGAACGTCCTGGCGCCGGTGGCCGAGGAGTCGTGCGTGAGCCTGCTCCGGAGCGGCTGCTCCATCGGCTGCAGCCGCCACTACCACCTCGAGCGGGTGGCGGTGCGCACCGGACGGAGGGTCCAGACGCTGCCTCTCGACCAGGAGCTGCTCGGGGGCTGCATCCCGCCGGGGGGTGCCTTCGTCACCCGCGCCGAGCGCGGAGGTATCCTGCTCCGCGACGCCGAGGGCGAGCCGGTCGCGCGGGCGGGGAGCAAGCTGGGCAAGGTGATGTCCTGCGAGGCCACGCCGGACGGCAAGCGGATGCTGCTTGCCTCCTCCAAGCTGCTCGGGTTCTGGGAGGTGGGCCGGCCGACGATGCGCGACGGGGTACCGCGCCGGGCGCGGACCGGTGGACCGGTGGCGCTGTCACCCCGCGGCGACGTGAGCGTGGACGCGGACGGCCCGGAGCTCCGGCTGCGTGCCTGGCCGTCGGGCGCGGTGGCGGGTCGGCTCACCCTCGCGCTCCAGGACGACTTCCCCACCTCGGCCACGTTCTCGCCGGACGGGCACCTGCTCGCGGTGGGGACCGCGCGCGGGGTGATTCACCTCATCCGCATCGGCGGGCCGACGGCGACCGCCAGCCGGCACTGAACCGAAGGCCGGCTTCCGCCACGCAGTCAGCTCGGGTCGAGGCCAAGGCCCTTGAGGCCCTTGCGGGCCGCTCTGCGGATCCAGGCCTTTTGGTGTCTCGCGAGCTCCCGAAGACGCTGTTCAGCGCGCGGGTCTCTAAGCCGAGCGAGCGCGCTGACGGCATGTCCCACGACCTCTTCGTCGTTCGTCAGTCTCACCAGCAGATCGAAGATCCGGGCATCTCGAGGAAACTTGCCCAGCGCCAGGACGATCATCTGCCGAGCCGTCCCATAGCGGCCATCGGAGGCAAGGCGAACCAGCGCGTCCAGGTCCGATTCGGTCCCGAGAACCTCGAGCGCGTTGCCGATGGCCCAACGCAACATGGGCTGATCCGATCTCTCGAACTCGGTGATGAGCAACCGGAGCGTCTCCGGCGAGCGTGCCCAGGGCACGCTGAGCGCCCGGACGACGCACTCCTTGTCGCCCGTCTCCACCCTCGGGAGCCACTCTCGGAGCATGGGAACAGCCGACGCGTACCGAATCCCGCTGCGCCTGAGCTCGTCGACACTACCCACGTCGTAGCCAAGGGAATTCAGTGCCCGAGCTCCTGGTACGCTGTCGAGGGCGCCGGAGCCATCACTCCACTGTGACGCTCTTGGCCAGGTTCCGCGGCTGGTCCACGTCCGTCCCGCGCAGGTCGGCCACGTGGTACGCGAGCAGCTGGAGCGGCACGGCAGTCACGATGGGCGCCAGCAGCGCCGAGCTGGCCGGGAGCCGGATGACGTCGTCGGCGAGCGAGGCCACCGCGGTGTCGTCCTCGTCCACCACGGCGATCACCTTCCCCCCGCGCGCCCGGACCTCCTCCACGTTGCCGACGATCTTCTCGTAGGGCACGTGTGGCTCGCGCGGGGCGAGCACCACCACCGGCAGCTTCTCGTCGATCAGCGCGATGGGCCCGTGCTTCATCTCGCCCCCGGCGTAGCCCTCGGCGTGGATGTACGAGATCTCCTTCAGCTTCAGCGCCCCCTCGAGCGCCACCGGGTACATCGGCCCGCGGCCGAGGAAGAGGAAGTCCTGCGCGTTCTGGTACCTCCGGGCGATCTGCTTCACCGCGGCCTCGCAGTGCAGAGCCTCCTCCAGCCGCTTGGGGATCTCGGTCAGGTGGGTGAGCAGCTCCTGGGCCCGCGCCACGTCCAGCGTCCCGCGCAACCGCCCCAGCTTCACCGCCAGGAGATAGAGCGCCGCCAGCTGGGTGGTGAACGCCTTGGTCGAGGCGACGCCGATCTCCGGGCCGGCGTTGGTCAGCACCGTGAGGTCCGCCTCGCGGGTCATCGCGCTACCCACCACGTTGCACAGCGCGATGGTGCGGGCGCCCCGGGCCTTCGCCTCGCGCAGCGCGCAGAGCGTGTCCAGCGTCTCGCCGGACTGGCTGATGGCGATGGCCAGCTGCCCGGGCTCGATCAGCGGGTCGCGGTAGCGGAACTCGGAGGCCAGCTCCACCTCCACCGGGATGCGGGCCAGCGACTCGATCATCGCCCGCCCCGCGAGCCCCGCGTGCCAGGACGTCCCGCAGGCCAGGAGCGTGATGCGCGACAGCGCCTTCACCTCCTCCGGGCCGAGCGTCCAGCCCTCGAAGAAGACGTCGCCCTCGGAGAGGAGCACCCGCCCACGCAGCGTGTCCGCCAGCGCCCGGGGCTGCTCCCAGATCTCCTTGTGCATGAAGTGCTTGTGGCCGCCCTTCTCCGCCATCATCGGCGTCCAGTCGATGCGGCGGGTCGGGCGGTTCACCGCCCGGCCCTCGCGGTCGAACACGTCGACCCGGGTGCGGCTCAGGACTGCCAGGTCACCTTCCTCGAGGAACACCATGTCGCGGGTGTGCTCGAGCAGCGCCGGCACGTCGGAGGCGACGAAGTTCTGGCCCTCGGACAGGCCGACGACCATCGGCGAGCTGTCCTTGGTGGCGACGATGCGGTCCGGATCCTTCGCCCACACCACCGCCAGGCCGTAGGTCCCCTTCACCTGGGCCACCGCCCCGCGCACCGCCTCTGGCAGGTCCTTGCCACCCTTGAGCTCGGCGGCGATCAGGTGCGCGAACACCTCGGTGTCCGTCTCGCTGGCGAACACGTGCCCGCGCTGCTTGAGCATCGCCTTCAGCTCGAGGTGGTTCTCGATGATGCCGTTGTGCACCACCGCCACCCCGTCGTAGGCGTGCGGATGGGCATTCTCGTCGGTGGGGCGCCCGTGGGTCGCCCAGCGGGTGTGGCCGATGCCCAGCGTTCCGGTCGGCGGCTCGGCGCCGATGCGCGCCTCGAGGTTCTTCAGCTTCCCGGTGGCCCGGACCACGTTCAGCGTCCCGCCGTTCACCACCGCCAGCCCGGCCGAGTCGTACCCGCGGTACTCCAGCTTCTTCAGGCCCGAGACCAGGATCGGTGCGGACTGCTGCTCCCCGATGTAGCCGACGATGCCGCACATGGGTTCGTTCGTTCCTCCGGCCCTTCAGCGCCATGAAACACTATCGCCGTCCCGGGGACTTGGCGCGACGGCGACTGGGCCAGCCCTGCTTCTCGATTCGAGGAGCACGGGAGAAGACCAGGGTGTCAGGTGGGACATCCTCGGTGAGGGTGGTGCCGGCCCCGAGGTAGCTCCCCTCGCCCACCTTCACCGGAGCCACCAGCTGGCTGTCCGAGCCGATGAAGGCGCGATCGCCGATCTCGGTGACATGCTTGCTGAACCCGTCGTAGTTGCAGGTGATCGTCCCCGCGCCGACGTTCACCTTCGCTCCGACGACGCTGTCCCCGAGGTAGCAGTGATGGTGCGCCTTGGTGCCCGGGCCGATGTGGACCTTCTTGGTCTCGGCGAAGTTGCCGAGCTCGACCTCCTCGGCCAGCTCGGTGCCGGGGCGCATCCGGGCGAAGGGACCGATGAGGCAGCGCGGGCCGACCTTCGCCTCGTTGCCCACCGAGTACGGCAGCACCGTCGTCCCGTCACCCACCTCGCTCGAGGTGAAGACCGAGCCCTGCCCGAGCGTCACTCCCCGGCCGATGCGCGTCTTGCCGCGGAGGGAGACGTTGGGCTCGATGACCGAGTCCGGCCCGATGGTGACCTCGGGCTCGATGGTGACCGTGGCCGGGTCGTGCATGGTGACGCCCGCGCGCATGTGCTCGAGGTTGATGCGCTCCCGGAGCACCCGGGCGCAGGCGGCGAGGTCGGCGCGGTCGTTCACCCCGGCGGTGTCCTGGAAGTCGGCGCTCACCGAGCCGACCTCTCCGCGCTGGGCCGCGATCGCGACGAGGTCGGTGAGGTAGTACTCGCCCTGCGCGTTCGCCGGCTTCAGCTGGGCCAGCCCCTCCCGGAGGAATGCCGCGTCGATGGCGTAGACACCGGCATTCACCTCGCGGATGGGGCGCTGGTCCGCCGTGCAGTCCTTCTCCTCGACGATGCCGGTGATCCGCCCCGAGACGCGGAGCACGCGGCCGTAGCCGTTCGGCTCGGGCGCCACGGTGCTCACCAGCGCAAGCGGCGCGGTCCCCCGGCGAAAGGTGTCGACCAGCGCGCGGAGTGTCGCTTCTCGAAGGAGCGGCGTGTCGCCGTAGAGCACCAGCAGCAGCCCGCTGACGCCGTCGAGCGCCCCGAGCGCCGCCCGCACCGCGTCCGCCGTTCCCCGCTGCTCGGTCTGCGTCGCGAAGCGGAGCGCCTGGCCGGGGAAGCGCGCCGCGAGCGCGGTGTGCACCTGCTCCCCCTGGTGACCCACCACCGCCACCACTGGGTTGCATCCGAGCGCCAGCGCGCGGCCCACCGGCCACGCTGCCAGTGGCTGACCGAGCACGGGGTGCAGCACCTTCGCCGTCTCGGACTTCATGCGGGTCCCCTTGCCCGCGCACAGCACCACTGCCGCCAGAGGTTCGTTCATCGTGGCCAGGCACATTGCAAGGCGGCTGCCGCAGGCGTCAAACGCAGGGCGCTCCTGGAAGCGCGGGGATGACGTTCGGCCTCGCCCGGACAGGCTCAGCGCGGGGGACGTGCTCCGCGAACCAGGATCCGGGCCGCACGGAAGGCCTGGCGCGCGTCGGACTCACGACGGGCATCCCGGAGCAGGCGCGCCCGCTGCCGCAGCACGCACGCCAGCGGCAGCTTGAGCTCGCGCGGGAGCCCGGCGAGCGGCGCCTCGCCGAACAGGCACAGCGCTCCGGCGTCCATCCCGGTGAGCCGTCCGGTGATCGCGTCGACCTGCTTCAGCGCCTCGTCGCGCCGCCCCTCCCGCCGTAGCCGCATCAGCGCAGCCAGCAGCTCGGCCAGCTGGCGCACGAGGCGCATGATGACGTCACGTTCGGTCAGCATCGGCTTGACTCCATAGCGGGGTGCCCATAACGAGGTGTCTGGCACCTCCAAGTCAAGTCCACTTGACAGAGGCTCCTCGCGGCGTCGACGCTGGGGTCGATGGCTGCACGCGTCGCGAGCGTACTGCGTGAACGTCGGCTGCTGCGGGGCTGGTCGCAGGACCAGCTGGCCCGGACGGCGGGGGTGAGCCGTCAGGCGCTCAACGCGCTCGAGCGTGGGCACGCCCAGCCGTCGGTCGAGACCGCGCTCGCGCTCGCCAGACTCCTCGGGGCGAGCGTCGAGCAGCTCTTCGGGAGCGGCGGGAACCCACGGCTCACCCTCCCCGCGCGCGCCGGCCCGGCGGGCACACGCCTCCTGCTGGCCGAGGTGGCGGGACGGGTGCACGGCCATGCGCTCGACCCGAGCTCGGGAGAGCCCGCCGACGCGCTGGTCGAGGACCCGCGCCATCCGCCGACCCTGCTCGAGCCCGAGCGCTGGCGACGCACGCTCCTCCTCGCCGGCTGCGACCCGGCGCTCCGGATGCTCGCCGTTCGCTCGGGGAACGCGCGCTGGCTGAACGCCGGCACCGGGCGGGCCGTGGACCTCCTCGTCCGCCGTCAGGTGCACCTGGTCGGCGTGCACTCGCTCACCGAGAGGGACCGCCGTCGCGTGCGCGGCGCGCTGCTGATTCACCTCGCCACCTGGCCGCTGGGTCTCGCCCTCCAGCGCGGGAACCCGCGGGGCATCCGCGGCATCGTCGACCTCGGTCGTCCCGATGTCCGGCTCGTCAACCGCGAGCGCGGCGCCTCGGCCCGCGTCCTCCTCGACCGCCTTCTCGCCGACGTGGGGCTGCCGTCCGCGGCGGTGCGCGGGTACGGCGACGAGGTGCACGGGCACGAGGCGGTCGCCCAGGCGGTGGCGCTCGGAGCCGCCGACGTCGGGCTCAGCACGCAGGCCGCCGCCACCGCGCACGGGCTCGAGCTCCGACAGCTCTCCGAGGAGAGCTTCAACCTGGTCGTCAGGCCCGACGAGCTGGCCCGCCCCGAGGTGCAGGGCCTCCTGGTCACCGCCCGCACCCCCGCATTCCGCCGCGACGTGGGCGCCCTCCCGGGCTACGGGACCGCGCGCTCCGGACAGCCGGTGGGCCTGACGTGAGCGGGCTTGGGGAGACCAGGATGCTCCGGGTCCTCCCGGTGGTCGCGGCGCTGCTGATGATCGCGGTGCTGGCCACCCCGCTCCTCGCGCTGGTGCTCTCCACCGCGCCGGTTGAGCTGGTGGACGGGCTACGACACCCGCTCGCGCTCTCCGCGCTGCGGCTCAGCCTCTTCACCACGTCGACCAGCCTCGGGTTGACGCTCCTCCTCGGAACGCCGCTGGCCTGGTGGATGGCCCGACACCCGGGACCCGCGGAGCGCGCCGCCTCCACCCTGGTGCAGCTGCCCATCGTCGTGCCCCCGGCAGTGTCCGGCCTCGCCCTTCTGCTCGCGTTCGGACGTCGGGGCCTGCTCGGGCCACTGCTGGACCGCGCCGGCTGGACGCTCCCCTTCACCACCGCCGCCGTGGTGCTGGCCGAGCTCTTCGTCTCCGCTCCCTTCTACGTCCAGTCTGCGGCGGCGGCGTTCCGGAGGCTCGACGAGGACCTCCTGTGGGTTGCCCGGAGCCTCGGAGCCGGTCCGGCGCGGCGCTTCTTCCGGGTGGCGCTTCCGCTGAGCCGCCACGGGGTGGTCACCGGTGCGGCCCTGAGCTGGGCGCGCGCGCTGGGCGAGTTCGGGGCCACCCTGATGTTCGCCGGCAACCTCCAGGGCCGGACACAGACGTTGCCGCTCGCGATCTACACCGCGCTGGAGACCGACCTCCGCCCGGCGAAGGCGCTGAGCGTGGTGATGGTGGCGGTGGCCCTCGCGGTGCTGCTCTTGCTCGGCCGCGGCACGGTGCTGGAGGCGGTCCGTGCTCGAACTTGAGCTGGAGGTCGTGCGCGACGGCTTCGTCCTCGAGGTGAGCCTGTCGTTCTCCGTCGGGCCCACCGCGCTCGTCGGGCCCAACGGCGCGGGGAAGAGCACCCTGCTCCGGGCCATCCTCGGCGCGGTCCCGGTCCGGCGCGGACACATCGTGCTCGACGGCCGAACGCTCCTCGACACCAGGCGCGGCATGTCGGTTCCCGGCGAGGAGCGGTGCGTCGGCTGGGTCCCGCAAGAGTACGCGCTGTTCCCCCACCTCTCGGTGCTGGAGAACACCTGCTTTGGTCGCGCCGGCGCGGCCGGACGCGCCCGGGCCGGCGCCGTGCTCGACCAGCTCGGTCTCGCATCCCTGGCCTCGAGGCGTCCGGGAGCGCTGTCCGGCGGTGAACGCCAGAAGGTCGCGCTCGCCCGGGCCCTGGCCGCCGAGCCGCGAGCGCTGCTCCTCGACGAGCCGCTCGCCGCGCTGGATGCGGACACCCGGGAGACGACCCGCGGGCTCCTCGTCGACACACTTCGCCGTCTGGCGATCCCCTCGCTGGTGGTCACCCACGAGATGCGCGACGTGCTCGCGCTCGGCGGACCGGTGGTGCTGCTCGAGGCGGGCCGGGTGCGCTCCACCGCCTCCCCGGAGGGCTTCTGCGCGTCCCCTCCGAGTGAGTTCGCGCGAGCCCTGGTGAAGGGCTATGTCCAGTTGACTTGACATGGGTCCGACCTCGTCGTGAGGTTCCGGCCGTGCGCGCGCGTGGCCTGGTCCTCTTCTCCCTGGCAGGACTCCTCCTCGTCGGCTGGCCCGCGCAGGGTGGCGACGGAGTGCGGCCGGAGGAGACGGCGCTCACCGTGTTCGCCGCTGCCTCGCTCCGGGACGCCTTCGGGGCGCTCGGGACCGCGTTCGAGCGGGCGCACCCCGGCGTTCAGGTGCGGTTCAACTTCGGCGGGAGTCAGGAGCTCCGCACGCAGATCGAGCAGGGCGCACCGGCGGACGTCTTCGCCTCGGCGGACAACCGGCACATGGACGCCGCGCGCGCCGAGGGGCTGGTCGAGGCGCCGACGCTCCTCGCCACCAACACGCCGGTCATGGTCGTTCCTTCGGACAACCCCGGCAAGGTGAGGGGGCTCGCCGACCTGCCGAGGGCGAAGCGGGTGGTCATCGGCGCGCCCGAGGTACCGATCGGCGCCTACACCCTGCAGATCCTCGAGCGCGCCCGTGCCCGCCTCGGCGCCGACTTCCCGGAACGGGTGCTGGCGAGGGTGGTGAGCCGGGAGCTGAACGTCCGCCAGGTGCTGACCAAGGTCGTCCTCGGCGAGGCCGATGCCGGGCTCGTCTACCGGACCGACGCCCGGAGCGCCGGGGACCGGGTGGGGGTGGTGGAGATTCCTTCCGAGGTCAACGTGGTGGCCCAATATCCGATCGCGGTGGTGACCCGGGCACCACACCCGGAGCTGGCGCGGCAGTGGATCGCGCTGGTGACCGGCGCCGAGGGCCAAGCCGTGCTCGCGCGGGCCGGCTTCGGGTCGCGGGCGACCGCCTCGCGGAAGTGAGCGCGGCAGAGCCCGAGCGGGTCCGGGCGAGACGGTGAACCATCAGCGGGGCCCGTGGCCTGACTTCCGCTTGCGCGGCCGGGGGCGCACGGCGATGAAGAGGGCGCGCCGATGAAGATCCGAGCCCTCGTCCTCCTGCTGCTCGTCCTTCTCGCCGCTCCCGCCCGGGCGGCCCGGCCGTACCGCGGTGGGGTCGTCACCAGCGCGTACCCACAGGCCGCGGAGGCCGCGCTGCAGATGCTCGACCGCGGTGGAAACGCGGTGGATGCCGCCGTCGCCGCTGCCTTCGCCGCGGGAGTGGTGGGGCCGTACCACAACGGCCTCGCTGGCGGCGGGTTCGCCCTGCTCGCGCTCCAGGGCAAGGACACGATGGCGCTCGACTTCCGCGAGGTCGCCCCGGCAGCGGCCACCCGCGACATGTACCTCCGCGATGGGAAGCCCGTCCCGGCGCTGTCCATCGACGGGGCGCTGGCGGTCGCCGTCCCCAACGCGGTCAACGGATACCTGGCTCTCCTGGAGAAGGCCGGATCGCTTCCACGCTCGGTCGTCCTCAACCCGGCCATCCGCCTCGCCCGGGAGGGGTTCCTGGTCACCCCCAAGTACCACCAGCTGGCGGGACCGCGCCTCGACTGCCTGCGAGGGGATGCCGAGGCCGCGCGGATCTTCCTCCGCCCGGGCTCCGACAGACGCCCCGACCTCCCGCCGCTCGGAACGCGCATCCGGCAGCCCGAGCTCGCCCGCACCCTCGAGCGCATCTCGGCCAGCGGCACCTCCGCCGTCCGGAGCGGCCCCGTCGCGCAGGCCATCGTGCGGACGGTCCACGGCGCCGGCGGCATCCTCACCGAGGAGGACCTCGCGCGGATCAGACCACGGTGGCGAGCCCCGCTCTGGGGCTCCTACCGCGGCCACCGCATCGCCACCTTCCCTCCCCCGAGCGGGGGCGGCGTCATCCTCCTCCAGACACTCGGTCTGCTCGAGCGGTTGCGACCCCATGGCTTCGAGCGCCGCCGCGCGGAGGACGTGCATCTCTACATCGAGGCGCTCCGCCGGGCGTACGCCGACCGGGCCAGGTTCGTCGCCGATCCGGACCAGGTGGATGTTCCGCTTGCCCTCCTCCTTTCGCCCGAGCACCTGGCCGAGCTTGCAGGGAGCATCGAGCCGCGACGCGCCACGCCATCGTCCTCGCTGGGGAGTCTCGCTGCGCCCGGTGGCACCGCCTCCCCGCCCTCCGAGGCGAAGCACACCACCGAGATCTCCGTGCTCGACCGCGCGGGGAACGCCGTGGCGCTCACCACCACCCTCAACAACGCATTCGGGAGCTGCCTGGTGGCCCGGGGCACGGGCCTGCTCCTGAACGACCAGATGGACGACTTCTCCGCCCAGCCCGGCGCCCCAAACATCTATGGCCTGGTGTACGGCGACTCCAACGCCATCGCCCCGGGCAGGATCCCGGTCTCGTCGATGACCCCGACCCTGGTCTTCCAGAAGGGGCGCCCGGGGCGGGTGCTGCTGGCGATCGGTGCCGCCGGGGGCGGGTTCATCCCCACCGGCGTCGTCCAGGTCCTCACCAACGTCCTCGACGCCCGGATGAACCTTCCGATGGCGGTGGCGGCCGGCCGCGTCCACCACCAGTGGCTCCCCGACGTGGTCACCATCAACCCCGACTCGCTCGACCCCGCGACGCGGAAGGCGCTCGAGGAGATGGGCCACACCTTCAAGGTGACCGACTCTCCGCTCGCGGACGTCGAGGCGGTGATGGAGGACCCGGACTCCGGGCTGCGCACCGCCGCCTCGGATCCCCGGAACGAGGGCAGCCCGCTCGGACAGCCCTAGCCGGACGCGCCGGGGAGGAGCGCCGGCCCCGAGTGCGCCAGGGCCATCCGCCACCCGGTTCCGGTCCGCACGCAGACGTCGGTGAAGAAGGCCACGTCGTCCACCTCGATCCCCGACGCCAGCCGCACCCGCGCCCGCTGCAGGCCGGTGAGCACGCCGACGCCACCCACCACCCGCGCCCGGAGGTGCAGCACCGAGAGCTCGAGGATCTCCCCCGGCATCTCCACCGCAGCCCGGAGGAAGGCTTCGCGCCGGGTCTCGCTCCCGTCCGAGGCGAGCAGAAGGAAACTCTCGGTCACCAGCGCGCCCAGCGCCGAGGAATCGCGGCGGCGAATGGCGTCGATCACCGCGTCCTCCAGCATGAGCAGGGCGCGCTCGTCGGGGGTCAGCGAGGCCCGGGGGTGCTCCATGGGGTCAGGCCTTCTTCCGGGAGTAGAGGCCCTCGAAGAGCAGCGTCCAGTTGCGCCCGTCGTCCGACGACTGCTCCCAGCGCTGCCGGATCCGGTCTCCATCCAGCTTCTGCCACACGATGCGGTTCAGCATGCTGCTCCCCCGCGAGGCCGAGCGCCGCCCGCTGAGGATCATCTTCCCGTCGCGGAGCTCTCCGTCCAGCACCAGCACCATCCCCAGGTCGTCCACGAAGGTCTGGGTCCACCGGCCGGCCGCGGCGTCGTAGCCGGTGAGCGAGCTGCCGTGGCTCCCGTCGGCGGCGGTCCAGCTCTCGCGGATCGCGCAGCCGTCGAGGATCTTCTCCACCTTGTTCTCGCCGGCCGGCGTTCCCTTCGGCGTCTGCACCTCCCACTCGCCCACCCAGAAGTCGAACTGACGGTACGCCGCGCCGGAGCAGGGCGGTCCCTTGGGCCCCGCCGCGGCGAAGGCGCGCTTCTTCTGGGCGGAGGCGGACAGGGGCACGAGGACGGCGAGCAGCATGAGCAGGACCCGCATCACCCGGACCTCCTTCCGCTCGCAGAATAGGCATCGCCAGGCCACACTGTCTCGCCAGCGCCCGTGCTCTTCGACGCCCATCTCCACCCCGAGACACTGTCGGATCTGGACCTCGAGTCGCTCCGTGCGTTCGGCGTCGAGCGCGCAGTGGCGCTCGGACATCACTTCCCCGAGCCCACCTCCCGCGGCCTGCGCGCGCACTTCCGCGACCTCCTGGAAGTGCAGCTGCCGCGGCTGGAGCGCGCCGGCATCCGCGGATACGTCGCCCTCGGCGTCCATCCGAGGGCCATTCCCCACCGCGGTCTGCACGACGTGCTCGCCGCCCTTCCCGCGCTGTTCCGCGGCGGTCGGGTGGTGGCGCTCGGGGAGATCGGCTTCCACCGGGGTGGACCGGACGAGGAGGAGGCCGTCGTCGAGCAGCTCGAGCTCGCGCGCCGGCTCTCGCTGCGGGTGGTCCTCCACACCCCCGCGCTGGACAAGGAGCGGTGGACGCGGCGGCTGCTGACCCTGGTGCACGAGCACGGGCCGGACCCGGGTCGGGTGCTGGTGGAGCACGCCAGCGCGCGCACCGTGCCGCTGATCCACGCCCGGGGCCACTGGGCTGGCCTGACGGTCAACGTGGGCGAGCTGACCGCGGACCGGGCGGTGCAACTGGTGCGCAGGTTCGGGAGCCGCCGGCTCACCCTGGGCAGCGACGCCGGGGACCGGCCGGGAGACCTGCTCGGGCTCCCACGCGCGGTGCATCTCCTCGAGCGCGCCGGACTCGGCAAGGCCCTCGTCTCGAGCCTGGCGTTCACGAACGCGCGACGATTCTTTGGCGTGGAGTAGGCGCCGCCAGCCGAGGCGGTTCGATCAGTGGACCGACGCGACGACCTCACTCGGTGCGCCGGCGTCGGCGAGCGCGAGGCGGGGCCGCTCGGGCGACTCGTCCAGCTCGAGCGCGCTGCGGAACTCGGCCGCGTCGAGGAGCCGCTGGGTGCGATCGTCGAGCTCGACCGCGACGAGGATCGAGAGGCCGGTGCCGCTCACCTCGCACTGCTGGTAGCGCGCCCAGCGACCATCGCCCAGCTTCACCAGCTCCCCGATGTCGGCCAAGGGGCACCTCCGGACCGTGTCTGGAGGCACTGTAAGCAGTGCCCCCGACCCCCGGCAAGCCCAGCTGGTAAACCTCACGCAAGTTGCTGGATTCACTGGTGAGCGAGGGAGGCTTGGACCGGCGCGTGCGGCGCGCATCGCAGCCCCTGAGGTCAACCTGTCAACGGTTCACTCTGTGAAGCCGTGCATGCCGGGGCGTCCCTCTGACGCGACTGGACGACCCGGGATGACGCGTCAGGACTTGGGGCGGATCTCGATCCCGACGAGCTGCTCGAAGACGGTGATGACCGCGCCGATGTCCTGCTCGCCCTTCCCGGCGGCGCGCGCGAGCTCGTAGCACTGCCGGACGGCGGCGGTGGCCGGCGTGGGAACGCGAAGGGCGGCGGCGCTGTCGAGGAAGAGGCCGAGGTCTTTGTCCATGAGGTCGATCGCGAAGTGGGTCTCGAAGTCGCGGCGCAGGAGGGCGTTGCCCTTGAACTCGAAGTAGGGCGAGCGGTAGCCGGACGCCTGGATCACCTCGAGGACCTTGGCCGGGTCCACGCCGGCGCGGGTGGAGAGCAGCAGGCCCTCGCCGAGGCTCTGCAGCATCGCGGCGATGAGGGCGTTGCCGGCGAGCTTCACCTGGCTCCCCGCGCCCACCGGCCCGCAGTGGATCCACTTCTCGCCCACCGCGCGGAACACCGGCTCGGCGCGTGCGAGGGCTGCAGGTGTCGCCCCGGCCATGATGAGCAGCGTGCCCTTCTCCGCGCCGTTCTTGCTGCCGGTGACCGGCGCCTCGACGAAGTCCACGCCCAGGGCGCCGGCGCGCTGCTCGAGGCTCCGAGCCTGGTCGGGACCGATGGTGCTGAAGTCGATCAGCAGCTGGCCGCGACGGGCCGCGGAGAGGAGGCCGCCCTTCCCCGCCATCACCTCCTCGAGGGCGGCCGGTGTCGCCACGCAGGTACACGCCACGTCCACCCCCGCCATCAGCTGCGCCGGCGTGTCGGCCACCGTCGCTCCAAGGGGCTCGAGCGCAGCGGCCCGCGCCCGGGAGCGGTTCCACACCGTGACCTGGAAGCCCTTGGTGGCGAGGTTCTTCGCCATCCCCCGCCCCATCAGCCCCAGACCGAGAAACCCGACCCGTTGCCCACTGGCCATTGTTCACCCCTCTTTCGCGGAAACGACGGGGATGTGATTAAGGTGATTCCTGTGAAGTTTCCAAGCCTCCTGCGGCCGATGCGCGAGCGACTCTTGGCCCCGCTCGGGCACGCGGACCAGGCCGAGCGCTTGCTGGTCGAGACCTTCCGCACCCTGGGCTCGCTCTGCACCCGCCTGGCGGACATGGTCGAGTCCCAGCGGCTGTCCCGCGCCGGGTACCACGAGCAGGGGCGCTTCCTCGAGCGGCTCGACCACACCCCCCCTCCGAAGCCGGAGTGAACGGGCGTCCCGGTCCCGCCGGGCCCTGACCGACCACCCCGCCCGGGGAAGATTTCCTGGCTCCCCCGACTCCTGTTCACCGTTGGCCGATGCACGGCCTCCGGCGTCTGGGGGCGAGTGGAACCGATGGGGCCTGGGCTCGAGGAACGGAGCGTGGCGGACGCCCGCATCCGCCGTGCAGCGCGCGAGGGCGACGTGGACACGGCGCTGCGGGTGCTGATGGATGCGTACGGGACTCAGCTGTTCGCCGTCTGCACCCGGTTCATCCCCGACCGGGCGCTGGCCGAGGACGTGCACCAGACCTGCTTCGTGCAGGCGTACCAGTCGCTCCACCGGGTGCTGGAGCGTGCGTCCATCGCCGCCTGGTTGATGGCCATCGCCCGGAACCGCTGCCTCGACGCGCTGAAGATCCACCGCCGGCGGCGGCGCTGGCAGGTGCTCCACGCCGCCCTGCCCGAGGTGCACGACGCCCGGACCAGCGCCGAGGACGAGGTGCATCGCTCGACCTTGGTGCAGCGGCTGCGCCACGCGCTCGACGTGCTCTCGGCCGAGGCCCGGCGGGCGGTGGAGCTGCGCTACGGCGAGATGCTCTCGTACGAGGAGATGGCCGAGCTGTGCGGCGCGCGGCCCGGCACGCTGCAGATGCGGGTGACCCGGGCGATGCCCCTGCTCCGGCGCACGCTCGAGGGCCAGGGCATCACCGGGTCCTGAGCCGCGCCACCCCTGGCGACGCTCACTTCAGCTCCGACTTGAGGAAACGCCGCGTGGCGTCGTTGGCGTCCTGCGCCGCGGGCGGGTTGTAGCGGCCGCCGGTGGGATTGGCGAAGGCGTGGTCCGCGTCGTAGCTGCGGAACTCGTGCTTGATGCCCGCGTCCTTCAGCGCCAGGTCGAACGCCGCCACCTTCTCGGGGGTGATCCACCCGTCGCGCTTTGCCCAGATGCCGAGCACCGGGCCCTGGAGCTTCTTGAGGAGGTTCACGTCGGTCACCGGGAGCCCGTAGTAGATGACCGTCGCCCCGACCTTCCCTGAGCTGGCCAGCGACGCGTTCAGGCTCTGTCCTCCACCCATGCACCAGCCCAGCGTGGCGATCTTCTTGCCCCGCACGGCCTGCGCCAGCCACTCGACCCCGGCGACCTCCACGTCCGTGGCCGCCTTCTCGTCCAGCGCGGACATGAGCTTCTGGGCCTCCTCGGGTGAGGTGGCCACCGAGCCGCCGAAGAGGTCCACCGCCAGGACCAGATACCCCTGCGCGGCGTAACGGTCCGCCTCCGACTTGACCCAGCCGTTCAGCCCCCACCACTCGTGGACGATGAGGAGACCGCCATGGGGCGCGCTCTTCGGTCGCGCGACGTAGGCGGTACTGGTCTTGCCACCCGGCAACGACAGCTCGACGGACCTCCCCTTCGGCGCCGGCGGCTTGGGGTCCGCCGGGTGCCGCTCATGCGCCGGGACCGAAGAGCCAGCGTCGGCGCCGTGCACGTGGGGGGCCTCCTCGGCGAGCGCCAGACCGACGACGAGCGTCGAGAGGACCTGGGCTGCGCGAAACGACACTGGAATCCCTCCTCGGCCCCCGGGAAGTGGCCGATCTTCCTAGCACCGCTCGCGTCCGCAGGGGGAAGACTCGAGTTGCCGCCGGGCCTTGGGCGGTACCATCTTCAGCGCAGGCTCCCCCAGAAGCCCCGCCCATGTCCTTCGTCCTGGTCGTCGACGACGACGCGAGCCATCGCAGGCTGATCTGCGATCTCCTCGAGGAGATGGGCTACCGCACGCGCAGCGTGGGAAACGGGCGCGAGGCGCTCGACGTGCTCGAGGAGGAGATGCCACAGGCGGTGCTCCTCGACCTCCGCATGCCGGTGATGAGCGGGTGGGGCCTGCTCGAGGCGCTGAAGAAGCTTCCCCGCGCCCGCGGGCTGCCGATCATCATCATCTCGGCGTACGGCTTCGAGTGGGAGGCCGAGCTGGTGGGCGCGAGCGGCTACGTGAGCAAGCCCGTCGACCTCGACCGGGTGCGCGAGACGGTCACCCGCATCCTCGGGCCGCCGCCCGAGCCGCAGGTGCTCCACTAGCTAGAGCTTCGGCTGGTGGCTCTTCGGGCCGCCGAGGCCCTCGCCGCCGCCTTCGCCGGTGGGCGTCTCGAGCGCCATGTTCCATGGCTCCACGGGCAGGTTCGGTCCCGAGGTCCAGGTGGCCATCGCCCACCCCGTCTCCGGACCGAACGTCTGACCGAGGCTCCAGTCGGCCCGCCCGCCGAAGAGCGTGGTCGCCGGCTGGGCCTCGGTGGTCAGCGGCGAGGTCTCGCCCTGCAGGGTGCCGGGGAGGACCACGCGCGGGTCGTCCGGGCGCCAGGCCAGACCGGTCGAGGTGCTGACCATCAGAGCCGCGAGGCGACCCGCGTTGCCGAGGCTGGTGGTATCCGGCTTGTCGGCCAGGGGCCCGTGCTCGTGGGAGCAGCCGACCGCGAAGGTGCCGAGCACGAGCGCACCGGCAGCGACCAGGGGACGGGGGAGAAGGAGCATACGGCCGGAGGGCCTTAGCACAAACGGCCACGGCCGGAATGCCCGACCGTGGCCGCTCGCGAAGTTCTGCTGAGCCGCCGTCTATCGGCCGTTGCCGCTCCCCGTGGTGTCCGAGCTGGACGAGCCGCTGCCGGTGGTGTCCGCGCCCGAGGAGCCGGCGCCGGAGTTGCCGCCCGCCGGGGGGAGCGTACCGGTGCCGGTCGTCGAACCCGTCCCACCCGCGTGGTCGGAGCTGCTGCTCGAGCGGGTCTGCTTCTTGTGCTTCCTGGTGGTGGTCGTGGTGGACGCGTCACCCGACCCGCCGTAGGTGCTCTCGGTGCTGGTGCTGCTGTCGTAGGAGCGCTGGGTCTTCCCGGCGTCGCTCGTCCCGGTGCTGCCCGTCGTGCCGGTGTCGCCCGAGCCGCTGCCCATCGAGCCCGAGCCCCCGTAGGTGGAGCCCGTGGCGCCAGTGTCGGAGCCCGTGCCGGTGGACGACGAGCCGGTGGCCCCCCTCGTCGAACCCGCGGAGCCAGTGCTGCCGGAAGACTGGGCGAGGGCGAACGGCGCCGCGCCGAGCATCCCGATGAGAACCATCTTCTTCATGAATCCGTTCATCGTGTCTCTCTCCAGAGAAGACGGCCCAGGTTTGGGGCAGGCCATCCGAGGTCCTGCAAAGGGTTGGGCGGGATGGCGGGCGTCACCACTGACCTGCGGTCCAAGCGCGCCGGAGGGGCCCGGTCGGCCGGGGAGCAGGCCGGCGGCCCTGGGCTCGAGGCACGGGATGACACCTTCGTCCTCGAGGCGGCGCGACGCTCCGGCGTGCCGGTGGTGGTCACCCCGGGGGGCGGGTACGCCCGACCGCTCGAGGTGACGGTGCGCGCGCACATCGGCACCCATCGCGCTGCACGAAGGGTGTGGGGGTAAGCTTCCTGGGGAGACGCCGCACCCGATGGCCGAGCTCACTCCCGAGGTTCTGGCGACTCTCTACGGCGAGAGTCCCGAGCCCGTCTTCGTCTTCACGCCGCTGCGGGAGGGCGGGCGGGTGGTGGACTTCCGCCATCTGTACGCGAACCCGAGCGCGCTGCGAGTCCTGGGGCCGGAACGGGTGCAGAAGCTGGACCAGGGCCTGCTGGCCGTCGCCCCGGACATCGCGCGCTGGGGGCTGCTCGCCGCCTACGCCCGGACGATGGACACCGGCGAGCCGACCGACCTCCGCGTCGACACCGGCGGGGGCGAGACGAAGGGTTGGTTCCGCGTCCATGCGAGCCGCGCCGGACCGGCACTGCTGGTGCACCTGCGTGACGTGACCCAGGAGGCGGAGACCCGGGCCGCCCTGCAGAAGACGGAGGCGGAACGCGACCAGACCGAGCTGCGACGGGCCACCATCGAGTCGCTGCTGGACCAGGTGCCCGCGGAGATGGCGTACCTGCGCGGGCCCGAGCTGGTCTACGAGTTCGTCAACGACCGTTACCGCGCCCGCCATCCGGGCCGCGAGTTCCTCGGCCGACCGCTGGCCGAGGCACTCCCCGCCTTGCGCGACGATCCGCTGCTCCTGGCCATGCGCGAGGTGTTCCGCACCGGCGTGCCCTACCGGGACCTCGAGCACGCCCTGGCCCTGGAGACGCCCGGCGGCTCCGAGCGCCGCTGGTTCGACCTGGCCTTCCTCCCGGTGACCGGGGCGGACGGGGTGGTGGAAGGGGTGCTCTCCTTCGGCACCGACGTGACCGGGCAGGTCTCGGCTCGGGCGCGCAGCGACGCGCTGGCCCGCGAGCGCATGGCGCTGGCCGACGAGCTCGAGGGCGAGCGGCGGCGGCTGGCGGTGGGCGAGGAGCGCTTCCGCTCCATCGTCGAGACGCACGCCGACATGGTCTGGGTGGCGGACTGGAACGGCCAGCTGCGCCACGCGGTCCCGAGCTGGTGCGCGCTGACCGGTCAGAAGCCCGAGGAGATGCTGGGCCTGGGGTGGGTGGACGTCATCCACCCCGACGACCTCGCCCGCGTCTCGGAGCAGTGGGCCGACGCGGTGGTGCAGCGGCGGCGGTTCGAGGCCGAGTTCCGGGTGCGCAAGGCCTCCGGAGGCTGGGCCACCGTCGCCTCCCGCGGCATCCCCCTGCTGCGCGACGACGGGCACATTCGCGAGTGGGTGGGGACCACCATCGACGTCACCACCCGCCATCGCGAGGAGGAGGCGCTGCGCATCCTCTCCGGTGGCGCGGCGGCGCTCTCCAACACCCTGGACTACAAGGCGACGCTCCGCGCGGTGGGCGAGATGGCCATCCCCACCTTCGCCGACGTGTGCATCGTGGATCTCATGGACGAGTCGGGCGTGCTCCACCGGGTGCTGGTGTCCGGGCACATCGAGGAGGAGGTGCTGGAGGCGTTCCGGCGCATGCCCCCGCGCACCGACCCGGACTCGCCGGTGATGGAGGCGCTCCGGACGCGGCGTTCGGTGCTGCGCGAGCGGCTCCCCGCAGCGGTGAAGCTGGAGATGGCCGGTGACTCCGAGCGCCTCAGCCTCTTCGACCGGCTGAGCCCCACCTCCCTGGTCTGCGCGCCGCTGTCCGCCCGGGGGAGGACCCTGGGCGTCATCAGCTTCCTCACCGTCCGGAGCGGACGCCGGTTCGAGCGCCTCGATCTCGGCCTGGTGGAGGAGCTCGCCCGCCGGGCTGCGCTGGCCATGGACAACGCCGAGCTCTACCAGCGCGCCGAGGAGGCCAGCCGCGCCAAGGACGAGTTCCTGGCCACGGTGAGCCACGAGCTGCGGACCCCCCTCGCCTCCATCCTCGGCTGGGCGCGACTGCTCCGGCGAGGCGGCCTCACCCCCGAGAAGCAGGGGCGGGCGCTGGAGACGCTGGAGCGCAACGCCCGGGCGCAGACCCGCCTGGTGGAGGACCTGCTCGACGTGAGCCGCATCGTCTCCGGCAAGACGCGGCTCAACGTGGAGACCTCGGAGCTCGGGCGCATCGTCGAGGCGGCGGTGGACTCCATCCGGCCCGGCGCCGACGGCCGTGGGGTGCAGCTGCAGGTCTCGATCGAGCCATGCACCCTGAGCGGGGACCCGGAGCGGCTCCATCAGATCCTCTGGAACCTGCTCTCCAATGCGGTGAAGTTCACCCCGCGCGGCGGGCGGGTGACGGTCTCGCTGGCGCGGCGTGAAGGCACGGCCACACTGACGGTGAGCGACACCGGCCAGGGGATCCGTCCGGACTTCCTCCCCCACGTCTTCGAGCGCTTCCGGCAGGCGGACGCCACCGCGACGCGCGCCCACGGCGGCCTGGGCCTGGGCCTGGCCATCGTGCGGCACCTGGTCGAGCTGCACGGGGGTACGGTCAGCGCCAGCAGCGCCGGCGAGGGCCAGGGGGCCACCTTCACCGTGCAGCTCCCGCTCGCCGCCACCGCCCGGCTCGAGCGCCCGCTGGTCGACGCCGCGGTGGCGCCGCGGGTGAGCCTCTCGGGCCTGCGGCTGCTGGTGGTGGACGACGAGCCGGACACCCGGGAGATGGTGGCCTCCATGCTCGAAGCGCACGGGGCCGAGGTGGTCGCGCTGGCGGACGCCGAGGAGGCCCTTCGCTGGCTCGCGGTGAACCGGGCCCATCTCCTGGTCTCCGACGTGGCAATGCCGCGGATGGACGGCTGCGCGCTGATCCGGGAGATCCGCCGCACCGGTCCGGGCTCTTCCCGCGCGATCCCCGCGGTGGCGCTCACCGCCTTCGCCCGGCCCGAGGACCGCCGCCGCGCGCTGGACGCCGGTTTCCAGGACTACTTGACGAAACCAGTGGAGCCGGAAGTTCTGGTGGCGCGGGTCGCCGCCCTCGCCAGGCCTCGCGTGGCCGCCTGAGGGCGCGCCGCACGGGGAGGTGGGATCCAGTCAGCGGGCCGCAATACCATGTCCCCAGGCCTGCCCGTGGAGACGTCCGTGTACACCCGCGACCCTGCATCGCCGGACGCCTCGGCGACGCACCCCTTCACGCTCTGGCGGACCCTGCTCGAGGCGACCGCGGACGGCGTGCTGGTGCTGGGTGCCCACGGACGGGTGCTCGCCAGCAACCCGGCTTTCTGTCGTCTGTTCGGGCTTCCACCCCCGGCCGAGGCGCTGAGCGGCGTCCCGTTCGACGAGCTGGGTCAGCGGCTCGGCGAGGCCTTCGCCGACACCGCGCACTTCCTCGGGCGCGCCGCCGAGCTGCAGCGCCAGGACGGCCCCGTCGCCGGCGAGTGCTGGACGATGGCCGACGGGCGGGTGCTCGAGTGCGACGTCCTCCCCGTCCTGGTGGAAGGTCGCCGGAGCGAGCAGCTGTGGCTGTGGCGGGACGTCACCGAGCGCGTCCGGCTGCGCGCCGGCGAGGGTCACGGGCATCCGCACGAGCCGAACCTGTCGTACCTCGACGAGCTCACCGGGCTCTGCAACCGGCGCGGCTTCCTGCGCTTCGCCCGGGCCCAGCTCGACGCAGCGACGCTGGGGCGCCGTCCGATGCTCCTCATCTTCGTGGACCTGGACG
>DATKKF010000148.1:0-5367 GCA_035543115.1 Myxococcaceae bacterium
GGCCGCCAGCTCCACGGCGGCCCACCCACGGCGCCCACGGCCCCGGAGACCACGACCGTCTCGCCGGACTGGAGACGCGCTGCGTCGACCAGGCAGCTCCAGGCCGTGGTGAACGGCACGCCGGCGTTCGCGGCCTGCTCGGGGTGAGATTCCCGGGGCGGCGGGAGACGCCGCCGGAAGGGAGCACGATCTCCTCGGCATGGGCGCCGTCTCGGGTGATGCCGAGGTCGCCGCCGGTCCCCCAAGACGGCCGCACCGACCAGCTCGCGCGGACCCTCGACCACGCGTCCGGCGAAGTCGCGTCCCAGGATGCGCGGCAGAACGGCATGCGGGAAGCGGCCCTCGGCGCTGAGCAGGTCGCTGGGATTCACCCCCGCCGCCTCGACCTGTACCCGGACCTGGCCCTCGAGCAGCCGCGGGCTGGGGACTTCCACTGGCTTGAGCGCGTCGACCGGGCCGTGGGCGGTGATTTGGAGCGCCTTCATGGCGCGAGGTTCTGCCACGGAGGGCGAGGGGAGACAGGGTGCCGGAGGCGTCGTGTCCTGTCTGCGCCGGCAGGCGCCGAGGGGTCACGCGGAGGTTCGGACGTGGGCGCCAATCCGCAAGGTCGGGCTCGGCCGACCCTCGGGCGAGCTGCTCCGAGGAGAGACAGGCAAGCGCGGACGGCGGCCGCATCGGCTGCAAGCACGCTGGCCTCGCCCCGTGACGCGGCTGGTCGCAACCGATCCGGCATGCCATCGCGGGCGGACCCGTCGCTGACGAGCGCGCCGAGGGTGTCCGGCCGGGCCCATGGGCCGAAGCCTCCGGGTGCGGGAGCCCAGGAATGCTGGACTGAACTCCAGGTCCCCCAACGATCTCTGAGAGGCGAGGGGGGGGCCGGGCACCTTCCATCTTCGAGCCAAACCCAGCACACCGTCTCCCCCCCGCCCTCCGGGAGATCGCTCGAGAACGCCAGATGCCACTTCACGTCCCTGAAATGCCCGCCGGAACGGGCATTTCTCGATTTTCCGGACTCGTGGCGTCCGGGGTTGCGGACGTGTCCGTCGCCGGCTGCGGTCGCTCCGACCGCCGCGCTTGAAATCGGCTCAGCGTCCCGCTCTTGCAGTGTCGGGGGCCCATGGACCTTCTCAGTGAGCTCGTTTGGCACCTCGCTCCTCGATGCGCGCCGCCCGTCGTGCACACCTTCGAGGGGCCCTGGACCGTCGAGATTCCGGCCGGAGCTCCATCCCTGCATCTCGTGCGACGAGGACAGTGCGGCCTCTGGACTCACGCGGCTCGCCACTCCATGGGGCTCGGCGACGGGTCCTTGCTCTTCCTCTCCGGGGAGCTGCCCAGCACCCGACAGGCGCGAGGCCCACGGCTGGAAAACCCCGCCCGGTTCGACTGGTCCGCAGGTCGACCGATCCGCACGGCGTGGCTTCCGCCAGACACACCGGGCGCCGTCCAGCTTCTCTCGACCCGGATCGCCATCGCCGATCGGCCAGGCCCCGTCCATCGACTCCCCAAGGCGGTCATCGTCGGCGCCCGTCAGATCCCCCTCCCCCGCTCCTACCGCCCGATCCTCCAAGGGCTCCTCGAGGAGCTCTCGATGCACCATGTCGGCGGAGACGCGATCGTCGAGCTCCTCCTCCAGATCCTGGTCGTCCAGGCGCTCCGGATTCAGGTCACCTCCGGATCCGGCAACCCCGAAGGGTGGATCGGGGCCCTCTCCGACCCGGTCCTCCACACCTGTTTCGATGACCAGCCGACGCTGTCAACCCGGGATCCGACCCGGAGCCTCGCCTCGACCGCTCAGCGGGCCGCCCGCCGGCTGAGCGCGCGGGTGAAGCGGAGCGCCGGCACAGGGCCTCGCGGCATCGCCCAGCAGCTCCGCATCCAGCGCGTCCTCCAGCTGCTCGAGGACGGCGTTCACCCGCTCGAGCGCGTGGCCCGGGAAACCGACTTCTCCAGCATGTCCGCCCTGTGCCGCGCGTTTCGACGAGAGGTCGGGATCACTCCTGGCGCGTACTGGCGCCGCGTCCAGCGGAGAAGGCTGCCTCGCTCGCTGCGCCTGCACCCCGAGTGAGCCCACCCGGAATTCAGCTGCGACCCCCTGCCGATCGTCTTTACGGCCCCTCCCTCATGGGCACCGGCGTGAAGCGAGACGGCCTGTACGCACCGCCGTGGATGGTCAAGCTCCTACACATCGCCCCGGGGCGCGGCCCCGTCGCGGCTCAGTGTCCGCGGATCCGCGCGACGATCTCGTCAGCGACCGCCTTCGGCACTGCCGCGTAGTGGCTGAACTGCATGGTGTACGTCGCCCGGCCCTGGGTCCGTGACCGCAGGTCGGTCGCATACCCGAACATCGTCGCCAGCGGCACCTGCCCCTGGATGTGCTGTGCCCCGCTCTTCGGCTCCATGCCCAGGATCTTCCCCCGCCGGGCATTCAGGTCGCCGATGACGTCACCCATGAACTCCTCGGGGGTCAC
Source organism: Myxococcaceae bacterium (assembly GCA_035543115.1). GTDB lineage: Bacteria > Myxococcota > Myxococcia > Myxococcales > Myxococcaceae > RPRB01. Next base: position 2,469 of record DATKKF010000148.1, read on the forward strand.
AGCCTCGATCGACATGATCGGCTCGAGCAGCACCGGCCCGGCCCGGGGGGCGCCCTCGCGGACCGCCATCGACCCGGCGATGCGGAACGCCACCTCGTTCGAGTCCACCTCGTGGAAGCTCCCGTCGATCGCCTCCACCTGCACGTCCACCATCGGGTAGCCGGCGAGCGGCCCGTTGCTCATCGACTCCCGGGCCCCCTGGAACGAGGCCTCCACGAATTCCTTCGGAACCTTTCCCCCGACGATCGAGTTCTTGCTGGTGAAACCCTTTCCCGCCTCGTTGGGCGACAGCCGGAACACGATGTCACCGTACTGGCCGCGCCCGCCGGACTGCCGCACGTACTGCCCGCGCGCCTCCACCGACTGGCTGATGGTCTCGCGGTACGCCACCTGCGGCTTGCCGACGTTCGCCTCGACCTTGAACTCCCTCAGCAGCCGGTCGACGATGATCTCCAGATGCAGCTCGCCCATCCCGGCGATCAGCGTCTGTCCGCTCTCGGGATCGGTCCGCACCCGGAACGACGGGTCCTCCACCGACAGCTTCTGGAGGGACGACCCGAGCTTGTCCTGGTCGGCCTTGGTCTTCGGCTCGATGGCGATGTCGATCACCGGCTCGGGGAACTCCATCCGCTCGAGCACGATGGGGTGGTGCTCGTCACACAGCGTGTCGCCGGTGACGGTGTGCTTGAGCCCGACCGCGGCGGCGATGTCGCCGGCCAGCACCTCGTCGATCTCGTCGCGCTTGTCGGCGCGCATCTGCACTAGCCGGCCGATCCGCTCGCGCTTGCCCTTGGCCGGGTTCCACGCCGCCATCCCCGTCGCCAGGCGGCCCGAGTAGACCCGAATGAAGGTGAGCGTTCCCACGAAGGGGTCGGTCATGAGCTTGAAGGCCAGCGCACTGAACGGGGCGGTGTCGCTGGTCTCCCGGACGGTGTCGTTTCCCTTCGGGTCCTTCCCGTGGACCGGCGGGATGTCCAGCGGCGACGGCAGGAAGTCCACCACCGCGTCGAGCAGCGGCTGCACGCCCTTGTGCTTGAACGCCGAGCCGCAGAGGACCGGGAAGAGCTTCCGGGCGATGCAGCCCTTGCGGATCGCCGCCAGCAGCTCGGCCTCCGACGGCTCCTTCCCGTCGAGGTAGAGCGCCATCACCCGGTCGTCCTGGTCGGCGCAGGCCTCGATGAGGTGCGCCCGCGCCACCTTCGCCGGCTCGAGCAGCGGGGCGGGGATGTCCACCACCTCGAACCGGCTCCCCTGCTCCGACTCGTCGAAGGTGATCCCCTTCATCCGGACCAGGTCGATCACCCCCTGGTGCTGGTCCTCGGCGCCCCACGGGATCTGCACCGGGACTGCGTTCGCCGCGAGCTTCTCCCTGATCGAGCGGACCGACATCTCGAAGTCGGCGCCCAGGCGGTCCATCTTGTTGATGAAGCAGATGCGCGGAACGCCGTAGCGGTCGGCCTGCCGCCACACCGTCTCGCTCTGGGGCTCGACACCGTTGGCAGCGTCGAACACCGCGATCGCTCCGTCCAGCACCCGCAGCGACCGCTCCACCTCGATGGTGAAGTCCACGTGGCCCGGGGTGTCGATGATGTTGATCCGGTACCGCTGGTCGCGCCGGCTCCAGAAGGCGGTGATCGCCGCCGAGGTGATGGTGATGCCGCGCTCGCGCTCCTGCACCATCCAGTCGGTGGTGGTGTTCGCGTCGTCGACGTCACCCATCTTGTGGATGGTGCCGGTGTAGAAGAGGATCCGCTCGGTGGTGGTGGTCTTCCCGGCATCGATGTGCGCCATGATGCCGATGTTGCGGTAGCGCTCGAGCGGGAAGTCGCGGGCCATGATCGCCCGGAGTGTTACCAGCGGTAGTGGGCGAAGGCCTTGTTGGCCTCGGCCATCTTGTGCGTGTCCTCGCGCTTCTTCACCGCGTTGCCACGGTTGTTGGCCGCGTCCATGATCTCGCCGGCCAGCTTCTCCTCCATCGTCTTCTCGCCCCGCGCCTTGGCGTAGGTGATGAGCCAGCGCATGCCCAGGGCCACCCGGCGGTCCTGGCGGACCTCGACCGGCACCTGATAGGTCGCGCCGCCGACCCGGCGGCTCTTGACCTCCAGGACGGGCTTCACGTTGTCCAGCGCCTTCTTGAAGGTGCGGAGCGGCTCCTCCTTCGCCCGCTCCTCGATCAGGGCGAAGGCGCCGTAGCAGACGCGCTCAGCAATGGACTTCTTGCCCTTGCGCATCAGGTCGTTGACGAACTTGGTGACCAGCCGGTCCTGGAACTTCGGGTCGGGGAGGATCTTCCGCTTGGCGACGACGCGACGACGAGGCATCTGCTTTGGCTTCCTTTAGCTCGGGCGCTTCGCGCCGTACTTGCTGCGGCCCTGCTTCCGGCCCTGGACGCCGACCGAGTCCAGGGTGCCGCGGATGATGTGATAGCGGACACCGGGGAGGTCCTTCACCCGGCCCCCGCGGATCATCACCACCGAGTGCTCCTGGAGGTTGTGACCCACGCCGGGGATGTACGAGGTCACCTCGATGCCGTTGGTCAGCCGGACGCGGGCCACCTTCCGGAGCGCCGAGTTGGGCTTCTTCGGAGTGGTGGTGTAGACGCGGGTGCACACCCCACGCTTCTGGGGAGACTCCTTGAGCGCGGGGCTCTTCCCCTTCACCACGAGCTTCTCGCGCCCCTTGCGCACCAGCTGACTGATGGTCGGCATCCGTCCCTTGTCCGTCGTACGATGGCGGCGACCGCCGGGCACACGCCCAGCACAGAAGCCCCCGAAAAGAGGGCGCGGTCTATCACGCTGCACCGCCCAGAAGTCAAGCGTCCGGCCTCGAGGCTCGGAGCCTAGCTCGGCCGCCCTGACCTCGCCGACGATTGCCAGCTTGCGGCCCTGACCTAGAGGTC
>DATKKF010000149.1:0-41611 GCA_035543115.1 Myxococcaceae bacterium
GCTCCTCCTGGCCATCCTCGCCGTCCTGCTCCTCCGCCGCCGGCCGGCGGCGCTCCAGGGGCAGCCGGTGCTGCGGCCGGGGGCCAGGGTCTCCGAGCTGGAGGCCGGGCCCGCTCCCCTTCCCGCATCGCTGAACCGGTCGGCGGCGCTTCCCGATCCTGACGCCGCCCTCCGCGACCGGGCCCGCGATCTGGCTGGACGAGACCCGGCGCGCGCTGCCCACCTGGTCCGGGCGTGGCTCTCCGCCGACGCCGATGCAAGTCCCGAGGTGAACCGTGGCTGAGACTGCTCCTGCCCGCCGCAACCCCGAGGTTCCCACGGGACCAGGCGCCCGGAAGGCCGCGGCGCTGCTCCTGGGGCTCGGGCCCGAGGCGGCCACGCAGATCTTCAAGCTCCTCGGCGAGCACGAGGTGCGGAGCCTGGCCGCCGGGGCCAAGTCGCTCCGGCGCGAGGGCGGCAACACCGTGCCCGAGGCCCTGAGGGACTTCGTCCGCCTGGTGGAGACCGTGGGCGGCGAGACGCTCGCCGGCGACGAGCTGCTCCGCGACTTCGCCTCGCGGGCGCTCGGGCCGGAGGTGGTGCGGAGGACCTTCGACGGCATCGTGCCTCCTCCCCAGCCGGACGAGATCCTGGGGTCCGTCTCCCAGGCCGACCCCGAAGCGCTGGCGATGGTCCTGGGGCGCGAGCAGCCACAGACCGTGGCCCTCGTCCTGAGCACCCTGGACCCCGAGCGGGCGGTGGCGGTGATGGACAAGCTCCCGCCGCGGCTGCGCCCGGAGGTGGTGCGCCGGATGGCCACCCTCGAGTCGGTCTCGCCGGAGGTGCTCCGCGAGGTGGGCCACGCCCTCGGCGCCGAGCTGCGCAGCGTGGCCGCCGGTGGCATGCGCCGCGTCGACGGACGCAATGCCGCGCTGGAGATCCTCCGCCGGGCGCCCACCCCGGAGCAGGCCGAGGTGGTGGCGCAGATCGAGAAGGAGGACCCGGCGCTGGCCACCGAGCTGAAGACCAAGCTCTTCACCTTCGATGACCTGGGAAACCTCATCGACCGCGACGTCCAGACCCTCCTCAAGGAGGTGGACATGGGCCGGCTCACCCTGGCGCTCAAGGGCGCGCCCGCGGCGGTCAAGGACAAGTTCCTCAAGAACATGTCCAGCCGCGCCTCGCAGATGCTGGCCGACGACCTGGCGGCGCTCGGGCCGGTGCGCCTCGCGCAGGTGGAGGCCGCCCAGGCGGAGATTGCCCGCATCGCTCAGACCCTCGGCGAGCAGCAGCGCATCACCCTGGTTCGCCCCACCGATCGGATGCTCTAGATGCGCGCCTCCCAGCCCCGACGCCCGCGGTTCCTCGACGTGCTCCCGGCGCAGCGCGGCGTCCAGCCGGTGACCTTCCCCCGGCCCGGCGCCGAGCCTGGCCCCGCGTTGCGGCGGCTGGTTGCCGCGACGCCCGACGCGCAGCTCCAGCCGCCGACGCACGACGGACCGCCCCCCTCACCGGCCCCCGCCCAGACCCCGGTGGGTCTGCCCCCCGAGGCGCTGGGGCGGCTGGCCGCGGCGATCGACCTCTTGAAGTCCCAGGCCGAGCGCCTGGCCGAGCGGGCGCGTTCCGACGCCCTGGAGATCGGCTTCCAGGTCGCCCGGCGCATCCTCGAGACCGAGCTCCGCTCCAGCCCCGATGCGCTCTTCGCGCTGGTCCGCTCCGCGCTCCGCAAGGCGGGCGAGTCGCGCCGGGTGACGGTGCGCCTTCGGCCGGAGGACGTGGCCCAGCTGGAGACCACCGCCGGGAAGCAGACCCTGGCCGAGTTCTCCGCGGCGCAGATCGAGCTCAAGGCCGACTCGGCGCTCGGGCCCGGCGACGTGGTGGTGGACACCGACTTCGGCCGCATCGACGGCCGGCTGGCCAGCCGGCTGGACGAGCTGCGTCGCGCCGTCGATGGCTCGGCGATGGAGGATGCCGGGTGAAGCTCTGCAACCTCGAGGCGATCCAGCGGGTGCTGGACGAGGCCGAGCCGCTCCCGGTCACCGGCACGGTGACCCGGGCCAACGGCCTGCTGGTCGAGGCGATGCTCCCCCAGGTCTCGGTGGGGAGCTGTGTGGAGATCCGCACCCGCGACGGGGTGGTGGCCGCCGAGGTGGTTGGCTTCGACCGCGGCGTGGCCCAGCTGATGACCCTGGGCAAGCTGGACGGCATCGGCGAGGGCGCGGCGGTGGTCCCCCGCGCCTCCGCGGCGCAGGTTCCGGTGGGCGAGGGACTCCTCGGGCGGGTGGTGGACGCGCACATGCGCCCGCTCGACGGGGGCCCCTCGCCGCTGCTCCGGACGCGCCTTCCGGTGAACGCCCCACCTCCGCAGGCGATGACCCGGCGGCGCATCGCCCACCCCCTCGAGCTTGGCATCCGCGTGCTCGACACCTGCCTCACGGTGGGCGAGGGCCAGCGGGTGGGCATCATGGCCGGTCCCGGGGTGGGGAAGAGCGCCCTGCTCGGCATGCTGGCCCGGGACTCCCGGGCCGACGTGGTGGTGGTGGGCCTCATCGGCGAGCGAGGCCGCGAGGTGCGCGAGTTCATCGAGCGCGACCTCGGGGAGGGCCTCTCCCGCTCGGTGGTGGTCACCGCCACCAGCGACGAACCGCCGGTGCTGCGGATCCGCGCGGCCCTGGCCGCCACCGCGGTCGCCGAGTACTTCCGGGCGCACGGGCAGCGGGTGCTGCTCCTGATGGACTCGCTCTCCCGGGTGGCCATGGCCCAGCGGGAGATCGGCCTCTCCGTCGGCGAGCCGCCGACGTCCAAGGGGTACCCGCCGAGCGTCTTCGGCCTGCTCCCACGCCTCCTGGAGCGCGCGGGCAACGACGCGGGCTCGGGGAGCATCACCGGCTTCTACACCGTGCTCGCCGAGGGGGACGACCAGGCCGACCCGGTGGTCGACGCCTCGCGCGCGGTGCTCGACGGTCACATCGTCCTCAGCCGCCGGCTGGCCGAGTCGGGCCACTTCCCGGCGGTGGACGTCCTGGCGAGCGTGAGCCGGGTGATGCCGGACGTGGTGACTCCCTCCCACGCCGCGCTGGCGCGCCGGGTGCGCGAGGTGCTCTCGGCCTACCGGGACTCGGCGGACCTCATCGAGCTCGGGGCCTATGTCCAGGGGTCCAACCCCCGCGTGGACCGGGCCCTGGCCTGCCGCGACGCCCTGAACGCCTTCCTGAGGCAGGGGGTCCAGGAGTCCACCTCACTGAGCGAGTCGCTCGCCGCCCTGGAGCGGGTGCTCCTTCCCACCAGGGGAGACGGCCGTGCTTGAGCTCGCCGCAGTCCTCCTGCTCACCCTCGGGGCGACCCCGGAGCCCCCGGTGGCGCCGAAACCTCCGGTCATTCCGAAGATCGACCTCCCGGTGCCCGAACGGAAGGCGCCGACGGTCCAGGCCGACCCCCACCCCGCCACCGAGACGGTGGGACCGGAGGCGGCCGACGCGGGTGTGGGGGCGCGCCCGGCCGCCGAGGTGGTCGCGCCCCCGCTCTCTGCGGCGATGCTCTGCGAGGAGCTGCGCAAGAACAGCCGGGAGCAGCGCGCCACCCGCGAGAAGCTGGATGGCGAGCGGGCCGAGCTGGCGAAGGAACGCGCCCGGCTCGAGCAGCTGGTGGCGCAGATCGAGAAGGCGCGGGCCGCGCTCCGGGCCGAGACCTCGGAGCTGGAGCAGCTGGCCAAGGGCGTGCACCGCACCCCCGCGTGGCAGGAGCCACCGCCGTCCGCCGAGCCGGGCAAGGGTCCGGTGGAGAGCACCGCCAAGGCCATCCGGGCGATGAAGCCGGATCAGGCGGCGGTCCTGGTCTCCCGGCTGGATCCGCGCCTGGCCGCGGCAGTGCTTCGCCGCATGCGCCCGGCGGATGCGGGCGCGGTCATCGAGCGGCTTCGCCCCGAGCTCGCCTCGGCGCTGGTGACCACCATGGCGTCGGCCCCGCCCGAGGAGAAACGATGAAGGCGCGCACCTCCCGCCCAGCAGCCGAGGCCGCCCCCTCCTCCGAGGCAAGCCCCGCCGCCGAGACGCTCCAGCCCCGTGGGCGAAAGAAGTCGGGCAAGAAGTCCGAGGGCTCGCCCCAGAGCTTCGCCGCGGCGCTCGGCGAGCACCTGCGCGCAGCCGGCGCGGGGCTCCCCTCGATGCCCCACGCCGCGCGAACCTCCCATCAGACCGGCCGAGAGCGCCGGTCGGCGGACGCCCCCGCTCCGTCCGCGGTGTCCACCCGACCCGGGCGGACGACCCCCGCCCGCGACGCCGCCCCGTCGCCGGCGCCGGAGGCCGCGGTGGCACGGAGGGACGGCGCGCCCACCGCTGCGCCGGTCGCGCCCGGCAACCTGGACGCGCCCCGAGCGTCGGCGGCGGAGCCGAAGCCCGCGCCCGAGCCAGTCCGTCTCCTGCCTCCGGAGGCCCACGCCGACGCGAGCCTCCAGGGTGCGGTCCTTCCCCGCGCGGCGCACGTCATGCTCGAGGCCGGCTCCGCCGGCGAGGTGGCCCTGCACCTCAGGGTGCGCGACGGCGTGGCCGAGCTCCGGCTCGACGGCCAGGCCGGGCCTGCGCTCGCGCGGCACGAGCGGGTACTCTCCACCGAGCTCGCCAGCCACGGGCTGCAGCTGCGGCTCGACGTCACCGCGCCGGTCCAGTCCGCGGCGAGGGCCGAGTCGCTGGCTGCCGGCGCACAGGGTGACCGCAACGGCCAGCCGCCCCCGGACGATCCGCGCGAGGCGCCCGACGACGGCGCCCCGCCGCCCCGCGGTGGCCCGGCACGAACCCCCAAGCTCCGCCCCGATGGGCGAATCCACGTGGAGGCCTGACCGATGCCCCTCACCGTCAACAGCACGCCGGCGAGCACCACTCCCCCCTCCACCGCTTCCACCCAGGGCCCGAGCCAGCTCGGCCAGCAGGACTTCCTCAAGCTCCTGATGGCCCAGCTGTCCAACCAGGATCCCACCGCCCCGGCCGACAGCCAGGCCTTCGTCGCCCAGCTGGCGCAGTTCGCGCAGGTCGAATCGTTGACCACCATGTCCAGCCAGCTGAACACCATGGTGGTGGCCCAGGCCTCGGCCAACCAGCTGAGCACCGCCGCGCTGGTGGGCAAGCAGGTCGCCTACTCCAGCAACACCGTGCACCTGGTCTCCGGGCAGACCACGACGGTGAACGCCTCGCTGTCGGGGAACGCCAGCAGCGTCAGTGCGGTCATCAAGGACGGCTCGGGCCGCACCGTACGCACCGTTCGCGTCGGGGCCTCGGCGTCTGGCCCGATCTCGATCCCCTGGGATGGCCGGGACGACGCCGGCAACGCGCTCGGCGACGGAGACTACACCGTGTCGGTGGTGGCCTCCGACAGCGCAGGCAAGCCGGTCACCGTGTCCACCAGCGGCAGCGGCCTGGTGAGCGGCGTCAGCTTCGCGGACGGCGTTCCCGAGCTGCTGGTCAATGGCGGCAAGGTCAAGCTCGCCGACGTGACGGAGATCCGCCAGCCCACCCCCTGACCCAAGAGCGACGAACCAGCAAACAGAGACGGAGAACACCATGAGTCTGATGAGATCGCTGTACTCCGGGGCGACGGGCCTCGAGACCAACAGCCTCGATCTGTCGGTGATCGGGGACAACATCGCCAACGCCAACACCATCGGCTTCAAGCGCGGCCGGGCAGCCTTCGAGGCCGCGCTGTCGCAGACGCTGATCGGCAGCCAGGGAGAGATCGGCCTGGGGGCCCAGCTCCAGGCGGTGCAGAAGATCATCGCCCAGGGCGCGCTGACCAACACCGGGCTGGCCACCGACCTGGCGCTCCAGGGAGACGGCTTCTTCGCGGTGAAGGGCACCGCCGACGGGCAGAGCGGGACCTTCTACACCCGGGCCGGCCAGTTCACCCTGGACAAGACCGGCTACCTGGTCAACCTCGACGGGCTCCGCGTCCAGGGCTTCACCGCCGACGCCACCGGCGCGCTGGGCACCGCCGCCGGGGACCTCCTGGTGGGCAACGCCGCCTCCAGCCCCCTGGCCACCGCCAACGTCACCCTCAAGGCAAACCTCCAGGCCGACGCCACCGTTCCGGCGGCCTGGGACCCGACCAGCTGGACCACCGCCGCGGCGACCTCCAACGCGTCGACCGGGGTGAAGATCTACGACTCGCTCGGCGCCGAGCACCAGGTGCAGATCTACTTCCGGAAGACCGGCGCCGGCGCCTGGGAGTGGCACGCGCTGACCGACGGCGCCGGAGTCCAGGGCGGCACGGCGGGCACGCCGAGCGAGATCTCCGCGGGCACCCTCGCCTTCGACAACAGCGGCAAGCTCACCGCCGTCACCCAGGCCGGCACCTTCAACCCGGTGGGGGCCACGCAGCCCCAAGCCCTCACCTTCAACTTCGGCACGCCCAGTCCGGGCGGCACGGGTCTGGACGGCGTCACCCAGTTCGCCGGCGCGTCGGCCACCAGCTTCGTCGGGCAGGACGGCTACGGCTCGGGCGAGCTCTCCAGCATCAGCATCGACACCCAGGGCAAGGTCACCGGGGCATTCTCCAACGGTACCAGCCGGGTGCTGGCCCAGGTGGGAGTGGCGACCTTCGCCGCCCAGGACAAGCTGGAGGGCGCAGTGGGGAACCTCTACCGGCAGACCAGCGACTCGGGCGACCCGAGCTTCGGCGCACCGGGCACCGGCGGCCGGGCCAGCGTGGTGGCCGGAGCGCTCGAGCAGTCCAACGTCGACCTGGCCTCGGAATTCGTGCGGATGATCGCCGCCCAGCGCGGGTTCGAGGCCAACTCCAAGACGCTCCAGACCGCGGACCAGCTGCTGAGCGAGCTGATCGCCATCAAGCGGTAGCCCTTAACGCGGACCCGGCCCCGTGACGACAGCACGGGTGCCGGGTGCGCCGGTCCCCTCATGATCCAGCTCACCCGAATGGATGGCCGGGAGATTCACGTGAACGGGGACGCGATCCTCACCGTGGAGCGCACTCCCGACACGCTCCTCACCTTGAACACCGGCTCCCACCTCATGGTGAAGGAGCCGGTGGACGAGGTCATCTCTCGCTGGATGGCCTTCCGCCGCAGGGTGGCTGGCCCGCCCGCGCCACCTCTGCGCCTGGTCCAGGAGGACTGACGCACCCATGGACCTCACCACCCTCATCGGAATCCTCCTGGCCATCGGTGCCATCCTCGGGGGCCAGGCGCTGGAAGGCGGGCACATGAGCTCGATCCTCCAGCTCACCGCGGCGATCATCGTGCTCGGTGGGACCTTCGGAGCGACGCTGGTGGCCTTCCCCAAGAAGGACTTTCTCCGCGGACTCGCCCTGGCCAAGCAGGCCTTCACCGAGAAGCAGAGCGACCTTTCGGGGCTGGTGACCCAGCTCACCGAGCTGGCCGGCCTGGCGCGGCGCGACGGCGTGCTGGCCCTGGAGAGCAAGCTCGGCAACATCGATGACCCGTTCCTCCAGCGGGCGCTGCAGCTGGTGGTGGACGGCGTGGACGCGAGCGTCGCCCGGGACACCCTGGAGACCGCGGTCTTCGCCGAGTTCGACGAGAATCAGGTGGGGGCGAAGGTCTTCGAGTCCGCCGGCGGGTTCGCCCCCACGGTGGGCATCCTCGGCGCGGTGCTGGGACTGATTCACGTGATGGAGAACCTCTCCGACCCCTCCAAGCTCGGCGGGGGCATCGCGGTGGCCTTCGTGGCCACGGTGTACGGCGTGGGCATCGCCAACCTCTTCCTCCTCCCCATGGCCACCAAGCTGAAGCGGAAGCTGGCCCTGGAGCGCGAGCGGAAGACGCTCATCGTCGAGGGCGTGCTCTCCATCCAGGAGGGGCTCAACCCACGGGTGCTCGAGGAGAAGCTCCGCTCGTACGCCGGCGCGCACCCGGCCGAGAAGAAGGCAGCCTGAGGCGCCCCGGATGTCGCGCAAACGCCGCCACCACGATGAGGACCACGAGAACCACGAGCGGTGGCTGGTTTCGTACGCCGACTTCATCACCCTGCTCTTCGCCTTCTTCGTGGTGATGTACTCGGTGAGCCGCGTGGACACCAAGCGCCTGATCCAGGCCTCCAACGCCATCAAGTGGGCGCTCCACTACCAGGGCACCGGCGGGGTGGGCGCGCTCCCGCTCTTCGAGGGCCCCCCCTCCGAGGGTGGCTGCGTGGTCAACCTCTCCACGGGGCGGCCGGGGACGCCGGACCACCGCGCGGTGGAGGCGGTCCGCCAGCGCATCGAGGCACGGCTGAAGCCCATCCTCGTCACCCGCATCCCGGCCAGCGCGGTCCAGGTGCAGGCTGACACCCGCCGCCTCACCATCCGCCTCGCGGCCACCCACTTCTTCGACGCCGGCCAGGCGGCCCTGCGCCCCGAGGCGCTGCCGGTGGTGGACGCCATCGCCGACGAGCTGAAGCCGCTGGGCCGACCGGTGCGGATCGAGGGCCACACCGACGAGACCCAGCTGCAGTCCGCCCGCTTCCGCGACAACTGGGACCTCTCGGCGGCGCGGGCCGCGCGGGTGACGAGCTACCTGGCGGACGCCCACGCCTTCAAGCCCGACCTCCTCTCGGCGGTGGGCTACGGCTCCTCGCGTCCCCTGGCTCCGGCTGGCGCACCGGGCGCGGACGAGACCAACCGGCGGGTGGAGCTGGCGGTGGAGTTCGTCGCCGGCGATCCCCTCGACGTGGTGACCCGTTGACGCCAGCGGAGTGACGGCGCACATCCACCCCGCGTCAGCGCACTGACGTTGGGTGGCTCTCCCCAGAGGGAGCGCGGAGGGCACGGGGCTTGCTCTGACCCACCGGGCGATGAGCGATGCCGTCGAGGACATTCCCCTGACCGTCCCCAAGAGCAAGACCCCCCTCTTGCTCGCGGTGAACAGCCTCCTGCTGGCGGGGCTGCTGGTCGCATTCTTCCTCCGCGGCTCGGGCTCGCACGCCCCGGAGCCCGCCACCCCTGCGAATGGCGCGGCCGCCGAGTCGGCGGTGGGCAGCGGGCCCACGGTGCGCCTGGGTGACTTCACCGTCCGGCTCCGCAACCCCGAGGCAGACCGCTACGTGCGTGTTGCGTTCGAGCTCGAGGTCCCGAGCGAGAAGGAGAAGGTCGAGCTCGCCAACCGCGGCCCCCAGACGCGGGATGCGGTGATCTCCTACCTCTCCGACCGCACCGTGGACGACATGCGCGGGGGCGAGGCGCTGGAGCGGATCAAGAAGGAGCTCCTCCGCCGGCTGAACGAGGTGGTCCCCGCGGCGCGCATCCGCGCCCTCTACGTCACCGAGTTCGTGGTCCAGTGAGCCGGCGATGCCCGCACCGCTGAATCCAGACGAGGTGCAGGCGCTGATGAGCGCCATCCAGCAGGGCCAGGTGGCCGCCGAGGCCGCGGCACCCAAGGGCCCGGTCACCCGCTGGGACCTGGCCAACCAGGACCGCATCATCCGCGGGCAGATGCCCACCCTGGACGCGATCAACGACCAGGTGGCGTCTCGCCTCGGCGTGGGCTGGTCCGGTCGCACCCGGCTCGAGGTGCGCGCCGCGACCGCACCGGCGAGCCTGCTCAAGTTCGCAGACGCCTCGGCTCTCCTGGCGCCCCCCGCGGTGCTCTGCCTGATGACGCTGGGCCCCAGCCACGGCTCCGGGCTCCTGGTCATCGAGGCCGGGCTGGCCGAGGCGCTCCTGGTGGCCGCGCTGGGAGACCGGAAGATCCGGCCCATCCAGCCGTCCGACGGGCTCCGCGAGCTCACCGCCGTGGAGCAGAACGTGCTCCGCAGGCTCCTCAACGTCCTCACCGCCGCCCTGGCCGAGGCCTGGGAGCCGGTGGTGCCCTTCAAGCCCGAGGTGCTGCGCTTCGAGCCTGACCCGCGGCTGGCGTCCATCATCGGTCCCACCGAGGTGACCATCGTCTCGGCCTTCGAGCTCTCCGGTGCGATGTCCGGGCGGCTGCAGCTGCTGATCCCCTTCACCGCCGTGGAGCCCGCCAAGGCCCGCCTCAGCGCCCCGCCCCGTCTGCGCCCCGGCGGCGACGAGCGCTTCTCGCGCACCCTGGCCAAGGAGCTGGAGCAGGTCTCCGTCGAGATCCGGGGCGTGCTCGGACGGGCCACGCTGACCCTCTCGCGGCTGCTCGCGCTGGACGTGGGCGAGGTGGTGCTCCTCGGCTCGGACGAGGCGAGCGAGCTCCCCATCCAGGTGCAGCGCGTCGACAAGCTCACCGGCCAGCCCTGTATCTCGGGCGGAAGCCACGCCCTCGTCGTCTCGCACCCCCTGGCCTGACCCCTCCGGAGCCACCTTCACCATGGATCCCATCACCACCCCGTCCGAACCCGCCCGCCGCCTGGATCTCCTGCTCGACGTTCCACTCGACTTGAGCATCGAGCTCGGCCGCACCCGGATGACCATCCAGGAGCTGCTGGCGCTGGGCCCCGGTTCGGTGATCGAGCTGGACAAGGTCGCCGGCGAGGCGCTGGACATCCTGGTCAACGACCGGCTGGTGGCGCGCGGCGAGGCAGTGGTGGTCAACGACAAGTTCGGCGTGCGCATCACGGAGATCGTCAGCCCGTCGGAGCGCATCGCCCGTCTTCGCTGAGGTCACACCCATGTCCCCCGCGCTTCTCGTCCTCGGAACCCTGCTCGCCGCCCGGCCGACCGGAATCGACGCGCTCCGGCTGGCGCTGGCGAACGAGCGCCTGGGGACGAACGCCACGGCCGCCACCGCCCAGAGCGGACCCGCGCCGGAGTCCGCCGTGCAGGCGGTGCGTCCAGCTGCCCCTCCCCGCTCGCCCGACGTTCCCCGAACGACGGCCGCGGCCAGGCGTGCCGAGGCCCTGCGGGAGCGGGCGCGGCAGGCCGAGTCCGCTCCGCTCCCCCCCGTGGAGACCACCGTGGCCGCCGCCGATCCGGCATCTCGCTCCAGCTCGACCGGGCGGGCCTCCGACGCCGCCCCGAGCCAGCCGACGCCTCCTCAGGCGGCGAGCCCGGGCGCCACGGCAGAGACCAGGCCAAGCCATCCATGGGCCTGGTTCCTTCCGGCCGGGGCGCTCCTCGTCCTGGCAGGGGCCGCGGTGCTCGCCGCCCGCAAGCGTCAGGGGAGCCCGCGGTGGATCCGCGTCCTCGAGACCTCCAGCCTCGGGCCGAAGCGCTCGCTGGTGGTGGCCCAGGTCGGGGCCGAGACGCTGGTTCTCGGCGTCTCCGAGTCCGGCATCTCGCTGCTCACCACGGCCCGGGCCCCCGACCGGACCGACTTCGAGACCCCTCCGGCGTCGGCGTCGAGCGAGATCGCGCCGGAGCGTGCCCCGATCCCCGCACCCGCTGCCGAGCCGGCCCACCCCGGGTGGACCAGGCCCGTGCCGGTGCTTCCCGCCGACGAGGGCCTCCGTCCTGCCCCCCCGCCGGCGCCCCGCGCGCGGCCGCTGCTCCGGGCCGTTCCCCCCGCCCGCAACCGCGCGCCCTCGCCGTTTGGCGATCTCCTCATCGAGTCGGCCGAGGACCAGGAGCTCCGCCGCAAGCTCGCGCTCGGCCTCACGGGGTCGGTGTCGTGAGCGCCGCCGCGCAGGTGGCGCGGGTGGTCGAACCCGGGTTCCAGCTGGCGGTGAACGGCGACGGCTCGGCCGCGGTGAAGGTCTTCCTCTTCCTCACCGCGCTCTCCTTCGCCTCGGCGGCGCTCACCTGCCTCACCTCGTTCACCCGCATCGTCATCGTCCTGTCCTTCCTCCGGCAGGCGCTGGGCGCGCCGCAACTGCCGCCCAACCCGGTGATCATCGGCCTGTCACTGGCGCTCACCGGGTTCGTGATGGCGCCCACCGCCTCACGCATCCAGTCCGAGGCGCTCGGCCCATACCTGGAGGACCGCGTCTCCTCGGGCGACGCGCTCCAGCGGGCCTGGACGCCGCTGGGCGAGTTCATGTCCCGGCAGACCCGGAGCGAGGACCTGGCGCTGTTCTTCGACCTCGGCGGACAGGGACGCCCCGTGCGCGCCGACGGTGTGCCGCCCACGGTGGCCATCCCCGCCTTCATGGTCTCCGAGCTCACCACCGCCTTCCGGATGGGTCTGTTCCTCTTCGTTCCCCTGATCCTGGTGGACCTCCTGGTCTCCACCATCCTCCTCTCGCTGGGGATGATGATGATGCCGCCCACCCTGGTGTCGCTGCCGCTGAAGGTGGGCATCTTCCTCCTGGCCGACGGGTGGCACCTGGTCGTCACCTCGCTGGCGAGGAGCTTCTGATGGACCCCGCCGCCGTCGGCGCGCTGTGGCGCGAGGCCGCGATGTCGCTGGCCACGGTGGGAGCGCCGCTCCTCGGGGCCCTGCTCCTCTCCGGCCTGGTGGTCGGCATCCTGCAGGCGGCGACCCAGGTGAACGACCCCGCGGTGAGCTTCCTCCCGCGGTTCGGAGTCACCGTCGCCATGGTCTGGATGCTGGGAGCATGGATGGCGGAGCGGATGGCCGGCTTCCTCGCCCACTCCATCCAGCGAATGTCCGGGCGCTTCTGACGCCATGAGCGCGCCGCTCCCGCTCGCCTATGGACTGTTCCTGGTGGTGCTCCGGAGCTCGGCCCTGGTCGCGGCGGCGCCGGTCTTCTCCGCCCGCGCCGTGCCGGTCCGCGCCCGGCTCGCCCTGGGCCTGGTGCTGGGCTTTGCCGTGTGGTCGGGGGCCGGCTCACCGACGCCCGGGGTCCCGGCCACGCTCGGGGCGCTGCTCGCGGCTGCGGTGGGAGAGACGGTGCTCGGGCTGAGCGCCGGGCTCGGCGCCCGCCTGGTGCTCGAGGCGGCCCTGGGTGCCGGGCAAGCGGCTGCGCTCAGCATGGGTCTCGGCTACGGCGCGGTGCTCGATCCGACGAGCGGCGCCGAGTCCGCCGCCATCGGCGAGCTCCTGGCGATGCTTTCGCTCGCCAGCTGCGTGGCGCTCGGCTTCCACCGCGAGGCGGTGCTCTGGCTTGCCCGGTCCGTGGTGGCGGAGCCGCCGGGCGCCCCGCTGGCCTGGGAGCACCTGCTCCACGGCGTCCTCACCCACGGGCTCCTGGGGACGGCGCTGGCGGTGCGGCTGGCCTTCCCGGTGCTCGCCGCCGCCGTCTTCGGCCACGCGGTCCTCGGCGTCCTCTCGCGGCTCACCCCCCAGCTGAACATGGGAAGCCTGGGCTTCGCCGCCTCGCTCCTGGCCGGTGGCGCGGCGCTCTTCGCGGTGGCCCCGGCGGCCTCGCTCCTCGCCGCGCAGATGGCCGCCGCGGCGCTCGGGCGGTGAGGAGGGCGGGTGGCTGCCGATCGCGACCAGAGGACGGAGGCCGCCAGCGAACGGCAGCGCGAGCGCGCCTTCCACGAGGGCCGCGTCCCGCTCGGACGCGACGCGGTCCTGGTGGCCTCGCTCGGCGCTGCGGCCGTCGTCACCGTGGCCAGCGGGGCCGCCTTCCGGGACGTCCTGACCGCGCTGGTGCGCGCCTCGGCGGCCGGCGTGGGGCGGCCCGAGTTCCGGAGCCTCCCCGTCGACCTGGGCCGGGCGCTCGGGCAGACGGTGCTGGTGGTGGCCGCCGCGGCCGCCGCGGCCGTCGCCGCCACCGTGGCGCAGACGCGGGGAGGGCTGTGGCCACAGCTCGCACTTCCCGACTTCACCCGGCTGGCCAAGGGCGAGCGGCTCCGCCGGCTCTTCGGCCGCGCCTTCCTCCTCGACCTCGCGCTGGCCGCCGTCAAGGCGGTGGCGGTGGGCAGCGCCGCAGCCCTGGCGCTCCGCGACGCGTTTCTGACGCTCCCCCAGCTGCTGACCGCGGACCCCTCCCGCCAGCTGGGCTCTCTCTTCGGCGCGCTGGGGGGCGCCGCCGGTCGGGTCCTCCTAGCGATGGCCGTGGTGGCGGGCCTGGACGTTGCAGTGACCCGCTTCCGGTTCTTCGAGGGCCTGAAGATGACGCGGGACGAGGTGAGGCGCGAGCGCAAGGAGGACGAGGGCGATCCGCTCATCCGCGCCCGGCGTCGCCGCCGCCATCGGGAGCTGGCCAAGGGGCGCGCCCAGCGCGAGGTGCCGCGGGCGGACGCGCTGGTGGTCAACCCGGTGCACGTGGCGGTCGCCATCCGCTACCGCAAGGACGAGGGCAGCGCACCCCGGGTGACCGCCAAGGGCAAGGGCGCGCTGGCGGCAACGATGCGAGACCTCGCCCGCGCCAACGGCGTTCCCATCGTCGAGGACGTGCCCCTGGCGCGGCTCCTCTACAAGCGGGTGAAGGTGGGCGGCACCATCCCCGCAGAGACCTACCGCGCCGTGGCCGCGGTGCTGGCCTGGGTCTACCGGATCACCGGTCGCACCGCGCTGCTCGGCGGTGAGGCCCGGGGTGAGCGCCGGTGAGCGCTGAGGCGCCGGTGGCGAAGCCCGGGACCGCCGAGGCGCTGCTCGCCCTGGCCGTCCTGGGGGTGCTGGCGGTCCTCATCGTGCCGCTGCCGGCGCTGATGCTGGACGTGCTCCTGGCGTTCAACATCGGCCTGTCGGTGCTGATGCTCCTGGTGGCGCTCGGGCTCACCCGTCCGCTCGACTTCTCGGTCTTTCCCTCGCTGCTCCTCATCACCACCCTCTTCCGGCTGGCGCTGAGCGTGGCCACCACCCGGCTCATCCTCCTGCGCGGCGGCGAGGGTCCGGGCGCGGCAGGGCACGTCATCGAGACCTTCGGCCGCTTCGCCGTGGGCGGAAGCCTGGTGGTCGGCGCGGTCATCTTTCTCATCCTCCTGGTGGTGAACTTCGCGGTCATCACCAAGGGCTCGGGCCGGGTGTCCGAGGTCGCCGCCCGCTTCACCCTCGACGCGTTGCCCGGCAAGCAGATGTCGATCGACGCCGACCTGGCCGCCGGCATCATCGACGACCGCGAGGCGCGCAGCCGCCGCTCGGGCCTGGAGCGGGAGGCCGAGTTCTTCGGGGCCATGGACGGCGCGAGCAAGTTCGTCCGCGGCGACGCGGTGGCCGGCCTGTTCATCACCGCCATCAACATCGTCGGCGGGCTCCTCGCCGGGCTCCTCCGGGACCGGCTCTCGCTCGGCGCGGCGGTCGAGACCTACACCCTGCTCACCGTGGGCGACGGGCTCGTCTGCCAGATGCCGGCCCTGCTCGTCTCCACCGCCGCGGGCATCGTGGTCACCCGGGCGGCCGGCGCGGACCTCGGCACGCAGGTGGGCGCACAGGTCTTCGGCCGGCCGCGGGTGCTGACTGGCGCGGCCGCGGTGCTGGGCATCCTGGCCCTCATCCCCGGGATGCCGCTCCTGGCCTTCGGGGCGCTGGCCGCCGGGGCGCTGGCGCTCGCCCGGCGCGCCCGCCGCGCGGCCCTGGCCACTCCCCCGGCCATCCGGCCCGAGCAGAAGGCGCCAGAGCGGATCCAGGACCTCCTGTCGATGGAGGCGCTGGAGCTGGAGGTCGGCGTGGGCCTGCTTCCGCTGATCGACGTGGCCCGCGGGGGGGAGCTGCCCGGCCGGGTGACGGCGCTCCGGCGCCAGCTGGCGACGGACCTGGGCATCGTCATCCCGTCGGTCCACCTCCGGGACAACCTCCGGCTGGAGGGGAGCACCTACCGCATCCTCCTGCGGGGCAACGAGGTCGCCCGCGGCACGGCCCACGTGGACCGGCTGATGGCGCTCGAGCCCAGCGGCGCCGCGCCGCGCATCGAGGGCATCTCGGCGCGCGAGCCGGCGTTCGGGCTGCCCTCGGTGTGGATTCTCCCCGCGATGCGCGACCGGGCCGAGTCCACGGGGCTCACCCTGGTGGACCCGGCCTCCGTGCTCACCACCCACCTCGGCGAGGTGCTGCGCCGGAACGCCCACGAGCTGGTGGGCCGCCAGGAGACCCAGGAGCTCCTGGCCACCTGCGCCAAGGAAGCGCCGAAGCTGGTGGAGGACGCGGTGCCCGGCACCGTCACGCTGGGCGAGCTGGTGCGCGTGCTCCGTGGGCTGCTCCGGGAGGGCCTCTCGGTGCGGGACCTCCGGACCATCCTCGAGGCGGTGGCCGACGCCGCGCCGCGGAGCAAGGACACCGCCTACCTGGTCGAGCAGGCCCGGCGAAGGCTTGCCCGGCACATCACCGCCCGGATCAGCGCCTCCGAGGGGGTGGTGCGCGCGCTCACCCTGGACCGCCCCACCGAGGACCTGCTGCGTCAGTCGCTCGCCTCGAGCGACGGGGAGGCCGCGCTGGCCCCGGACGCCGAGAGCGCGCGCCGGCTCATCGCCTCTCTCGAGGCCCGGGCCAGCACCCTCACCGCCCAGGGCCAGCCGGCGGTGGTGCTCGCCCCCCCGGACCTCCGCCGTCCGCTGTTCGACCTGCTGTCCCGCTTCGTCCCCGACCTGTGGGTGGTGACCGCCCGCGAGCTCCTCCCGGGGACCACCGTCCAACCCGCCGGCGCGTTGCAGATGACCTCGCTCGCCGCCTGATGACCACCGCCGCCTGAAGAGACGACGCATGTACGCCACCGCCAGAACCTTCCGCGCCCGTGACTCTCGCTCGGCCCTCGCCGCGGTGAAGGCCGCGCTCGGCCCCGACGCCGTCATCCTCTCCACCCGGCAGGTCGAGGGCGGGCTGTTCCGCTCACCGGAGATCGAGGTGACCGCGGCGATCGAGCCGGAGGCCGAGCCTGCCGCCAGCAACGCCACCCCGAGCGGCAGGACCGCCTTCCGCGCCCCGATGGGTTCGGGCGTCCCCGAGTCGCTCCAGTCGGAGCTGGAGACGCTCCGGACGTCGCTGCGCGAGACGCAGGCCGCGCTGCGCCTGGTGACGGAGCAGGCGCGGGCCGGCGCCGAGCTGCGGCTCCCTCCCGCCGCCGCGCAGCTCCACGGCGGGCTGGTGCTCCGGGGGATGCACCCCCGGCTGGCGGAGAATCTGATCAAGGCCGCGGTCGCCGACGCCCCCGAGGCCAGCCGCGCCGAGCTGGTGGCCAGCGTCCGGAACCAGCTCGCCGAGCGGGTGGTGGCCACCCGGGCGCCGTGGCTCCAGCCCGGCCGCCGCATCGTCGCCCTGGTCGGCCCGACCGGCGTGGGCAAGACCACCACCCTGGCGAAGATCGCCGCCCGGGCGCTGATGGAGCGGCGCTCCAGCGTGGCCCTGATCACCGTCGACACCTACCGGATCGGCGCGGCCGAGCAGCTGGCCCGCTACGGGCACATCATGCGGCTGCAGACCCAGGTCGCCCGGGGCGCCGCCGAGCTGCAGATGGCGGTGGCGCGCACCGGCGATGCCGAGCTGGTGCTGGTGGACACCGCCGGCCGCTCCGCGCTCTCCGAGAACCTGGCCCAGGCCGAGCTGGTCCGGGCCATCCCCGACGTCGAGCTGCACCTGGTGCTCAGCGCCGCGGTGGGCTACCAGGAGTCCTCGGCCATCGCCGAGAAGTTCAAGCGCATCGCGCCGTCGCGGGTCATCCTCACCCGGCTCGACGAGGCCGCGGGCCCGGCGGGAGTCATCTCCGCGCTGGTGCCCATTGCCCGGCCGGTGAGCTGCATCACCGACGGCCAGCGCGTCCCCGAGGACCTCCACACCGTCACCGCCGCCGAGCTGCTCGAGCGGATGCTCGGACACGCGGGGCGCGCATGAGTCCCCCGGTCCCACAGGATCAGGCCTCCGGGCTGCGCCGGGCGCTCACCCCTCCGGTGGGAACCCGCCGGCTCCGGGTGGTGGCGGTCACCTCGGGGAAGGGCGGGGTGGGGAAGACCAACGTCGCCGCGAACCTGGCGGTGCTGGCCGCGTCCCGGCAGCGACGGGTGCTGGTCATCGACGCCGACCTCGGGCTGGCCAACGTGGAGATCGTCCTCGGGCTCGCGCCGAGGCTCCACATCGGGCACCTGCTCACCGAGGCCGTGGAGCTGGACCAGGTGCTCGCCCAGGGGCCACGCGGGGTGAGGGTGCTGCCGGCCGGCTCGGGCATCCAGTCGCTCTCCCGCCTCGAGCCCGAGCAACGCATGCACCTCGTCAGCGCGCTCGATGCGCTGGAGGAGGCGTTCGACCTGGTGATCATCGACACCGGGGCGGGCATCGGGGACAACGTCCTCTTCTTCGCCGGCGCCGCCCAGGAGGTGGTGCTGGTGGTGAGCCCCGAGCCGACCTCCCTCACCGACGCCTACGCCGCGCTCAAGGTCCTCAGCCAGGAGGCGGGGGTGCGGCACTTCCGGGTGATGGTGAACTCGGTGGCCAGCGAGGCGCTGGCTCGCGACGTCTTCCAGCGGCTCACCGCGGTGAGTGGCCGGTTCCTCGAGGCGTCGGTCACCTTCCTCGGTCACATCCCCCGGGACGAGAACCTGGGCCGGGCGCTCATGGCCCGCCGCCCGGTGGTGGAGCTCTTTCCGCGGTCCCCGGCCTCCCGGGCGCTGGAGCACCTCACCGACGCGCTGCTCGGGGCGCCCCCGCCCGAGGGCGTGGATGGCGGCCTGAAGTTCCTCTGGAACCGGCTCCTGCGCGAGTCGAGCGGGGGGAGGTCCGCCTGACGTGCACCGCGGCCACGCCCAGTATGCACGCGGACCCGCCAGCGACGCCGAGCTGCTCGCCCGGCACGCAGGGCTGGTGGACCGCGTGGCGCGGCGCGTGGCCGCACGGCTGGGCCGGCCGGAGCTGGCGGACGACCTCTGGTCGGCGGGGGCGATGGGGCTCCTGGAGGCGGCGCAGCGCTTCGACGCCGCGCGCGACGTGCGGTTCGAGGACTTCGCCGAGCACCGCATCCGCGGGGCGATGCTGGACGAGGTGCGGAAGATGGATCACCTCCCCCGCCGTCTCCGCGCCCAGGTGGAGTCGACCCGCAAGGCCCGTCGCACGCTCGCCCAGGAGCTGGGGCGGGAGGCCACCTCGGAGGAGCTCGCGAGCAGCCTGGACCTCTCCACGCCCGAGCTGCACGTGCTGGAGCTGCTCGCCGAGCCGCTGCTCCCACTGGACGAGGAGCTCGTCGGTGAGTCGAAGGACGGTCCGGACGCCCACCTCCACCGGTCCCAGCTGCGCGGCCGGCTCTCCCGGGCCATCGGCCAGCTGCCGGAGCGGCTCCAGCTGCTGCTCTCTCTCCACTACGTCGAGGGGCTCACCTACCGCGAGGTGGCCGAGGTGCTGGAGGTGAGCGAGCCGCGGGTGTGCCAGCTCCACGGCCAGGCGCTGCAGCAGCTCCGGCAGCGGCTCTCCGACGAGCGGGAGGGCCTGTGACGCTCGCTCGCGAGGGTGGCGCCGGGACCGCGCCACTACCGTCGGAGGAGGGCTCGGGAGTTGCGCGCACTCGAGCGCGTCGGCCAGGCCGCAGCGTCGCGGCTCCCTCCTCAGTCGCCCGTTCGACCGCGGCGCGAGGCAGCGAGGTCGTCGAGCGCGCGCGCCTCGCGCTTCTCCTCCGCGGCCCGGGCCTCCTCGCGCCGGCGCTGGACCACCCGGCGCACCATGTCCGCGCGCCGGTGCGCCCGCGCCTCGGCCTCCTGGGCCTTCCGGACCTGCTCCTCGGCGCGCCGCTGCTCCTGCTCGGCCTGCGCCACCCGGGCCTGGGCGCTGGCCCGGGCGCGATCGAGCAGCTCCCAGGCCCCGGCGCTCGCGTCCAGGGGCGCCGACTCCGCCGCCTGTCGCCGCAGCTCGAGCACCCGGTCGCGCGCCTTGGTCAAGAGACCCTCGGCCTGGGCGAGCTCCACCCGCGCCGCGAGCTCCTCGCGCTCGCGGATCGCGATCAGCACGTCCAGCCGTCCTCCCGACGCCATGCCGCACTCCTCCGGCCCTGCTGGGCAGATTCTGCCCGGCAACTGCTGCCGGGCGCACCTTTCCGCCCCGCGCATCATCCAGGGTTTCGCGCTGGCCTCGTCCTTGCTCTCCCGGTGACTCAACACGAGGCGGTGCGCGATGGCTGATGGACTGTACCTGGCGATGGCGGGAGCGACGGCGCGGTCGGCGCAGCTCGACTCCATCGCCGACAACCTGGCCAACGCCGAGACGCCGGGGTTCAAGGCCGCGCGCCCCGCGTTTCAGTCCTTCCTCGCCCCGAGCGGCGCCCCGGAGGAGCAGTACGTCGCGGCCATCGCTACCGGGATCGACCTGCGCCCCGGTCCCACCAGCACCACGGGCAACGCGCTCGACGTGCTCCCCGAGGACGGCGGCTACCTCGTGGTGCAGACCGGGAGCGGCGTGGCCTTCACCCGCAACGGCCGGCTGGCGCTGGATGCGAGCGGCGTCCTCACCGCCGCGGGAGCGCCGGTGCTCTCTCTGACCGGCAAGCCCTTCGTCGTGCCGCCGGGGGCGAAGGTGAGCATCGCGCCCGACGGCACCGTGTTCGCCGCCGGCCAGCCGATGGACCGGCTGGGCATGTTCCGGCTGGAGGGGGCGGTGGACCGCCTCGGCACCTCGCTGCTCGCCCCCAACGAGAACGGACGCGCGGTGGCCGTCGAGTCCCGCGTGCGCACCGGGGAGATCGAGCTGGGCAACGCCGGACCGCTCGAGTCCACGGTGCAGATGATCTCCGCCCAGCGCCACTTCGACGCCGCGATGCAGGCGCTGCAGACCTACAAGACCATGGACGACCGGACGACCGACCTCGGAAAGGTGCGCTGACCCATGCTTCGCTCGCTCTACACCGCCGCCACGGGGATGGAAGCCCAGCAGCTCAAGATGGACACCATCTCCAACAACCTGGCCAACGCCAGCACCACCGGCTTCAAGCGGACCCGTGCCGAGTTCGAGGACCTGCTCTCGGACACCATCCGGGGCACCGGCCAGCCGGACCCGCGCGGCGGCACCCCGCCCTCTCCGCTCCAGGTCGGCCTCGGCGTTCGCACCGGGAGCACCACCCGGAACCTCAGCCAGGGCGACATGATCAACACCGGGAACCCCATGGACCTGGCGATCCAGGGCGACGGCTTCCTCC
Organism: Myxococcaceae bacterium; assembly: GCA_035543115.1. Lineage (GTDB taxonomy): Bacteria > Myxococcota > Myxococcia > Myxococcales > Myxococcaceae > RPRB01. The sequence continues at coordinate 20,772 of DATKKF010000149.1, forward strand.
GCATCCAGCGGGCCAACGGCGAGCTGGCCTACACCCGCGCCGGCAACCTCCGTGTCGACTCGGACCGCCGCCTGGTCACCCAGCAGGGCGAGCTGGTGGACCCGGCCATCACCTTCCCCCAGGACACCACCGAGGTGACCATCAAGCCGGACGGGACGGTGCAGGTGAAGCTCCCCGGCAAGGAGGACCTGCAGGAGGTCGGCCGGCTCGAGCTGGCCACCTTCACCAACCCCGGCGGCCTCAACGCCATCGGCGGCAACCTCTTCGAGGCCACCGAGGCCAGCGGCGCGGAGATCCGGGTCCGTCCCGGCGAGGACCGCGCGGGCACGTTCGCCCAGGGCTTCCTCGAAGGGGCCAACGTCAAGGCGGTGGAGGAGATGATCGACATGATCTCCACCCAGCGCGCCTACGAGCTCAACTCGAAGGTCATCCAGACCGCGGACCAGATGCTCCAGCGGCTGACCTCGCTGCGGTGACCCCGATGCTCGCCGCGCTCACCACCGCCGTGCTCGCCGCCGCCCCGGATCCCATGGTCCGGACCGCGCTCGAGCGCGCGCTCGCCGTCCCCGGGGCCCGGCTCGAGGTGCTGTCCGTCCAGGCGCCCGGCGACACCTCCTGCGCGGCCGAGTCGGCCGAGGCCCTGGGCATGGTCCGCGGCTCGGGCAAGGCCACGGTGCGGCTCACGGGGCGGAGGGCCTCCGGCGCCGGGTGCGCCTCGGCGGTCTTCGCCGCGGTGCGGGTCACGGCTCCGGCCTGGGTGCTGACCCGGACCGTCCGGACAGGAGAGCCACTCGCCGGCGCCGCCCAGCTCGAGGAGCGCGAGGTGCGCCCCGGACACCTGCCGGTCGCGGCGCTCTCCCCCGAGGCCAGGGTGGCGCGGCCTCTCCCCGGCGGCACGGTGCTCGAGCCGGAGCACCTCGCCCCCGCCGGTCCTGCCCCCGGCGCAGAGGTGGAGGTGGTGGTGAACGCCCGCGGGCTCGTCCTCCAGCAGTCTGCCCGCGCCGTCCCCTGCAGCCGGGGCCGCGCCTGCGCGCTCCTGCCCTCTGGCACCCGCATCGAGGGCAGCTGGATCGATGGACATCTCCTGGTGGAGATCCGCTGATGCGCCCGATCTTCCTCTCCCTCCTCGTCGCGCTCCTCGCCGGATGCGCCACGCCGAAGCTCGGGAGCTACGTGCCGCGGCACCGCGAGTACGACCCGCCAGCACCGGCGCAGCGGCCCGACGCCCAGGCCACCTCCGGGAGCCTGTGGCGGGACGGGACGCCGGCCTCGATGCTCTTCACCGACGCCCGGGCGCTCCACGAGAGTGACCTGGTGGTGGTGAAGGTGGAGGAGGTGGCCGACGCCAAGCGCAGCGCCGACACCGACCTCACCCACCAGAGCGACGTGGAGGCGAAGGTGGCCGCCTTCCTCAACAGCGTGGCCACCCAGAAGGAGCTCAACATCTCCGGGGGGCTGAAGAACAACTTCAACGGCGACGGCTCCACCGGCCGGACGGAGCGGCTCACCGCCACCGTGCCCGCGCTGGTCCGGAAGGTGCTGCCCAACGGCAACCTCTTCATCGAGGGCCACCGGGTCATCCTGGTCAACAGCGAGGAGCACCACTTCTACATCTCGGGCGTGGTGCGCCCCATCGACATCGACCAGCAGAACAGCGTGAAGAGCGCGATGATCGCCGACGCGGAGATCGAGTTCACCGGCCAGGGCGTGCTCAGCGAGAACCAGCGACAGGGCTGGCTCTCCAAGCTCTTCAACAGCATCTGGCCCTTCTAGAGAGGACTCTCCAACGTGCGCGCCCGCCTCTCCGTCCTCGTGCTCGTCCTCGCCGCCTCCGGCGCCCGGGCCACCCCGGTGCGCCTCAAGGAGCTGGCCGAGGTGGCCGGAGTCCGGGACAACGACCTCCTGGGCTATGGGCTGGTGGTCGGGTTGAACGGCACCGGTGACACCGAGCGCATTCTCTTCACCCAGCAGTCCCTGAGCGGGATGCTCGGCCGCCTCGGCATCCGGGTGGACCCCCGCGAGGTCCGGGCCCGCAACGTGGCCGCGGTGATGGTCACCACACGCCTTCCCACCTTCGCCCGGGCCGGCAGCCGGCTGGACGTGGTGGTCAGCTCGCTCGGGAACGCCCGCTCGCTCGCCGGCGGCACCCTGCTCCTCACCCCGCTCACCGCGCCGGACGGCGCCGTCTACGCCGTGGCCCAGGGCCCGGTACAGACCGGCGGATACGAGGTCTCCGCCGCCGGCTCCTTCACCGCGAAGAACCAGCCCAACTCAGGGCGAGTTCCCCGGGCCGCGGTGGTGGAGAAGGCGGTGGTGCCCGACCTGGGCAACGGGCCGTTGCTGCTCTCGCTGAAGGCTCCGGACTTCACCACCGCCTCCCGCGTGGCGATCGCGCTCGACACCGCGCTGGGGAAGGGCACCGCGCGCGCGCTCGATCCCGTCTCCATCGAGGTGAAGATCCCCGACGCCTTCAAGGACGACAAGGTCGGCCTCCTCTCCAAGATCGAGCTGGTGGAGGTGGACGCAGACCGCCGGGCCCGCATCGCGGTCAGCGAGCGCACCGGCACCGTCGTCGCCGGTGAAGGCGTCCGGCTCCGGCCGGTGGCGGTGGCCCACGGTGGGCTCCGGGTGAGCGTGACCACCGAGACCCTCGTCTCGCAGCCCGCGCCGTTCGCGCGCGTGGGTCGGACGGTCTCCTCTCCCTTCGCCACCATCGGCGCCGAGGAGGACTCGCGGAAGGCCGTGGCCCTGCCCGGCACGGCGAGCGTGGAGGACCTGGCCAAGGCGCTCAACCTGCTCGGCGCCACCCCGCGCGATCTCATCGCCATCCTTCAGGCCATGAAGGCGGCCGGAGCCTTCGACGCGGACCTCGAGGTGCTCTGATGTCCCTCCTCGCTCCCGTCAGCGCGCCTCCCACCACCGGCGACCGCAAGGCCGACGCGGCGCGGCAGCTCGAGGCGCTGGTGCTCCGGCAGATGCTGAGCGCCAGCGGGGCCTTCAAGCCCAGCGACGCGCCGGGGGCCTCGCTCCACACCGACCTCTTCGTCGACGCGCTCGCAGACGCGGTGAGCCGGGCGGGCGGCATCGGCCTGGCTCGCACCCTGGAGCACGCCATGGGAGCCGCGGCCGAGTCGCCTCCGCCCGGGTCGGCGCCCACGGCGTCCGGGGCGACGCAGGCGGGTGCGTCTTCGGGTGCGCTTCCGACCTGGCCCTCGCCTCTGCCCGGGACCGCGGCGAAGGCGGCGGTGCTCGACGCCGGCTCGACGGTCACCAGCGGATTCGGGCCCCGGATCGACCCCCTGGACGGTCACCTCGCTCACCATGCGGGCGTGGACCTCGCCGCTCCCGCCGGCACCGAGGTGCGTGCCGCGGCGGCGGGTGTGGTCAAGGAGGCCGGCGAACGGGGTGGCTACGGACTCGCGGTCGAGATCGACCACGGGGGTGGGGTCACGACAGTCTATGGACACGCCTCGGAGTTGCTGGTGCGGGCCGGAGAAAAAGTGCAGCCCGGCCAGCCAATTGCGAAGGTGGGGCACACCGGACGCGCCACCGGAGACCATCTTCACTTCGAGTTGAGACGCTCGGGTGTCGCGGTGAACCCCACGACACTCCTTAAGGCCTACGCAGGACGTGCCGACTCCATCGGTGGACGGAGTACAGGAGCCCCGTCTGGGAGCACGTCATGAAGGTCGATTCGAAGGACATCGTCGCACCAGAGGCATCCGGCCGCGTGACCGCGGATCGCGCCGGAGCCACCGCCACCGGCAGCGCCGCCCGGCGGGCCGCCGAGGCGAGCGTCGTCTCCAGCACCGTGGCCGAGACCCGGGCCGCGGCGGCGCGGGACCGCGTGGTGCGCGTCAGCCAGCTGAAGGACGCCATCCGCCAGGGCACCTACCGCCCCGACGCCGGCGCCATCGCGCAGCAGATCCTGAACGACGCAGAACTGACGGCCCAGCTGATGGCGATGCTCCAGCACTGAGCCATCGGCCCCGAGGAGGAAGTGACACCATGTCCATCGCCACCGCGCTCGACGCCCTGCGACGACTCCGGCTGCTCCTGGCCGAAGAGGTCGAGCGGGCGCGCGACGAGCGCCGACTCCTCCGTGGCCTGGACGGGACCGCGCTCCTGGAGCGGGCCAGCGGGCGCGCGCGGTTCAACGCCCAGCTCGCCGAGGCCGAGCTGGCGGTGGCGGAGGGGCTGCGCGCCCTGGCCGCCCGCGCGGGGCTGACCGAGCTGAGCCTCGAGGCGCTGCGGCGGCTCGCCCCGCTCGAGGCCCGGGCCTTCGAGGATGGGCTGGGCGAGGTCCGGGCCCTGGCCGAGGCGCTCAACGACCTCGACACGCTGAACCGCAAGCTCGCCCAGCGGGCGATGCGGGTCGTGGGCGGCTACCTCGACGCGGTGACCCCGCAGACGGCCGGGTACGACCGGCGCGGCACACGGCCTGCGCCCCGGCTCTCCAGCCTCGCCACTCGGGCATAGCGCCATGCCCGATCTCCTCTCCCTCCTCTCCCTGGGCGCCTCCGGGTTGGGCGCGGCGCGCGCCGCGGCGGCCACCGCCAGCCAGAACCTGGCCAACGCCAACACCCCCGGCTACTCGCGGCAGCGGGCCAACCTCGAGGCGGTCCTCCCCGCCGAGCGGGTGATGGGCACGTACATCGGCCGCGGGGTCACCCTCGGCAGCGTGACCCAGGTGCGGGACCGCTTTCTCGAGGCACAGCTCCCGGCCGCGCTGGCCGGCGCGGCGTCGTCCTCCGCCGAGGCGAGCGTGCTCACCTCCATCTCCACGCTGGACCCGGCGAACACCAGCGGCCTCACCCCGGCCCTCTCCTCCTTCTACTCGAGCCTCCGGGCGCTGGCGCAGAACCCCTCGGACCCCAGCCTGCGGCAGGCGGTGGTGTCCGCCTCGCAGCAGCTCGCCCGGACCTTCAACGCCACCTCGGCGGACCTGAGCTCGGCGCGGGCCGGAGCGGACGCGAGCGTGCAGAGCGAGCTCCCCAACGCCAACACCCTCGCCGCCCAGCTGGCAGACCTGAACGCACGGGTGCGCGCCGCGCGCGCCGCCGGCGGCGAGCCGAACGACCTGCTCGACGCCCGCCAGAAGGCCCAGGACGACCTGGTCTCGCTCACCGGGGCCACCATCGTCACCGACCAGGACGGGAACGCCAACGCCCAGCTGCCCGGGGGTGAGTTCCTGGTCTTCGCCGAGAAGGCGGGCTCGCTCTCCGCGCTGCCGGATGCGACCAACGGCGGTTACGTCGCGCTCCAGCTCACCCGGACCGACGGCTCGGGCCCGGTGACCCTCACCTCCCAGCCCGGCGGCAAGCTGGGTGGGCTGATCGCCGGACGCGACGGGGCGCTGAAGACCGCCCAGACCCAGCTGGACACCTTGGCCTTCGACCTCGGCTCGGCGCTCAATGCCGTCCACCGCGGCGGCTTCGCGCTCGACGGCTCGACCGGGCGCGATCTCTTCACCGTCGGCGCCACGTCCAGCGGCGCCGCCGCGGCAATCGCGGTGAACGGCGCCGTGGCCTCCAACCCGAGCCTCCTCGCCGCGGCCTCCAGCGCCGCCGGAGTGCCCGGCGACGCCACCGCGCTCGACGCCCTGGTGGCCACCGAGAACCAGACCCTGTCGGGTGGACTGACCGCCGAGTCCACCCTGGCCTCGCTGGTGTCCCAGTACGGGAGCGCCAGCGGCGCGGCGCAGGCCTACAGCGACCACGACGGCGGTGTGCTCCAGAACCTCCAGACGCTCCGCGAGTCGACCTCCGGGGTCTCCGTCGACGAGGAGCTGGTGGAGCTCACCAAGGCCCAGCGCGGCTTCGAGGCGCTGAGCAAGGTCATCACCACCACCGACCAGATGCTCCAGACGCTGCTGGCGCTGAAGAGCTGAGGACCCAAGGGCCATGCGCGTGACCGACAGCATGATCTTCGACCGAGCCAACACCGGGACCGCCCGGGCGCGCAGCGCGCTCGACGCCGCGGTGGAGGAGAACAGCTCGGGGTTGCGCGTCCAGCATCCCTGGGACGATCCCGGGGCGGCGGGCCAGCTCACCTCGGCCAACCTGGCGGCCGACCGGTACACCGCCATCGGGCAGGCGGCGGGCAAAGCCTCGGACGAGCTGCAGGCGGCGGACGGCGCCCTCGGCGAGGTGCAGAACCTGGTCGCCCGGGCGCGCGAGCTGGCGGTGCAGCTGTCCAACGGCTCCTACGGCGCCGCGGATCGCTCCGCCGCGGCGGCCGAGGTGGACGCGCTCATCCCGCAGGTCATCGCCCAGCTGAACACGAAGTTCGGCGGGCGCTACCTGTTCGGCGGCACCAAGGACGGCGCGGAGCCGTTCGACGCGGCGGGCAACTACCTCGGCGACACCGCGGTCCGGCAGGTGGAGATCGCCCCGGGCGTCCTGGAGAACGCCTCGGTCCGGGCCGACGTGGCGATCAAGGGCGTGGGCGGGGGAACCGACGTGCTGGCGGCTCTGCAGTCGCTCTCCGCAGCGCTGAAGACCAACAACGTCGCCGGGGTGCAGGGGACGTTGAGCACGCTCGAGCAGGGGACGCAGCAGATCTCCACCGCCCGCTCCGGGCTCGGCGGCTCGATGGCCGCCTTCGACTCGGCGGTGACCGCCGCCCGCTCCGCCCACGACCGCGAGCAGACGCTGGCCTCGCACCTCGGAGACGCCGACCCGGTGGAGTCGGCGAGCAAGCTCGCCCTGGCCCAGCGCGCGCTCGAGGCCTCGATCACCGCCACCGCGCAGGGCTTCCAGCTCACCTTGCTCGACAAGCTCAAGTAGGCGCTCCGGTGTTCTCCGCCACCCTCCGCAGCGACGGCTACAGCGCGCAGGAGCCGCGGCGGGACGAGCATCTGACCTTCGTCTACGGACGGCACACGCCCGGCCAGCGCATCTCGGCCATCCTCCGGTCGCGGCTCCGCGGCCTGCGCCACCGCCTCGACGGGCGGACCTACTCCGCCATTCGCCTGGTTCCGCTGCTCTTTCACGCCGGCTTCGAGTTCCCCGGGCTTCACGGCGACGCCCCCGGGGTGCAGCGGCTGCGGCGGCGGCTCGGCTGGGGCCGGTGGACGGCGTCGCTCGGGGTTCCTCCTCCGCGCCGGAACATGTCCGGGCGGGGGCTGGTGACGGCCATCGCGGTCCTGCCGACCGAGGGAGGCGGAGCGCGTCTCCTCGTCCTCACCGGGGCCTACGCCTCGGACCAGGAGCGGATCCTGGCGCATCGCATGGAGGTGGTGGGCACGCTGCTCCAGTCCTCCGGGCTTCGCCTGTCGGTCGAGCGCGTGCGCACCACGGCCCCGGTCTGGGCCCGGGTCGCCCCGTCGGTGCTCGCCTACGGGGCGCTGGCGGCCGGGACCTGGCCCGCGGTCTCGGGGAGCCCGCCCCCGGGGTGGACGGACGACGTCATGGCCGAGGTGACGCTCTCCGCTCCGGAGCCGGCCTCCTTCGCCGCCCTGGCGCTCGGCTACGGAGGAGCGGGCGAGGTCTCGCTGTCGTCCCTGATGCAAGGCCCCGAGGCGCTCGCCCCGGAGAAGGCGCGGGACCCGGTGAGCTTCTCCTTCGCCTGGGCGGGACGGGTCACCGGACGGGAGCGGCTGGTTCGGAACCTCGTCGGGCTCCTGGCGGGGTCGGCGCGGCCGAGGAACCCCGGGGAGATCATCCTGGTGGGCCGCGAGCTGGCCATGCTCGCCGCGCGCGGGCTGCACCGCGCCCCGCGCCCGTGGAGGGACGCGCTGGCGATGCGGGTGCACCGGGAGATCATCGCCGGAGGCGTTCCGCTGATCCTCAAGCCCGCCCTGGCCCGGGCGGTGAAGGACCTCCAGTTCTCGGACCTGACCGGAGCTCACGCCGGTCGGGTGTACGAGGTGCGCCTCCCCGATGGGGTGACCGTCGGGCGCGGGCTGAGCGAGGCCCATGCCCACGGGCGGGCGCTGACCCTGCTCGGGCCGGTGCTCTCCGACCGGCAGATCTCCCGGCGGTGGCGGGCGCTGGCCGAGCAGCTGGTGAGCCGTCCCGAGGGCGAGTACACCCTGGCGCTGGTGGAGCCGAGCGAGGTGCGGGGCAGGCCGCACGACCCGCTCAACTCCGGACCGGAGCGGCGCATCGCCTTCCCGGGAGGGATCCTGGTCCGCCATTCCGGCGGGCGCAGGCCCAGCGTCCGGGTGCTCTCCTCGCGAGCGCTGGTGGAGATCCTCGTCTCCCACGCCCGCCGCGGGGTTCACGTCGAGGTCCACCCCTCCGAGCCGGGCGCGCGGCCGGTGGCGGACCGGGTGGCCCGGCTGCTCACCGCAGTGCACGGCGAGCCGGCGGTGGCCGCGGAGCTGGGGGGCGCGGTGTACCTCCGGTCCGGAGGGCGCGAGCGGCGCTTCAGGCTGGAGCGCTTCCTCTCTCGCCCGCGGATGTGCACCGTCGACACCGAGGCTCCGGACCTGGCCCACGGGAGCCGGATCGGCGTGCGGCGCCAGCGCCCCTGGATGACGCCTCTTACCATCGAGGTCGGTGTGAGCCTGAAGGGCCAGCGGGCGCAGCTGCTCTACATGGACGCACGCGGGGCGCGCTTCCTCGAGTCGGTGCCGGTGTCCTGGCTCTCCGACTACCTCGACGAGACGCGCGCACTGCTCGCGGCGAATCCGCGCGCTCCGGGGCTGCTGGCGGTGTTCGCCGAGCCCGGGATCGAGCACGCGCTCCTCAGCGCGGATCCTGCGCCGCCGGCCACGGTGGTCAGCGTGCACGGCGTCCTCCCCAGCCGCCTGTGGATCGCGCTGGAGGGAGACCGCTTCGGGCGCGGCCAGCACTTCGGCTGGAGCACCGCGGCCGAGGCGCTGCTCTCGCAGTGGCCGGCGTCAACGCCGGGACGGGTGGCCGTCAAGCACGTGGCGGTGACCGACGCGCGCGACGAGGCGGTGCCACAGGTGGTGCAGCTGTGGGTTCGCTCGCAGATCCTGCGCAGGTTGCGGACGCACCTGCAGCGGGCCTGGCCTTATCGACGACGCCTGGAGTGACGACGAGAGAACAGGGACGAAGCAACCCGAACCTGTCCCCTCTCAAGGAGAAGCAATGTCGCTGTCCATCCGTAACAACGTCGCTTCGCTGAACGCGCAGCGCAACCTGTACAACACCCAGAACGCGCTCGACTCGTCTCTGTCGCGGCTGTCCTCCGGCTTCCGCATCACCAAGGCGGCGGACGACGCGGCTGGCCTCGGCATCAGCGCCAACCTCGAGGCGGAGATCCGCAGCGCCAACCAGGCCGTCCGCAACGCCACCGACGGCCAGTCGGTGGTCCAGACCGCGGAAGGCTCGCTGAACGAGGTCACCAACCTCCTGACCCGTATCCGCGAGCTGGCCACCCAGTCGGCCTCTGACGGAATCGGCGCGACGGAGCGCGGCTACATCCAGACCGAGAACACCGCCCTCCAGAGCGAAATCGACCGCCTGGCGAACGTGACCGAGTTCAACGGCACCAAGCTGCTCGACGGCTCGGCGGCCACCCTGGACTTCCAGGTGGGCATCCGGAACACGGCGAACGACGTGATCAGCTTCACCACGCTGGACGCCCGCGCCGCCACCCTGTTCGCCGTGGCGCCCGACCTGTCGACCAAGGCCGGCGCGCAGGCTGCCCTGGCCACCGTCGACACCGCGCTCCAGGCCGTCTCCACCGCCCGTTCCACCATCGGCGCGGCTGGCAACCGGTTCTCCAGCGCCATCGCCAGCCTCCAGTCGTTCGCGGAGAACCTGACCGCCGCCGACAGCCGGATCAAGGACGTGGACGTGGCGGCCGAGACCTCCGCTCTGAGCCGTTCGCAGATCCTGGCCCAGGCCGGCGTGTCGGTCCTCGCCTCGGCCAACCAGGCGCCGCAGCTGGCGCTCAAGCTGCTCCAGTAATCGAACGCTGACCCCCGGCCCCGCGTGAGGCGCTGACCTCCCGCGGAGCCGGACACTTTTCAGAGGGAACATGTCCACTTCGATCGGTCCGACCTTCACCGCAGGTGGCCTGGCCTCCGGCCTGGACACCAACACCATCATCGATGGGCTGGTGAAGCTCGAGTCGCAGCCGATCACCGACAAGCAGAACCAGCAGACCGCGCTGCGCAGCCAGATCTCGCTGCTCGGACAGCTCGCCGCCAGCGTCACGGACCTCGGGACCGCGGCCAAGGCGCTCGGCAGCGGAGGCGCCCTCGCGGTGGCTGTGAGCAGCAGCAACAGCGCCTTCTCCGCGGTCACCGGCCCCGGAGCGCAGCAGGGCAACTACTCGATCGCGGTGCAGACGCTGGCCACGGCGGCGAAGTCCCGCTCGGCCGCCTTTACCTCGTCCGATGCTCCGGTCACGGGCGGGACGCTGTCGCTCTCGGTCCAGGGGACCAGCTACGCGGTGACCATCCCCGATGGCGCCTCGCTCGCCGACGTGGCCCTTGCCATCCGCCAGTCCGGGGCTCCGGTGAGCGCCACCGTGCTCAACAACGGCACCAGCAGTTACCTCTCGGTGACCGACGTGAACACCGGCTATCCGGTGGGCTCCACGCCGGATGCCGCACTCTCGATCACCGAGACCTCCACCGGCGCCCAGGGGCAGCCGCTGGGTTTCGCGACGATCCAGCAGGCAGCGAACGCCACCTTCACCATCGACGGGCTGAGCTTCACCCGCACGAGCAACAGCGTGACCGACGCCCTGCCCGGCACCACCCTGACCCTCAAGGGGGTGAGCACCGCGCCCGAGGACCTGGTGCTGACCAACGACGTCCAGGGCACGGCAGCCGCGCTCCAGAAGTTCATCACCGCGTACAACAACACCATCACCCTGGTGCAGAAGCAGCTGGACGTGAGCCCGGGCACGGACCGGACGAGCACGCTCGCGGGCGACAGCACGGTGCGCAACCTCCAGGCCTCTCTCCAGTCACTGGTGTCGAACGTGGTTCCCGGTCTGGGCACGGTGCGTTCGCTGGCGGACCTCGGCGTGAAGACCGAGCGGGATGGCACTCTGTCCCTGGACCAGAGCGTCCTCCAGAGCGCGGTCGCTCGCGATCCCGGTTCGGTCGATTCGCTGTTCTCCACCGCCAGCACGGGCCTGTCGGCGCTCGCCCAGAACTTGGTCACTCAGTACACCGATCCGGTCTCGGGCGCATTCACCAACCGGACCACTGCGCTGAACGGGAGCATCAAGCAGCTGGACACCGACATCGCCAACGTCCAGGCGCGGGTGGACCAGTACAAGCAGACGCTGGTCGCCCAGTTCACTGCCATGGAGAACGTGGTGAGCCAGCTCAAGTCGCTGGGCACGCTGCTCAACCAGATCAGCGTCAACACCCAGAACAACACCAAGTAGGGACCAGGCTCCGATGCCCAGCGCCGTCGAGCGATACCGGACAACCCAGGCCACCACCGCCTCCCGGGAGCGGCTGTTCGTGCTTCTCCTGGAAAAGGCGCTGCGCTGCATCCGCGAGGGTGCGGAGGCGCTGGAGACCGGGCGGCGGGGCGACTCGGTGGCTCCGCTGACGCGGGCCTCGGACATCGTGGTGGAGCTCCTGTCGACGCTCGACCCGGCGCGGGCTCCGGAGCTCACCGCGCAGCTGGGGGCGGTGTACCAGTTCGTCTGTGCGCGGCTGACGCGGGCGGTGCTGGGCGAGGTTCGAGCAGCGCGCGACGCCGAGAGGGCGCTGGAGCCGCTGGTGGACGGGTTCTCGCGCGCGGTGGCCTCGCTGGAGGCGCGGTGAGCGCGCTGGAGCTACTCGGCTCGGCCTCGGCCGGGATGGCGAGTGGAGACGTCGCCCGAGCGCTAGAGGCGGTGCTCGCCGCCGTGGCCGAGCTGAAGGAGGCCGCGCGGACGGGGTCGCTGGATGCCGAACAGCACCGGGCGCTCGAGGCGGCGGTGAGCCGCTGTCTCGCGCAGGCCACCGGCTCGCTGGAGCGGCTGCGCGAGGAGCTGCGCCGCGCGTCCGCCGGCGCGCAGGCGGCCAGGTCCTACGGCGCGAACCGCTGAGGTCCTTGGGCTCGTCCTAGCCGGGCGAGCCCGTCGCGTCTCGCGACCAGTGGAGTTCCGGGCTTAGCGCCCGCCGCTCAACGCTGCGGATCGGCAGGCCGGCGCCGGCGGGCGACGAGCCCGAGCACCAGGAACACGACCGGCGCCGCAGCGGCGATGGGGGCGCCTGGAGTCCCGCAGCTACTGGCGCCGGAGCGTGGCGCGGAGGCCGTGGTGAGACCCGAGCTGCGGGCGACAGTCGCGCGGGCGCTGGGATCCCCGAGCAGATGGAACGTGGCCCGCACGTCCGAGTCCTGGACCGCCTTCTTTGCCTCCAGCGTGGCCTGGCCCAAGGTGAGCCCTCGGTCCAGCGCGCCGGTCAGCAGTGCCCTGCTCAGCGTGGCGTGCTCGGTGGGCAGGGTAAGCGCCGAGGACGCCCACACCGCCCAGGCTCCTCCCTGCGGAGCGCGAAGAAGCGCCGAGCCCAGCGCCTCGCGCCCGATGTCGAGGAAGTAGGCGTTGAGACAGGTGGCGGCGACGAGCAGCGTGGGGCTGCCGCTGTTGGACAGGGCATCGGCGTCGGTAGAGGAGAGGATGCGGCCGGCCCAGAAGTCCTCGGCACCGTGGCCCTGGTAATCCACGGCAAAGGGACCGGCCCTGAGCGCGTCGAGGATCGCGGTGTGGGTCGCGACGTCGTCTCCGTTGCGAGCGAGCTCCTGGCTCTTCCAGGTGGAGAGGGCCGAGCGCACTTCGGCCGAAGCATCGGAGAACTTGATGGTCCCGTCCTGGTCGCGGACGAACAGGAGCGAGCTGTCCGTCCCGGGGAGCTTGCGGTTGAGGATCTTCGCCACCACCGCGTCCATCTCCGCCGGGGTGGAGACGGGGAGGCGGCCCACGGCCATCGCGGGCCCGTCACCCGGATCGAAGGTCACCAGCGCGTCGTCGGAGGCGGTCTCGAGCCAGCGGGTTTGGATGAGGAGGGTCGGCACCTGGTCCAGCTCGGGGTGGCCGAGCCAGCCTCGTGGGTCGTAGGTCGCGGCACCCGCGAGGAGCAGATACTGCGGCGCCGTGGACCAATGCGAGGCGGCATACGCCAGGAAGGAGCGGATGGCGGTCGCGTCCTTCGACCCGGCCGAGAACTCGTCGTAGACGTCCTCCACGTCCACCAGCGCGACCCGAAGGCCCTCCCGGGTTCGCTGATCGGCCAGGGGCTGGAGGCTGGGGAGGAGCGCGCGCGGGCCGATGACCACCAGGTTGGCTCCAGCTGCCGAATGCCAGCTGCTAGGGGTATTGGCTACCACGGCAGGCGTGAGGACGTCCTGGTCGCGATACGCATAGAGGATGCGATTGCCGCTGCCGGGGACGGTGATGCTCGCGGCGCCGTCGCCCGGAGTGCCGGCCAGGGCGGCCGGCCGAAGCACCGAGGTGACGTCGAGCACGTGCGCACTGGCGGCGGCGGAGCCCACGAGCTGCACGAATGCTCCGCCCGGGGCGGTGAAGCGGAGCGGGCCGGTGAACGCGTACTGGCGCGGGTAGGTCAGCCGCTGCGAGATCTCGACGGCGATCTCCGTTCCCGTGCGGCCAACCAGGGTGACGGTGTTGTCGCCGGCGACGAGGGCGCCCACCGGAAGGGTGAAGCTCACTGTGGCGACGTCCTGGAAGACGCTCTGGACCGTGCCGACCATCGTTCCGTTCACCTTCACGTCCACTGCGTGCGCGCCATCGGTGAGGCCCTGGAGGCTGACCTCGAGCACGGCAGACTCCGCCGAGGTGAGGTCGATGGCCGGGGTGGAGAACGTCCGGTCCATCGCCTGCGTGCCAATGATGGGCTTGCCGAAGAACCCGTCCGTGTCGGGGTTCTTGAGTGCGGTGATGTGAAGGGTGCGGTCGCGAATCTCGAGCGTCTCGAGGAAGCTGGTGGCGTACGAGCTCGGCTGAACGGCAGGGGCGGAGTCGATGAAGGTCGGCGCTCCGAGGCCAGCGGTGACCCAGTAGACGCGGGCATCGGTGTAGCGGGTGTCCGCGGCCTGACCAAAGAACTCGAGCGCGTCTCCGGCCTGGAGAGTGGCGCCGTTCGCGGAGAGCGCGCGGAAGGCGACCTGACGCCCCCCGGCCCAGAGCTGGAGCGAGGAGAGCGCAGCGCCTGCGGGGAGTCCGGCGGCGAGGAGCACGTCGGCGCTCACCCGGTAGACGCCGTCCTGCCGGATCAGCAGCTTCACCGCCCGCATGCTGGCGACGGCCCACTGCGCCGCGAGGCTCCGGTCATTCCAGGAGCGGTCGTAGCCGGGGGGATCGACGGGTCGGCCTGTGGGCCCGCGCTCGGCGAGGAGCGCGTCAGAGCCGACGTTCGAGAGGAGCATCGCCTGCTGGAACTGCTTTCCCGAGGTCGAGCCCGACCGGGCCTGAGCCGGACCGAACCACTGGCTCTGGCCCTTCATGTCGATGGCCTCGAGCCAGTAGCGCGCGCCCGAGCCGCCGTTGGCGTCGGTGAAGGCGTAGTTTCGGCCGGCGACGGGGTCGAATCCGGCCCGGAGCGCGGAGCCGGCGATGAGGCCCGGGGTGATCTGCACCCGCCGGCTGCCCTGCTCGCGGTAGACGCGGTAGCCGAGGTTGCGGATCTCGGTCCCGGCCTCCCAGGTGACCTGGGTCACACCGCCGCCGGTGACCGCCTCGAAGCCCACGAGCTCGACCGCCGTGGCAGCAGGTCCGACCTTCAGCAATACCTGGTTCGGGCTCAAGGTGACCAGGTAGTCGTAGGAGAACCCGTTGCCAGGATTGGAGCCGAGCCGGAGGTTGTTGTTGGTGACGGTTCCCGAGAAGTTGAACAGGGTGTAGGTGCCCTGACCGAACCCGGCACCGGCCGTGATGTTCAGCACGCCGTCGAGCGTCAGGGCGCCGACCGTCGCGCTGGTGCTCGTCGGGGGCGTGGCCGCGGTGAAGTTGAGGTTGGTGGTATCGGCCAGCGTCAGCGCTCCGGTCGTCAGCGTTCCCGCCCCAGCGGTACCCGGGGTGAAGTTCGAGCCCCCCGCCATGTTGACGCCACCGGAGATGGTTCCGCTTCCCTGGAGCGTTCCGCCCGAGGCAACGCTGATGCCGGTGGTGGTGACGCCGGCGCCGCCGGTGACGGTCAGCACGTCGTTCGCGCCGATGGAGATGTTGCCCTCGCCGGTGAGCGCGCCGGTGATGGTCAGGTTTCCGGCATTGGTCGGGAGAGCGATCCCGCCACTGTGGTTTCCGCCGGCGATGGTGAGCGTCGCGGCGCCGGACTTGGTAATCGCCCCTGCGCCATTGAGCGCCCCCGTCAGGGTGAGCCCCTGTCCGGTGTTGATGCCCGTCGCTCCGTTGAGGAGCACCGCGTTCCCGTAGGTCTGCGGCGCCGTCTGGACGCTCCACGTTCCCGTGGTGAAGGTCATCGCAGTCAGCGTCGAGGGACTACCGTTCGTCTCGAGCGTGAGGTTGTCCACGGTCGCGGCAACCGCCGGGTAGACGAAGGCCGCGTTGAAGCGGAGCGTTCCGGTCCCGTCGCCACGGAATACCATCGGCTGGGAGGTGGTCACGGTGCCGCTCGCTCCGATGACGATGGTGGAGCTGGTCCGGGGGGTGAGCACCAGGGTTCCCAGCGCCCCCATGTTCAGCGCTCCGGTGTAGGTGAGCGTGGCGCCGCTGTCCGCACCGAGGATGGTGGCGAAGCCCGCGACGGAGCCGTTGGTGATCGGGCTCCCCACCGTGTTCGTCTGCGCAAAGTGAAGTCCTTGATCCAGCGCCCCACCGATGGGGTTGGCACCGGAGGTCCGCAGAGTGATGCCCCCGGTGCCGCTGAACGGGCCGGAGATCCAGAGCGCGGAGCCACTGCTGGTCTTGGAGATGGAGCCGTTGAGGGTGAGTCCGCGCGTGGTGATGACCGTGCCCGCGGAGCCTGCGAGCGCCCCCACCGTGAGCGCCGTCCCGAGGTTCACGGTCAGGGCTCCGATCGTGTACCGGTTTCCGGCGGTGATGGATGTGCTCAGCGTCCCGCTCGGGCCGTTGGCGAGGAGGTCGGCCCCGAAGTCCGTGCTGTTCGGTGCGTTGAGATTGAGGGTACCCGCGGTGAGCGTGAAGGGCGAGCCGGCGAGGGCCGTGGCCGACCCAGCGGTGATGCTTCCACCGTTGAGGACGATGGCGGTCAGCTGGCTGTTGTCACCGGACAGGGTGACGGCGCCTAGACCCGTCTTGGTGAGGGTGAACCCGGTCCCGATGATGTTGCTGGCGATCGCGTTGACGCCGCCGGTGAAGTTCCACGCCTGAGTGGTCGTGAGGACGATGGCGAGGGTGCCGTCCATCGTGAGGTTGCCACCGGTCCGGTTCAGTCCGCCAGCCCCGATCCCCAGCGCTCCTCCCGCGCCGCTGAAGTTCGCGGCGATCGGCACGTTCAGCGTGGCGATGTCGCCGTCGATGTCCATCACGATGGTCCCGGCTCCGCCGACGATGACGGTGTCGCCGTTGCCTGGAACCGGTGGACCTGCCGGATTCCAGTTGGTGGACGTGCTCCAGTTGGTATCGGTCGCGCCGGTCCAGGTGTAGGTGACCGGTTGTGCGCGCGCGGCCAGCGCCAGCACGAGGCTGGCTGCGAGCGCAACACGTACGTCGAGGGCTCTCACGGGACCACTCCCTTTCCGACCGTCGCCAGATGCGCATCGAGACCGAGGCGCCAGCGGATGTCCCGCCGCACGAAGTCCGCCGCGCGACGAATGCACTCGGCCATCTGCACCAGGAACCGGGGAACGGCGCGGAGCGGCGCGCGCAGGTGCACCGTGGCGCTCACTGGATCCGGCCAGCGCGCGCCGATTGCCCGAAGGGCGCGCCCGAGGCCGAGCCTCCGCAGCTCGTAGAGTGAAGGCGGCATGCTTTCGTAGCCGTTCACCCAGCCGTGCAGCACAGCGCGCCGCAGCCAGGCCGGCACGCTGACCTGCGGCGTGTCGTCCGGAGCACGCGCCGCGAGGAGTTCCCGGGCCAGCGCCACGGTCGCCAGGACGCCCTCGCTTAGCCGCGCATCGCCGGCGAGGCAGCGCTCCCAGCGAAAGTCCCGCGGCAGCGATTCGAGGAGCACCGCGACATCACAGAGCCAGAGCGGCCGCCAGGCGCCGTGGTGCAGCTGGTGAAGCGAGACCAGCCGGAGATGATCCTCCGCGGCGAGGGTCAGAAATCTGGCGCTGTCGAGCGACTCGCGCTGCGCCCGTCCGAACAGCTCGCCCTCGCTCCGATCGGGCAGGTATCGCGACAGCGTCGCCACCGTGTCCACGTCCGCGCGGGACTGAAGATCGGCACCGAGGGACCGCAGCACTCCGCGGGCACGCTCGGCCTGGTCCTCACGAACGAGGAGATCGAAGTCACCGAACGGTCGCATGCCCCGGTGTGGATACAGCCGCGCGAGCGTCCAGCCCTTGAAGAGGATGGGCTCGAGACCCGCTTGGTTGAAGTGCCCGATCAGGTGGACGAGGTCTCGCTCCTGCCGTGCCGCGGTGAGCGCATGGTGCCCAGAGGCCGCGTGCAGCGTCTCCAGCTCCGGCCATGCGCGCAGCTGGGTCCCGCGCACGCGCGCCCATGCGAGACCCGCCACCCCGCCGGCGACCAGTCGCTCACACCAGCGCCCGACGGGCAGGTCCGGAGGAAGCACGAGCAGAGGCGCGGCCCCGGTCCAGGAACGACGGAGCGTCTCAGCGATCGCCCCCGCGATGAGCCGATCCTCCGACGTCATCCGCAGGTCCCTGCATTCTCGTTGCACACGCCAGTGCAGCAGTGATGCGTGGGGTCGCAGGGTGTTCCGGGAAGTCCCGTCACGCAGGACGCCGCCTCCGCCGCCCGCGGCACGGTGATCGCCAGGATGATCGGGATCGCCACCAGGCCAGCGCGGATCATCCGGCGACGCGAGAGGTTCACCTCGGGCGCGGGGAGCGCATCCGCTGGAGTCTCCAGCAGCCCCGCGTCGGACATCTCGCGCAGCGTGGTCGCCACCAGCGCGGGCTCCAGCTCCGCAGACCGGGCGATCGAGTCCACGTCGCGCGCTCCGTCGATCGATTTCCACACCCGGGCCGCGGGCGGGTTCAGACAGAAGGCTCGGTGGGAGGCCTCGACGTAGAGGAGCGTCTCACCCTCGAGTTCCTCGGTAACGAGACCGCTCGCCCGACGGCGCGGGACGAAGCCGCTGGAAGGGGCCATGCGCCGAGACTACCACCCCTCGGCCGCAGGGCAGCCAAAGCGACGAGGGCTCGCGCCGCGCTGCCGGCGCTCCCGCGTGGGGTCCGAAACCCACGAGATCTCGCCACCGCACGGGCCAGAGTCGCCAGCACCTCCCGGGGCCGATCGCGCGCCGGAACCGTGTGGGACAGCAACGCCAGCACCCGCTCGCCGGACGAGAGCGGGACGGGGTTCCATCTGGCTCCGCTGGAGTATTCCGTCGAGATTACAAGCCCCAGCAAGACGGGCTGCCGGCCGACCCGGCGGGGCACGGGGTCCCGGCGTTTCCATCCGCGCCGGCCACGAACGCTCGGACGCCGAGCGTAAGGATGCACCCGCCCCTGTGCGTCGATGACCGCGTACTCGTCCGAGTAGTAGGTCGCCCCGGCCTCGACCAGAGCGCGAACCAGCGTCGTCTTCCCCGACCCCGACGTCCCGGGAATCACCACTGCCCGCCCCCGGACCGCCACCACGCCGGCGTGGACGAAGACCTCCGGTCGGGCGAACCGCGCCACGCGCAGCTGCAACTCGCTCTCGAACACGTCCAGAGCCCGCGTGTGCCCGAGCCTCGTCGCCACCGTCTGCCCATCCAGGTTCACGGACAACCCACGCCCATTCCGGTCGGAGGTGTCAGACACCTCGTGGGTCAGCTCGAGCACCACCCTCGGCTTCCGCCGCGTCACCTGCCAGCCGGGGGGACACCGCAGGCGCACCTCGGGCAAGAGCCTCCGGTCATCCACCCGCGCCTCGAACGGCACCCCGAAGGCCACACCCCGCAGGACTCCGGGTCTCCGCTCTCGGGCGCCCATCTCGACGGCCCGGAACATACCCCCCCGACCCGACCGGGCGGGATCTCGACGGCGCGCGCCGGTTCCGTCAGGCTCGCCGCGCGTCCGGAGGCGCCCATGCCCGATCACTCGCACCAGCACGAACACGAGCATACGCACGAGCACACCCATCCGGATGGCACGACGCACAGCCATCCGCACCGGCACCGTCACACGCACGAGCACCCGCACGCGCCGGGAAGGGAAGAGGACCACGGGCACGGCAGCGCCGGCCACGAGCACGGCCCCGGAAAGGACCACGGGCACCCGCACTGAGCGGGGCGCTCACTGCGCTCCGCCGACCACGCCCCCGACCTGGCTCGAGTCCCGGCGGACCAGCTCCAGCTGCTTCTCGGTGAGGCCGAGCACCTGCGCGCACTGCTCCGCCAGGAGCGGCGGAACCCCGTCCAGCCCCGGAGGAGCTCCGAACCCCAGCTCGTCCGCGAGGTGCTCGGCGAGCGCCACCGCCGCCACCAGCGGGTGGATGCGACCGGCGACCTCGCGCCGATGGTGGGCGCCGACCACCAGACCGATCTCCGCCGCCACCTGCCACGACTGAAGGACGATGCCTCCGAGCTCGGGGTGCGCCACGGCGATGACCGGGTGCGAGACCTCCGCCGCGGGACGCTCCTCGGCCTTTCGCTCGGCCAGCACCAGCAGCGCCGCGGCCACACCCACGTCGTGCAGGAGCCCGCAGGCGAACGCATGCTCCGCATCCAGCGAGGTGTACCGGCAGACCAGTCGCGACAGATGCGCCGTCGCCGACGCGTGGCGCCCGAGCTGCGCCATCGCCGCGGCGTAGGCCTCCGCCCGGAAGATGCGGCAGTGCAGCGCGGCCTCGAGCACCAGGTCCCGCAGCGCGCGCAACCCGAGCCGGCTCACCGCGTTCCTCAGGGAGAGGATGGGCGTGCCGCGCGCGTACAGCGCCGAGTTCGCCACGCTGAGAACCCGGCTGGAGAGGAGCGGATCGCGCTCCAGCACCCGGCTCACCTCGGCGGCGTCGACCTCCGGCCGCCGGGCCAGCGCGGAGAGCTCGAGCGCCACCGCCGGCAGCTGGGGCGGCCGGTACGCGGGTGAGGTGAACACCTTCCTCAGCTCGAGGCCCAGCGCCCGGACGTCCACGTTCTCGCCCGCGGGGAGCTCGACCTCGTGCACCACCGGGTCGGGCACCCGGCGAGACTGTTCGAGCCTGGGCGCCGCCATGATCGCCCATGTTGCAGGGCGGATGCCGGGAAGCGAACGCTGCACCTCCGCGGAACTCGGGAGCAGGTGCGGGTCGGCGCGCCTCGGTGGGTCGCGCCCGCCTCGCCGAAGGCGGCGTCGCGCGAGCCAGGCGCGCCCGCTTCAGCCTCCTCGCGCACAGCGGAAGAGCCGCCCTTACCCCGACGCGGATCGGCGGATACCGGCGCCGAGCTCGGCTGATCCGCTCACGATGACAGGCCACCGCCCACGACCCATCATTCCCTCCGGGTCGTTGGTCCGAGCCGGAAGGCGGTGGGTGCGTGCGCGGAACGGTCGTCGTCGCGGAGGATGATCCGGGACTCCGGGAAGTCCTCCTGCACGTCCTCCACGACGCGGGCTACCAGGTGCTCCTCGTGTCACGCGAGGTGGACACCCTCGCCGCCGTCCGCCGCCTCGACGCGCGCTGCTTGCTGGTGCTCGAGGCCAGGCTGCCCGACGGGGCGAGCGAGGCCATTCTCCAGGCGCTCTCCGCCGGCACGCCGCCAATCGCCTGTCCCGTCGTCCTGCTCAGCGGGCCGCCGGTCGAGACCCGCTCACCCAACGTGGTGGGCGTGCTCCGGAAGCCGTTCGAGCTCACGCGCATGCTTGGAGTGGTGAAGG
>DATKKF010000150.1:0-39076 GCA_035543115.1 Myxococcaceae bacterium
AGTTCAACCTCTACCGCGGGTCCACCCTGGACCAGATTTGCATGGCGATGGGCGGCCGCATCGCCGAGGAGCTGGTCTTCAACGAGATGAGCTCCGGCGCGGCGAACGACATCGAGCGCGCCACCGAGACGGCGCGGGCGATGGTCTGCCGCTGGGGCATGAGCAGCAAGCTCGGGCCCCTGGCCTTCGGCGCCCGCGAGGGCGAGGTGTTCCTGGGTCGCGACTTCTCCAGCCGCCCCGACTACTCCGAGGACACCGCCCGGCAGATCGACGGGGAGGTCCGCGACATCGTCGTCGGCTGCTACGAGCGGGCGAAGAAGCTGCTGACCGACAACTTCGAGACCCTCAAGCGCATCGCCGACGGCCTGATGGAGTACGAGACGCTCGAGGCAGACGACGTGGAGATCCTCGTCCAGGGCGGCACCATCACCCGTGAGCGGCCGAAGCCGCGGGTCAACGCGCCGCCGCGGACCAAGGAGAAGGAGAAGCGCCGCATCCTCGAGGGCATCCAGCCGCTGCCCGCGCTCGAGCCGAACAAGGCCTGAGCCGTCCTCGAAAGGTGAAGCGCGCTGCCCTCGCTGGCTCCGGCTGGTGAGGGCAGTGCAGCTTCGACAGCGAGTGCCCGATGGGAAGCTGTCGACCCGGGAGCTGCTCCCCGCTGCCCCCTCCTGAGGTCCGGGGTTCTCTGCTAGCAACGGGCCCGGTGATTCTCGCCCGCCCCATCACCCTCGATCGCGACGACGAGCTCGAGCCCGCCTGGGAAAGGGTCGGGCTCCCACCCGCGGCGCGGCAGCTCCTCCTCGAGTCCGTGGGCCGGGCGCACCTCCTGGTCACCGGGCTGGGCACGGCGGAGTCACGCTTCCTCCGGGAGGTCGAGGACCCGCGCCTGACCTGCATCGTCGCGGATCCCGGGTATCGGCCGGGCGGGGCCACCGTCGCCGGCACCCGCGCCGGCCTCGAGGCGCTGGCCCGGCTCGCCGAGGGCAGGGGACTGGGCGAGCTCGCCCGGGCGCTCGACGTGGCGATGGCGACCGGCGTACCGCCCGACCCCACGGTGCTCGGCGCTCGCACCTTTCGCTGGGGCGAGCGCACCCACGTCATGGGAGTCGTGAACGTCACGCCCGACAGCTTCAGCGACGGCGGCCGGCACCTCGAGCGCGAGGCCGCGGTCCAGCACGCCCTCGCCCTGGTCGAGGCCGGGGCGGACCTTTTGGACATCGGCGGGGAATCCACCCGGCCAGGCGCGGGAGAGGTCCCGATCCAGGTGGAGCTCGAGCGGGTGCTCCCGGTCATCCAGGCCCTCCGCGCCGCGACCGGCGTCCCGCTGTCGATCGACACCCGGAAGGCCGAGGTCGCCCGGCAGGCGCTCGACGCGGGCGCGGTGCTGGTGAACGACGTGAGCGGGCTCGGGCACGAGGCAGCGCTGGGAACGGTGGTGGCCCGTGCCGGAGCGACACTCGCCCTGATGCACATCCAGGGCAAGCCGGAGACGATGCAGGTCGACCCTCGCTACGACGACCTGGTCGCCGAGGTGGTCGAGTCGCTGGCCGGAAGCGTCGACCGGGCGGTCGCGGCCGGCGTGCGGCGCGAGCGCATCTGGGTGGACCCGGGCATCGGCTTCGGGAAGACGGTGGGCCACAACCTCTTCCTGCTCCGCCACCTCGCCGAGCTCCGGGTCCTCGGCGCCCCGATCCTGGTGGGGACCAGCCGCAAGCGGTTCCTGGGGGTACTGGCCGGGGGCCGCCCCCCCGAGCAGCGGCTTCCGGGGACCCTGGCGTCCGTGGCCGCGGTGGCCGTCCTCCATGGGGCCGACGTGGTGCGGGTGCACGACGTGGCCGAGGTGAGGGACGCGCTCGCCGTCGCCGACGCCATCGCCCGCGCCAGGGAGGGCGGCGACGCATGGGGTCCGCCGCGGTCCTGACGCCGCGCGCCGGGGCCTGGACACCGCGCAGATCTTGCGTGGCCGGGGTCCAACTTGAAATCGCCGCGGGCGCGTGGCCTGTTCTCTCGGGAGACCTTCAGGAGGGCGGCATGGCACTCGAGCATCTCCTCGAAGTGGGCGAGGGCATCCCGGCGCCGGAGAAGGTGCGCCGCGCCGCGAACCTTCAAGATGTCCGCGCGGAGCATGCGCGCAGCCTCTCCGACCCGCACGGGTTCTGGGGCGACCAGGCGAAGCGTTTCCGCTGGTCGCAGCCCTGGACCCGGGTGCTCGAGTGGCGCGTGCCGGACCACCAGTGGTTCATCGGCGCGAAGTGCAACATCACCGAGAACGCGCTCGACCGCCACGCCGACGGTCCACGTCGGAACCACCGGGCCTTCGTCTGCGTCGACGAGGACGGGACGGAGCGGAGCATCACCTACGGCGAGCTGCGAGACCTGGTGTCGAAGCTGGCCAGCGGCCTGCGGTCGCTCGGCGTCGGGGTGAGCGACCGGGTGATCATCTACATGCCGCTGACGCTGGAGGGCATCGCCTCGATGCTGGCCGTCGCCCGGCTCGGCGCCATTCACTCCGTGGTCTACGCCGGCCTGGGGGTGGGCGCTCTCCGGGATCGCATCGTCGACGCCGGGGCGAAGCTGGTCATCGCCGGCGACATCGGGTTCCGGCGGGGGAAGATCGTCGAGCTGCAGGGCACCGTCGACGAAGCGCTTCCCGGGCTTGGCGTCGAGCACGTGGTCTGGTTCCAGCGCCGGAGCGGCGGCGGCCGGCCGCTGAAGCCGAACGAGGTGGACTTCCGGGAGCTCATCCAGCGCAGCAAGCCGGACGTCGCCCCGGTGCAGGTGGATAGCGAGCACCCGCTGTTCATCCTCTACACCTCGGGCTCCACCGGGAAGCCGAAGGGAGTGGTGCACGTGCACGGCGGCTACATGGTCGGCACGGCGTACCACCTCCGGACCTTCTACGACCTGAAGGACGACGACGTCTTCTGGTGCACCAGCGACATCGGCTGGGTGGTGGGGCACTCGTACATCGTCTACGCGCCGCTGGTGGAGGGCATCACCACCGTGGTGCGCGAGGGCGCCATCGACTTCCCCGATCCGGGGATCGCCTGGCGGGTGGTGGAGAAGCATAAGGTGAACGTCATCTTCACCGCCCCCACCGCACTGCGGATGTTCATGAAGTTCGGCGGCGAGCTGCCGGCGAAGTCCAACCTCTCCTCGCTGCGGCTGATCACCGTCGCCGGCGAGCCGCTGAACCCCGAGGCCTGTCGCTGGGCCTTCGAGCACCTGGTGGACAACGGCAAGCGCGGCTTCATCGCCGACAACTGGTGGCAGACCGAGCTCGGCGGACCGGCGCTGGGGACCCCGCTGTGCATCCCGGCCCGGCCCGGGGCGGTCGGCCTGCCGCTCGCCGGCGTGGACGCGGCGGTGGTGGACACCGACGGCAAGGAGGTCCCGAGAGGGCAGGGTGGGGTGCTCGCGCTCCGCCGTCCGTTTCCCCACATGATGCGAACCGTCTGGGGCGATCACCAGCGCTGGCGGCAGTACTGGGAGGAGATCCCCGGCCAGGTCTACGCCGCGGGCGACGTCGCCAGCTGGGACAAGGACGGGTACTTCACCGTGCTGGGCAGGAGCGACGACGTGCTGAACGTCGCCGGTCACCGCATCGGCACCGCCGACGTGGAGAGCGCGCTGGTGAGCCACCCGGCGGTCGCTGAGGCGGCGGTCATCGGCATCCCCGACCCGGTGAAGGGCGAGGGCATCAAGGCGTTCTGCATCCTGCGGGCGGGTCGCAAGGGAAGCCCCGAGCTCGAGGCCGAGCTGGTACAGCACGTCCGCCATGAGCTCGGGCCCATCGCCACCCCGAGCAGCATCAAGGTGGTGGACAAACTGCCGAAGACCCGCAGCGGAAAGATCGTCCGGCGGCTGCTCCGGGCACAGGAGCTGGGCAAGGACGCCGGAGACCTCTCGACGCTCGAGGAGTGACACCCCCCAGGGACACCTCCCTTGCCTTGCGGGTCCGGGTCGCGGTCCCTAGCATGGAGCCGACCCGGGGAGGCGTGACGGGCGGCAGGAGGGTCGAACAAGTGAGGTTGATGAGGGTTCCAGAGGCCCAGGCGAAGACGCGGCTGTTCGGCACCGACGGGATCCGGGGCACGGCCAACGTCTGGCCGATGACCGCCGAGGTGGCGATGCAGCTGGGGCGGGCGCTGGCCTTCCTGATCCGCAACGGCACCCACCGCCACCGGGTGGTCATCGGCAAGGACACCCGCCTCTCCGGCTACATGCTGGAGCAGGCGCTGGCCGCGGGCATCACCTCGATGGGGGTGGACGTGGAGCTGGTGGGTCCGCTCCCGACGCCCGGCATCGCCAACATCACCACCTCGATGCGCGCCCACGCGGGCGCGGTCATCTCCGCGTCTCACAACCCGTACCAGGACAACGGGATCAAGTTCTTCTGGCGCGACGGGTTCAAGCTTCCCGACGAGACCGAGGAGAAGCTCGAGGAGCTGTTGACCAGCGGGCAGATCGACGAGATCCGCCCCACCGCCGACAAGATCGGCCGTGCCTTCCGGCTCGACGACGCGCGCGGCCGGTACATCGTCTTCCTGAAGAACACCTTTCCCCGCGAGCTGACGCTGGAGGGGATGAGGATCGTCGTCGACTGCGCCCACGGCGCCGCCTACCGGACCGCGCCGGCGGTCCTCGAGGAGCTCGGGGCGAGCGTCATCTGCCTGGCCTGCGAGCCCAACGGCCTCAACATCAACGACGGCGTGGGCGCGGTGCACCCCGAGAACATGGCCCGGGCAGTGGTCGAGCACGGGGCGCACCTGGGGCTCGCCCTGGACGGCGATGCGGACCGGCTCATCGTCGCCGACGAGCAGGGTCGCATCGTCGACGGCGACGCGATCATGGCGGTGTGCACCGGTGAGATGGTCGCTCAGGACCGCCTGCGCACCCGGACCCTGGTGACGACGGTGATGTCCAACGTGGGCCTGGAGCGGGCGGTGGGTCGCTGGGGCGTCCAGGTGGTCCGGACCAAGGTCGGCGACCGCTACGTCGTCGAGGAGATGCGCCGGTCGGGGCACAGCCTGGGCGGCGAGCAGTCCGGCCACCTGGTCTTCCTGGACCACGCCACCACCGGGGACGGGACGCTGGCCGCGCTCCAGCTCCTGGCGGTGATGTGCCGGCAGCAGAAGCCGCTGTCCGAGCTGGCCAGCATCTTCGAGCCGGTCCCTCAGACCCTGCTCTCCTTGGTGGTCAAGGAGCAAAGGGACCTCGAGGCTCTGCCCGGGGTGAGCGCGGCCATCGAGGCGGTACGGGCCAGGCTGGGCAAGGAGGGCCGCGTCTTCGTGCGCTACAGCGGGACCGAGCCCAAGGTGCGGATCTTGATCGAGGGCCCGGACCGACAGCGCAACGAGGAGCATGCTCAGTCGATCGCCGCCGCCCTGACCGCCGCGCTCGGCTGAAGTTGCGGTACAACGCTGTCACATGGGACAGCGACTCGGCGTCAACGTCGACCACGTGGCCACCTTGCGCCAGGCGCGCAAGGCCGCCTATCCGGACCCGGTGACCGCGGCGGCGCTCGCCGAGGCGGCCGGTGCGGGGCAGATCACCATCCACCTGCGCGAGGACCGGCGGCACATCCAGGACCGCGACCTCAAGCTACTCCGGGAGACCTGCCAGACGATGCTCAACCTAGAGATGGCGGCGACCCAGGAGATGGTGAAGATCGCCTACGAGGTGAAGCCCGACCTGGTGACCCTCGTCCCCGAGCGCCGGGAGGAGCTGACCACCGAGGGCGGCCTCGACGTCACGGGCCAGCGCGAGTCGCTCACCCAGGCGGTGCGCCACCTCAAGGACGGCGAGATCGTGGTCTCCCTGTTCATCGACCCGGACCTGGACGCGGTGCGCGCCTCGCACAAGCTCGGGGCGGACCGGATCGAGCTGCACACCGGGCGCTACTGCGAGGCCCGGAACGCGAAGGAGCGGGCCCGCGAGCTGCTGCGGGTCGTCGACGCGGCACGCGCCGGGAGCAAGCTCGGTCTCGGCGTCGCGGCGGGGCACGGCCTCAACTACGACAACGTCCAGGCCATCGCCCGGCTCGGCGAGATCGACGAGCTGAACATCGGGCACGCGATCATCGCCCGCTCGGTGCTGGTGGGGATGGACCGGGCGGTACGGGACATGCTCGTCCTGATGCGGGAAGCCTGACCATGGCGGTGGTCGGGCTGGGGATGGATGTCTGCTCGGTGGAGCGCATCGCCCAGGTGCTCGATGGACCCAATGGCGACCGCTTCCGCGCGCGGGTCTTTACCGAGGCCGAGATCGCCACCTGCGACGGACGGACCGAGGCGGCGACCGCGTACGCGGCCCGGTTCGCGGCGAAGGAGGCCCTGGTCAAGGCGCTCGGCGCGCCCCCCGGAGTCCGCTGGAAGGACATGGAGGTGGTGAAGGGGGCGACCGGTGCGCCGGCGTTCGAGCTCAGTGGGGTCGCGGCACGCGAGGTCTCGGCCCGCGGCGCCCGGGTGCTTCTCGCCTTGACGCATGACGCAGGAGTCGCAGCTGCGACCGTGGTGCTCGAGTCAGCCTGAACGCAACAATCGCTCCTCATGTCTGCTCGAGGGGTCACCGAAGCCGACCTCGCCGCCCGGTCGAGGATGCACTGGTCCGATGCACGTTCCACTGAAGGCCACGAGGTGCTCGCTCAGGGTCGGGTCTTCTCGGCGCACGGGCCGTCGTCCGTCGGGCCGCGCGTGCAGAGGCTGAAGGCACAGTTCTGCGGGGGGCCGAGGATGAAGCGAAGCGTCTTGCTCTCCGCCTTCTGGTACGCGACCCACTGCGGGGGGAGAGCGACCAGCGCGAAGCTGTCGAGCTGGTTGCCCTGGTAACGGTAGAGGGCCAGGAGGACCTGTCCGCCGACATCGATCGACAGGTCGAAGGTCCGCCAATCCATTTCCTGGGTCTGCTTGGCCGCCTGGAATGCCTTCTCGACCGCGGCATCGCACGCGTCCAGACCGCCCTTGGCGAGGCGGCGCTTGGCGAGCTCCGCCCGCGCACTCCAGCCCGCCTGCACCGGGTCCTTCGGCTCCGCACCGAGGGTGACGGAGGCGACGGGGAGGAACATGAGCACCAGCCTCGTTGTCGAGCGGCTGAGACGATCGCGCATCCGGGCGAGACTACCGTGAAGACCCACTGCGCCGGGAGCGCGACGTCGGGGGTGCCCGTTCGACGCTTCCTGGGGCACCGAGTGGTGGCCAAGAAGCGCCCGAACTTGCAGGCGCCACGCTTCGGCTGCACGCTCGGAAGTTGCGATGCAGCCGCTCCTCACCGCCGCCGAGACGCGCGCCGCCGAGTCCGAGGCCGAGCGCCGCGGACTGCCTGCGTCCATCCTGATGGAGAACGCGGGCAGCGCGGTCGCCGACGCGGCGATGACGCTCGGCGGGCCGGGTGCCCGGTTTCTGGTCGTCGCCGGGCCCGGGAACAACGGCGGAGACGGGTATGTCGCGGCGCGGAAGCTCCACGCCGCAGGCCGCCAGGCCGATGTCTGGCGAGTGGCCGAGGCCGCGCGGTTGAAGGGCGACGCCGCCCGGAACCACGCTGCGCTCGAGCAGAGCGGTGTTCCCATCCACTCCTCAGCCGCGGCGATGCCCCTCCGGCCGGGCGACGTGGTCATCGATGCGCTGTTCGGGACCGGGCTTGGCCGTGCGCCCGACGGTGAGGCCGCCGACGCGATCCGGGCGATGCTCCGCTGGCACGCCGAGGGCGTGCGGGTCCTCGCCGTCGACCTGCCGTCCGGGCTCTCCAGCGACGCCGGGCGGGCGTTCGACCCCTGCGTCGCGGCCGACCTGACCGTCACCTTCGGTGCGCAGAAGCTCGGACTGGCTCTGGAGCCCGGCGCCACACTGGCCGGGTGCATCGAGGTGGTCGACATCGGGCTCGCCGCGCTCACCCCCTCCACCTGGTTGCTCGAGCCGGCGGATGGGCCGCGCTGGCTCCCCCCGCGCCGCTCGGACACCAACAAGGGCACTTACGGGCACCTCCTGGTCGTCGCCGGGAGCCGCGGGAAGAGCGGAGCGGCGGCGCTCGCCGGACTGGCCGCGCTGCGGAGCGGGGTGGGGCTGTGCACCGTGGCCACCCCCGCCGACGCGCTGTCCGACGTCCAGGGCCACGCGCCCGAGCTGATGGGCGTGGCGCTCCCGGCCGCCGCGGTCCTCGGCCCCACCCACCTCGACGTCCTGCTCGCCGCCGCGGAGGGGAAGGACGCGCTGGTCATCGGCCCCGGCATTCCGCGTGGCCAGGACACGCATGCCCTCATCGGTGAGCTCCTCCTCCGCCTCGAGGTTCCGGTGCTGATCGACGCCGACGGCCTCAACGCGATCGCCGGGGCTGCCGAGCTCCTCCGGCGCAGCCATGCCCCCGTCGTCGTCACGCCGCACCCGGGGGAGATGGCGCGACTCGCCGGGAAGTCCGTCGGAGAGGTCCAGGCGGACCGCCTCGGCACCGCCACCGGCTTCGCCCGGGCGCACCGCGTGGTGGTGGTGCTCAAGGGCGCACGGACCGTGGTCGCCGACCCGGGAGGGCAGGCCCGGATCAATCCCACCGGCAATCCCGGCATGGCGACCGGCGGCACCGGAGACGTGCTCTCGGGGATGATCGGCGCCTTCCTCGCCCAGGGGCTCGCACCGGCCGACGCGGCAAGCGTCGGGGTCCTTGCGCACGGGCTCGCCGGCGATGCGGCCGCGCGGGCCTGGGGCCGGCTCGGACTCATCGCCTCGGATCTCACCGCCGCGCTCGGCGAGGTGTGGACGGCATGGAAACGGTGAGCTTCTCGTCGTCGTCGCCCGCGGAGACGCGCGCGCTGGGCGAGGCGCTGGGGCGCGTGCTCCAAGACGGAGACTTCGTCGGGCTGGTCGGCGATCTGGGGGCGGGGAAGACCGAGCTCGCGCGCGGCATCGCCCGCGGCGCCGGCATCCGCGACGAGGACGTGACCAGCCCCACCTTCTCCATCGTCCACCAGCACCACGGGCGCATCCCCCTCACCCACGCGGACCTGTACCGGCTCACCGGCCCGGCCGATCTCGACGGCACCGGATTCCACGAGCTGCGCGACGGCCTGGGCGCCACCTTGGTCGAGTGGGTGGATCGCATTCCCGGCGCCGCGCCACCCGACGCCCTGCGCATCGTCATCGAGGAGCCCGCCGAGGAGGCTCGCGAGCTGGTGGTCACCGCGTCCGGACCGCGCTCGGAGCGTCTGCTGACGCGCTGGAAGGACGAGCTGCTCGGCCGCGCCGGCTGAAGACGCCGCCGGTGTTGGGGTCGTCCTGGTCGGGAAATCCCGGAACGCGGAGGGCGATTGGGCGCAAGGTTCGGGCCACGACTTGAACCGGACTGGCCGTCCGGGGCAGCGTTCTCGGCCGCAATGGGCATCGAGCTCACCAAGCTCTTCGTTCCGCTCGGGCCGGCCGAGATCGCGCAGGTCGTGGCATCGAACGGCCTCGCGCTTCCCGAGCACATCCAGGGCGACCACCTGGCCGTCTCCCTCGCGTATGCCCCGGCGATGGCCCTCGCCCGGCGCCAGGCCACCGCCCCGCACCCGGACGGTGCGGCGTTCCTCCTCAAGGTCGAGGTCGTCCGTGCCTACCTCCAGCGGCTCGAGCCACGCGTGGTGGGCCGGGGCGGCGCGGTCGAGCTGTGGCTCCCTGCCTCCGAGCTCGCCGCGTTCAACCGGCGGATCGCTCGGCCGATCCGGCTGCTTCAGGCGCTCTACGGCCCCGGTTACGCAGGCCGTGCCTTGCCCGGACATACGCTGTTCGGGGACGACATCCAGTTGTTCCTCGCCATCCTCGAGAGGACGACGGCGGCCTCGCCCCCTCCGCGGCGGCGGGGCACCGTCGAGGTCCTGGCAGAGCGCTATCGAGACCTGCGGCAGCCGCTGCCGGCGCGGCTACGGCGCGAGCTGGGCGTCGAGCACCTGGAGCGGCGGCGAGAGGAATGGGAGCGGGCAGCCGGACTGCACGGCGGCATTGCGAGACCAGAGGGCGGGGACCAGCGACTCCTCGGGGCCGCCCGGCTCTGGCTCCTCTGCAACCTGGCCTTCTGGCGGGTGACCGGCGCCGTGGGGCGGGGAACGCTCATCGCCCTGGCCGAGCGGCTACAGAGATGGTTCCCGCACCCTGCCCCGACCCTGCGGGGAACGCTCATCGACTGAGCCGTCGATCGCGCCTTGGCGACGGAAGCAGCTTCACCTGGGTGGCCGCAGTGATCTCCCCGATCTCGTCGAGGAAGAGCGTGCCTCCCTCGGCGGCGGCGAGGTGACCGAGGCGGCGCAGCTGCGCCCCGGTGAACGCGCCCTTCTCGTGCCCGAAGAGCTCGGACTCGAGCAGCGCCTCCGGGAGCGCCGCGCAGTGGACCTCGACCAGGGGTCCGGTGCAGACCGCGCTGGCGTAGTGGAAGGGGAGTGCACACGGCCCGGCGCGCACGCCCACCACGGGCCCACATCGGGAGTTCTCGGTCGATGCCCTCTCGCCTCCTTCGTTCGAGGCTCGCTGCCGCCACCGCGCTGGCCATCGCGGGCTGTGGCGCCGGGACCTCCTCGGCCAACGGCATCCTTGCCGTCGAGCTGGTTGACGCTCCCTCGCCCGACGTCAAGGGCATCGTGGTCACCATCGACACGGTGACCGCCCACTCCGAGCAGGCCGGGTGGGTGACCGTCGCTCACGGGCCGATCACCGTGGACCTGCTCACCCTCCAGGACGTCGCGATGAAGCTCGGCGAGGTCTCGCTCCCCGCCGGGATGGTGGGCGAGGTCCGGCTCCAGCTGGTCGCCGACGGGCCCCAGTACGTGCTGCTCGCCGACGGCACCCACGCCCCGCTGAAGGCCCCGAGCGGCGCGACCTCGGGCGAGAAGCTGAAGGGACCGTTCACGGTGAGCGCCTGCTCCAAGCACACTCTGACCATCGACTTCGACGGGAAGAACTCCATCGCCTACCACGAGACTGGCGGCCCCAATCCCGAATGGATTCTTCGTCCGGTCATCCGGGTGAAGAGCGAGGCGGTCGCGTCCCTGAGCTGCGCCGCCGACGCTGGCACCTCGGACTCCGGCACGCCCGGCGGCTCCGACGCCGGCCAGGACGGCGGCACGGGTGCCGGGACAACCGACGGCGGCTTCCACTGCGACCCGAGCGATCCCAGCTGTCCGACGTAGTTCTGCTCCGGTCCGGACTCACCCCCTCCGGACCGGACGAGGCCCCCGGGAGGGCGACCCCCGGGGCCTCGCTCTTTCTCAGCTGTCCGTCCGGCCCTTCGACAGCACCTTGGCCAGCTCGAGCACCTCGACCGGGACCGCCAGCACCACGGTGTTCGAGGGGGAGGAGCCGAGGCCGTCGAGCGTCTGGAGCGTGCGGAGCTGCATCGCCCCGGGGCTCGAGGCCATGGTCGCGGCGGCGGCGGCGAGGTTGAGCGCGGCGTCCCGGTCGCCCTCGGCCTTGGTGATGGTGGCCCGCTTCTCGCGCTCCGCGGAGGCCTGCCGCGACATCATGCGCTTGAGGTCCTCGGGCATGTCGATGTCCAGCAGGCGGATCGAGTCGATGTGGGTGCCCCAGGTCGAGGCGCGGCTCTCCACCACGGTGGCGATCTTCGACTGGATCTGATCGCGCTCACTGAGCAGCTCGTCGAGGGTCATGCTCCCGATGACGTCTCGGAGCGAGGCCTGGGCGTACTGCGACACCGCGAACCGGTAGTCCTGTACGGTGATCACCGCCCGCTCGGGGTCACGGACCTGGAAGAAGATGACCCCGTCCACCCGGACCGGCACGTTGTCCCGGGTGATGACCTGCTGGGGCGGGATGTCGAGCGTGAGGAGCCGCGTGTCGACGAAGCGCACCGTGTCCATCACCGGGAACACCAGGATGACCCCAGGGCCCTTGAGCCGGTAGAACTTCCCCAGGCGGAGAACGACCCCCCGCTCCCACTGCGCTGCGACCCGGACGATGTGGCTCAGGTAGAGGGCGAGGAAGAAGGAGACGATCACCCCGAGGGGCAGGGTGATGCCGGCCCCGGGCAAGCCCCCGGCCCCGAGCCCGAGCAGGACGGAGAGGAGGCTCCCGCCCGCCCAGAGCACCAGGAGGATGACCACCCGGAGCCCGCGACCGAGCGAGACATGCTCGACCGACGGACGGGCGAACTGCCGCGGCGACTGGAGCCCTTGCTGCGCCTGCTGGGCCAGGGCGTTCTCCTGGGCCTGCTCGATGGCGGCCCGGACCTGCTGCACGTTGATGGGCATGGCTCACCCCGTGCGGGCGAGCGTGCCCGCGGTGCGCTGAAGCAGCGTCGCGAGCGAGGTTTCCACGAACGTCAGGTCCCGGTCGATGCCGATCACGCCGTCCTGCGGGACCTCGTGCCACACGTCCGGCCCCTGCAGCTCCTCGCTGGCGACCTCGAGCGCGTAGACCCGGGTGCCGGGGGCAGGGCGCTCCCGCAGTGGAACGCTCTCGTCGGACTCGGCGGCGAAGAACAGCGTGCGGTCGCGGCGGATGGCGGCGAGCAGGTCTCCGTCGGTGACCAGGAAGTTCATCGCCGAGCGCTTCCCGTGGCCCACGTCGACGTCGGTGATGCGCGCCACCGCGTCGACCACGCTCGCCAGCGCCCAGGTCACGTCCTCCAGCCCGGGCTCCTGCTGCCGATCGGCCCGGGAGGCGAGGCAGGTGAGGAACAGCGCGAAGCAGCGCTCGGAGTCGGTGTCGCCGCGGAAGGCGCGGTACGCCGGCGCGATGAGCTCCTCGATCGCCGCGCGGTGCCGGTCGAACGCATGCAGCGTGCCGTTGTGGGCGAAGGCCCAGCGGCCGTGGGTGAAGGGGTGAGCGTTGTCCAGCTTCACCGAGCCGACGGAGGCGAGCCGGAGGTGGGCGAGCACGGTGCGCGCCTGAACCGCGCTGCTCACCCGCTCGAACTCGGGATCCAGGTGGGCGGCGCCCAGTCCCCGCGCGACCTGGGGAAGGCCCCCGTCCTGCCACGAGGCAATTCCCCACCCGTCGGGGTGCTCCAGCGATTGCCGGCGGAGCGAGTTGCGCTCCAGCACCAGCGCGTCATGCACCCGCTCTGACGCGACGGACCGGAAGCCAAACAGACGACACATGGACTTCACACTTCATACACGAGCTGCGTGACGTTCGCAGCGGGGCCACGGACACCCACTGCACCAAGGGCCCGTTTCGGAATGCGAACGGGCGATCTGTGTTCGCTCTGGTATGGGTGTTCTGCTCTCCGGTGGTCGGAGGCAGAGCGGGAAAGCCCTGTTCCAGCCCCGGGCCTCATCGGGAGGCCCGGGGCGGAACTTTCCTTCAGGAGCACGCGTTCGCGTCCGACCGGAGGACGACCCGGCCGGCGCGCACCACCGTCTGGACGTGGCTGGTGCCGACGTGGGCGACGAGGTGGTCGACGTCCGGCGCCCCGAGCACCACCAGGTCCGCCGGTCCTCCCACCCGCAGCCTGCCCAGCGAGGTGTCGCCGAGCGCCTCGCCGCCCCGCCGGGTGACCCCGAGCAGGGCCTCCGGCGGGGTGAGGCCGTTCTGCAGGCAGGCCAGGGACATCGCCAGCGCGAGGTTCTCGGTGGGCGCGCTGCCCGGGTTGCAGTTGGTGGCGACGGCCACACCGACGCCCGCGTCCACCAGCGCGCGCCCTGGCGCGTACCGGAGCAGGCGGAGGACGAGGGTGGCAGTGGGGATGAGCACGGCGGTGACCCGCGCGCTCGCCAACGCGGCGATTCCCTGAGGGTCGATCGACTCGAGGTGATCGGCGGAGAGGGCGCCGAGGCTCGCGGCGAACTCGGCGCCCCGGCCGGCGCGGAGCTGGTCCACGTGGAGCTTGAGCCCGAACCCGAGCGTGCGGGCCTCCTCGAGGAACGGGCGCACCTCGTCCTGACCGAAGGCGCCCTCCTCGACGAAGGCGTCGGCGAACCGGGCCAGGCCCGCCCGCGCGACCTCCCGCAGGACCTTCCGTCCCCGGGCGAGGAAGCCGGCGCGATCGGTGCTCCCCGGCGGCATCGCGTGCAGCCAGAGGAAGGTGCGCAGGAGCCGGATCGGCTGCCGCGCGCCGAGCAGGTCGATGACCCGGAGCATCCGGAGCTCGCTGTCCGCGTCGAGCCCGTAGCCGCTCTTCACCTCGGCGGTGGTGACGCCCTGGGCGAGCAGCCGGTGGAGCCGGGGGAGGGCGAGCGCGACGAGGGTCTCGTCGGAGGCTTCGCGGACCGCCCGCACCGTGGAGGCGATGCCGCCGCCTGCACGGGAGATGGAGAGGTAGTCGGCGCCGGCGCAGCGGAGCGCGAACTCGTGCGAGCGCTCTCCGGCCCATACCAGATGGGTATGCGAGTCGACGAAGCCCGGGACGACCAGGCCACCGCCGGCGTCGAGGATCTTGGTGGAGGGCGTGACGCTCTCCCGCGGAAGGTCGCCCTCGGCCCCGATCCAGGCGATGTGCGCGTCGAGGATGCACACCGCCCCGCGCGGGATGGGCCCGAGGAGCTGCTGGGCATTGCCGCCGTCCGCACCGTCGGCGGTGAAGACCGTTCCGGCGTTGCGGACGAGGAGATCGAAGGTCCGACCCATCGGCCGCATGCTACGGGGGTGCGCGGTAGCCTGCGAGTCCGGCGTTCAGCTTGCCGTCGAGCGTTGCTCGACGATCTCACGGGGATTCGGAGCCCGCCGCCCCACTGGAAGTCCCCGACCACGGGCAGCCCGGTCTCACCCCGTCAGGCCGGGCACCTTCACTCCCCGGGAGCGGGCCACCTCCACGGCCTCCGGGTAGCCGGCGTCGACGTGCCGGAGCACGCCCATCCCGGGGTCCGAGGTGAGCACGCGCTCGATGCGCCGGGCCGCGGCCTCCGTCCCGTCGGCGACGATGACCTGCCCGGCGTGCAGCGAGTAGCCGATGCCCACGCCACCGCCGTTGTGCACGCTGACCCAGCTCGCGCCGTTCACCGCGTTCACCAGCGCGTTCAGGATGGGCCAGTCCGCCACCGCGTCCGAGCCGTCCTTCATCGCCTCGGT
Source organism: Myxococcaceae bacterium (assembly GCA_035543115.1). GTDB lineage: Bacteria > Myxococcota > Myxococcia > Myxococcales > Myxococcaceae > RPRB01. The sequence continues at coordinate 14,985 of DATKKF010000150.1, forward strand.
CTCCCGGTTGGGGGAGGCGACGGAGCCGCAGTCCAGGTGGTCGCGCCCGATGACGATCGGCGCCTTCACCTCGCCCCGGCGCACCAGCTCGTTGAATGCCAGCCCGGCCCGGTGCCGCTCGCCGTAGCCGAGCCAGCAGATGCGCGCCGGCAGCCCCTGGAACGCGACCCGCTCGGCGGCCATGCGGAGCCAGCGTGCGAGGCCGGTCTTCTCCGGGAACAGCTCCAGCACCGCCCGGTCGGTCCGCCGGATGTCCTCGGGGTCTCCGGACAGCGCCACCCAGCGGAAGGGTCCCGCGCCCTCGCAGAACAGCGGGCGGATGTACGCCGGCACGAATCCGGGGAAGTCGAAGGCGTTCTTCAGCCCCGCCGCCTGCGCCCCGGCGCGGATGTTGTTCCCATAGTCGAAGACGTGGCTGCCGGCGGCCTTCAGGTCCAGCATTGCCTTCACCTGGACGGCCATCGACTCCTGCGCCCGGCGCACGTGCTCCTCGGGCCGCGTCCGGCGAAGCTCCGCGGCCTCGGCCAGCGACAGCCCGCGGGGGATGTAGCCGTTGAGCGGATCGTGTGCCGACGTCTGGTCCGTCACCAGGTCGGGCGCGATGCCCCGGCGGACGAGCTCCGGATAGACGTCCGCGGCGTTCCCGATGACGGCGACGGACCGCGCCTGCTTCCGGGCGCGGGCCGCGTCGACCTGGGCCAGTGCGTCGTCGAGGTCGCGGGCGATGACGTCGAGGTAGCGGTGCTCGACCCGGCGCCGCGCCCGGTCCGGGTCCACCTCGACGCCGAGGAAGACCGCCCCGTTCATCGTCGCCGCCAGCGGCTGGGCCCCGCCCATCCCCCCGAGGCCGCCGGAGAGCACCAGCCGTCCGGAGAGGTCGTCGCTTCCGAAGTGGGTCCGGCCCGCCTGGGCGAACGTCTCGTACGTCCCCTGCAGGATGCCCTGCGTGCCGATGTAGATCCACGAGCCGGCAGTCATCTGCCCGTACATCATCAGGCCCTTGGCCTCGAGCTCGCGGAAGACCTCCCAGGTGGACCATCGTCCGACCAGGTTCGAGTTCGCGAGAAGCACCCGCGGCGCGTCGGGATGCGTCCGGAGCACGCCCACCGGCTTCCCGGACTGGACCAGCATGGTCTCGTCGTCGCCCAGGGTCCGGAGCGTCGCCACCATTCGATCGAACGAGGCCCAGTCCCGCGCGGCCTTGCCCGTGCCGCCGTAGACCACCAGGTCCCCGGGGCGCTCGGCCACCTCCGGGTCGAGGTTGTTCATCAGCATTCGCAGCGCGGCCTCCTGCACCCAGCCGCGGCAGCTGCGCTCGTTTCCCCGGGGGGCCCGGATCACCCGTCCCGCCATCCTCGAGACCTCCGTCGCTGGCGCCAGGGACGGCGCCGTCGACTCTCGTACGATGGAGTTCCCGGAGTCTCAAGCCTGCCCGGCACCCGACGCTGGCGGGGACTGAGGCCCGATGGTCGCCGGCTGACCCAGGAAGCGGAGCCTGCTCCGGGCGAGCCGCGCGCTGGTCGAGGCACTTGCCGCCCGACTGCTCGCCACCGAGGTGGTGGAGGAGCCGGAGCTGGTGCGCATCCTCGGGCCGAAGGTCACCGTTGCGCCACCCGCCGAGACCGTCCAGTCCGCGGCGGCGATGGACGCCGGGAGCGCGCAAACCCCGAAAAGGAGGGCGAACCGGCACTCTCCCCGTCGGGCGTCGGACGTCCCCGCCCGACCTGCGGGCCGTGGCACGGGCGCCCCCGTCCCGGACTGTCGGCGGCCCACCGGTGGCCTTCCGAGCGTTGACACCCTGGATCATCTGGTTAGGTTCCGAGGCGAGCGATGACCGTCCGCGTGAACGACAAGCGCCGTTACAACCCAGACGGGACCCCCCGGGCGGGAGTCCCGGACCCAGAGAGCGTGCCGGAGTCCGAGGTGTCCCAGTCGGAGTCTCAGGTCGGGACGCCCGACGAGGCGACGCAGCTCCGGGCCGAGCTCGACGCCGCCCGCCGCCGGGTGGACGAGCTGGCCCGTGGCATCCAGGACGTGATGCGCGACCGGGAGGAGTTCAAGCAGCGCCTCCAGCGCGAGCGGGAGCGGATGCTGGAGGTGGAGAAGGGGCAGGTGGCCCAGGCCCTCATCGAGGCCATCGACGAGCTCGATCTCTCGCTCACCGCGGACGACCGCTCCCCCCTCGCCCAGGGTGTTCGCCTCATCCGGGACAAGCTGCTCCAGAGGCTCCAGGCCAGCGGCATCGAGCGGCTCGAGCTGGTGGGCCGTCCGTATGATCCGAACGCCGCCGAGGCGGTGGACGTGGAGCTGGTGTCCTCGCCGGAGCAGAGCGAGCGGGTGCTCGCCGAGCAGCGTCCGGCGTACGCCCTGCGGGGGCGGGTCATCCGGCCCGGCCGGGTGAAGGTCGGCCGGTACGTGCAGCCGGTGAAGGCGTAGAGTCGGTCTCCGACTCGTGCTGCTCTCCGCTCTTCTCGCCTTGGCGCTTGCCGCCACCGGTCCCCAGCACGCGTTCGAGGACTGGGCGCGAGAGCGTGCGCGTGCGTTCGAGCAGGGCGACCGGGCCACCAGCTCCAAGTCGCCGCTGTGGCGGGAGCGGAACGGCTCGGGTCCCTTCCTGGTGGGCTTCTCCGCTCCGAGCTCGCTCGCTCCGCTCATCCGGGCGGTGAGCCCCGGGGTCTGCAACGTCCTGACCTACTCCGAGCCGGTGGAGGGCATCTCCGCCGGCCGCGTGCCGACCGCGACCGGCTCCGGCTTCCTCCTGGGGCCCGAGGGGTACGTGGTCAGCAACCACCACGTGGTCAAGGACGCGCAGTGGATGCAGGTGCGGCTCGCCGACGGTCGGCTGTTCGACGCCGAGCTGGTGGGGAGTGACCCGGACACGGACCTCGCGCTGCTCCACGTCGTGGACGGGACGGATCTGCCGTCGGTCGTCCTCGGAGACTCGGACCGGCTCGAGGTGGGCGACTGGGTGGTGGCCATTGGCAACCCGTTCGGCCTCGACCGGAGCGTGTCGCATGGCCTCATCTCGGCGAAGGAGCGGGTGCTGGGGGTAGGTCCCCTCGACGACTTCATCCAGACCGACGCGCTCATCAATCCCGGCAACAGCGGCGGGCCGCTCTTCAACATGCGCGGCGAGGTGGTGGGAGTGAACAGCGCGGTCATCAGCAACGCGCAGGGCATCGGCTTCGCGGTGCCGATCAACATGGTGAAGGATCTGCTCCCCAATCTCCTGGACAACGGGCACGTGGAGCGCGGGTGGCTGGGGATGACGGTGGTGGAGGAGCCGGGGAAGCACTCGGCGCAGGTCGTGGACGTGTACCCCGGGGGCCCGGCGGCGGCCGCCGGTCTCCGCGCCGGAGACCGGGTGACCACCATCAACGGCCGGCCCGTCGACTCGTACCTCCAGCTGCTCAGGAAGATCTCCCTCCTCGCCCCGGGCACGCTGGTGCGGATGGGCGTGCAGCGCGGCACCGCCGCACGGGAGTTCACCGCGCGGGTCGCCGAGCGGCCGGTACGGCCCGCGCCCGCGAGCGGCCCGACGGGCGAGATCGAGTCCCAGGGCGATCTCGACCGCCTGGGCATCAGCGTGTCCGACCTGGACGCCGAGTCGGCGAACCGGCTGGGAGCGCGCTCGCCGTTCGGCGCCTGGGTGGTGCAGGTGGCCCCGAACGGACCGGCGGCGCGGGCCGGGGTCCGGCTCGGCGACGTGGTGGTGGAGGCCGCGGGGCAGCGGGTGGCGAGCGTGGAGAGCTTCCGCTCGGCGCTGGCCGAGCGATCCGCCGGGAGTCGCCTGACGCTGGAGATCGAGCGGCAGGGCAAGCCCAAGCGCCTGGTGCTGGAGGCTCCATGAACCCTCACGACCCGGTGTTCGAGCCGCTCCTCGGCAAGCGCCGCACGGTGCGTCAGGCGCTGATCGAGGTCGCCGAGCGCTGGACGAGGAGCCCCATCGAGGAGGCCGCCGGCCGCGCCGCGCTGGAGGATGCCGTCCGCCACAAGCTCCAGCGTGGGGAGATCAACCGCGAGCTTCCACCGGGTATCGACGCGGTTGCCCTCGCCCGGGAGTTCGTGGCCGGCCTGGTGGCGGGGGAGGGCGCGGCGGCAGTGGCCCGCATCCTTCCGCCTGCCTGACGGCGTCCTCGACGGAGTCGGCGCCGGTCGCCGCGTGGTCGAACATGGTGTTCCCCGGGGTCAGCCTCCGGCGGCGATCCAGGTCGCGAGCACTGCGCCGGTGCGCGAGGTCACTTGGATGGCCTCGAGCTTGGCCTTCACCCCGGTGAGCGTCCCGCCGCCCTTCTTGGGCAACGCCCAGGGCTGCTCGGGCCGGAAGAGCAGCTCGAGCCGCACGCCGCGGTTCTTGAACAGCCGCTCCATCTCGTCGACCGTCTCGGCGCCGGGCAGCTTTCCCGGAATCATCAGCACCGGGAGGATGGGATTCCCGCGCGCGTCGGTCTTCTTCGGGACCGCATCGGTCAGCGCGTGCTCGCTGCCGGGGAAGAAGGGCGTCACCTCGATGGTGAAGTCACCGCCGGACCGGGTGCTCCCGGACATGGCCACCATCCCGGCCTCGTCCTCGCGGATGAGCGCGTAGAAGCGCTTCCCCTTCGCCTGCGCCTGGAACTCGCGGGAGCGGTTCCGGCAGTTGGCGGTGTTCGAGGCCTGGCCACAGTCACCGAGGTACTGCTCGAGGAATTCGCCGAGCCCGCCGTCGAACGGCTGGGCGTCCTTGCGGAGCTCGTCGAAGCGGCCCTCGGCCAGCGCGACCGCCGGAACGAGCGCGAGGAGCATCACTGCCGACCTGGCGAGCACGTCGACCTCCTGAGGTAGATATTTTGACTACATCTGACTACTGCGTACTCTGTCTGGCGTTGCATCCTTCCAGAAGGAGCACGCCCGTGGGCGATCGCCGCCGCCACCTGCGCTTCGACAAGGTCTTCACCGTCTACATCAGCACGCCAGACGGCCTCACCCGCGGCATCGCCCGGAACATCTCGGCGACGGGGCTCTTCGTGGAAACACGCGAGCCGATGCCCCTCGGCGGCCGGGTGCGGGTCACCTTCACCGGCGAGGACGGCACCGAGATGACCTGCCTCTGCGAGGTGCGCTACCAGGTCGCGCTCAGCTACGGGCGCGGTGCCGAGGAGCCAGGCCACACCCGGGGGATGGGGCTGCGGATCGTGGCCTACGAGACGCGCGAGGACCACCCGCTGCTGCTGGTGGACCGCGAGCGGGTGATGCACTGAGCTCGAACGACGTCGGCGTGCCGATGCGCCGGCCTCCCGCGACCCGCGACCGCTCCCGGATCTACTGCGAGAAGCCCTCGATGATGTAGTGGGCCTCGATCCGCTTGAGCGCGAGGATCATCGCCGCCAGCCGGGGCTCGACCTGCTTCCCCACGCAGAACGGCCGGCTGTCGTGCATCTCGGTGCGCCGGGGCGTGTTCCGCGAGATGTCGCGAATGATGCGGTAATTCCGCTTCAGCGCGTGCTCGAGCTTCGCGTTCACCTCGGCCTCGGTCCAGGACTCCATGCGCTTGTTCTGGATCCATTCGTAGTAGCTCACCGTCACGCCACCGGCGTTGGCGATGATGTCGGGGATCAGATCGATGCCGCGCTTGAGCAGCACCCGGTCCGCCTCCGGCGTGGTGGGGCCGTTGGCGCCCTCGGCGATGAGCTTGCACTTCAGCCTCTCGGCGACGTCCGCGGTGATCTCGCCGCCGAGCGCCGCCGGGATGAGCACCTCGGCCGGGACCTCCCAGAAATCCTTCTTCTCGATCTTCTGGGCGCCGGGGAACCCGATCACGCTTCGCTTGAGGTTCCTCGGGTCCTGCACGTGGGCGAGCAGCGCCGGGACGTCGATCCCGTCCGGGTTGTAGATGGTGCCGTCGGCGTCGTTGACCGCGAGGAGCCGCCCGCCGAGCCCGGCGAAGATCTCCGCGGCGTTCGACCCCACGTTGCCGAAGCCCTGCACCGCGAAGGTCTTGCCCCGCAGCGTCTCGCCCCTGTCGGCGTAGAAGTCCTCGATGCAGTAGACGACGCCCTGGCCGGTGGCCTTCACGCGTCCCTCGGAGCCGCCGATGCGCACGTCCTTGCCGGTGACGATGGCGCGCCCGACGTGGCGCTCGCGCTCGCCGTCGAGGTACTGACGCATCATCAGCGCCATGATCTCGCCGTTGGTGCCTACGTCCGGGGCGGGGATGTCGATGTTCGGCCCGATGAGGCGCTTCAGCTTGTACATGAAGCGCAGGGTGATGGCCTCGATCTCCTCGCGGCCGTACTGGCGCGGGTCGATCTGGATGCCGCCCTTGCCCCCGCCGAAGGGGACCTCGGCGATGGCGGTCTTCCAAGTCATCTCGGCGGCGAGCGCCTTGAACAGGTCGAGCGAGACTTCGCGGTGGTAGCGGATGCCGCCCTTGTACGGACCGCGCGCCTGGTTGTGCTGCACGCGGTAGGCCTTGAAGCGCTGCGACTCGCCAGGGATGAGCTGGTACACGCCGCCATCCGGGAGCCGGAGGTGACCGCGGCGGATGGCGACGTCCGAGCCGAGCAGCGCCTTGCCGTTGAGGAGGATCTGTCCGTCGGCCAGACGCTCGAGACCGTTCGGATCACGCACCTGGGTGACCGGCAGGTCGCCGAACGCCTTGGCGGCCTCGGGGGAGAGCGGGCGGAGACGGTCCTTCAGCTTCGCGGTGACGTAGAAGATGTGCTCGTAGTCGGGCTCCTCGAGCTCCAGGCGTACGCGCGGCGCCAGGCCGATGGTGTCGGCCGCGCGATGGAAGATCTCCATCGCATCCGTGTAGAGCGTGCGCTTCGGGGTCGGGTCCGGGACCCGCATGAAGTTCTGTGGCTCGGCCATGGTCTGTCGTCGGCTCCTCGCGTGCGGCCGCGGCTATACGACTCGCGGATCCGCTCCGTCAATCTCACGACGATCCTGTCGCGTTCTTCACGGGCAACCGATTGCGCGATGCGTTGCGCCCCCGGGTGATGCGCGGGTTCCGGGTGTGGATGGGTGTCGCCTGTCTGGCGGCGGCGTGCGGCGGTGGCGCCGGTGCGGACCGACCGGACGGTCGGCCGGACTCGGGGAGCGTGTCGGACGTGGGCGCCGGTCACGCGCGCCGGATCGACACTGGCCCCTGCTCTCGCTTAGGCCGTCGGCATGGGACGAACGAGGGTCATCCTCGCCGGCGCGACCGGCTGGGCGGGATCGGAGCTGGCCCGAGGGATCGCTGCGGACCCGGATCTTCAGCTGGTCGGCGCGGTGTCGCGGACGCATGCCGGGGCGCGTCTGGGTGAGGTGGTGGGCGACGCGCGGCTGGAGTGCGCCGTCAGCGGCTCCGTCCGGGAGGTCCTGCGGACGCCGGGGGACGTGTTCTTCGAGTACACGCGGCCCGAGGTGGCAAAGGCCCACGTCGTCGCGGCGCTCGGGGCCGGGGCGCACGTGGTCATCGGGACGTCGGGACTGACCGAGGAAGACTTCCAGGAGATCGACCAGGCGGCGCGCGCCGCGCGCCGGGGCGTGCTGGCCGTTGGCAACTTCGCGCTCACGGTGGTGGTGCTGCAGCGGCTCGCGCAGATCGCCGCCCGCTTCTTTCCGCACTACGAGATCGTCGACTCGGCGCACGACGACAAGCCCGACGCTCCCTCGGGAACGGCCCGTCAGCTTGCGCGCCAGCTTGCGGCGGTGCGCCCGGCGGAGATCACCGTGCCGCTCGATCGCGTGCAGGGTCCGCGCGAGGCGCGTGGCGCGTCGGTGGCCGGGGTGCAGGTCCACTCGGTCCGCCTGCCCGGGTACGTGATCGGCCTGGAGGTGGTCTTCGGCCGCCCCGGCGAGCGGCTCCACCTCCGGCACGAGTCGGGAACGTCGGCCCAGCCGTACGTGGCGGGGGCGCTGCTCGCCATCCGGAAGGTGAGCGGGTTGGTGGGCCTCCACCGCGGGCTCGAGGGCGTCATCGACTGGGACGTGGCGCCGTGGTGAGAGGCGGGCAGGTGGCTTTGACGCGCTCGGGCGGCGATGCTACTCAGCCGACCCCGTCGCATCGGCCGACATAGCTCAGCTGGTAGAGCAACTGATTCGTAATCAGTAGGTCCCCGGTTCAAATCCGGGTGTCGGCTCAAGAAGATCGGCTCGTCATGATCTCACGCTGGGGACCAGCGGCAGTTCTAGCCGCGCGGGTGCTCGTCGCGCGCGGCCATGAACCCATCCGCGTAGGCCAGGGCGGACTCGCCGAATGCCTTGGCCTTCGCCGTCAGCCGCTCCAAGTCGGGACCGACGGCGTTCAGCTGGGGCCTCAGTCCCCATTCTTGCGTCGCCCAGGCCACCATCAACAGCCTGGCGAGCTCGTCGCGGAACTGCTGCTTCTCCGGGTCCTTCTGGTACCTCTCCATCGCTGCCTCCAGCCCCTCGCGACGAGTATGTCAGCACTCGAGTCCGTCAGCACTGAGGGGTGACTGGCTGGTTGTGCCCGGGTGTCAGGCGTCCTCCTCGGCCATGGACCTCTTCGTCCTTCAGGTGCTCGGCGACCGCGACGAGGACCCATTCCGGAACGGGCGGCCAGAATGGGGAAGGCGGGTTAGAGAGGGGCGCCGATGCTCCTCGCCACCGTGCTCGCCCTCTCCCTGTCCGCCGCTCCCGCCTCCGACGACGTCGTCACCGCCACCGACAGCTGGCACGAGCAACGGCTGAAGCGGCTCCAGTCCGAGGACGGCTGGCTGAGCCTGGTCGGGCTCGGGTGGTTGACCGAGGGCCCGAACAGCTCTGGCTCGGGCGGGGACGCGACCGTGGTGTTCCCCGAGGGAGCTCCGGCAAACGTGGGCACCTTCACCCGCGCCGGGTTGAGCGTCACCTTCCAGCCGGCGCCGGGCGTGGCGGTCACCCGTGCCGGGAAGCCGTTCACCGGCGGCCCGGTCCGGACGGACCAGGAGGGAGGCGCCGAGCCGGACGTCCTCCAGCTCGGCCGCTTCCGGTTCCAGCTCATCGTCCGCGGCGACCGCATCGGCGTGCGCATCAGGGACCCGGAGGCACGCGCCCGGAAGGAGTTCAAGGGCATTCCCACCTACCCGGCGTCGGCGCGCTGGCGAGTCACCGCACGGTGGGAGCCGGCGAACCCGCCGGCCGTGATCGCCGTCCCGAACGTGCTCGGTCAGGTGGAGCGCTCGCCCTCGCCCGGCACGGCCGTATTCACGGTCGACGGGAAGGAGTACCGCCTCACACCGGTGCTGGAGGAGGGGAGCCCGGACCTGTTCTTCGTCTTCGCGGACGAGACCAACCGGACGGAGACGTACGGCGCGGGCCGGTTCCTCTACGCCGACCCGGCGAGAGACGGGACCGTCATTCTCGACTTCAACCGCGCCTACAATCCGCCGTGCGCCTTCAGCGCCTTCGCCACCTGCCCGCTGCCGCCGAAGCAGAACCGGCTCGTGCTCCGGGTCGACGCCGGGGAGAAGCGGCCCGCGCACTGAGCTGGGCCGGAGGTCGAGGCCGGCCGCGCCACGTCCGGGCGATCCTCGGCTAGCCTGGGAGGCCGATGAGGCACTCGCTCCTGCTCGGGCTCACTGGCCTCACGCTGCTGCTCGCCCCCGCCCGCGCCGAGGCCCAGTGGTCCGCCCGGCTGGCACTCGAGGCTCCGCTCTGGGCAGGGCACTCCACGGGCAGCCTCGGGCACGGCAGCGAGTTCACCATCGCCCAGAGCTTCCAGCCCGCGCTGGACGCCATCGGCAGCTACTTCGTCACGGACTCGGTGGGGGTGGACCTGGAGTTTCGCATCGGCATCGCGGCGACCGGAATGTTCGCCGAACGCCAGCGGATGACGCTCGGGCCCGGGGTGACGTTCGACTGGCGCAGCTTCCCGCTCTACGGGCGGGTGTCGTTCCCGGTTCAGATCGAGGACGTCGCGGTGCTCTATCTGCGGCTCGGGGGCGGGCTGAAGATCACCGACCTCGGGTTCTTCCGGGTGTACTTCGAGCTGACGGTGGATGCGGCGCTGGTGGGCAACGGGGTGAGCCCCCTCGGCAGCGTGGCGGTCAACGCCGCTCTCGGGGTGTGGTTCCGGCTCTGACGTTCGGGACTCTGGCCAGATCGGTGCATGCTGGGGAGTCCATGCACCGTCTGTCCCTGCTCCTCGCCCTCGCCGCCTGCGCCGGAAGCCCGCCGGCCCCCCAGGCGTCGAGTGGGCCGGTTCACGTCCAGCTGCTCGCGCTCAACGACTTCCACGGAAACCTCGAGCCGCCCGCGGGCACCGTCCGACTTCCGGACGGCACCGTCCCGGCCGGCGGAGGGGCCTGGCTGGCTGCCCACGTCGCTCGCCTCCGCGCCGAGGAGCCGGACACGCTGGTCGTCGGCGCCGGCGACCTGATCGGGGCGAGCCCGCTGGCTTCGGCGCTGACCCACGACGAGCCGAGCATCACGCTGATGGACGTGCTCGGCCTGGACGTCTCGAGCGTTGGAAACCACGAGTTCGACGAGGGCCTGGACGAGCTCCTGAGGCTGCAGCGCGGCGGGTGCCGCACCGACGCGCCGTGCAAGGAGGCGTTCGCGGGAGCCCGCTTCAGCTACCTCGCGGCGAACGTGCTCGATCGGACCGGCAAGACGGTCCTTCCGGCCACAGTGCTCAAGAAGGTCGGAGGGGCGACCGTCGGCTTCGTCGGCGTCGTCCTCCGGGAGACGCCCTCGGTGGTCACCCCGAGCGGGGTGGCGGGCCTGACGTTCGGCGACGAGGCGGAGGCGGTGAACGCCGCGGTCCCGAAGCTGCGCGAGGCGGGTGCGGACGCGGTCGTGGTGCTCATCCACCAGGGCGGCGCGCAGTCCCCCGGCTCCCCTCCGGGCGATTGCCGCGGCTTCAGCGGGCCCCTGGTGGACATCGCCCAGCGCTTTCGCGGGGTGGACGTCATCGTGAGCGGGCACACCCACCAGGCCTACGTCTGCCCGGAGATCGGAGGCGCCTTGGCCACGAGCGCCGGCGCCTACGGGCGGCTCCTGACCCGCATCGAGCTCGCGCTCGATCCGGTGCAGCACACCGTGCTCTCGCGACGGGCGACGCAGGTGGCGGTGACCCACGACCTCGAACCCGACCCGCGCGCCAAGGCGGTGGTGGACCGGGCGGTGGCGGACGCTGCGCCCCTGGCCACCCGGCGCGTGGGGCGGCTCGCGGCGGGGCTGACCAAGTCGGCGAGCAACGCCGGAGAGTCGACCCTCGGGGACGTGGTGGCCGACGCCCACCTCGCCGCGGGGCGGAAGGTGGGCGCGGCCGTCGCCTTCACCAACTCGGGTGGACTCCGGGCCGACCTCCCGGCCGGTGACATCACCTACGCCCAGGTCTTCGCCGCCCAACCGTTCGGAAACACTCTGATCACCTTCACCCTGACCGGCGCGCAGCTGGTGACCGCGCTCGAGCAGCAGTGGCTTGGCAGCCGCCCGAAGATTCTCCAGCCGTCCGCCAACCTCACCTACACCTGGTCCGCGGCTGCCGCTCCCGGCGGCAAGGTGTTGCCCGGGTCGGTGAAGGTGGACGGCCGTGCGGTCGCGCCGGACGCGCGGGTACGACTGACCGTGAACAGCTTCCTCGCCGCGGGGGGTGATGGGTTCTCCGTCTTCGTGGAGGGCACGGACCGGGTGGGCGGACCGTCGGATGTCGACGCGCTGGTCGACTACCTCCGGCCGACGCTCAACGGGGTCGCGCTCCCCAGGCCGAGCAGCTCGCGCATCGCCCAGGTGCCCTGACCGAAGACGGACAGGGGTCCCTCCTGCGCACCCCTCGAGATCCCGAGTGGGGCCTCCGATTGAATGGACTGCGAGCTCGCGCCGTCACGCTGCTTTGCGACCCGGGTGAGGAGTCCGGGCGCGCGGACGGGGGCTGCCATGAAGCGCGCGCAGGTGTTCGGGATGGTGCTGGTGTTCGTCGCCGCGGCCTGTGCTCACCAGGACAGCGAGGGGCATCGCGTCCGGACCGGGTCGGTGCGCTTCGATGCCCGGAGCGTGAGCGCCCCGAACATCGTCTACACGCTGGAGGACGACGGCACCTGGGCCGGAATGGGGGGCGACCGCTACGAACGGCTGGGCGACGACTTGCGGAAGGTCGGAGCGTTCTCCCCGACGCCGTCCCTCATCCGGCCTTCCGGGTGGGTGACGATCGACCGGCGCCCCGACGGGCTCATGTACATCCCCTCGTACCTCGGCGCGCCGATCTGGACCTTCGTGACCGAGGACGGGCGTCCTCTCCCCGCAGACCTCGAGGTCCCGCTGTACCTCGCGGCTCGCCTGGGGCTGAGCGGGCACTGGATCGACCTCCACACCCCTGGCTCGGAGCAGGCCGGCATCCCGCTCGAGGCAGACTGCTCGGTGGTGCTCTTGGAGCTCCGGGCACGGCAGGTCGCAGGGTTCGTCGGCCGCCAGGGCGCGGCGTGCCCCGAGCCGCGCTACCCAGGACTGGACGCGCTGGCCCGGCTGGCCGCCGTTCGCAACGAGGTCTGGGAGAGCCCGGAGCGGCCAGCGCCCTAGGACTGAGCGGCCCGGGCGCGCTTGGGAGCGGCCTCGCGCACGTGCAGGTGGTACCGGACCGCGGCCGACTCGAGGATGCGGGAGACGAGCTGGGCGTAGTCCAGCCCCGCCTCCGCCGCGGCCATCGCCAGCTCGCCGGTCTTCTCGAGGTACGGGTTGGGGTTGGCCTCGAGCATGTAGGGCTCCCCGGTCTTGGCGATGCGAAAGTCCATGCGGGCGTAGTCCCGGAGCTTCAGCGCCCGGTAGGCCAGCCGGGCCGCCCGGTGGATGCGCGCCCGGAGCTCGTCGGAGAGGTCCTTGGCGATGACCAGGCGGGGGCTGCCCTCCGTCTCCGGGGCGAACTTCACCTCGCGGTCGGACACCATGGGGACCGCCGGGGACCAGTTTCCGAAGTCCATCTCGATGATCGGCAGGATGGTCGGGTTGCTGGCCGGGCCCACGATGCCGACGTAGACCTCGCGGCCGTCGATGTACTCCTCGACCAGGGCCTCGTCCTGCAGGTCATCGCGGATCTCCCGGACCCGCTCGGTCAGCTCCTGCCAGTTCTGGACCACCGAGTGCCGGCCGATGCCGATGGAGGCGTCCGACCGGGCGGGCTTCACGATGAGCGGGAAGCGGAGGATGCCCTTGGTCTCGAAGGTGTCGTTCTCGAACACCGCGAAGTTCGGTGTGGAGACCTCGTGGAACTCGAGCAGTTGCTTGGTCAACACCTTGTCCTGAGCGAGGAGCAGGCCGGCAGTGCTCGAGCCGGTGTACTTCACCCGGCCCATCTCCATCAGCGCCGCGACGTTCACCTCCATCCGGTAGTCGGAGGCGAAGGTCTCGCAGACGTTGAACACCAGATCGCACTTGGCGCGCTGGATGTCCCGGAGGATCTCGCTCACCCGGTCGTCCACCGCGACCGTGGAGGTCTGATGTCCGAGCGAGGTGAGGGCCTCGGTCAGCTGCGTCACCACCGGATCCACCTCGTCGCCCTTCGGCTGGTAGTGGAGGATGGCGATCTTCAGCGAGGGGAGCGGCATTCCTGGCGGAAGATTACGCCGCCTGCCGCGATTCGGCTACTCGGTGTCGAAGAGTCGGCCGGTGTAGAGCTCGTTCATCGCCAGCGCGGTGAGCAGTGACCCGAGGTGAGCGACGTATCCGCTGGCCCGATCCGGCGACGCGGTGAGCTTCAGCTGGTCGGTCCGGTCCGTGAGGTGGTCCACCACGCTGCGCACCACGGCGCGGTTCACGCCCGAGTACTGGGTCGCGGCCTGGATGAGGGTCTGCCGCTGATCGCGGAGCATCTGGGCGGCCGAGGCGGGGGCGGATCCGGGCGGCTCGAAGAGCTGGAACAGCTCGGTGTCGAGCTTCTCGCCGATCTCGAGGTCGACCCGTTCGGCCAGGTCGCGGAGCCGGTAGTAGTCGGCGACCGTCTCCTCCATCTGGCCGGCGTCGATGTCGTGGGTGTCCAAGGCCACCTGAGGCGGCCGGTGGCCGAGCTCGGTGGCGGTTGCGTCGACGTACTGGAGCTTCTTCAGCGCGGCGCCCCAGTTCCGGTAGCGCTGGCGCCAGTCCAGCCCCGGGGTGAGCCAGACGGCGAAGGTCTCGGCGAAGTCCTCGTCGGGGTGCTTCTGCGCGTACCAGCCCGGGATGTGCGTCACGTACGCCCGGCTGAAGGGCTTGGGCTTGAAGTCCTCCTTGTACGGCTGGTGATAGTCGCCGAAGAGCGTCCGCCAGGCCGAGGTCTCGTAGAGTCGATGGGCGTAGTTGAAGCAGTGCCCCGCCTCGTGGCGGAGGTACATGAGGATCTCGTGCTCCGACTCCACGCCGCCGCCGAGCTCGCCCTCGATGGACTGGAGCGCCGGGTTGGCCAGGTAGAAGGGGATGCCGATGACCGGGATCCCGGAGGGGCAGCCCCATTCGTCACTCAGGTAGCACTGGGGCCGGATGTCGATGCCTCGGGCCCCGAGCTCCTCGTGAAGCTGGTGGATGAGCCGCTCGAGGTGCGTCCCTGCGAGCTGCAGCTGCAGGTCCTTGATTCGGGCGCGCAGCAGGGCCTGCCGTTCCGGACGCAGCGCCGGCTGCGCACGGTCGCGCGGATCCGGCTGGAGCCGCTCGTGGAACGTCGGGGTCGCGGTCTGCGTGGCGGGCTGCTGGGCCTGGGCTGTGGCGGTGGCGGGGGTCACGGCGGGAACTGACCTTAACCAGTCCTGGCGGTGGTCGGCTTCCCGACCCTGACGGGCCCGTTCAGGGGGACTGTTGGATGTTCAAGTAGCTATTATTGTTGATGTTTATTAAGCGACCGAGCGAGCGTGCGGATGACCCCCTCCCAGAGCCGCGCTTCCACCTGGGTCAATCCCGACCTCCGCCAGGGGCGCCAGCAGCGGGCCGACCCCGGCCCGTCCAGGACGCACGAAGCGGACGGTGCGGAGGACGTCATCGAGGGCGCCCTCGAGCCGGCGGAGATCCGCGTCGTTGGCCGGGCGCGGTGCGCGAGATGCCCGGCCCTCCGGCCCGCGCGACAGCGCGTAGGCATAGACGCAGACGGCCTGGGCCAGATTGAGCGAGGGCTGCCGGGCGTCGGTGGGGATGCGGGTGAGGGCGTGGCAGCGCGCGAGCTCGTCTCGCACCAGCCCGGTGCGCTCGTCGCCGAAGACCAAGGCCACCCGACCTGGCCTCCGGGCCGACTCGGCGGCGAACACCTCCGGGGCCAACGGCGGAGGACGGAGGCGTGGGCGGCCGGACGTGCCCACCACCCAGCTGAAGTCGGCCACCGCCTCCTCGAGGCTCGCGGCGAGCCGGGCGCCGGCGAGCACGTCCTCGGCGCCGACGGCCAAGGTTCGCGCCCGCGCGTCGTCCGGGCTCCACGGCGGGCGGACCCAGGTCCACTCGCGCTGCCCGAAGTTCTTCAACGCCCGCGCCGCCGCGCCGAGGTTCTCGGGCGTGCGCGGGTGGATGAGGACGAAGCGGACCGGCGTGGGCAGGAAGGGCGGACGGTAGCGCTGTCGCGCAGCGAACGGCTGCGCCGCGCGTCGGGTCCCACCGGGCCGGCCGGCTCGTGTAGTGTTCCGCGCCGTCGCTGCTAGGGGTGCCGCGCCCGTCTCCGGGGCTCGGCTGAGACGGCCGGTGGCCGGACCCTTGGAACCTGAACCGGGTGATGCCGGCGGAGGGAAGCAGCGATCGGAGCCGACCGGCCCCGTCCTCCGCCCCGAGTGGGAGCGCCATGAGCGGACGGACGAAGCTGAGCGTGAGCGGCGAGCGGCTGGAGGGCATCACCCGGGGGCCGCTGCCGGCGTCGAGGAAGGTGTACCGGACGGGGACGCTGCATCCCGAGGTTCGCGTGCCCGTTCGGGAGATTGCCCTGTCGCCCACCCGTGTGCGCCAGGCCTCGGGGTGGGTGGAGACGCCCAACCCACCGGTCCAGGTCTATGACCCCAGCGGTCCGTACACGGACCCGGAGGCTCGCATCGACCTGCGCCGCGGCCTGGAGCCGGTCCGGACCTGGCTGGACCGCGACCCCGCGCTGGAGACGCTGCCCCAGGTCACGTCGGCCTACGGGCGGGACCGCGAGGCGGACCCACGCCTTCGGGACCTGCGGATGGCGCGGGTGCGGTCACCCCGTGTCGCTCGCCGTGGAGGGAACGTCACCCAGCTCCACGCCGCCCGGAAGGGCATCGTCACGCCAGAGATGGAGGCGGTGGCGCTCCGCGAGTCCCTCTCTGCGGAGCAGGCGGCCGACAGTCATCATCGCGGCCAGTCCTTCGGCGCGAGCCTGCCCCGGAGGGTGACGCCCGAGCTCGTCCGCGACGAGGTGGCCCGCGGCCGGGCCATCATCCCGGCGAACGTGAACCACCCGGAGCTCGAGCCGATGATCATCGGCCGGAACTTCCTGGTGAAGGTGAACGCCAACATCGGCAACTCCGCCGTCACCTCGTCGATCGAGGAGGAGGTGGAGAAGCTGGTGTGGTCCATCCGCTGGGGCGCGGACACGGTGATGGACCTGTCGACCGGGCCCAACATCCACGAAACCCGGTCGTGGATCCTCAGAAACAGCCCGGTGCCCATCGGGACGGTGCCCATCTACCAGGCCCTGGAGAAGGTGGGCGGCAAGCCCGAGGAGCTGACCTGGGAGGTCTACCGGGACACGCTGGTGGAGCAGGCCGAGCAGGGCGTGGACTACTTCACCGTGCACGCCGGGGTGCGGCTCCGGTACGTGCCGCTGACCGCCAAGCGGGTGACGGGCATCGTGAGCCGCGGCGGGAGCATCCTCGCCAAGTGGTGCCTCGCCCACCACCAGGAGAACTTCCTCTACACGCACTTCGACGAGATCTGCGAGATCATGAAGGCCTACGACGTGAGCTTCAGCCTCGGCGACGGGCTGCGGCCGGGGTCGATCGCCGACGCCAACGACGCGGCGCAGTTCGGCGAGCTGGAGACGCTGGGCGAGCTGACGAAGCGGGCCTGGGCGCAAGACGTCCAGGCGATGATCGAGGGGCCGGGCCACGTCCCGATGCACCTCATCCGGGAGAACATGATCAAGCAGCTCGAGCTGTGCGACGAGGCGCCGTTCTACACGCTCGGGCCCCTGACCACCGACATCGCCCCTGGTTACGATCACATTACCAGCGGCATCGGCGCGGCGATGATCGGCTGGTTCGGCACGGCGATGCTCTGCTACGTGACGCCGAAGGAGCACCTGGGCCTGCCGGACCGCGAGGACGTGCGGCAGGGAGTGGTGACCTACCGGCTCGCCGCCCACGCCGCGGACCTCGCCAAGGGGCACCCCGGGGCGCAGGCGCGAGACGATGCGCTGTCGAAGGCGCGCTTCGAGTTCCGCTGGGAGGACCAGTTCAACCTCTCGCTCGACCCGGAGAAGGCCCGCGAGTTCCACGACGCCACGCTCCCCGCCGAGGGCGCGAAGGTCGCCCACTTCTGCTCGATGTGCGGGCCGCATTTCTGCTCCATGCAGCTGACCCAGGAAGTGAGGGCGGCGGACGTGGAGCAGGGGATGGCGGAGAAGGCGGAGGAGTTCCGGAAGGAAGGCGGGGAGATCTACCGCTAGCGCTTCCCCGCAGAGGGGTTGTCTGGCCCCAGGGCAGGACGAGCGGACTACCGCTGCCCCTGGGCGATGCGGGCGGCGACGTCGAGCGAGTCGAGCGCGCGGTCCATCGCTTCCTCGGCGTCGCGCGCGTCCTGCTCGATCTCCCCGGCCTCGCGGGCCTTGGCGGCGGCCATGTCTTCCTTGATCCGCCGCAGGTTCTTCACCCCGATGTCCAGGAACGCCCGCACCACCTCGGGATCGAACTGCGAGCCCGCGCAGCGCTGGATCTCGTCCACCGCATTCTCGAACGTCGTGCCCTTGCGGTACGGCCGATCCGAGGTCATCGCGTCCAGGGTGTCGGCCACGGCGAAGATCCGCGCGCCGATGTGGATCTCCTCGCCGCGCAGGCACCGCGGGTAGCCGCGGCCGTCGAAGCGCTCCTGGTGGCTGAGGACGATCGCCGCCGGGATGTTGAGGAACTCGATGCTCCGGATCATGTCGTAGCCGATGTCCGGATGCCGCCGCATCTCCTTCCACTCCTCCGGCGTCAGCTTGGCCGGTTTGAGCAGCACCGCGTCCGGCACGCCGATCTTCCCGATGTCGTGCAGCAGGGCGCCGCGGCCGATCTCCTCCAGCTCCGGTCCCCGCAGGCCCAGCCGCTCGGCGATGCCCTCGGTGTACTTCACCACCCGCTGGCTGTGGTCGCTGGTCTCGTGCTCGCGCGCGTCCAGCGCCCGAACCAGCGCGAGCAGCGTCGTCTGGTAGGTGCCCTGGATGTTCCGCAGCGCGGTCCGCAGCTCGCCGGTGCGGTCGCGCACCTTCCGCTCCAGCTTCTTCTGGTAGCGCTTGCGGGCCAGCTCGATGCGCCGCTTGGCCAGCGCGCGCTCGATGGCGCGGATCAGGTCGGTCAGCTTGGGTGGCTTGAGCAGGTAGTCCACCGCGCCGCGGCGCAGGCAGTCCACCGCCGCCTCGGTGTCGCCGTACCCGGTGAGCATGATCACCGCGGTCTCGGGGTAGCGCTCGCGGAATGCCTCCAGCAGCCAGATGCCATCGCGCCCCGGCATCTTCATGTCGCTGATCACCAGCGGAAGCGCCTCGGTCGCGGCCACGTCCAGCGCCGCCTCGGCCGAGCTGGCGGTCCGGCACTCGTAGCCCTCCTCCTGGAGGAGCACCGAGATCACATCGCGGACGGAGGCATCATCGTCGACGATCAGGATGCGGGTCGGCGCAGCCAGGTTGTCCACCAGATGCATCCTAGGGTCCCGCCTCTCGGCACCGCCACGGGGCGACGTCGACCCCCTCGGGGTCGCCCGCGGTCACGTTCACGACTGTCACAGTGTAAGCGCCTTTCGGTCGACCCGGAACGGGGTCAGATCGATCGAGGGGGTTCTTCCCAGAATCGACTCACTGAGCAGGTTGGCGGTGATCGGAGTCAGGAGAATGCCGTTACGGAAATGTCCGCTGGCGAGGAACAGGCCGGGCAGCGACCCGGCTCCGAGAATGGGAAGGCCATCGGGCGTATGCGGGCGGAAACCAGCCCAGGTTTCTAGCACGGGAGCGCCCACGAGCCCCGGAAACAACCGCAGCCCCACGCCCAGAACCGAGGCCAGGCCCCCGGCGGTCACCTGCTTCTCGAAGCCGGCGAACTCCATGGTGCTCCCGAGGATGACGCGACCGTCGGTGCGCGGCACCGCGTACCCGTGCGCTCCGAACACCACATGTCGGCAGATCGGCACCCGGGTGCGCACCATCACCATCTGCCCGCGCGCCGGCCGCACCGCCGCGGGCGAGGCGAGCGCTCCGGGCACCAGCGCGGTCCAGGCGCCGGCGGCGACCAGCACCGCGTCCCCGCACAGCTCGCCCTGATCGGTCGACACGCCCAGGACGCGCCCACCGCGCTCCACCACCCCGTGCACCTGGGTGGTGACGAACCGCGCGCCGGCGCGCGCCGCGGCGATGGCGAGCGCCGAGACCAGGAGCCGGTTGTCGACCACCGCGTCTTGCGGGAAGTGCGCCGCGCCGCGGATCTCCGTCGAGAGCTCGGGCTCGAGCGCTCGTGCGGCCGCGCCGTCGAGCCACCTCGCCTCCAGCCCCCGGGCGCGCTGCCAGCCGATCCTCCGCTGCGCCTCGTCCACTCCGGCGTCGTCGAACCGGACCCCGAGCACCCCGCAGGGCCGGAACCCGGCGTCCACCTCGCTCGCCTCTTGGAGCTCGCGGACGAACCCGGGGTAGAGCGCGCGGCTCGCCAGGCACAGCTCGAGGAAGGGACCAGGCCCGTCGGCCTCGGCCTGGGGCGCGAGGATTCCGCCGGCCGCGCTCGAGGCCTCCGCCCCCGGGATGCTCCGCTCGAGCACCGTGCACCGGGCCCCGGCCTGCTGGAGGCGCCAGGCGGCCGCGCAGCCCACCACGCCCGCGCCGACGACCAGGACCTCCATCAGCGCTGTTCCCCGGGCCCCAGCGGGCGGACCGGGATCGGCGGGCGCGGCTGCAGGGGACGGGTGACCGACGGCGGAGGCGGGGGGGCGCGGTGGTGGGTGATCCACCAGAGCCGGGCGAAGACGATCAGCGCCAGCACCATCAGGAGGATCGTGCGCAGCGGGAAGCGGCGTGGGCCGCCGGATCGCGTGGGAGGAGTGGTGAGCAATGGCCGCATCGACGCCATGACGGTTGGTGCTTGATCGGGTGAAAACGGAAGGTTAATGCCGCGGCGCACCTACCCGGTGCAAGGAGGATGGACGATCGTGGCTGACACTCTGGACGTGGTGATCATCGGCTCGGGACCCGGAGGGTACGTCGCCGCGATCCGCGCCGGGCAGCTCGGATTGAAGACGGCCATCGTCGAGCGGGACAAGCGGCTGGGCGGGACTTGCCTTCACCGCGGGTGCATCCCCACCAAGGCGCTCCTCTGGACCGCCGAGCTGTACGCGCACATCCAGGAGGCCGCCGAGTTCGGCATCGACCTCAAGTCGCCGGCCATCAACTGGGCCGCGGCGATGAAGCACAAGACCAAGGTGGTCACCTCCGGGGCCAACGGCATCGACTACCTGATGAAGAAGAACAAGGTCCAGGTGGTGAAGGGCCACGGGCGAATCGTCGGCAAGAGCAAGGTGGAGGTGGTGCTGACCGAGGGCGGCGGCAAGCAGGTGCTGGAGACGAAGAACATCGTCATCGCCACCGGTTCGGTCCCGAAGTCGCTCCCCAATGTCCCGGTGGACCACAAGCTGGTCTACAACTCCGACTCGATCCTCGAGCTCCCGGAGATCCCCAAGAGTGTCATCGTGCTCGGCGCAGGGGCCGTCGGCTGCGAGTTCGCGTCGATCTTCAACCACGTGGGGAGCGAGACCACCATCCTCGAGTTCCTGCCTCATCTCCTGCCGATCGAGGACGAGGACGCGAGCAAGGAGCTGGAGAAGCAGTTCAAGAGACGGAAGATCGGCTACGAGCTGTCGGCCCGGGTGGAGAAGGTCGAACCGGCCGGCAAGGGCGTGAAGGTCACCATGCAGACGCCCTCGGGACCGAAGACGCTCGAGGCGGCCATCCTCCTCTCCGCGGTGGGCCGGGCCCCGGTCACCGAGGACCTCGGTCTGGAGAAGACCAGCATCAAGCCCGAGAAGGGGTTCATCCCCGTCGACGACTTCATGCGGACCACCGAGCCGAACGTGTATGCCATCGGCGATGTCATCCCCGGCCCGATGCTGGCGCACGTTGCCTCGGCCGAGGGTGTGCTCGCGGTGGAGCACATCGCAGGCAAGGAAGTGCACCCCATCAACTACGACCTCACGCCGTCGGCGACCTATTGCTATCCCGAGGTGGCGACGGTGGGTCTCTCCGAGAAGAAGGCCCGCGAGCGCGGCTATGACGTGAAGACCGGCATCTTCCCCTTCAGCGCCATCACCAAGGCCAAGATCTCCGAGGAGGGCTTCGGGATGATCAAGATGGTGAGCGAGAAGAAGTACGATGAGGTGCTGGGGGTCCACATGGTCGGCCCGCATGCCACTGAGCTCCTGGCCGAGGCCTGCATCGCGCTCCGCCTGGAGACCACCACCGAGGAGCTGGGCCGGACGATGCACGCCCATCCCACGCTCTCGGAGATCATGAAGGAGGGTGCGGAGATGACCCTCGGGACGCCGATCCACATCTGATGGATGTCTGACCGCGGGGGGATTCTTGACCCCTGCCCGGCCCGGCCGTTAATCGGGGAGGGCCCCATGGCCACGCCCGACCGATTCGCTCTGCCCCAGCTCGCCGAGAGCACCCGGAAGCCCCAGTGGCTCAAGGTGCGGATGCCGCACGGGCAGGAGTACGAGCGGGTGAAGGAGATCGTCCGGAGCACCGGGCTCGCCACCGTCTGCGAGGAGGCCCGCTGCCCCAACATCGCCGAGTGCTGGGGCGGTGGCACGGCCACGGTCATGCTCATGGGCGAGGTCTGCACCCGGTCCTGCCGGTTCTGCCACGTGAAGGTGGGCGCGCCGCCGCCCCTGGACCCTCAGGAACCGGAGAACCTTGCCCGGGCCGTCCGCGCGCTGTCGCTCGAGTACATCGTGGTGACCAGCGTGAACCGGGACGACCGGCCGGATGGCGGGGCCAGCCACTTCGCCGCGGCCATCACCGCGCTGCGTCGAGAGAGCCCGAGGACCACGGTCGAGGTGCTGATCCCCGACTTCAAGGGCGTCGAGCGCGACCTGGCCACGGTGGCCGAGGCCCGGCCGCACGTGGTGGCCCACAACATCGAGACCGTGGAGCGGCTCACGCCCACGGTGCGTGACCGGCGGGCCGGGTACCGCCAGAGCCTCCGGGTGCTCCGCACCCTCAAGGACAGGCCGGAGCGGCTCTACACCAAGAGCTCGATCATGGTCGGGCTGGGCGAGACGGACGAGGAGCTGTTCCAGACGTTCCGCGAGCTGCGCGAGGCCGGCGTCGACGTGCTGACGCTCGGGCAGTACCTCCAGCCGTCGCAGTACCACCTCCGGGTCGCGCGCTTCGTTCCACCGGCCGACTTTGCCCGGTACAAGCAGGTGGCGGAGGGGATGGGTTTCCTGTACGTCGCCTCGGGTCCCCTGGTCCGCAGCAGCTACCGCGCGGCGGAGTTCTTCATGAAGGGTCTCATGGAGCAGGACCGGCACGCCTGACGTGTCCCTGCGAGGAGCTGACAGCGCCGTGGCCACGTTCGAGTTCAAGCTTCCGGACCTCGGGGAAGGCGTCGTCGAGGGCGAGATCGTCAAGTGGCTGGTGCAGCCCGGCGACACGGTCGAGGAGGACCAGAGCGTCGTCGAGCTGATGACCGACAAGGCCACGGTCAGCGTGCCCGCGCCCCGGGCGGGGAAGGTAGTCTCGCTCCATGGCAAGGAGGGGGACATCGCCAAGGTGCACCACCCGCTGCTCACCATGGAGGTCACGGGTGGCGCGCCGGCGGCGGCCTCCGCCCCGGCACACCCGACTGCCGCAGCCTCGAGTGCCGCGCCGGTCGCGGCCCGGGCGGTCGAGGCGGTGAAGGTCCTCGCCACGCCGGTGACCCGGCGGATGGCCCGGGAGCACGGGCTCGACCTGGCGGCGATCTCCGGGACCGGACCGCAGGGGAGGGTGCTGAAGGCGGACGTGCAGGCGGCGCTGGACATCGGACGGGCGCCCGAGCCGGCGCAGGCGCCTCCACGGGCGAAGCTGGTCCCGCTGCCCTCGGCCGGAGCGGATCAGCGCATCCCGATCCGCGGGCTGCGGCGGAAGATCGCGGAGAAGATGGTGCGGAGCAAGTTCACCGCGCCGCACTCCCTGTTCGTCGAGGAGGTCGACGCCACCGAGCTGGTGGCGCTCCGCAAGCGGCTGAACGCGGGGCTCGCGGCCGCCGGCGACATCCTCAGGGTGTCCTTCCTCCCCTTGATCTGCAAGGCGCTGGTGCCGGTGTTCCGGAAGTACCCCTCGCTGAACGCGAACTTCGACGACGCGGCGCAGGAGCTGGTGCAGCGCGGATCCTTCAACTTCGGGATCGCCGCGGCGACGGACGAGGGGCTGACCGTCCCGGTGGTCAAGGACGTGGACCGGCTCACCGTCCGCCAGCTGGCCGAGGAGATCTCGCGGCTGGCCGCGGGGGCCCGGGACAGGACCCTGAAGCTGGACGAGCTCTCCGGCGGCACGTTCACCATCACCTCGCTGGGGACGAACGGCGGGCTGTTCGCCATGCCGATCATCAACTACCCCGAGGTGGCGATCCTCGGCGTGCACCGGATCCGCAAGCGGCCGGTGGTGGCCGACGACGATCAGATCGTCGTCCGCGAGGTGATGAACATCTCGCTGTCGTTCGACCACCGGGTCATCGACGGGCTGGTGGCGGCGGAGGCAGTCGGAGCGCTGGTGCAGCTGCTCGAGCACCCCGAGTCGCTCCTGCTCGAGATGGCGTGAACCCGCGAGAGCTGCTGCAGTCGGCGCAGGCGGCGGAACGAGAAGGAGACCTCGCCCGGGCCGGTGCGCTGCTGGAGCAGGTGGCGCGGATCTACGAGTCGACGGGGCATACCGCCCGGGCGGCGCAGATGCGGCGGCACGTGGACCGGCTGGGCCCGGTGGCCCGGGCGAGCGCCCGCGGGGCGGA
>DATKKF010000151.1:0-19200 GCA_035543115.1 Myxococcaceae bacterium
TCGGTTCCCTGTTCAGCGAGAGGCGATCCGTCCGATGACGAATCCCGCGGCCAGCGCGATGGCCAGCGAGGCGATGGGTCGCCCCTTGATGAGCCCCGCGACCCGCTGGTTCAGCGAGTCGAGCTCGCGCGGCGCTTCTTCGAGCTGCGCGCCGACCCGGTTCTGGATGTCGCGGGCCGTGTCGGACGGCGTGTCGGTGGTGGCCATGGGTTCGTCTCCAGTGTGGCGGGGTTGCGGAATGTAGAGTCAGCGGCGCCGGATGCCCAGCCACAGACCGGTGGCGAAGGCGATCCCCAGGGTGAGTCCTGGGCGGCGGGCGACCCAGTGGCGAACGTCCCAGATGTCGTCCAGCCGGCGTCTCAGGGCCTCGGCGGTGTCCACCACCTGGGTCCGGGCGCGCTCGATCTCCTCGCGGAGCTCGGCCTCGGTCGGGGAGGCTCCGCGGCGGGCGATGGTCACGGCCGGCGCTCCAGGGCGGCATGGCCGTTGGTGGAGGCCCGATGCGGGGCGAGCGCCTGGGCGGTGCGCTCGAGCTCGAGGACCGAATCGTCGAGCACCGGACGGCGGAAGCCCCGCGCGGCGACGATGACGCCCGCCACGCCGCCGAGGACGTTGAGCAGTCCCACCAGGGCCACCGCCGCGGCCAGCGGGAGCCACCGGCCGAGCGCCAGAGCAAGACCGGCGTTGAGGAAGGCGTAGCCCACCAGCACCAGCGGGGCGCAGGCGGCGATCTGCGCCACGCCCAGCCCCGTCCTGCGGGCGGACTGGCCGAGCTCGAGCTTCGCCAGGGCGATGTGCTGGGACAGGAGGTGCCCCAGCTCGCCGGCCAGCTGCACCAGGAGCTGGGGCGCCCCCGGCCCGTCCCCTCGCGTCCTCTGCGCGCGCCCGGCGTTCACGTGCGAAACGCTACACCCTTCATGCACGGCGGGGCGAGCGGCGGAGCCAGGAACGTCCCACGCGGATGGCGACCCGGAGCCTAGGATGGCCTCGGTCCCGGCGAATCTCTTGCCGCAGTGGACGTCGCTCTCACCCTTTGGAGCGGCCGAGATGCTCAGTGCGCGGGGGCGTTCAGGGCGTGGCGGATGTGACCGGTCCGGGCGTACTCCACGAGTTGCTCGGCCAGCTGGTTGGCGCAGGCGAGCTGCCCCTCCTCGGTGGAGGCCCCGAGGTGCGGGGTGCAGAGGAAGCTCTCCAGCGAGAGCAGCGGGTGGTCCGGCGGCACCGGCTCGGTGGCGAAGACGTCCATCGCCGCCCCGGCCAGCGTGCCGTCGCGGAGCACCTCGGCCAGCGCCGCCTCGTCCACGATGCCGCCGCGGGCGCAGTTGATGAGGTAGCTGCCCTTCCTCATCGAGCCGAGGAGCGTCCTGCCCACCAGGTTGCGGGTGTTCTCCATCAGCGGCAGGTGAAGCGAGACGATGTCCGAGCTCCGGAACAGCTCCTCCATCGGGACGATCTGGACCCCGAGCCGCCGCGACGCCTCGACCGGGTGCGGATCGTAGGCGATCACCGTGGTGCCGAAGGCGATGCACCGCTGGGCGACCAGCTGCCCGATGCTCCCGAAGCCCACCAGGCCCACCGTCTTGCGGAACAGCTCGTGACCCTTGGCGAACCTCTTCTTCTCCCACTTGCCGGACTTGGTGGCGCCGATCGCCGGGACCAGCTGCCGGTGCAGGGCGAGCATCAGGCCGATGGTCAGCTCGGCCACGGCCACCGAGTTCCCGCCGGGAGTGTTCATCACCACCACCCCTTTCCGGGTGGCGGCCTCGACGTCGATGTTGTCCACGCCCACGCCGGCGCGGCCGATGACCTTGAGCCGCCCGGGGGCCTCGAGCACCTCGGCGGTGACCTTCGTGGCGCTGCGGACGGCGAGCGCCTCGTACTCGCCCACGAGCGCCTTGAGGTCGGCCGGCTTGAGGCCCGTCCGCACGTCCACGGTGAGCTCGGGGGCGCTGCGAAGCGTCTCCAGACCTTCCGCCGACAGCTCGTCCGCGACCAGCACCTTCATGGCTCGTGCTCCTCCCCCGGGCTTCCCGCGGCGGCTGCACTAGCACCCCCGGGGGATGCCGTTCCAGCACGCAGGCCGGTCCGGGAAGAGCTGCCGAGCCCTACTTCCGGGTGGTCTGCCAGAGCCCGAGCTGGGCGCCGGTCGGGTCGACGATGATGCTGAACTTCCCCATGTCTGCGACCGGGGTGACGTCGACCACCACCTTGGCCCCGAGGTCCTTCGCCTTCCGGGTGGCCGAGGCGACGTCGTCGACGTTCACGTAGGCCAGCCAGTGCGAGGGCACGCCGGGCGACTGGGTGGCCATCATCCCGCCGCCGGTCCCCTCCCCGACGCCGATCATGGTGTACGTCCCGGAGCCGGGGAGCTGCGCATCCTCGAGCTTCCATTCGAGGAGGCGGGAGTAGAAGTCCCGCGCCTTCTTGAGGTCGGTGGTCTGCAGCTCGACGTGGACGAACGGGTTTGGCATGAGAATCCTCCTGGCGAGAGTGGACGGGGGAGGATCAGCCACCCTGCGTGGCGGCGGTCAACCACCGCCGGCTGCTCCTCACCCCCGGTTCACAGAGGGGTTGCCTGGCTGGATGGCCAGGGTGATCAGCGAGGCGGCGGTGCAGAAGGAGGTGCTGGTGATGCAGTGGTCGCCGCGCCAGGTGCCGTCCTCGCGCTGGATGCCGGCGAGCCGGGCACGGATGGACTTGCTCCAGCGGGTCCACTCCTCGCCCCCGGCACGGGCGAAGGCCTCGGTGGACAGGAGATAAGAGACGTGCTCCTCGCCGCCGTAGCTGCCGAACCCGCGGACGAAGGCCTCGTCGGCGAGGTGCGCCCGCGCCGCCTGCGCCGGTGCCTCGGCCAGCTTGCCCCCGCGCGCCGCGGCGTCGAGCGAGCCGGCGGCCTGGTAGAGCGCGACGCCCGCCGAGTCGTCGGTGCGGAAGGCCTTCCGCTCCTTGTCGTAGCCGCGGAGCATGTACTCCTCCGAGCGGGCCAGGGCCTGCGGTGCGACCTTCGCCCCAGCGTCCTTCGCCACGTAGAGGCCGTTGGCGGCAAAGGCGCTGGACAGCACCGGCGCCCAGCCGTCCTTGGCGAAGCTCCCGTCGTCACGCTGCAGGGTCTGGATCTTCACCACGCACAGGTCCAGCGCGGCGCGCGCCCGGTCACGCTCGGCGCCCGGTGGCAGGCCGGGGAGGGCCTCGCCGAGAAACTGGGCGGCGAGGAAGGTGTCGATGCCGCGGCCGAGCTTGCGCTGCGGCTGCGTCCCCTCGGGCTGGATGAACGCCTCGGGCGCCGGCGCACGCTCCACGGCGCGGACCACGTAGAGCAGCGCCCGCCGCGTGGGCTCGCCGAGCACCTCGGGCCGTCCCTGCTTCCCGAGCCGGAGCAGCGCCATGCCCGAGAGGCTGGTGGTGGCCACGTCGGCCGGCGCGCCGGCCTCGGGGCCCCAGCCTCCGTCCGCGCCCTGCGCCTGGAGCAGCCAGCGCAGGGGACGGACCGTGTCCGGCTCGATGCGCGCCTGCGGCATGGGTTGCGGGCGGGACTGCGGGCCGTCGGCGGAGGCGAGCACGGCGAGCGTGGAGAGCAGCAGCGCGGGGACAGTGGGCATGGAGGGCTCCTGGGGGGTTCCGCGCCTCGAACGCAGGAGCCCCCGCGAAGGATCTCCGGGAGGGACCTTCGGTCTCGCCTGCCCTGCCCGGGCGGGGTAGCGTCGTGGCGAGGAGGGTGCGCGCATGACGCGATGGCTGCTCGCGGGTGTCTGTGTGCTGGGAGCCGGAGGGCTGGTCGCCGCGCACGCGCAGCAGCCCGGCACTCCCGAGCCGGTGGTGATGCCCGCCGAGCGCATCCCGAGCGACACCGAGGCCAAGCTCACCGACCGCATGAATCGGCACGGCGCCGACCTGCTCGGGCTCACCCACGCGGTGACGGTGCTCGACCGGAAGGGCATCGCCGAGACCGCGGACCGCATCCGGCTCGACACCGCGCTCACCCTGAAGGCGGACGGCGGGGCGGTGAAGGACACCCGTTTCCAGCAGCTCGATCAGCAGCTGCGCGAGCGGGTCACCGAGCTGGCCACCGCCGCGCGGAAGTACGACGACGCGGCGCTGGCCCCGGCGTTCGGCCGGACGATGGAGACGTGCGTCCGCTGCCACGTCTCCTACCTGAAGAAGGGCACCAACCCTCGCTAGAGGCCCCTCACGGCGCCGGCACCGCCACGCGGTTCGCCGGCACGATCTGCGGCTGGTAGCTGAAGACCTCGCGGGAGTGCGGGTCCACCTTCACCTTGAGCCAGTGCACGTCGTTGAGGCCGTTGGCCTGGTTGTCGCCGAAGGTCTCCACCCGGGTGAAGTTCTCCAGCCGGCGGCCCTGGGCGTCCTGGAACGGCTTGTCGACGCGGAAGTAGTGCGAGTCGCCGTGGACGTACGCCACCGGCCGGCGGAAGTTGACGACCTCGGTCCGCAGCGCGAGCAGGAAGTCCTGGAAGCCGTCGGGGATCGGGTTTCCGCTCGCATCCTTGTCGTTCTCGGCCAGGGTCTTCGGATCGCGGGTGGGCGCGCGGGTCGCATCGCTCCCGTCCCAGCCCGGATCGGCCTGGGTGATGAGCATCACCGCCGCCGAGCCCCGTCGGACCGCGTCCTGGAACGTCTGCTTCAGCCAGGCGATGTTGGCGGCGTTGCGGGCCGCCCACTCCGCGGGGTCCGGGGCCGTGTCGCAGAGGTTGTTGCACGAGCCCTGGACGTTGAGCGTGGCGTAGGTCACGCCGCCGTGGGTCCAGCGCCGGTTCTCCACGCAGGGCGTCGGGCCGTCGACGCCGAGGCACAGCGGGGTGCTCTGCACCTCCTGGCGGAGGCGGTGCTTCCCGAGGGTGTAGGGCGAGCTGAAGAAGACCTTGCGCTCGTGGTCCAGGCGCTCCCGGGAGCTGAAGCCTCCGTTCGAGGGCCGGTCGCAGTCCGTCCAGTCGTTGTCCCCGGGGGTGAAGATGGCCGGGGCACGCAGCGAGTTGAACCAGCCCAGCGCGCGCGTGTAGAGCGCGTCGTCGCAGAGACTGCCCGACCCCTGCTTGAGGTCGCCGTCGTGCGCGGTGAACGCGAGGTCCTGCGCATTCATGTCCGCGATGAGGTTGGGGAGGCCGGGGTCCGCCTGGAGGGTGGAGTACGGCAGGTCTCCCCAGAGCCCGACGGCGTAGGGCTCGCGCTCCTCGTGCTCGTGCTCGTACCAGTCGTCGCCGCGGCCATCGCCTGCGCGCGCGGGCATGCTCAGCCCGACGACCACCAGCGCTCCCATCGACAGCCACTGCCGGACCGTCCCTCGTTGCCTCATGTGACCTCCCCTGGGGTGAAGGGCCGCATGCAGCGGCACGCCCGAGCGGAATCCATGGAGCCCGCGTGACGCCTTGGTGAGTTCTCGCCAGTCGAGCCAACGCAGCGCGGCGAGAACGCTGCCCTTCCGGTCGCGAACGCGATAGTTCTCGCCGGACCGTGCGCAGACCCGCGGCGTTCCTCGCGCTCCTCGCCTCCCTCGCTGCGGCCGCTGCACCCTCGCTGGAGCTCGTCCCCGCGCGGGTCAAGCCCGGCGACCCCGTGCTGGTGGTCGTCCGGGGGGCGGAGGGAGTACCGGAGGGCACCATCGGCTCGCGCCCGGCCCGCTTCTACGCCCATGGCCAGGACGCCGAGGCGCTGGTGGGCATCCCCGTCGAGGAGGAGCCCGGCATCCTGCAGGTCAGGGTCACCGCGGGCGCGATCCCCCTCGGGGCGCGACTCGAGGTCATCCCGCCCGAGTTCCCCGAGCGGAACCTCACCGTGGCCAAGAAGTTCGTGAGGATTCCGCCCTCGGCGCGGGCGCGCATCAAGTCAGACCAGGCCGCGTACCAGAAGGCGTGGGCCACGCCGTTCCACCCCCGCGCCTTCGGCGACAACTTCCAGAAGCCCCGGGAGGCGGAGATCACCGCCCACTTCGGGGACAAGCGCACCCTGAACGGGAAGAAGACGACGCAGCACTACGGGCTCGACCTCGACGGCTCCATCGGGGACGAGATCCGCGCCGCCAACGACGGGCGGGTGGTGATGGTGCGCGACTGCTACCTGTCCGGGAACACCGTGCTGGTCGACCACGGGGCGGGCCTGGTCACCGCCTACTTCCATCTGTCGAAGTTCCTGGTGACCGCGGGCGAGGAGATTCGCCGGGGCGAGCTGCTCGGGCTGGTGGGAAAGACGGGACGGGTCACCGGTCCGCACCTCCACTTCGGCGCCCACATCGGCACTCTCTGGGTGAACCCGCAGGCGCTCCTCGCGCTGTCCTTCCCGGGGGCGGTGTCACCCCCGCCCACGTTCCCGCCGCCGGAGCCGCCGGACGGGGGCACCCCGGACGGTGGCATGGGCAGCGTCCGTTCTTCGCTCGACGGCGGCGCGGCGCCTCCCACGGGACAGGCGCGCTGACCGTGAGGCGCTTCCGCCGCGCGCACGGGCGAACCTCCGACGCCCCCGTCCCGGGCGACCACCGGCATCACCAGACCTGCGGGAGCGACAGCGCCTTCCGCGCCTCGTCGGGGCTCATCGGCTCGCGGCCCACGTCGCGGGCCATCCGCACCGCCTTCTCCACCAGCGGACCGTTCCCCTTCGCCATCTCGGTCCCGGCGGCGTCCAGGTAGAAGTTGTCCTCGAGCCCCACCCGGACGTTGCCCCCGAGGGCCAGCGCCGCGCCGACCAGCCGCCACTGCGCCCGGCCGATGCCGATGACCTCCCAGGTGTCCTCACGCCCGATCGAGCGGGCCATCGCGGCCAGCGTCTCGGCCGACGGCGGCGCGCCGCCCAGCACCCCGAGGATGAAGCTGTACTGGAGCGGCCGCTTCAGCGCGCCCATCTCCAGAAGGGGCTGGGCGTTGGCCACGTGCCCGAGATCGAAGCACTCGAGCTCCGGCTTCACCCCGCCCTCGCGCATGGCGTGGGCGGCGAGGAGGATGTCCCCGAACGGGTTGGGGAACACCATGTCGAAGACGAACGCCTTCCGCCCGGCGGAGTACTTGGCGTAGTTCATCGATCCCATGTTGAGCGCCGCGATCTCCGGCCGCGTCTTCCAGACATAGGACAGCCGTTCGGTCTTCTCCGACTCGCCGTCGGCGCCCATGTTGAAGCCGCCGGTGGAGAAGTTGACGCTGATCGGCGAGCGCGCCTGCACCTCGCGCTTGATGTCGGCGTAGGTCTCGGCCGACCAGGTGGGCCCGCCGTCGGGTGCGCGGCCGTGGATGTGCACCACCGCCGCGCCCGCCTCGTACGCCCGCCGGGCCTCCTCGCCGATCTCCGCCGGGGTGTAGGGGAGGTGGGGGCACTGCTCGCGGGTGGCGAGCACCCCGGTGAGCGCGGCGGTGACGATGACCCTGTCTGCTGGCGGAGCCATGGCTATCGGTCCTTCCAGGCCGGCGGGCGGCGCTCGAGGAAGGCCGAGATGCCCTCCGCGGCGTCCTCCGCCCCGAGGTTGAGCGAGAGCTGCCCGGCGAGGAAGTCCATGGCCTGGGGTAAGGGCATGTCCTCTGCGCTCCGGAAGGCGGACTTGCCGAGCGCGAGAATGGCCCGGCTCTTCCCCGCCAGGCGGCCGGCGAGCGCACGCGTCGCCAGGTCCAGCTCGCCCCGCGGCACGACGCGGTTGACCAGGCCCCAGCGCAGCGCCTCCTCGGCCTTCAGCCGGTCGCCGGTGAGGAGCAGCTCCAGCGCGCGCTTGCGGCCCACGTGCCGCTGCAGCCAGGCGAGGACCATCATCGGGAAGAGGCCCACGTCCACCTCGGGCGTTCCGAGCTCGGCGGAGTCGACCGCCACCGCCAGGTCGCAGGCGAGGACGAGGCCGAGCCCGCCCCCCAGGGCGTGCCCGTTCACCCGGGCCACGGTGGGGAGTGGCGAGGCGGCGAGCGATTCGAGCAGCTCGCCGTAGGCGCGGCGGAGCGCATGGCCGGCGAGGGCTCCGCCGTCGGGCATGGCCCCCAGGTCTCCGCCGGCGGAGAAGACGCGGTCGCCCGCACCGGTGAGGACGATCACCCGCACGTCCGGGTCCGCCTCGGCGCGGGCCAGCGCGGCCCGGAGCGCCTGCACCACCTCGGGCGAGAGCGCGTTGCGCGCCGCCGGGCGGTCGATGGTCAGGAGCGCTTGACCGTCTTCAGCCTGGGACCGGACCGGTCCTTCTTCCATTTCGCGTCCTCCGGGGCGGCGCGGGCGCCGTCTAGGAACAGGGAGGTGAGCTGCTCCTGCGCATGCGCGAGCAGTCCGGACTCCCGGGTGTCGAGCAACCCCATCACGAAGCCGGTGAGGCTCATCTCCACCGAACCGAAGAGCATCGCCGCGCAGAGCGCCGGATCGAGCCCGTGCCGCAGCTCGCCACGCGCGCGGGCGCGCTCGAACATCCGGGTGATGACCCCCAGCACCTCGGCGAAGGCGGTGCGGCGGTTGGCCTCGCCGGCGCTGGGGCTCCGGGCGAACTCGAGCACCAGGACCCGCACGCCCCGCGGGTCGATCCGGTAAGCCTCGAAGGCGACCTGGGCGATGCGGTGGATCTTCTGCTCCAGCGGCGCGTTCGTCTCGGCGGCGTCCCGGATGCGCGAGAGGAAGCCACCCCAGCCGGCCTCGAAGACGAGCTGGAGCAGCTCCTCCTTGTTCCGGAAGTAGTGGTAGACGAGCCCGTAGGCCACTCCGGCCTCGCGCGCCACGTCGGCGATGCGGCAGCCGTGGTACCCCTTCCGCGCGAACACCTCGACCGCCGCCCGGAGGATGGTCTTCCGGCGGTCCTGGTCGCGCGCCTCGGCTGCAGTGCTGGCCTTGGTTCCCGCCACGTCCTCGCCCCTCGCGTTGACTCAAGAGTCAGCGCTGGGACGCTAGGGGGCGAGCGTCCGGGCGGTCAAGCGCGTGCGGAGCCGGGCGGCCCGCTCAGACGGTGCTGACCTGGGTGGCGAACATTGCCCGGGCGACCCCGAGCAGCTTCTCCACGTCCCGGCTGTCGAGGTGCCTTGAGCGGACGAACTCGGAGATGGGGCGGAGGAGCTCCTCCCCGTTGGTTCCCTGGGGGGTGGGCTCGACGAACAGCTCTGCCAGGCTCACTCCCAGTGCCTCTGCGAGCGAGGCCAGGGTCTCGACGTGCGCCACGCGCTCACCGCGCTCGATCATCGAGAGGAACGACACGCTGATCTTCGCACGCTCGGCGAGATCCTCCTGGGTCCAGCGGTCCTGCCGCTGCGTTCGGAGGTCGCGAATCCTCCGACCAATGCGCTTGCCGATGTCAGACACGGTGCCCTCGAAAGTCTGGAAAATCTATGGAGAAAGTCTTGACAACGCCAGACCCCATCCGGTTTCCGCAACGTCTATGGGAGCTTACGGCTTTGACTCTCAGCAAACCTGCTGCAAAGCCGCCCCGTTGTCCAGCCTCGCACCTGCGGATCAACTCGCGCCGAACGTGCCGAAGTTCTGGATCGTGAGCAGGAAGATGAGGTCCGGAAAACGCCAGTTGAAGGTGCTCCGGACGGATGCTCCCGGGACCTGGGGATCCGGGACGTACTGGCCGAAGGGTGGCGGCAACCGGCCGATGATGTCCAGGCGCCAGCAGTTGCAGGCCGGAGCGAAGGAGACGCCGAAGTTCTGCTGCCCGAGCAGGCTGTAGCGTCCGGTCACCGGCTTGGCCTCCGCTGTCGGAGGGTTGCCGACGGGCGGGCCGTCGATCGGGGTGCCGTTCGCGTCACGGAGCGTCCAGGTCGCCCCGGGGTACAGGGTGCCCGAGTAGGTGAGCCCCAGCCCGAAGACCAGGTTGAGGTGCGCCTCGAGGGTGATGGCGCTCTGACGCTGCCCATTCCGGAATCCGGACGGGACCGGAGAGCCCACGAGCGCGTCGATGCCCTGGCGCATGCTGCCCGAGCCGCCCCAGCGCGCCAGGTCCTCTGCGGTGATCGCCGTCGCGGGCAAGTTCTGGGCGAAGGCGCCGTAGACGTCCCGATCGAAGAACTGGACCGGGACGAACAGCTGGTCGAAGCGGAGGGTGGTGCCGAACCTGGGGCTCTGGAACGAAGCGAACGCCGCCCAGAGGGCCGGGGCGCTGCGCTGGCTGTCGTAGCGGAAGGTGAGGCCCCCGCTGAACGGGGCGTAGCCTGCGCGCAGGCTGACCACCGTGTCGGCCAGGCCGTTGTCCTGGTGGAAGTCGAACTCCTGGGCGATGTCCAGCCGGAGCAGCTCCTGCATCACCGCTCCGGTCCGGCGACTCAGCGTCTGGGTGAGCCGGGCGACTCCCTGGCGCAGCCGCGCCTCCACCAGGGCCCCATCCAGCTCGTCGTAGAAGCGGTTCTCGACGGGCTGGTTCGGTCCGTTCGGCCGGTTCCCCGGGACGGCCCCCCACTGGCCAGGGATCTCGCGGTACTCGAGGCTCGGCTGGATCGCGTGGCGGAGACCGTTGGCGAAGGTGCGGGAGACCTCGCTCGAGACCAGGAGGTCGCCCACGGCGTAGCCGCGCTGGTCGGTGGTGCGGGTGACCTCGCCGAGGTAGAGGTCCTGGCGGATCCACACGCTCGGACGGATCCGGATCCAGTCTCCGACGCCGAAGCTCGCCGACAGCCGCGGGACGAGGTCGAGCCGGAGCCGTGCCTCTCGCTCCCCGCATTGCCAGACGCGGTCACCCTGGCTGAGCAGGTCCGTGCCGGTGTTTCCTGGACAGACCGCGTTCGGGGGCCCGTTGATGGGGTCGACGAGCGTCGCTCCGCCGATCTGGTACAGCCCGTCCACGCCCTCGTCCCCCGAAAGGCCGTTGAACGGGGCGAGCCGGGTGAGGTCCGCGCTCAAGGCCCAGCTGAAGTGCTCGCCGAGCGGGTGCGAGGGGAGATCCAGATGCAGGGTGGGCAGCCGCTGCAGGGTGGCCGGGCCGCGGAGCCACTGCCCGCGAGACCCTCCCGAGGAGTTGTCCTGGTGCGGATCGAGCGCCGTGACACCGGGGGCGTAGAGCGCGTCCGGGTAACGGTCGCCGTCGAAGGCCGAGAACCCACCCCAGGCGATGTCCTGCCGCGCGGTCACCTCGAAGGAGAGGAGGCTGTCCGGGGTGCGGCGGCTCAGGACGGCCGAGCTGCGAAGGTACTGGTTCGCCTGCTGGGCCACGTCGGTCGTGGTGTCCTTCACCAGCGCGGAGTCCGAGACCAGGTTGAGGTCGAGTCGCGCTGACCAGCCGGCCCCGAAGTTCTGGAGCACGGCGCCGTTGACGCTCCCCCGGAGGTTGCGGAGCTCCGGGGTGACGGTCCCCGGCTCGGCGAGCGACTTCGAGTAATAGCTGAGCCCCCTCGGGTCGCGCAGGGGCAGCCGGTCGTCGAGCAGGAACAGCTCGATGTCCCCCTTCGTCTCGCGCGAGTGGGCCCAGCGGACCTCGGTGTCCAGGCTCGGGCCCTTGACCCCGAGCCCGTAGGTGTTGGCGGTCGGCTGGGTCGACGAACCCCAGGTGTAACCCGGGGTCACCGTGAGGTCCCAGTTGGAGGCGAGCGCGAGGTACACCGGCTGCGTCACCTGCCAGCCGTTCTGGGCGCTGTGCGCCGGCGTCGTCACCAGCAGCCCGGTCTTCTGCGGCTTGAGCGGGACGTCGAGCACCGGCAGCGGGAGGATGGGAACGCCGTAGACGTAGACGACCGGGAGGTAGAGCCAGGCCCGCTCCCCCGGGTGCACGTCCGCCGCGGTCGCCTTGATGCTCCAGTGCGCATCGAGCGGGTTGCAGTCGCAGGGCGTGAGGTCCAGCCCGTTGACCTTGAGGTGGCCCGGGTCCACCCGCTCCACCCGCTCGACCCGGGCGGCGAGGGTGGTGCGGCCGCTGGCGATGAGCTGCTCCGGGGTGGAGGTCTTGAGCAGCACCTCCGGCGCGACGTCCGCCTTGACGAAGAAGCGCCCGTTCTCCAGCTTGAGCCAGTTTCCGTCCAGATCGAGCGTGAGCCCGTCGGCCACCGCGCCGGAGAGCCCGGTGACCGCGTAGCAGTGGCCGCTGGCCGTGAGGATCCGCGTGCGCTGGTCGTAGTCGATCCGGTCCGCCTCGATGCGCGCGGTGTCGGTGCGCAGCTCGGCCTTGCCCTTGAGGTGCAGCACCTCGCCGTGGCCGTCGGAGGTGCCCTGTTCGGCCTGGTAGCGGACCGGCTCGCCCTCCGCCGGGAGGGGCGTGGTCGGAGCCTGGGCCAGCAGGACGAGAACGAGGCCGAGCGGGGTCATCGCGGGGCTGGATCCGCCCCGACCGGCTCAGGGCGCGAACTGCAACGAGACCTCGTTGCCGTCCTGCCGGGCTTGATACTCCACTTTGTCCCGCAAGGTGACGGCCACCTGCACCGTCTTGCCACTGGCTGGACGGGGGGTGATCTGCACCACCGGACCGCCGAAGAACCGGGTGTCGAGCGGCCGCCGGTCGTTGCTCCGCTGGAAGGCGGTGTTCTCGAGCTCCAGGACCACCGTGCGGTCATCGGCCTGCGAGACGGTGTAGCGCACCGGCTCGCTGGTCCGCACGAAGACCCGCGACTTGTCCGGGGCGAAGCCGACCAGCATCACGATCTTCCGCCGGCTGCTCACCTCGGCCCCACCGCTGGCGGGAG
The DNA here is from genome assembly GCA_035543115.1 of Myxococcaceae bacterium. Taxonomy (GTDB): domain Bacteria; phylum Myxococcota; class Myxococcia; order Myxococcales; family Myxococcaceae; genus RPRB01. The sequence continues at coordinate 12,561 of DATKKF010000151.1, forward strand.
CGCTCGGCACGGGCGCCCGGGCGTCGCTCACCTCGCGGGGCGCTGGCCTCGGGGTCTCCCCCTGGGCGACCACCGTGCGGCTCGCCTCGGGCTGCGCGCGCCGCTGGGCCTCCGCCCGCGCCGCCTCCTCCTGGGCGCGCCGTTGCGCCTCGGCTCGCGCGGCGTCCTCCTGCGCCTTCCGCTGCGCCTCCGCCCGCGCCGCCTCCTCCTGCGCCTTGCGATCCACCTCGGCCCGCGCGGCGTCCTCCTGCGCCCTCTTCTGGGCTGCGGCGCTCGCCGCCGCGACCCGCGCCGCCTCCTCCTGCGCCTTGCGATCCGCCTCGGCCCGGGCCGCCGCGGCCCGTGCAGCGTCCTCCTGTGCCTTCCGCTCCACCTCGGCGCGCGCGGCGGCGGCACGCGAGGCCTCCTCCTGCGCCTTCTGCTGTGCCGCCGCGACCCGCGCTGCCTCCTCCTGCGCCTTCCGTTCGGCCTCGGCGCGCGCCTGCGCCTCGGCCAGGGCCTTCTCCTGGGTCTTGCGCTCCAGCTCGGCACGGGCACGGGCCTCGCGCTCTGCCTGCTCGCGGGCCTTCCGCTCGGCGTCCGCGGCGGCGATCGCCTCCCGCTGCCGGGCGACCTCGGCCTGACGCTGCTGCTCGGCGGCGGCCGCCGCCTCCGCCGCCTTCCGATCCGCCTCCGCCTTGGCGTTGGCCCGCGCCAGCGCGTCGCGAGCGGCCTGCTCGTCGGGCTTGGCCTGGGACGCGGTGGCAGCCGCGGCCAGCGCCCGCCCCTGCGCCATGGCGCCATCGGACGGGGCGGGTGCAGGCGCGGGGGCCGCGCGTGAGGCCACGGCCGGAGCCGTCCCCGAGCCCACCTTCAGCACCAGGGTGTTGCCGCTGGCCTGCACCTCGGGTTCGACGTCCCGGTCGAAGCCGATGACCACCCGGGCGATGGCGCTCGCGTCGTTGCCGTAGCTGGCGGTCTTGACGGCAGTGATGCGCCCGGACCCCGGGACCGGCACGTCCTCGGGGACGCCCGAGAACACCGCCTCGCTGATGTCGATGACGAAGCGCGGCGGGTCGCTCATCGGGAAGGTGGTGAAGCTCGGCTTCTGGGTGCCGACGATCTCCACCGTCCCGCCCTTCACCGCGACCTTCTTGATGGTGTTGACCTGGGCATCCGCCGCACGCGCGCCCGCGCCAGCGAAGACCACCAGGGCGAGCACTGCCAGCGCGCCGTTCCTCACGAGGGCTGGATGCTAGCCCCCCGGACCCGGTCGGTCCAAAGAACCCCAGGGACGACGCACACCTACAGCGGTCCGGGTCAGGGCTGGAGCCGGGGGAGCGAGGGGCCGCGGGTGCGGTGCGTGCGCGCGTACTCCACCAGGTTCTTCACGTCGTAGCAGATCTGCCGGATGTCGTGCCCCATCGTCAGCTCGATGTGGCTGTTGCCCTTCACCGGCCGCCAGAGCAGGTACTCGCTCCGGGCCGCGCGGTACACGCTCCGCGTGGACTCGACCGAGGCGAGCGGATCCATGTCCCCGAAGATGATGGCCATGGGGATGGAGATGTTGCTGAACCCCTGCTTGTAGTCGTAGCCCGTCCGGTAGCAGGTCAGCTCACCCCGGCGGATCCACTTCGCGAACTGCTCGAGCACCTTGCGCGGCTCGCGCTCGCCGCCCTCGCGCAGGAGCCAGCGGATGTCCGCCCCGCTCACCCGGCTGGGGTTGCTGAGCCAGTTCACCCGGCGGGCGAGGGCGTCGTAGACCGGATGCACCTCCGCCCGGGCGATGAGCTTCTCCAGCCACTTCAGCCACTCGTCGACCGGGACGTAGTTGAACCGGACCAGCACGTCGACGACCGGCTCGAGCTCGTCTCCGGCGGGAAGGCGCGCGAGGTTCGCGGCGCGCGCCCGGAGCAGCCGGCCGAGGGCGAGCATCCGCCGCTGCACGTTGACCGCCGCCACCCCCGCGTCGATCAGCGCGCCGGTGAGCGGCGAGGTGAGCGCCATGAGCCGGAGCAGAAGGAACCCTCGACCGAGGTCCGCCGGAGCCCCGATGGTGACCAGCCCCTCCAGGTCGTCATGCAGCCCGGCGTACCCGTAGCCGAGCATGCCCCCCATGGAGTGTCCGCAGTAGAAGATGCGCCGCCGCCCGCTCTGCTCCTTCACCGCTGCCACCGTCGCCGGGAGGTCGTGGAGGAGGTAGCTGTCGAGGTCCCAGCCGTAGTCGAGGTCCGGCGGGAGCGGCCGACCGGTCAGCTCCGAGCGCTCGCGCTGGAGCCGCTGGCTGCTCTTGCCATGCCCCCGGAGCTCGACCACGTGGATGTCCAGCCCGAAGTAGAGAAGGTTCTTGACGAACTCCCCACTGGTCCAGGTGTGGCGGTTCTGCGAGAAGCCGTGCACCAGAAGAAGGGGCTCGCCGAGCAGCGGCTGGGGAAAGGGCTGGGGGGCGGGCTCGTACCGGGTGACGGTCAGTGTCCAGCCGTCGGACGTCTCCACCGGGTACTCGCTCTTGCGGTAGAGCTCCCGGAACGCCACCTCGTCGACCGTGGGTGGGACGACGGGCACGTGCGTTCGGGGAAGACGCATCCGCCGTTGACTTTAGGGTCGGTGCCGCGCCGCGCCAAGCACCATGCGTGCCCCCAGGGGTCACCTGGCCGGGATGTGTTCCAGGAGCGTCTTCACCGCGCCCACCAAGTACAGCGACCCTGCAACGAGCACCCAGCCGTCCGGCCCAGCCCGGTCGCGTGCCAGGGCGAGGGCCTCCTCCGGCGAGGGGGCCACGTCCACCCGCGGGCAGAGCGAGCGCGCCAGTGCGACATAGGCGGCCGGGTCGAGGCTCCGCGGGGTGGGCACCCGGGTGAGCGCCGCGGAGGTGCACCGGGGAAGCAGCGCGCGGAGCATCGGCTCCACCCGCTTGTCGGAAACCACCCCGAAGACGAGGTGCACCGCCCGGCCGGCGTACGGTGGGGCATCGAGCGCAGCCACCAGCGCCGCCACGCCGTCCTCGTTGTGCGCCCCATCGAGGAGGAGCGGCGGATGCCCGGGGACCTGCTCCAGCCGCCCGGGCCAGCGCGTCCGCTGCAGGCCGGTGCGGATCGCCTCCGTGCCCACCGCGAGGCCCTGACGCTCGAGCAGCAGCGCGCAGCTGACCGCCACCGCGGCGTTGTGATGCTGGTGCTCGCCGTGCAGCGCCAGCGCGAGCCCGTCCAGCGCGAGTCCCGGCCCGCGGTACCGGCCGAGGCCGTCGAGCGAGAAGTCGCGGCCGTCGACCCACAGTGGCGCCCCCACCGAGGTGGCGACCGTCTCGATCGTGGCGAGGGCCTCCGGCGGCTGGGCGCCCACCACCCCCGGCACTCCCGGGCGAAGGATGGCCGCCTTCTCCCGGGCGATGGCCTGGAGGCTGTCCCCGAGGAACTCCAAGTGATCCATCCCCACGCGGGTGAGGGCAGTGAGCCGGGGGCGAGCGGCGGTGGTCGCGTCGAGGCGGCCGCCGAGGCCCACCTCGAGCACCGCCACCTCTACCCCCTCGCCGGCGAAGTGCTCCAGCGCCACCAGCGTCCCGAGCTCGAAGTACGTCGCCCCCGCCGCCGCGGGCGACTTCCTGAGCACCTCCACGACCCGCATGCCGAGCGTCTGGTCGTCGATCGCCACCCCACCCACCTGAATGCGCTCGTTGACCCGCACCAGGTGCGGCGAGGTGTAGAGCCCCACCCGGTGGCCTGCGGCGCGGAGGATGGCGTCGAGGAAGGCGCAGGTGCTTCCCTTCCCGTTGGTGCCAGCCACCTGGACCGAGCGGAGCCGCAGCTCCGGGTGGCCCAGCTCCTCGAGCGCTTCCTGCATGCGCTCCAGGCCCAGCACCACGGTCGACGGCGAACGGGTGACGAGGAACTGCAGCCCCTCGTCTGCCGTCCGCGGGGTGTCCATTCAGCCCATCAGGCCCAGGAGGGCACCGAGCTTGGCCCGCAGGTCCTTGCGGGGGACGATGGCGTCCACCATCCCGTGCTCGAGCAGGAACTCCGAGCGCTGAAACCCGTCGGGGAGCTTCTGGCGGATGGTCTGCTCGATGACCCGGGGGCCGGCGAAGCCGATCAGCGCCTTGGGCTCGGCGAGGACCACGTCCCCCAGCCAGGCGAAGCTCGCCGCCACGCCGCCGGTGGTGGGGTGGAGCATCACCGAGATGTAGGGCTTCTTGACCTCGCGGAAGCGGGCGATGGCGGCGGAGGTCTTCGCCATCTGCATCAGCGAGAAGATGCCCTCCTGCATCCGGGCGCCTCCCGAGGCGCTGAAGACCACCGCGGCGCAGCGGCGCTCGGTGGCGCGCTCGAACAGCCGGGTCACCTTCTCCCCCACCACCGAGCCCATCGAGCCACCCATGAACTCGAAGACGAACGCCCCGACCGAGACCGGATACCCCTCGATCCGGCCCATGCCTCCAACGAAGGCGTCGTTCTCGTCCAGCGCCCGGCGAGTGGCCCGCAGCCGATCGCGGTAGCGCTTGCTGTCGGTGAACCCGAGCGGGTCGAGGGGCTCGAGCTCGCGGTCGGCCTCCTCGAACGTCCCCTCGTCGAGCAGCGCCTGCAGCCGGGCCCGCGCCGGCCAGAGCATGTGGTGTCCGCAGAGCGGGCAGACGTTGAGGTTCTTCTCGATCTCCGCGCGGTAGATGATCTCGTCGCACTCCTCGCACTTGGCCCACAGGCCCTGCATGCGGGAGGGCTGCTGCCGGAGGCTGTCCACCTCCTCGGGCTTGACCGGGGCAATGCGCGGCTTCTTGCTGAACCAGGTGGCCATCGAAGCGGTGAGGGCGTAACGGACCGGGCCGCCAGACGTCAACCGAGCCGTCACCGTGCGGTCGCCGCCGTCATGCGGACGGAACCGAAACGTCCCTCGGACCGCGCACTTCCACCACTAGGGTCCGCGCTCCCCTCGCGGAGGTGGAACACATGCGCTGGAACGTTCTCGCCGTCAGCCTGGTCCTGGCCGCCGCCACTGCCGGGTGCAACAGCGTCAAGACCTGGAACTGCGCCTACAGCTGCACGACTCCCCAGGCCAGCGGCACCAAGGCCTACCAGGACGACGACGAGCCGGAGGCCGAGGACAAGTGCACCACCGACTTCGGCGGGAGCAAGTGCACCGCCGGCTTCACCTGCGACTGCACCCAGGGCTAGAGGTCGAAGCTCTCCCCGAGCTCGAGCACCCGGACCGGCAGGCTCGCCAGCTGGCGCTTCAGCTCGGCCACGAACGCGGGCTTCAGGTGGTACAGGAGCACGTCCGTGCCGTTCCGCTGGAACTTCCTCAGCTCGGCGCGGAGCGTCCTCGGCGTGAGGTGACCGGAGATGTCGGCCAGGTCCTGAAGCTCGTCCGGGAAGCTGGTCTCGAGCAGCAGCGCCCGGAGATTGGGCGTCTGGTTCAGCAGGTCCCAGAGCTGCTGGGTGGGACCGGTGTCGCCGCTGATCGCCAGCGCGGTCCCGCCTCGCTGCACCACGAAGCCGCAGGACTCCACCGGGTGGCTCACCAGCACCGAGCGCACGGTGTACGGCCCAGCCTGGAAGGTCTCGCCGGGCGCGAAGCTCCGGAGCTGGAACACCGGCTGCTCGGCGGAGGGGATGCGGGTGAAGTCCGGCCAGAGCGAGCCGTTGAACATGTTCTCCCGCAGCGTCCGGTTGCAGGCGTGGCTCGCCCAGATGGTGATCGGCGTCTTCCGCCAGCCGACCACCAGGTCGGAGAGGAGCGGAAGGTCCTTCACGTGGTCGAAGTGGCTGTGGGTGAGGACGATGTGGTCCACGCTGGCCAGGGCGGGCAGCTCCAGCGAGGCGGTCAGCGCGCCAGCGTCGAGCGCCAGGGCTCCGTCCACCAGGAAGCAGGTGCTCCGGCACCCGGGGAGCTCACCGCCGTGGCAGCCGAGGACCCGGAGGTTCATGGTTCCCCGAACTTCCAGCGGAGCGCGAGGAACTGGAGGTAGTCGGCGAGCCGCGCGGGGTCCCGCACCAGCAGCCGGTCGCCGGTACGTTCCACCAGCCCGCTTCGCTCCATCCGCTGGAGCTCGGCCCGGATGCCCGGCTCGCCCACGCCGGTCAGCCGGGGCAGCTCGCGGACGTTGAGGTCGATCTCCACGCCCTCCTCCAGCGGCCGGCCCCGGCTCTGGCAGGCGTGGAGGATCTGGTGGACCACCCGGCTGCCCGGGTCGGCGAGGAGGAGATTCTCGATCTGCGCATCCGCCGCGTCGAGCCGCTCGGCCAGCTTCTTGATCATCCGGACGGCGATCTCCGAGTTGCCGCGGATCATCCCCTCGAACGTCTTGGGGTCGATGACCAGCAGCCGGGCCGGCTCCTCCACGGTGGCGGTGGCCACGCGAGGGCGGTTGGAGATGATGGACATCTCTCCGAAGAACTCGCCCGGGCCGAGCACGGCCAGGGTCTTCACCGTCTCCCGGACGGTCCGGGTGATGACCACCCGCCCCGCCTGGAGGACGAACATCTCCGTGCCCACCTCTCCCTCGCGGAAGAGGACGGTTCCCTTCGGGAACTCCTTCCCGAACCGCTGGAAGAGCGTGTCCTCGGCAGTGGGCATGTCGGCGGGTACGGCGGGGGGAAGTCAATCAACTGGCCCGGGAGGGCGCAACTTCCTGGGCGGGTGCGACAGGCCTGGAAGAGCCCGCCCTACA
>DATKKF010000152.1:0-2169 GCA_035543115.1 Myxococcaceae bacterium
GAGACGCGGGTTGAGCAGGATGAGCTCCATCGAGCGGCGGAGCCCGATGAGGCGCGGCAGGAAGAACGTGGAGCTCTCGGCGCCGGTGAGGCTGGTCTTGTGGTAGGCCCACTCGAATGTGGCCCGGTCGCTGGCCAGGACGAGATCGCAGGCCATGGCGATCCCGAAGCCTCCCGCTGCCGCCATGCCGTCCACCGCCGCGATGAATGGTTTCGGAGCCCGCTTCATCTCCGAGATCGTGCTGTGGATGTACTCGAGGATCTGCTTGAAGATCTCGCCATGACCGTCCGGGACCTGCCGGGCCTCGGGTGAGAGGTATCCCAGCTCGGATCGCTCGCCGCCGGCCCGGATGTACTTGAGATCGGCCCCGCTACAGAAGACCCCGCCGGCGCCCCGGAGCACCACCGCGCGGACCTCATCGTCGCGCGCATATCGGAGCCCGGCCTTGCGGAGGTCCTGCGCGGTCTCGATGTCGAGCGAGTTGAAGCGCTCCCGCCGGTCGATGGTGATGATGCCCACCCGGCCGTCGCGCTCCATCCGGATGTGCTTCATGCCGGCGCTCTCCTGCGCTCCTGCTCCTGCTGCCATGGCCATGACCGCCGCCTCAACAGATCCGCGGCAACGGCTCCCCCTCCGGCTCGGAGAGCAACCGCCGGCCGAACCCCGTGTCCAGGATCACGGCGCCCGCATGCTCGGCGATACAGGCCCCGACGATGGCCGCTTGCTCCCCGAGCGGGTGCGACCGCAAGGCCGCCAGCACTCGCTCCGCCCGTTCCGGCCGGACACCCAGGACCGCCTTGCCCTCGTTGGCGATGTGCAGCGGGTCGATGCCGAGGAGATCGGCGGCGGCGGCCACGACCGGCGACACGGGCACGGAACGTTCGTCCAGCACGATGCCCACGCCGCTCTTGTCGGCCATCTCGTGGAGCGCGCTCGACAGCCCCCCGCGGGTCGGATCCTTCATCGCGGTCACTGCGCTCTCACCGGCGGCGAGCGCGCACGCGACGAGATCGTTGAGCGGGGCCACGTCGGACCGGAGATCACCCTCGAGCTCGAGCCCCTTGCGCAGCGCCATGATGGCGAAGCCGTGGTCCCCCATGGTGCCGGTGACCAGGATGCGGTCGCCGGGCCTGAGGCCCGAGTCGGGCACCACGCGCTCAGTGAGGCCGATACCGGTGGTGTTGAGCACGATGCCGTCGATCTCGCCGCGGCCCATGACCTTGGTGTCTCCGGTGACGATCACGGCGCCGGCCTCGCGGCACGTGCTCCGGATCGACTCCTGGATGCGCTCGAGGTCCGAGCGGGCGAAACCCTCCTCCAGGATCACGGCGCATGTGAGAGCCAGCACCCGCGTGGCGCCCATCATGGCCAGATCGTTCACCGTCCCCGCGATGGCCAGCCGGCCGATGTCGCCTCCGGGGAAAAAGACCGGGTGGACCACGTGGGAGTCGGTGGTGATGACGAGCCAGCGGTCACCGACCCGGAGCGCGGCGCCGTCGTCCATCGCGCTGAGGCCGATCCCGTCCACGGGCGCCTCGGCGAGGCCCTTCACGAAGACGTCCTCGATGAGCGCCCGCATGGCCCGTCCGCCGGCCCCGTGCTTGAGACTGATGCGCTGGTCGAGGAGGAGTTGCCGCGCTCTCACCGCATTCCTCCGAGATCGGGGTGGCCGCCGTACTGGTGCCAGATTCTGCACGTCCCCTCGCTCGAGACCATGCAAGCCCCTACGGGCGTCTCCGGCAGGCACTCCTTGCCGTACAGCGCGCAGTCGGTAGGCGAGGCGATCCCCGCCATGATGTCGCCGCAGACGCAGTCCTTGACGAGCGCGGACGGCGCGCAGTCCCAGACGCCGGTCACGTCGATGCGGAAGCGCCGCCGGGCGTCCAATCGGGCCCACTCGTCGCGAAGGCGGAGGTTGCCGTTGGGCACGTGGGCGATGCCTCGCCATCGGCCGCCGACCGGACGGAACACCCTCCAGAGCTGCTCCTGCGCGCGCAGGTTGCCCTCGCGCGTCACGCACCGCGGGTACATGTTCTCGACGCGTGGGCGTCCGTCGTGAATCACCTCCAGCAGCTTCGCCAGCCCGGCCAGGATGTCGAGGGGCTCGAAGCCCGCCACGACGACCGGGATCCGATGGCGCTCGACGAAGCGCTCGAAGATGCCCCAGCC
>DATKKF010000153.1:0-34380 GCA_035543115.1 Myxococcaceae bacterium
CCGGCTGGGCTCGGGGTCGTCCTTCCCGAAGGCGTGGTCCAGCTCGCGGGTCTGTCCCACCACGAGGCCGGCCAGCTCGGGGACGTTCCCCCGGAGGAGATCTCCCGGGGCGACCTCGACGGTGACGTCCTCGGCCTTGCTCCCGGGGAATGGCTGGCCGTCGATGGTGCCGACGTAGTCGACGATCGCGAAGTCACCGCTTTCCGTCAGGGTCCGGCCCTCCACCGGCTCGAGGCGGGCGACGCGCTGGCGCATCGCCTCCAGCCGCTCGTCGACCTCGGCCTCGGTGACGGTGGGCTGCACCCGCTTGAGCGGCAGCCCGCGGTAGTCCTTCGGCTCGACCTTGGGGCGGACCTCGACCCGGGCCTCGAAGGCGAAGGGCTTCTCCTGGTCCAGCCGGACCGGTGTGAGCTGCGGCGCGCCGACGGCGTCGACGTGGTGCTCCGAGATGGCGGAGAGATACGCCCGCTCGACCAGGCGCCGGGCCACGTCGTCCTCGACCTCGCCCTTGAACTTCTGCTCGAGGATGCGGCGGGGAATCTTGCCTGGCCGGAAGCCAGGCAGGCGCACCTGCCGTCCCAGCTGGGCGTACGCCCGGCCAAGCTCGGCCTGGACCTGCTCGGGGGGAACCTCGATGGAGAGCTTGCGCTCGACCGGGGACAGCTCTTCGACCTGGACCTTCATCAGAAGCACAGGGCCTTAAGAGCCCCGGTCCCCCCGTGTCAATGCGACTTCGTCCCGGACACCGTGGCAAGACAGGGGGCGTGCGCGAGATCGCGCAGGATGACCGGCGCCGGCCGCGGGAGTGCCTCGACGTCATGGGCAGACCGAGAGTCGAACTCGGACCCCTTTCGGGACTGGATCCTAAGTCCAGCGCGTCTACCGGTTCCGCCATCTGCCCCGGGGATGACCGCAGCCGAGCCTTACACCGGCCTCGCCGCCCTTGACCACTCGAGAGCTCAGCGGGCGACGCTGGCCCCGAGCTTCTCCTGCACGGCGCGCAGCGCCGGGTGGAGCGCCGTGCCCGCCGGCCCCGCGGCCTGGAGCGCTCGCCGCGCATCGTCGACCAGCGACGCGGCCTCGGACCTCCGCCCCACCTCGAGCAGACACCCCGCATGTGCGAGCTGCATCCGCACGACCGGCACGCTTTCCACGTCCGTCACCCGCTCGAGCAGGGCCACCGCCTCCGCCAGCATCGGCTCACCCTCGGCGGCGCGGCCCGCCTGGCACAGGCTCGCGCCCCGGGCCTCCAAGGCCAGAGCGCGGACCCGGGGCAGCTGCGTCAGGGGCGGCATCCGGACGAGCTCGAGCAGGCGGTCCGACGCGGAGAGCGCCTCGGTCGCCTGTCCACCGGCGAGCGCCAGCCGCGCTCTGCCCGCGCCAGCCAGCACCCGCCGGGCCAGGTCGGCCCGCGTCTCCCACCCGGAGAGGGTGAGCGCCTGGGCCAGCTCGGTATGGGCCTCGGCGGTCTCGCCACGGTCGACGGCGATGAGGCCCCGGATGAGGTGCACGTCCCCCTCGGGGGCGAGCGCTGTCCGCGGGCTCCGCTGGACGACCGAGAGGGCCTCCTCGAGCAGGCCACGGGCGCTGGCGATCTCCCCGAGCGCGGCACGGGCCTCGGCCAGCGCGATCGTCGGGGCGACCCGCAGGACGGTCTCGCCCCGCCGCGCCCAGAGCGCGCGCGACTCCTCGAGCAAGGGGACAGCCCGCTCGAACCGGCCCACCCGCAGGTAGGCCAGGCCCAGCCGCTCCACCCCCTGCGCGTGGGTCTGGCTCCCGCGCCGCACCCGCGCCAGCGCGCTGGCCGAATCCTCCACCTGACCGAGCGCCTGGTCGCGGTGCCCGCCCATCTCCAGCAGCGTCATCCCGCGCAGGCCCTCGTTCTGCACCGCGAGGAAGTGCGCCGGGCCGGTGGTGCGGGCGTAGCCGGCCTGGGCCTCGGCGAAGTCCGCGTCGGCCTCGGCCAGCTTGCCGTTGCTGTCGCGGATGGCCGCCCGCAGCGAGAAGGCGTTGGCGAGCTCGTGTCCCACGCGCCTGCGTCGCGTCGCCACCGCCACCGCCTCGTCGGCGATCGCCTCGGCCCGCCCCGGGACGCTCGAGACCCGGAAGCTCTGTGCCAAGTAGAACAGCGTCCCGAGCCGCCCGTCGCTCTCGGGGTAGCGCTCGCGGAACAGCGCCGCGGCCCGCTCGAGGAGCGCGGTCCCGGCGCGCAGGTCGGGCGTGTTCCCGCGGCGCAGCAGGTTGCCGCGGATCTTCAGCGACTGGGCGAACATCTCCGAGCTCTGGTCACCCAGGGCGGCGAAGACCGGCTCGGCGCGATCCACCCACGCCTTCGCCTCGTCGAACCGGCCGGCGAACATCGCCGCGTTGGCGATCTCGGTCAGGACCATCGCCTGGTCGACGTTGGGCACCCGTTCGGCCTTCTCCGCCACCTCCAGGGCCTGCTCGAAGAGCGCCAGGCTCCGGTCCGCCATGTCCAGCGAGGAGTAGACGCCGGCGAGCGTCACCAGCACCGAGACCTTCTCCCGGGGCTGGCCGCCCAGCGCGGAGCCGATGCGGGCCGCGGCAACGTCCACCGCCTCCTTCACCGTCCTGTCCCGGGCCGGCTGGCTCCCGGCCAGCTGCGAGTCGGCGGCGGAGAGCACCTCGGTGAGGAAGTCGCCCACCGCCCGCGCGTTTCGGGCCTCGGTCTGGGCGAGCTGCTTCTCGATGCTGGCGCGCCGCGCCTGCACCACCGCCGCGGTGGTCGAGGCCACCAGCGCGCAGGCGACCGCCGCCGACCCGAGGACCATCCACCGGTGCCGGGAGACAAAGCGCTGGACGCGATTCCAGCGGGAGTCGGCGTGCGCCTGGAGCGGCTCCCGGTCGAGCGAGCGCCGGAGATCGTCGGCGAAGGCCTCCGCGCTCGCGTACCGTGCCTCCGCCTGCTTGGCCAGGGCACGGAGAACGATGCTGTCCAGGTCTCCGGCGAGGCGCCGACGGAGCTTGGCGGCGGTGGTGCCCCTCGCCCGGGCTGCAGCGTCGCTCACCGTCTGGCTCGGAGGGGGCGGCTCGGAGGCGAGAATGGCCGAGGCGAGCTCCGCCCCGGAGCTGCCCGGGAGCTGGACCGGACGGCTGCCGGTGAGCAGCTCGAAGAGCACGACGCCGAGCGAGTACACGTCGCTCGCGGTGCTCAGCGGCGTCCCGAGGATCTGCTCGGGGCTTGCGTACCCCGGGGTGAGGGCGCGCCCGCTGATCCGGGTGAGCGGCGTTTCCAGGGCCGGCCCCTCGGGGTCAAGCAGGGTGGCCACCCCGAAGTCGAGCAGCCGCACCTGCCCCTCGTCCGTCACCAGGATGTTGGAGGGCTTCAGGTCCCGGTGGAGGACCAGGTTGGCGTGCGCGTACTGCACGGCGGCGAGCACCTGAAGGAAGATCTCGAGGCGGCTCTCGACCTCGAGCTGCCGCGCGTCGGCGTAGGCGTTGACGTGGAGCCCGTTCACCCGCTCCATCGCCAGGAACGGCTGCCCCTGCGCCACACCGGCGTCGTAGAGCCGCGCGATGTGCGGATGCTCGAGCCGGGCGAGGATGTCGCGCTCGCGGGCGAACCGCACGGCCACGTCGCGGCGACGGGCGTCGAGAAGGGGCAGCTTCAGGGCCACGTCCCGCCGGAACGCCCCGTCGTCGCGACGCGCCAGCCACACCTCCCCCATCCCCCCGGCGCCGAGGAGCTCCAGCAGGAGGTACGGTCCAACCCGGTCCCCGGGCCGGTGGCCGAGGGCGCTTCCACCGGGGGGCGGCCGCACGGTGGAGACGGTGGCGGTCTCTGCCACCCGGGCCTCGATCAGCCGCCGGACGGCGCTGGCGAGCGAGGGCTCGCGCCGGGAGAGCGTGTCCAGCCACGCCGCGCGCGCCACGGGCGTCAGGGCGAGGCCCTCGTCCACCAGCTCGGCGATGCGGCTCCAGTCCTGCGACGTGGACGGCACGATCCTCATGCCCGGGCAGACACGCCAGGGACCTCCGGTTGCAGCCTCGCACTCATCGGCCAGCGAGCTCCCCGAGCGCCTGCCCGTCGAGGCGACAGGTCAACCACTCGCGGACCACCTGGGCCCCGAGCGACTCGTAGAACTCGATGCTCGGGGTGTTCCAGTCCAGCACCTGCCAGACGAACCGGCCGCAGCCAGTGTCGAGTGCGGTGCGGGCGAGGAAGCGCATCATCTCCTTCCCGATGCCGCGTCCGCGTGCCTCGGGGCGCACGAAGAGGTCCTCGAGGTAGAGCGTGGGCTGTCCGCGCCAGGTCGAGTAGGCGTAGAACCAGAAGGCGAAGCCCACGGGCGTGCCGTTCCATTCGGCGATGGTCACCTGGAAGAGCGGGCGCTCCCCGAAGCCGTCGCGGGCCAGCGCCTCCTCGGTCGCCGTCACCGCGTCAGGATCGCGCTCGTAGGTCGCCAGCTCGCGGATGAGCGAGAGGATGAGCGGGACGTCGGCCCGCGTCGCGGGGCGAAGGTGGAGCACGGGGGCATCATGCCTCGTGCTCCACCCGGCTCGCTCGTACAGTCCGCCGCGGTCAGGGCGCCGGGGCTGCGCTGGCCTCAGCAGCGGGTGACGGGTGCGGCGATGGTCCGCCACCGGCGATCGCGGAGCGCCCAGACGTCGGGGGAGGGCCCGTGCGAGGGGCGGACCTTCGGCCTCACCCCGTCGCAGTTCCACCGGAGCTGCCGCCGGTGCCTTCCGCCACTCCCGGCCTGAGCGCAAGAGGCCCCTCCAGGGCCGCGAGGCGGGCCCGCAGGTCGAGGATCTCCTGGCGCACCCGGGCCTTGAGGGGCTCGAGGTCCGCGAGGCTCATCCCGGTCGTGGCGATGGGCGCCCCAACGGTGACCCGGCCGTCGGCGCGCCCGAACTTCCAGCTGTGCTTGGGGAGCGCGGTCCGGGTCCCTGCCAGCGCCACCGGGAGGAGGTCCGCGCCGGTCTCGATCGCCAGCCGGAACGCGCCGTCCTTGAAGGGGAGCAGCTGGCCGTCCTCGCTCCGCGTGCCCTCGGGAAAGAGCATCACCGGCATCCCGCGCGCGAGCCAGCGGGCGCAGACGCCCATCGCCTTCCTGGCCGAGTCGCTGTCCCCGCGCTCGACCGGGATGTCTCCTGCCATCCGCATCATCCAGCCCACCACCGGGATGCGGAACAGCGAGGCCTTCCCGAGCCACTTCATCTCCCAGGGGAGAAAGGAGACCAGGAAGGGGTCGGCGTTGGACTCGTGGTTGCTCACCACCACCGTCTTCCGTGGAAGCGGCGACGGCAGCGGGCCCACCACCCCGAAGCGCCAGAAGGGGTTCAGCTTCGCCGCCACCACCCCCACCAGCCGGAAGGTCCGGCCGGCCACCCGCCTGCGTGGGTCGAACGGCAGGCACACCACGAAGAGCGCCGTCTGGACGAGAAACCCCAGGAGGGTCACCAGGGTGATCTCCACCCAGGCCCAGATGGACAGCAGCGCGTTCATCGGTGCAGAAGGGCTCCCATAGCGCACTGGACGGCGAGATGCGCTCTCGCCGAGGACGTTTCTATGGCCCCGCCGCCGGACAAGAGCCGCGCCACCGAGCCCGCGCTGTGGGCGTTCGCGGTGTCGCTGGTGCTGCTGGTGGGCCCGGCGCGCGTGCTCTGGGCGACGCCGGAGCGGGGCTGGTTCGCGCCGTTCCTCCTCTGGGTGGCGGTGATTGGCCTCGGGGCGTGGGCCGTCCATCGCCCGAGCGCTCCGCCATGAGCCCGTCGATCGGCGCCCTGTTCGGGGTGGCGGTCGCCTACCTCGGCCTGCTCTTCGGCGTGGCCTACGCGACGGAGCGGGGGCTGGTGCCGGGGCGGCTGGTCCGGCATCCGCTGACCTACGCGCTCTCGCTCGGGGTGTACGCCACCTCCTGGACCTACTCGGGGAGCGTGGGCTTCGCCTGGAGCCAGGGCTACGCCTTCCTCACCATCTACCTCGGGGTGACCCTGGCGTGCCTCCTGGTGCCGGTGCTCTGGGAGCCGGTGCTGCGCCTGTGCCGCGAGCACCAGCTCACCTCGCCGGCGGACCTCTTCGCCTTCCGCTTCCAGAGCCAGGGCGCGGGCGTGCTGGTGACGGTGTTCATGCTCGCCGGCAACCTCCCGTACCTCGCGCTGCAGATCCACGCGGTGACCGCGGGGTTCACGGTGCTGACCCAGGCCTCGCTGCCGAGCGGCATCGCCCTGATGTTCTGCGGGGTGGTGACGCTGTTCGCGCTCCTCTTCGGGGCGCGCCACGTCACCCCGCGCGAGCGGCACGCCGGCCTGGGCGTGGCCATCGCCTTCGAGTCACTGGTGAAGCTGGTGGCGCTGCTCACCGTGGCGGCCGTGGCGGTGACCGGCGTGTTCGGCGGTCTGTCCGGGCTCTCGCGGTGGCTGGCCGACCACCCCGGCGCGCTCGAGCGGGCGTACGGGCCGGTGCAGGGTGGGCCCTGGACCACGCTCCTGCTCCTCTCGTTCGCCGCGGCCTTTCTCCTCCCGCGGCAGTTCCACATGGCCTTCACCGAGTCGCTCGACGGCCGGGCGCTCCGGGTGGCGGCATGGGCGTTCCCGCTGTTCCTCCTGCTGCTCAACCTCCCGGTCATGCCGCTGCTCTGGAGCGGCACCGTGCGCTTCCCGGACGGGAACCCGGACAACCACGTGCTGGCGCTGGCGCGGAGCAGCGGACATCCCCTGGTGGGGGCGCTGGCGTTCGTCGGCGCGATCTCCGCGGCGAGCAGCATGCTCATCGTCGACACGCTGGCCCTGGCGGCGATGTGCCTCAACCACCTGGTGCTCCCCCGCACCGACCTCGCCCGCTCCGGCGACCTCTACGCGGGGCTGCTCTGGGCGCGGCGGGCGCTCATCGTCACCGTGCTGGCGCTGGGCTACGCCTTCAGCCGCCTCCTCGCCACCCGGCAGGGGCTGGTGGAGATCGGCCTCATCTCCTTCGTCGCGGTGGTGCAGGTCCTGCCGGGGCTCCTGGCCCTACTCTTCTGGCGCGGGGCCACCCGGCAGGGATTCCTGGTGGGGCTCTCGGCGGGGGTGGGGGTGTGGGCAGTCACGCTCTTCCTCCCGCTGCTCGCCCGCGGGCGGCTCCTCCCGGCGGCGTTCGACCTGGCCTGGGTGTTCGGCATCCGCCCGGGCACGGAGCCCTGGAGCGCCTCCACCTTCTGGTCGCTGTTCCTCAACACCCTGCTGTTCGGTGGCGTGTCGCTCCTCACCCGCGCCACGGCGCGCGAGGAGGAGGCAGCGGTGGCCTGCACCCGCGGCGCGGCCCCGGGGCCGTGGATGCTCGAGCCGTCGAGCGCCCAGGAGTTCCAGGCGAAGCTCGCCCCGCTGCTCGGCGAGGACGCGGCGTCCACCGAGGTGACCCAGGCGCTGGCCGACCTGGACATGGTGCCGGGCGAGCGGCGACCGGCGCAGCTGGGACGCCTCCGCGAGCGGCTGCAGCGGAACCTCTCCGGACTGATGGGCCCGCTGGTCGCCCGCTGGGTGGTGGACCGGAGCATCCGCATCAACCACGGCGCGCGGGCCCCGCTGAGCGACCGGATCCGGGCGCTCGAGGAGCAGCTCCGGGCGAGCCGGGCCCAGCTGCAGGGGGCGCCGGCCGAGCTCGAGGCCTACCGCCGCTACCTGCGGCGCGTGCTGGAGGACTTGCCCCTGGGGGTGTGCGCGCTCGGGCCCGACCGCGACGTGGTCATCTGGAACCGCGCGCTCGAGCACCTGAGCGGGCTCACCGCCCACGAGGCGGTCGGCGCGCGGCTCGACGCGTTGTCGGGCCCGTTGCCTGCCTCGGTGCGCGCCTTCGTGTCCGGGGTGGCCTCGCAGGAGGAGGTGCATCTGCAGACCAACGGCAGCGAGCGCGCCTTCTCGCTGACCCGCAGCCAGGTGCGCGAGCCCGGGAGCACCACCGGTGAGACCGCGGGGGTGGTGGTGCTGGTGGAGGACCTCACCGAGCGCAAGCTCCTGGCGGCTCAGGTGGCGCACCAGGACCGGCTCGCCTCGGTGGGGCGGCTGGCGGCAGGCGTGGCGCACGAGATCGGCAACCCGCTCACCGGCATCGCCTGCCTCGCCCAGAATCTGGTGTCCGAGCTGGAGAAGGCAGACCTGCGCGACCGCGTGGGCCTCATCCTCCGCGAGACCCAGCGCATCGACGCCATCGTCCGGGTGCTGCTCGGCTACAGCCACGCCGGCGCCTCCGACGGGATGCATCGCTCTCCGGTGGACCTGCAGGCGTGCGTCGGCGAGGCGATCACCCTGGTGCGGCTGTCGCGCGAGGCGAAGGGCGTGCCCTGCGAGAACCGGGTGCCCGAAGGGGTGCACGTCTCCGGCGACCGGCAGCGGCTGATCCAGGTCTTCGTCAACCTCGTGTCGAACGCCTGCGACGCGAGCCCGCCCGGCACGCCGGTGACAGTCGGTGCGATGCCGACGACACATGGCGTCAAGGTCTCCGTCCAGGACCGTGGCACTGGAATGGACGAGTCGACCCGCGAGCGGATGTTCGAACCTTTTTACACGACGAAGCCGCCAGGGCAGGGTACGGGTCTCGGGCTTCCGCTGGTCGCGGCGATCGTCCGCGAACACGGGGGTACGCTCCGGGTCGAGAGCAGACCCGGCGCGGGGACGACGGTCGAGGTGGAGCTGCCGGGGGCTGAGGCTCCGGTGGGTCCGGGGACGAGGGTGGCCGAGGCCCTCGGGGGAGCACGCGCATGAGCCGCATCCTGGTGGTCGAGGACGAGGACATCATCCGCTCCGAGCTGGCCCGCCTGCTGGCGAGGACCGGCCACGACGTGGTCGAGGCGGCCACCGTCCCCGAGGCGATGGCGGCGGGCGCCGCCGACGGGTTCGACCTGGTCGTCGCCGACCTGCGGCTGCCGGGCGAGCTGGGGACGACGCTCATCGACACCTGCCGCCCCACTCCGGTGCTGGTCATGACCAGCTACGCCACGGTACGCGCCGCGGTGGAGGCGATGCAGAAGGGGGCGGCGGACTTCGTGGCCAAGCCCTTCGACCACGACGAGTTCCTGCTGGTGGTGGACCGGGTGCTGCGGCAGTCACGGCTGCAGCGGCAGAACGCCGCATTGAAGCAGGACCTCGAGCGCAACTACGCCGTCCACGGGATGGTGGGGAGCTGCCCCGCGATGCGCGAGGTCTTCGAGCGGGTGCGCAAGGTCGCCGCCACCGACGCCACGGTGCTCATCCTCGGTGAGTCGGGCACCGGCAAGGAGCTGGTGGCCCGGGCGGTCCACGACCAGAGCGTCCGCCGCGACGCGCCGATCATCGCGGTTAACTGCGCCAGCATCCCCGAGACGCTGATCGAGTCGGAGCTCTTCGGTCACGAGAAGGGCGCCTTCACCGGCGCACACAAGACCCACCCGGGCCTGGTGGAGGCCGCGGAGGGCGGC
The DNA here is from genome assembly GCA_035543115.1 of Myxococcaceae bacterium. Classification (GTDB taxonomy): domain Bacteria; phylum Myxococcota; class Myxococcia; order Myxococcales; family Myxococcaceae; genus RPRB01. The sequence continues at coordinate 9,396 of DATKKF010000153.1, forward strand.
ACGCTCTTCCTCGACGAGATCGGCGAGCTCCCCCTCCCCGCCCAGGCCCGGCTGCTCCGTGTGCTCCAGGAGGGCGAGGTACGACGGGTGGGCGCCACCGGGAGCCGGCGGGTGAACGTGCGGCTGATGGCCGCGACCCACCGCGACCTCCGGCAGATGTCGTACGATGGTCAGTTCCGGAACGACCTCTACTTCCGGCTGCGGGTGGTGGAGATCAGCCTGCCGCCGCTGCGGGCTCGCGGCGCCGACGTGCTCGAGCTGGCCGACTTCCTCCTCTCCAAGACTTGCCGGCGGCTCAACAAGCCGCCGCTGGAGCTCACCGCCGAGGCGCGCGCGGCCATCTTCGAGCATCCCTGGCCGGGGAACGTGCGCGAGCTGGAGAACGCCCTGGAGCGCGCGGTCATCCTCAGCGACGGCGGGCAGATCACCACGGACCTGCTGGCCATCGACGGCCCCCGCCCGGCCTCGGCACCGGGTCTGGAGGGCGAGGAGACGGGCAACTCCGGCGCGCTCACCGAGTATTTCCGCCGCTTCGTGCTCGAGCACCAGGGCCACCTGTCGGAGACGGAGATCGCGCGGAGGCTGGGCATCAGCAGGAAGGCGCTCTGGGAGAAGCGGGCCCGGCTGGGCATCCCCCGGAGCAAGCTCCCCGCCTGAGCCCCTCCCGTTACGTTCGGTAACGCCCTGTTCCGGAACGACACGCCGGGTCCGGGCGAAGTCCGCAAGGGAACGTGTCCCTCCCGCTGGCGTATGGCTTGCCTGCCGCGGTCGGTTTCGACCGTGAGCAGCCTCGTCGAATCCAGTCTGGAGGAACGGCTCCAGGCGTGCCAACGCTTGGCCGTGGAGAGTCTCGAGAGCCCGCGCCGCTTCTGGCTGCGCGAGGCGGGGCTCCTGGACTGGGTGCGCCCGCCGGACGACGCCTTCGTCGGGGAGATGAAGCACGGCGACGTCAGCTGGTTCGCGGGGGGCCTGCTGAACGCCGTCTGGAACGCGGTGGACCGCCACGCGGTGGCATCCCCCGAGCGCACCGCGCTGGTGTGGGCCCGGGCCGAGGGCGACATGATGACCTGGAGCTTCCGCGAGCTGCGGCAGGCCTCGGCGCGGATGGCCCAGGTCCTGCTCTCGGTGGGCGTGCGCTGGGGGGACCGGGTCGTCGGGCATCTCCCCGAGACGCCCACCCTGGCGATGCTCCACCTGGGCTGCGCACGCATCGGGGCGGTGCCGGTGGCGGTCCCGGCGCGCTCGGGTGCAGCGCTCGGGCGGGTTCTGCGTGCGACTCGGGCGCGCGTCCTGGTGACGGCCGACGAGGCGCCCACCCCCGAGGGCCGGCTGCCGCTCTGGGACCGGGTCGAGGACCTCCTGGGCGGGCTCGGTCGGGTGGAGTCGGTCCTGGTCGAGCGGCGCACCGGGGCGCCGGTGAGCCTGGTCTACGGCCGGGATCAGGAGCTGGGGACGGCGCTGCTCCGGGCCCGACCGACCTGCGCCATCCGCCCGTGTGACGGCGAGGATCCGCTCCTCCTGGTCCCCGGGCTCGAGGACGGCCCACCGGTGGTGCACGGGCTGGCGGGCTTCCTCCTCTGCTCCGCGCTGGCGCTGCGCGAGGCGGCCGGGGTGGGCCCGGGCGCGCACGTCCTGTGCACCGAGGGCTTCTCGGGCCCGCGGGTGGACGTCCTCTGGGGCACCTGGGTGCTGGGCGGGGCCTTGGTCTTCGACGAGCGCGGGGACGGAGCCGAGCGTCCCCGTGCGCTCGGCGTCACCCACCTGTTCGGACCCCGCTCAGCGCTGGCAGCGGCCGGACCGGGCGTGCTCGGCGCCGCGCTCGACGGCTCGGACGCGGCGGTGGCTCCGGTGTGGAGCCCCGAGGGGGGCGGGATGCTCGCCGCACGGTTCGGTGACCTCGGCGGAACGCCACTCTTCGGGGTGGAGCCGGTCCTGGTGGACGTGGTCGGCCGGCGGGCGAGCGGGGCGGGCTCCGAGGGTGAGCTCTGCGTGAAGCGTTCCTGGCCCGCCCAGCCCCGGAGCCTGGAGCAGGACCACGCGGGCTTCGTCTCGCAGCGGCTGGAGCGCTTCCCCGGGCTCTACCGCACCGGTCTCCGGTGCCGGCAGCTCGCCGACGGGAGCCTGGCTGCCACCGGCCTGGCCCCGTTGGCCACGGTGACGCCGAGCAACGTCTACCCGATCGAGGGACCGATCGGCCGGGCCTGATGCCACCCGGTGGTCGGCCGTGTTACCGAAGGTAACGGCGACTGTTACCGTTCTGCGCGACCATTGCATCGCGTCAACGGCGAACCAAGTGACACCGCTGATGTGTGCAACTTGGCTTGAATGTTGCGGTCTGCGGCGGATGCCCACCCGTCTTCTGAAGGAGGCAGATCGATGGCCGTCGCCGCCTCATCCCTGCCCATGGTCGACAAGAACGAAGAACGCCGCGTCATCTTCGCGTCGAGCCTGGGTACCGTCTTCGAGTGGTACGACTTCTACATCTATGCCGTGCTGGCGCCGTTCTTCGCCGGCTCCTTCTTTCCGCCGGGAAACCAGACCACCGCGCTCCTCAACGCCTTCGTCACCTACGCCGCGGGGTTCCTGGTCCGTCCGTTCGGAGCGCTGGTCTTCGGCCGGATCGGCGACCTGGTCGGCCGCAAGTACACGTTCCTCGTCACCATCACGGTGATGGGCCTGTCGACCTTCCTCGTCGGTTGTCTCCCCACCTACAGCGCCGTGGGCATGCTCGCCCCGACCTTGCTCGTCTTGCTGCGGCTGGCACAGGGCCTCGCCCTCGGCGGCGAGTACGGGGGAGCGGCCACCTACGTCGCCGAGCACTCACCGGAGAACAAGCGCGGGGCCAACACCGCCTGGATCCAGACCACCGCCACGGTGGGCCTCCTGGTGGCTTTGATCGTGATCTACATCGCCCGCGGCGTGATGACCGTCGACGACTTCAGAGTCTGGGGCTGGCGCATCCCATTTCTTCTCTCCATCATCCTCCTGGCCATTTCCATCTACATCCGGCTCAAGCTGAACGAGTCCCCGCTGTTCCGGAGGATGAAGGAGGAGGGGAAGGGGAGCAAGGCGCCGCTGTCCGAGAGCTTCGGGCAGTGGAGCAATCTGAAGATCGTGCTCCTCGCCCTCTTCGGTGCCACCGCCGGACAGGGCGTGGTCTGGTACACGGGTCAGTTCTACGCCCTGTTCTTCCTCCAGACGACGCTGAAGGTCCCGTTCGAGACGGTGTACCTGCTCATCGCCACCTCGCTGGTGATCGGCACGCCCTTCTTCCTCGTCTTCGGGAGGCTGTCCGACCGGATCGGCCGGAAGTGGATCATGATGGCGGGCTGTCTGCTCGGGGTGCTCACCTACTTCCCGCTGTACAAGGGGATGACCCACTACGCCAACCCGGCACTGGAGCGGTTCAGCACCAACAACAAGATCACCCTCACCGCCAACGACTGCCAGGTCCACATCTTCGCCTTCCCCTGGACCCGGTACAGCGAGTGCGACAAGGTCCGGAACCTCCTCACTTCACGCAGCCTCAACTACGCTCAGGTGGAGAGTCCGGCCGGCGCGGCGCCAGTGGTGAAGATCAACGACACCGAGATCACCGGGGTCAACGAGAACCGGCTGAAGGAGGTGCTGGCGGCGGCGGGCTATCCGGCAAAGTTCGACCCCACCGGTCTGAACTGGCCGATGATCCTGCTGCTGCTGGTGATCCAGGTCATCTACGTCACGATGGTGTACGGGCCGATCGCCGCGTTCCTCGTCGAGCTGTTCCCGACGCGCATCCGGTACACGTCGATGTCGCTGCCCTACCACATCGGGAACGGCTGGTTCGGTGGGTTGCTCCCCCTCACCGCCACGGCCCTGGTGGCGGCGAACGGAGACATCTACTACGGGCTCTGGTACCCGATCGTGGTCGCGGCGGGGACCTTCCTCATCGGCTCGCTCTTCATCCGCGAGACCAAGGACCACAAGATCGGCGTCATCTAGGCCAAGTCCCTTCGTCGCCCGGGGGGAGTTGCCCCGGAAGCCCACCGGCCGGCCCGCCCCTCCCCCCCGGGACGCGGTGCCGGCCGGTTCTTCTTGCTGCCCCTCCGAGGAGCAACGCCCCGCGTCCGCCTCACCGGCGCCCGGTGCTTCAGGGCGCGAAGAGGTTCGCGCAGTGACCCGGCTGCCCTGGCGCGGCAGAGATGCTCCCGCCGCGAGGGATGCACTGGCTCGGCGGGAGCGTGTGCCCGTGCTCGACGTGCTGCACCAGCAGGTTGAACGCGGCCTGGGCGTGCGGCTCGATCAGCTCGAGCTGCGGGAACTGATCCTGGTAGGTCTCGATGTGGTTCCCGTTCTGGACCTCGTAGAGGCGGTAGTCCGGCCGCCGCTCGCCATTCCGCCAGTGGTCGTCCCGCCAGTGGTCGTCACCGTCGCCGTCGCGGTCAGCGAGCGCCGCCTCCACCTTCCGGGCGTAGGCGCGGGCGTGCCGGTCGATGGGAAGCAGGCCGTCCATGGTGCCGGCGACGGTGATCAGCGGGCGGCGGATCCGCCCGGTGGTGGCGAAGCTCGCGACCTGCGCTCCCACGTCCGACTGCGAGAGGCGGGCGTAGTAGTTGTACGTGCCGGTCCCCTGGGCGTAGGTGTCGTAGCCGGGGTCGACCCGCTTCTGCCACTGGCACTGGGTCACCTCCCAGAACGACGTCCAGTAGTTCGCCCAGAGCGAGGCAGCAGTGGGGAGCACGATGTCCGGCGGATACCCGGCGGCGCGGATGTTCTTCGCCGCGGTGCCGTTCGGGTCCCGGCCCGAGGCGACGTAATCGGGGTAGTTCAGGATGGCCGGCGGGAGGTCGGTGAGGATGCTGGGGCCGGCCGGATTCACCTCGGTCCCTTCCCAGTCCACGCCTCCATCGAAGAGCCCGGGGAAGAGCTCCACCGCCCGGCGGACCTGATACCCGCCGTTGGAGGTGCCGACCGCGTAGGTGAAGCGCGGGCCATGGCCGTACCGCGCCTCCACGCCGCGCTGGGCAAGTCGGGCCGCTTCGCCCATGAACAGCGCCCAGCGGACGAAGGGCTGACCGTCATCGTTGTCGTAGAAGTTCACCCACACCTGGGAGCTCGGATTCAGCCGGCAGGCGAGCGCGTTCGGCGGCGTGGGGCTGGAGAGGCTGGTGATCCGGAGGTTCAGCACCCCCTTGTTCTGCGAGGCGTAGGCGTAGCCCTTCTGGACGACGTAGTCGCTCCAGGCAAAGTCGCCGTTGAACTCGCTCCGGGTGCCGGAGGCTCCGGCGACCACCAGCCGGCCGTTCCAGTCGTCGGGCAACCGGAGCAGGAAGCGCGCCTGTCCCTGGGGATCGCCGGCGATCCGGGCGTTGATCTGGATTCCGGGAACGACCTTGGTGATGGGCGTCTTGTTCGGCGCGCTGGGAGAGATGACGCCTCGGTCGGTCACCGGGGTGAACGCACCCGCGGGGAGGGTGGAGATGGAGTTGTTCGCCGGCGTGGTCGCGGCGTTGTTGGTCGTCAGGTCCGGGCTCTCGAAGCAGGTCGCGTCGGCGAGCCGGTCACCGAAGCGTTGGAGCAGCTGTTCGCATCGGGTCGTAGCCGAGGCGGCGAGCGGCAGGAGAAGCGTGAGCAGCGCGATGCGGCGGGTCCGGCGGTCGAGCATTGCGGGCGTCCTCCCGTATGGTGCGTGGAACAGGGGCCCGGGTCGTCCGGTGGCCCCCTCTCACGTCGGGGCGGAGTGTGCGCGAGGTCGCGGCGACGGGGGAAGCATTTCCTCAGGGATGCAACGGAGTGGACGCCAAGACGACGGGCGGCGAGGTCCAGGAGGACCTGCGCCGCCCGCGTGACTTCTGGGTGACGTCCAGGGACTAGAACGTGGTTGAGAACTGCAGCACCATCGTCCACACGTTGGGCGGGACCGCGGTGGCGTCCACCGTGTTGCCTGCCTGCTCCTTGTCCTGGAACGAGACCTCATAGGTGATCTTGTAGATGTTCTGCAGGAGGAACCAGTTCAGGCCGGCCCGGTAGATCTTGGAGTCGCCCAAGGTGTTCCCCTTGCCGACGTACTTGGTCTCCGAGTCGAACCACTCGAACTGACCGAAGATGCCGAAGTCCCCGAACCGCAGGTGAACGAGGGCCTCGAGGTCGTTTCCGGACGGGACCGCGTTGTCGCCGACGAAGTACTTGCTGAACAGAATGTCGGCGCTGAGCTCGATGTCGGGGGTGAAGGGAACGTCAGTGAAGAAGTCGGCGGCCGCGGTGGTCCAGGCGTGCTGGCCGATGTACTGGGAGGTGCCGGCGCCGGTCGGCACCAGGGGCCGGATCGCATTGTTCTGATACACGCCCGACACGCCGATGCTCATGAGTGGCGACTTGGCGAAGCAGACCTGGCAGAACGAGAACCCGTCCTCCTTGCCCATGATGTTGAAGCGCAGCATGCCGCCGAACAACGGCGCATCGCCCCCGTTCACGGTGGCGGTGCCCGTCGCGAGTCCGTTGGTCGCCGAGCCCGTCTGGGAGGTGCCACCCTGGACGCCGTTGAAGACGCCGAGGCGATAGTAGAGCCGGTCATCCAGGAGCAGACCGCGGAGCACGATGCCGACGTCCCGCAGGCCGCGCGTGGCGTTCGGCGGGAAGGGCGAGTTGGTCCTGGTGCTGAACCGGGTGATGCTCGCGTACTTGCCGCCGCTGGTCAGCTCGTTGTGGCTGAACGCAGGCAAGGTGAGGCCGGCGTCGATGATGAGCTCCTTGCTGACCTTGTACGTGGCGATCGCATCGAGGAGATAGATGTTGCTGTTCCAGGCCACGCTGCCCGCCGTACCGCCGATCACCGCGGCGCCGTAGGTCACGTCGGTATCGATGAGGAAGCCGATGTGATCATCGAACTGGCCCGACAGGAGGATGCGCGCCCGCCCGAACAGGAAGTCGTAGGACGGGTTCTTCTTGTCGGGCGAGCCGTCCTGGACCATCCGGAACTGCGTCTGGACCAGTGCGCCGACGTCGATGAAGCCCTTCTCGCTGAAGGAGATCTTCGCGGCGTTCGCCGTGCCCGCTGCCAACAGGCACAGCACTCCGAGACACGACTTCCAGGTTTGTGACCTCATTCGTCCCCTCTCCACGTGGATGCTGCCAATGGGCACACCGATGGCCCGTGGCCAGACGGCGACCAACTTTTTTGGCCCCGCTGTAGGCAAGCCACGTTCCAGGGCCCGTCCCTGCGCACCTCAAGCACTTGCGCGCAGGGGGGCCGCTCCCGGCGTGTGGATGGGTAACGGAGCGTTACCAACGGTAACGTCACTCGCCGTCCACTGACCCTGGAACGTGCGGGAATTCCACGGGATTGGACACGAGGTGGCGACAACGCCGTCACCTGGCCGTCACCTCGATCGAGGTCCCGAAACGACGACGGCGGCACGCGCCGCCCCGGGGGGGCCACGTGCCGCCGTCAGTTTGAGAGCGGAGGGAATCGAACCCACAACCTATGGATTAAGAGTCCATTGCTCTGCCAATTGAGCTACGCTCCCGCTCGCCTGGCTGGGCGAGGGTCCGCGCGTATAACCGCCCGTGCCGCCATGAGTCAACGGCTGCCTCCGTGGGCCCGCCCGCTGCGTGACTGGCCTTCTGGCTCCCCGGGGACCTAGACTTCCAGTGTCAGAGTCGAGGGGAGTGGTCGGAGGAGTCCTGTGGTGGCCAAGTCGCTGGCCGTCGCCGTCGTCTTGGTCCTCGCGTCGGGGTGCGCCACCCCCGCCGGGGGCCGCCCTTCGCTGACCGAGCAGTGGGTCGAGGAAGCCCACGCCACCGACGGACTGGTGCTCGAGTCTCCGCTGCGCGTCTCGCCCCAGATCCGCTCTCTGGTCCGCGAGAAGGTGGGTTACGCCGGGACCGAGAAGTCCCGCCTCCTGAAGCTGGTGCGCTTCCTGGGCGAGGTGGACGGCCTGGGCTTCCAGTACCAGACCCAGAGCTCGTTCACCGCGGAGAAGGCGTACGCCGCCCGCCGCGGCGATTGCATGAGCTACGCGAACCTCCTGGTCTCCCTGGCGCGGACGCTGGACGTGCCGGTCCGCTTCGTGCGGATCACCCAGTTGCCGGTGACCTGGGAGGCAGGAGGCCGGTTCTTCGAGTCGTCGCACATGGCGGTGGCCCTCGGGCGCAACGCCTCGTGGGACCAGGCGGTGCTGGTGGACTTCGGCAACGTCCACACCTCGGCGTGGCGCTTCTCGCTCTACGACGACGTCTCGGACGAGGAGGCCTTCGTCCTCTTCCAGAACAACGTGGCGGTGCAGCGGTTGCTCGCCGGCGACGTGGCCACAGCCGAGCGCATCCTCCGCTTCTTCCACGCGCACGCCCCGAGCGCCCCGGAGGTGGCGAACAACCTGTCGCTGGTGCTGCTCCAGACCGGGCGCGACCGGGAGGCCATGGATCTGCTCGAGGCGTCGGTGGAGCAGTTCCCGCGGTTCCGGCCGCTGTTCGCCAACGCGGTGCAGGCCGCCCGGCGGCTCGGCGACGAGGACCTGGCGCGGACGCTGGAGGCCCGGGGACGGGAGCTGCTGGAGGACGAGCCGGCCTGGAACTTCAACGAGGGCATGCGCTCGTACCACGCCCGGGCGTACTCCTCCGCGGCACTGCGCTTCGAGAAGGCGCTCTCGGCGGACCCGGACAACGTGCGGCTCCTCGCCTGGAGCGCCCGGGCCCACCTCGCGGCGGGCAACCTCCGCCGTGGGCTGGAGCAGGTGGAGCGCATCCGCGCCGGCCCGCCGTCAGACACCCGGTCACAGCTGCTGGAGGACCTGCGGCGCGCGTTCCCCCAGCTCGAGGCCCCGGCACCGCTTCCACCGCCGCCGGTGGCCGAGCGCCCCCGCTAGGGTCCCCGGGGGCCGCTCCGGAGGGGCGAGCCGCCTACCTCGCCTCGCGCGGCGCCAGCACGCGCTGCACCGCCTCGAGCAGCTCGAGGTGGGTGAATGGCTTCTGGAGGAAGCTCGTGCCCGGGTCCCGGCGCAGCTCGGGGTCGAGCTGCCCCTCGCCGTAGCCGCTCACCACCAGCACCCGCGCCGAGGGGTGGCGCTGGTGGATGGTGCGGTACGCGGCGATGCCGCTCAGGCCCGGGAGGACCGCGTCCAGGATGACCAGGTCCACCGCCACGCCGCCGAGCAGGGCCAGGGCCGACTCGGCGTCGTCGGCGGTCAGTGCCCGGAAACCACTCCGCTCGAGCAGGCGGGCCAGCCCCTGGCGGACCGCGGCGTCGTCCTCGACCACCAGCACCGTGCCACTGGTGCGCGGGGCGGGCGCGCGGGGGCGACGCTCGGCCTCGAGCGGCAGCCCCTCGATGGCGGGCAGCAGGATCTGGAAGGTGGAGCCCCGGGACGGAGCGCTCGACACCTCCACCACGCCCTGGTGCTGACGGACGATGCCGTGCACCACCGCCAGGCCGAGCCCGGTCCCGCGGCCCGGGGCCTTGGTGGTGAAGAAGGGCTCGAAGATGCGCTCCAGGGTTCCGGCGGGGATGCCCACGCCGGTGTCGCTCACCGACAGCTCGACCATCCGCTTGCCGGGCACCGTCCCGTGGCGGGCGGCGAACTCCGCGTCGACCTCGAGGTTCCGCGTCCGGACGGTGAGCGTGCCGCCCTCGGGCATGGCGTCCCGGGCGTTCACGCAGAGGTTCATCAGCACCTGCTCGAGCTGCGCCGGGTCGCCGGAGATGGTCCAGAGGTCCTCGGCCAGATGGGTGACCAGCTTCACCGGCTCGCCGATGACCCGCCGGAGCAGGCTCTCCACGTCGAGCACCACCTGGTTCAGGCTGAGCGAGCGCTGGGCGAGCGGCTGGCGCCGGGCGAAGGCGAGCAGCTGGCGGACCAGCGCGCCGGCCCGCTGGCACTGGCGCTCGATCTCCGCGAGGTCGGTCTGGGCGGAGTGGTCCACCGGGAGGTCGAGCCGGGCGAGCGCCGCGGCGCTCTGGATGCCGGTGAGGACGTTGTTGAAGTCGTGGGCCACGCCGCCGGCGAGCATTCCCACGGTGTCCATCTTCTGGGTGCGCTGCACCTCGGCCTCGAGCCGCTTGCGCTCGGTGACGTCGCGCACGCTCACCACCAGCCGCTGGTCGCCGCCCGGAACCTCGGCCACCGCCAGCTCGAGATGGACCATGGTGCCGTCGCGGCGGCGGGCCTCGCTGGAGCGGCTCCCCTGCCCCACGTACCCCTGGAAGCCAGGCGGGAGGATCTCGTCCGCCGGACGGCCCACCACCTCCGAGGCGTGGACGCCGAAGATGCGCTCGGCAGCGGGGTTCATGCTGACCAGCAGGCCCCCGGCGCTCACGGTGAGCAACCCGTCGGGGACGTGCTCCATGACCGCCCGGAGGTCCATCTCGCTCCGCCGGAGCGCGGCGTCGGCCCGGCGGCGCGCGGCCCGCTGCGCGGCCTCGGCGCACTCCCGCTCCACCGCCGGCGCGAGCCGGGCGAGGTTGTCCTTCATGAGGTAGTCGTGCGCGCCGGCCTTCATCGCCGCCACGGCATGCGTCTCGTCCACCGTCCCGGAGACGAGGATGAAGGGCACGTCCAGCCCGCTCTCCTGCAGGCTGCCCAGCGCCTCGAGCGCGTCGAACTGCGGGAGCCGGTGGTCGGAGACGATGACGTCCCAGGGTGCGGAGAGGAGCGCATCCTGGAACGCCTCGGCGGTGTCCACGCGGTGGAAGCGCACCAGCCGCCCCTCGGTCTGGAGCGCGTGCACGATGAGCGTCGCGTCCGCCTCGGAGTCCTCGACCAGGAGGACTCGGAGCGCGGAGCGGGTGGAAGCCGGAGAAGGTCTCACGAGGCCGTGCGGATCTGAACGCCCTGGGGTGGACACAACAAGGTGGCTTCGATGCGCAGGCGAGGCGCCGCTGTGTGCGCCCCGAGGCCAACGTGGTACCAGCGGTGTCGATGCGGACCTGGGATGCTCTGGTGGTCGGCTCCGGTCAGGCGGGCGTGCCGCTGGCGGTGGCGCTGGCGCGTGCCGGCCGGCGCACGGCGATCGTCGAGCGCGCGGACGTGGGCGGCACCTGCATCAACGTCGGATGCACCCCGACCAAGACGCTCGTGGCCAGCGCGCGCGTGGCCGCTCTGGTCGCTCGCGCCGCCGAGTACGGCATCGAGGTCGGGCCGGCGCGCGCCCGCTGGCCGTCGGTGCGCGACCGCGAACAGGGCGTGGTGCGACAGTTCCGGGCCGGTGGCGAGCACCGGCTGCGCGAGGCCGGTGTCTGTCTGCTCCGGGGCGAGGCGCGCTTCGTCGGGCCGCGCCGGCTGGTGGTCTCCGGCACGGATGGCGCGCGCGAGGAGCACGGCGCGCCCGTCCTGGTGCTCGACCTCGGCGGGCGCCCGCGCCGCCCCGAGCTGCCCGGGCTGGACTCGGTTCCCGCGCTCGACTCGTCGTCGATCCTCACCGTGCCCGAGCTCCCCGGCCGTCTGGTGGTGCTCGGGGGCGGGTACATCGCGCTCGAGCTGGGGCAGGTGTTCCGCCGCCTCGGCGCGGAGGTGACGGTGGTCGAGTCCGCGGCGCGGCTGGCCCCGCGCGAGGACGAGGACGTCTCGCAGGCGCTCGCCGAGGTGCTGCGCGCCGAGGGGGTCACGCTCCACCTCGGGGCCCGTGCGACGGCCGTGTCAGCGTCGTCCGGCGGCATCCGGCTCGAGCTGGCGGATGGCCCGGCACTCGACGGGACGCATCTCCTGGTCGCGGTGGGCCGGACGCCGAACTCGGATGCGCTGGACTGTCCCGCGGGCGGCGTGGCGCTCGACGCCCACGGCTTCATCCGGGTGGACGACCGGCTCCGGACGTCGGCGGAGGGCGTGTACGCCACGGGCGACGTCACCGGCGCGCCGCAGTTCACGCATGTCTCGTACGACGACTACCGGGTGCTCCGCGCCGAGCTGCTCGGGGGACCGCCGCGGTCACCGGTGGGCCGGCTGGTTCCCTACACCCTGTTCACCGATCCGCAGCTCGGTCGCGTGGGCCTCACCGAGTCCGAGGCCCGGGCGCGCGGGCTGCCCATCCGGGTGGCCCGGATGCCGATGTCCCACGTGGCGCGCGCCATCGAGGCGGGCGAGACCCGCGGGCTGCTCCGGGCGGTGGTGCACGCCGAGACCGAGCGCATCCTCGGCTTCGCCGCGCTCGGCTTCGAGGGCGGCGAGCTGGCCTCGGTGGTGCAGACCGCAATGCTCGGCGACCTGCCGTGGACCGTGCTCCGCGACGCGATCTTCCCCCACCCCGGCCTGGCCGAGTCGCTGAACAACCTCTTCGACGCCTGGATCTACGGGGGCCGGTAGTCCACACAGCGCCAGGCCCGGAAGCGGCGGACGATGCGCTCACCACGGCGAACCAGGAGCGGTGGCTCCTCGAGCACCTGGCCGCAGCGCGCGAGGAGGGCTTCCGGGGGCGGGCCGGAGGGCGCGTCGTCGAAGCGGCGAGGATCCGAGTCCAGGAACAGCCCGGTGCGCCCGGTCAGCGCCCGGACGTCGAGGTCCACGAAGTCGAACTGGAGCGCCGGCTGCCCGAGGAGGTTGCGTCCGTAGGCCTCGACGCGTCCGTCGAGCAGCAGCTCGGCGGTGGTCTTGTAGTCGTCGGCGGAGAAGGCGAACTCACCGGGCAGGAGGCGGGCCTGGGTCTGCTCGCGAAGCGCGCGCCACCCCACCCAGGTGTCGTCGCCCAGCCGGACCGGGTAGGCGAACAGCTCCACCAGCACCAGCGCGTGGACCACCGCCGACGCCCCGGCGTTCCAGCGGAGGAGCGACGGACCGGAACGCCGCGCCGCCCACAGCGCTCCGGCGATCCACAGAGGAAAGGGCCAGTTGGGCTTCACCACCGCGCCGAGGCTGGCGACGAGCAGCACGGCCGCGGGCACGAGCGAGAAGACGGCGAGGAACAGCTCCTCGGGCTCGAGCGCTCCGCGCAGCATCCGCGGCACGGCCCGGGCGGCCTCGCGCACCCAGACCACGAGCAGCGGCGGGAGCACCAGCACCAGCTGCGAACCCAGGAGCCCGAGCAGGTTCCACACCGACAGGCCGCGGGCGTGCTCCACCCGGCCCGCGGTCTGGAACAGGAACGACGCCCAGCCGTGTCCCGCGTTCCAGATCCACACCGGGCTGGTGACGAGCGCGGTGAGCAGCAGGCCGAGCCATGGCCAGGGCGAGGCGAGGGCCCGCCGCCCCCGCCGGAGCGCGAGCAGCAGGAGCCCTGCCCCGAGCAGGAGGAACACCGCGGTGTACTTGGAGTCGAACGCCAGCCCCGCGCACAGCCCGGCGGGCACCCACGCCACCGGTCGGTCATCGAGGAGCGCGTCGGCGAGGAAGCAGAGCGTCCACGTCCAGGCGGCGACCAGCGGCGCGTCGGGGAGCGCCACCACGCTGAGGACGCTGAATGCCCCGGTGGTGGCCAGGAGCAGCACCGCCCGGCCCGGCGCCGCGGGCACGAAGCGCCGCGCCAGCCGTGCCATCCCCCCCAGCGTGGCCGCGGCCAGAAGGAAGGGGACGAGCCGGACCAGCACCGGTGGTGGCGGACGGAGTCTCGCCGGCAGTGCGAGCGCCCAGGCGATGGCGCCGGGATGGTCGAAGTACGAGAGCGCCGGGTGGCGGGCGTAGAAGAGGTAGTACGCCTCCTGCGGCACGAGCTCGAACAGCGCGCCCACCAGCAGGCGCAGCAGCTGCAACACCAGGAGCACGCGCAGCCAGGGCCACGCGCGGCTCACGCTGGGTCCTCGGTTCGGATGCGTGCACCGCAGCGACAGGCAACGGTTGCAGCGAACGGTGTCGTCGGCGCAGTGAGCACTGTGCTGGCGGCCCGTTCGCTGCACTGTGGTTGTGGCAGCCGGAAGTGGGGCGCAATCAACCGCTCGCCAGTTCCGTACGGGCAGCCGGAAGGGGCCACTCGTGTGGGCTCGTCCGAGTTCACTTTCCTCTGGGAGATACCGTGAAGCCAGTCATCGCAGCACTCGCGTTCCTCGGCGCCGTCGCCTGCGCCACCTCCGGTTCCGGCGTCGATCCGCGGCTGGAGTACACCTACAACAGCTCCGTGACCGGCGTGATCGTCGTCCCGGAGGCCACTGCGAGCTCCAACGTCTGCGGCAACCTCGCGGTGGTGGCCATCGTGGGTGACACCCAGGTCGGTCGCTCGGCGATCCGCCCGAGCAAGGGCCGCTGCTCGTACCAGATCGACAACCTGCCCTCGGACAAGGACGTGACGGTCAAGGTGCAGCCGGCCGGGGACCTCAAGTGCCAGGACGGCTCGCCGATGGCCTTCGTCTCGGACGTCCAGGGCCCGGTGAAGCTCGAGCCCGCGCAGGGCAAGCTCCAGGACTTCCGCGCCCAGTGCGGTGCGACCCAGAGCTAGTCCTTCCGTTCACGAGAGGTCAGCAGGGCGGCGCGGGACCACAGGGTCGCGCGCCGTCGTCGTTTGCTGGGCGTGACGGGGTCGGCGGCATACCCCCCGTCGCGGCGCTGCGCGCGGCGTGGCAGCTCCGCCCGTTCGCGATCCGGGACCTCTGCCCCTGGGAACGCGGGTGACTGCGGGCCCGCGGCACTCGCGTTCGCCGCGCCCGGCCTGGCCGGAGCGAGGGGGACGAGGGGGCTGGGCAGCGGAGGTCACCCCGGTCGGGCTCCGGACGTCGACCCGGCCTGCGGCTCGACCTCGCGACAACCCGCCACGGCCCTGAGCCGAGCCCAGCGCCATCCCGGCACCGCGCCCACCACCCGAGCAGGAACCTGCGTCACCTCCGGGCAGCCGTCGCTCGCAGTCGTCGGCAAGCCACGTCGACCCCCGCACGAGCTGGACTCGACGGGCATGCCGAGCCGCCGCCACCGAGCGCCTGGGGCGCGTTCCGCACCGACTTCTACCCGACATACGACGGCAAGCCGATCGCCGAGGCCGAGCGGAAGAAGACGAAGTAGGCCGCGACCCGCCCGGGCCGGCTCAGCGCTCGAAGAGCCACCACCGCCGGCGCATTGGCCGCGCCGACCTGAGCCCGAACGCCTGGAGAGCCCGCTCGCGCACGTACTCCGCGGTCTCCTCGGGCGAGTCGGTGAGCCAGAAACGGTCCACGTCGGCCGCATCGATGGTCCGCGCCGGCACCAGCCGGTCGCGCAGGAAGTCCATCAGCGGGCGCCAGTACTCCACCCCGAGGAACACCAGCGGGAAATCGCGCATCTTCCCGGTCTGCACCAGCACCGCCACCTCGAACATCTCGTCCAGCGTCCCGAGGCCGCCGGGTGCGGCGACGAAGGCGTACGAGTACTTCGCCAGCACGACCTTGCGGACGAAGAACGAGCGCGTCTCCACCCAGCGGTCGAGGTAGGCGTTGGGCTTCTGCTCCACCGGGAGCGTGATGTTGCAGCCCACCGACGCACCGCCGGCCTCCTTCGCGCCGCGGTTGGCAGCCTCCATCAGACCCGGGCCGCCGCCGGTCATCACCGTGAAGCCGGCCCGGGCGAGTGCCGCTCCCATCCGCCGGGTGAGCGCGTAGGCTGGATGCCCCTCCGCGTACCGCGCCGAGCCGAAGACCGTCACGCACGGTCCCACGAAGTGCAGCTGCCGGAAGCACTTCAGGAACTCGTGGGCGGTGCGGAGCACCCACCAGAGCTCGAGCGGGCGGTTGCGCGGCCCGGCGAGGAACGCGTGCTCATCGCTGGGCGGCGGGGTCTTCCCCCAGTCGTCGGCGCCGTGCTCCGCCGGTCGCTGGAGCAGGTCGGTCGAGGTCACCTTCGTTGCCCGCCCACGCTCGCAGTGAAGATGGCCACCCGGTTCGTCGGCAATCGCATCCGCGAGAGCGTAGTCCGGGGCGCGCCGCTTCACCCAAGTGAACGTCAGGCCCGGCCGGCGCAGCGGAGGATGGCGGACACCGATCGGTCCACGTCCTCCTCGGTGGTATTCCACCCGGAGACGCTGATCCGCATCACCTCCTGGCCCTTCCATCTGCTCCCGCCGAGCCAGCAGGTCCCCTCGGCCTGCACCCGGGAGATGACCTCGCGGGTGAACGCGTCCGCGTCGCCGCCACCCGACGGCTCGAACCGCACCAGCACCTGGTTGAGCACCACCTCGTTCAGCACCCGGACACCGGGCGCCCGTCCCAGCTGCTCGGCGAAGCGCCGCGCCCGGGCGCAGCAGCGATCCACCAGCTCCTCCACCCCGCGCCGGCCGAGCGCGCGGAGCGCCGCGTACACCGGGGTTCCGCGACCGCGCCGGCTGAACTCGGGGACGAGGTCCACTCCGTCACGCTGCTCGCTGGACTTCACCAGGTAGCTCGCCGAGGCGCCCATGGCCCGGCGGAGCACCTCCGCGTCCCGGACGATGGCCACCCCCGAGTCGTAGGGCACGTTGAGCCACTTGTGCGCGTCCACTGCCCAGCTGTCCGCGGCCCCCACGCCGCGGAGGAGGGCCCTGGTCGCCGGGCTCGCCGCGCCCCACATCCCGAACGCGCCATCCACGTGCGCCCAGGCGCCGTGGGCGTGGGCAGCGGCGATGAGAGGCTCCATCGGATCCACCGCACCGGAGTTGACGTTCCCCGCCTGGAGGCAGACCAGCGTCGGCCCGTTGCACCCGGCCAGCACCGGACCGAGCGCGTCCGGATCCATCCGCCCCTGCGCGTCGGCGCGCACCCGCTTCACCCGGGCCTGTCCCAGCCCCAGGTAGCGGAGGGAGCGGAGCACCGTGACGTGCACCTCCTCGCCCACCACCACCTGCATCTCCGGAGCGCCGTAGAGCCCCTGGTCCGAGACGTCCCAGCCCATCCGGCCGAGGAGCGCGTGGCGCGCCGCCGACAACCCGGTGAAGTTGGCCATCTGCCCGCCGGTCACGAAGCCCACCCCGGCATCGACCGGAAGCCCGAGCAGCCCGTTGAGCCAGCGCCCCGCGGTGTCCTCGAGCACCGCGACGGTGGGCGACAGCACGTAGAGCCCGCAGTTCTGATCCCAGGCCGAAGTGAGCCAGTCCGCGCCGAGTGCCACCGGCTGGCTCCCGCCGATGACGAAGCCGAAGAACCGCGGGCCAGCCGTGGCCATGAGCCCGGCCTCGCCGGCGCGGGCGAGGAGGTCGAGGACCTGGGCCGGGTCCTCTCCTCGCTCGGGCAGCTCGCCGCCGAACGCAGCCTGCAGCGTCTGGAGCGACGCCGTCGGCCGCACCGGGCGCTTGCCGAGAGAGCCGATCCAGGAACGGGCATGCGCGAGCGCGCGATCCAGCGGAGCGAGTGGGTCCATGGAAGCCGCACCGTGCCCTCATCACCGGCCTCCCGACAAGCACAGGAGGAGCCGCTGCAGCGGGATCAGCGCTTGATGAAGCGCATGGGCGGGGAGGTGTTCTTCCCCTTCCCCTGCGCGCGCAGGTCGCCGGTGGCGGCGAGCGTGTTCCACAGCTGCTTGTAGAGCCCGCGCTCGTCCTGGTCGAAGCGCATCGGCCGGCCGAAGAGGAGGTTGAACTCGGCCTGGAGCGTCTGGCGGATGAAGCGCTCCTTCTTCACCGCCTGGGCGGAGAACGCCGCCATGCCCTGGCCCTTGTAGGGGTAGCCCGCCACCAGGCCATGGTCCGAGTCGTCGATGGGTTTCCCGTCCGGGTCGGTGGTCTGGTACGTCCCGTCGTCCGCCCAGCGGGTGCGCTGGTACGCCAGCGGGGTCAGCAGCTGGTGACAGGTGAAGCAGATGCTGTTCGGGTCGACGGTGCTCGAGGCGGTCGCGCCGATGCGCATGGCGATCACCTCGGGCGGGACCTCGAAGACGTAGCCCATGAAGTCCGACAGCACGCGCGCGGGGTAGTTGTAGTGGGGCAGCCCGGGCTTGTGCTGGATGTAGCCCTTCATCGTCAGCAGCCGAGGAAGGTGTTGTCGTAGACGTCGATCGCCGGACCCGAGTACGGCTGCAGGAGGTTGGCGGGGAACTGCTCGTCCGTCGGAGCGGCCGTTCCGCCGCTGCCCCCGCCGCCGCCGCTCCCGCTGCCCGCGCCGCCCCCACCACCGCCGCCGCCTCCGTTGCCGCCTGCGGTTCCGGGCGCGGTGATGTCGCCCGAGCACGCGAGCAGCAGCACTAGGGCCGCCGCTCCGAGGGTCAGTCCTGGCGCCGGTAGCTCAAGGTCACGTCGACCGGCGCCGAGAGGCGACTGCTCTGCATCAGGCGCCGGACGCGGAGGGCGTGGCCGTCCGCCGACGGGGTGAAGACCGTCTCGCCCGACCCGTCCGCGCCCTTGCCCGCCTCGACCAGCGCCCCATCCCGGAGCCGGAAGGTGGTCTGGTTCTGGTCGCCGAACCGGTCGGTGATCGCCACCGGCGGACCGCCCACCTCGCCACGTTCGGTCGGGTGGTCGGGTGAGGCGATGCTCACCGTCGAGCCCTCGAAGGACAAGGTGTACGTCTCCCGGGGCTTGGCACGGGCCCGCAGGGCGTCGGCCGCGAAGCCCCGGGCGAGGAAGCCCATGTCCGCAGTGGCCTGCTCCACGGCCTGGTCCACCGCGGCGCGCTCGGCGTCACCGCCGGCGTAGACCCAGGTGCCGGCGAGCGCCGCGCGCTCCGCCGCGGAGATGCCCGGCCCTCCGATCGCCGGCACCGGTGCCGGCTCGGAGGGCGGCGGTGGGGCGTGCGCACAGCCTGCGAGCGCGAGCAGAGCGAGGCCCAGCGCTCGTCGGTGGAGCGGTGGCGAGGGTCGGCTCGGGCGCATGGGACGGAGCTATCCACGTCGGAGGTGGCGGCGCAACGCCGGCGCTCGCGTCGCAGCGAGAGGATCGGCCATCGCAGCGATCAGTACACTCCGGTCGAGGCACTTAGAGCGGCAGCGCCTGCGCGGCCCGGGGGACGAGGTAGCGGAGCATCCGTTCGTGATGCGCGTTCAGCCCCACGAGGGCCACCGGGCCGCGGTGCCGATCCACCACCCACTCCAGCAGCTCGGCCAGCGCGTGGTCGGAGAGGTCTACGGTGCGGGTGAAGTCCACGCGGACCGGAACCCGCGCCCCCAGCTCGGTCAGCCGCTGCCGGAGCTCGGCCGCCTCGGTGACGCCGAACTCCCTCCCGGCGCGGAACACCGGTCCCTCTTCCTTCGTGCCCGTCCAGTCCACTTCGAACGCGCGACTCATGGCGACTCCGTCATGTCTTCCCGCCTCGGCTTGCACCGCGCGTACCGGCTCGTCCCACTCATCAGCGGCGGCCGATGGCTGCGAGCAGCTGTGCTGTCGCGGCCGACGCGTTGCGCATTGCAGACGAAGGACGTGCGCACGGAACCCCGGCTGCTCCGCCGCAGCGAGCGTGGCGTGGAAAATGCTCGACCCGCAGCCGGCCCGAGCGTTCGGCGGGCCAGTGGAGGCTGTCATGAACGACCTGATCGTACGCAGGACCCCGGGCACCGAGCTACCGGCGCTCACCCCGCTGCACCCGCTTCGCTCGCTCCGCGAGCTGCTCGCCTGGGACCCGTTCCAGGAGATGGCGCCGCTGTTCTCAGGGGAGATGCTCCGGGTGATTCCTCCCTTCGAGGTGCGCGAGACGAAGGACCAGTTCGTGTTCCAGGCCGAAGTGCCCGGCGTGGAGGCGAAGGACATCGAGATCCTCCTCACCGGAAACCGGCTCACCATCAGCGGGACCCGGAACGACAAGGTGGAGAAGGGCGAGGAGGGCGAGTACTACGCCCGCGAGCGGATCTACGGGCGCTTCAGCCGCTCGTTCACGCTCCCCGAGGGCGTGGACGTGAGCGGGGTGCAGGCGAACCTGAACAACGGTGTGCTCACCATCGTGTTCCCCAAGGTCCCCGCGGTGCAGCCGAAGAAGATCCCCGTGACGGTGGAGAAGGCCGCCAAGGCGTAGCTCGGAAGTCCGTGGCCGTGAGCTGAGCGACCTGCCGGGGCCGCAGCACTTGCGTTCCGCAGCCCGCGCACTGCAATTCGTGCACGCTGCGAGATCCGCCGACCCCGGCAGCGCCTTGCACGGCCAATGCACGCCTCTCGCCCCAGAAAGGGGGCGGTCTGCAATGACGATCTTCGAGCTCTTGAGCTGGTTGGTTCTTGGAGCAGTGGTCGGCGTGCTGGTGGCGGCATTCTGGCGTACCGAGGGTCTGACCTGGATCCGGGCCCTCGGGATCGGCGTGTTCGGCGGGGTGGTGGGTGGCCTCATCGGACGGATCCTCTTCGTCCCGGGGCCATTCTCCGGTGAGCTGGGCGTGGTGGCCCCGGCGCTGCTGGTCGCGGGGATCGGCGCGGTGGTGACGGTGTTCATTGCCCGGTTCCAGCTCCGCAACCGGGAGCGACCGCGGTTCAGCTGAGGTGAAGGACCCCGTCAGCTCTCGGGGCCGTTCCCGGGGCTCGGGCTGGTCTGCGCGGCGCTCTCCTCTCGCTCCTGCGCATACTGCTTGAGCCGGTACTGGATGGTCCGGGTGCTGATGCCCAGCATCGCCGCGGCGCGCGAGGTGGAGCCGCCCACGACCTCCAGCGTCCGGAGGATCGCCTGCTTCTCGATCTCCTGCCACGTGCCGCCGGGGATGAGGCTGCTCATCGGCCGGTCGGACGGGCGTGCGCCGAGGACGGTGGGCGGCAGATCGTCGGTGGTCAGGTACGGGCCCTGCGCGAGCACCACCGCGCGCTCGATGGAGTTCTCCAGCTCGCGAACGTTGCCCGGCCAGTCGTGACGGAGCAAGGCCTGGAGGGTGCCCGGGGCGAGGCCCTGGATCCTCTTGCCGTGCACCTCGGTGAAGCGGCGGAGGAAATGTGACACCAGTGCCGGGATGTCACCCTTGCGCGCCCTCAGCGGAGGGAGGGTCACCGAGATGACGTTCAGCCGGTAGAACAGGTCCTCGCGGAAGCGGCCCGCGGCGACCTCCGAGGCGAGGTCCTTGTTGGTGGCGGTGAGCAGCCGCACGTCGACCTTCAGGGTCTCGGTGCCCCCCACCCGCTCGAACTCGCGGGTCTGGAGCACCCGGAGCAGCTTCACCTGCACCGCCGGGGAGACGTCGCCGATCTCGTCGAGGAAGATCGTGCCGCCGTCGGCCCGCTCGAACCGGCCCTCGCGCCGGGCCACCGCGCCGGTGAAGGCGCCCCGCTCGTGCCCGAAGAGCTCGGACTCGAGCAGCGTCTCGGTGAGCGCGCCGCAGTTCACCCGGACGAAGGGGCGGTCCTTCCGGGGAGACAGCTCGTGCAGCGCCTGGGCGATGAGCTCCTTGCCGGTCCCGGACTCGCCGAGGATGAGCACGTTCGCCCGGGTGGGGGCCGCCCGCTGGACGACCTCGAAGACCTCGCGAAGCGCGGGGCTGTCACCGACGATGTTGTCGAAGTGGACCCGCTCGCGCACCCGGGCGCGCAGGCTGGCCGCCTCCTGGACGAGGTGGCGCTTCTCCAGGGCCTTCTCGATGACCACCAGGACCGCCCGCTCGTCGAGCGGCTTGACGAGGAAGGTCTCCGCCCCGGCCTTCATCGCCTCGACCGCCATCTCGATCGAGCCGAAGGCGGTCATCACCACGAAGGCGGCGTCGATCCCGCTCTCGCGCGCTTCGCGGAGCAAGGTCAGGCCGTCCATTCGCTGCATCCGGACGTCCGCCAGAACCACGTCGGCCCCGGCGCTGCGGAGGACGGTCAGGGCCTCCACCCCATCCCCGGCCTCGCTGACGGTGTAGCCCTCCTCGGTGAGGATGGTCCGGAGCGCGCCGCGGGCGTTCGGCTCGTCGTCCACCACCAGGATGCGCGCTGACGCCATGTGTGGGTGCGGAGACTAGCAAAAGCCGGGCCCGTCCACCGGGTCGCCTTTACCCGGGGATCCGGACTATCTGTCCGTGGAGTCGATGACAGGGTTCTTCCAGGAGCTGCAGGACTACGTGGGGTTCGGGCACGCGGACCAGGCGATCCTCCGCGCCCTGCATCCGGGCCTGGCGCCGGACTTCCCGGAGGTCTCGGAGCTCTTCTATGCCCGCATCCTCGAGTACCCTCCGGCCCGAGAGGTGCTGGAGCGGGGAGAGAGCTCGGTGGGCCGGCTCAAGCACACCCTGGTCGGCTGGATGGACGGGCTGTTCCAGGGCCCCTGGGACGAGGCCTACGTCGAGCGGCGGGCGCGGATCGGCCGGGTGCACGTCCGCATCGGGCTGCCCCAGCATTACATGTTCGGGGCGATGAACGTGCTCCGCCGTGAGCTGTCCGCGCGGATCTCGCAGCTGGTGCCGCCCGAGTCCACCGAGCACCAGGTGGCCCAGAACGCGCTCTCCCGGATGCTGGACCTCGAGCTGGCCATCATGCTCCAGACCTACCGGGAGGACCTGGAGGCGCAGAAGGCACGCACCGAGCGGCTCTCGACCTTCGGACAGGTGGTGGCGAGCATCGGCCACGAGCTGAGGAATCCTCTCGGCGTCGCCGAGTCCTCGGTGTTCCTGCTCGAGAAGCGCGTGGGGACCGACCCCAGCGCAAGGAAGCACCTCCAGCGCATCGGCGAGCAGATCGCCGTGGCGAATGGAATCGTGGGCGCCCTCCTGGACCTGGTCCGCGACCGGCCCATGGACGCGCAGCCGCTGGCGCTCACCGAGGTGGTGGAGAGCGCGGTGGACCGGGTTCCCCGCCCGGAGGGCATCAGGGTGGACGTCAGGCCCCTCGGCGGGCTACGGGTGCTGGGCGACGCCGCCCAGCTCCGGCAGGTCTTCGTGAACCTGGTCCAGAACGCGGTGGACGCCTGCGGGGAGTCCGGACAGGTGACGGTCGAGGCGCGCAGCGTGGACGGCACGGTGGAGATCTCGGTGGAGGACACGGGGCACGGCCTCGACGCCTCGGTCAAGGCGCGCCTCTTCGAGCCGCTCATCACCACCAAGTCCAGGGGCGTCGGACTGGGACTGGCCCTGGTCAAGCGCATCGCCGAGCGGCACGGCGGCACCATCGGCCACGTCACGCCGCCCACCCGCGGGGCGCGGTTCGTGCTCACGCTTCCAGGGGTGCCGTCATGACCGCGGCGCCGTCTCGACGCTACCTGGTGGTGGACGACAACCAACCGCTCGCCGAGAACCTGGCGGAGATCCTCGAGACCAGCGGCGCCGAGGTGGACGTCGAGCTCGATCCGCGCGCGGCGCTGGGGCGGCTGCGGGCCCGGCGCTACACCGCGCTGGTGACCGACATGCGGATGCCGGGGCTCGGGGGCGCGGAGCTGCTGGCCGCCGCCCGCGTCTCCGACCCTGCCCTCCCCGCCCTGGTGGTCACCGCCTTCATCGGCGACGCGGACCTCGCCCGGGTGGAGCGGATGGGGGTGCTGGCCACGCTGCCCAAGCCGGTACCGGTGGAGACGCTCCTGCAGCGCCTGGAGCACGCCCGCCGCGGAGCGGTAGTGTGGGTGGTCTGCGGCGCGGCCGACCGGATGAGCCGGCTGCTGGAGTTCGTGCGTGACCACGGATGCACGCCCATGCCGTTCGCCGTGGCCGACGCGCCGCCCACCGGCCCCACTCCCCTCCTGACGGTGCTGGCCGATGCCCCCGAGGCCGAGGCCGAGGCATGGGTCCGGGCCCATCCGGACGTGCACGTGATTCGCCTCCCGGCGTCGCACGAGGCCCTGGCCACCGCGCTCGACGCGGAGCTGGAGAGGTTCGAGGAGGGTGGGTGAGTCAGGGGCGGATCCTCCTGGTCGACGACAACGTCGACCTGGTCGACAACCTGGGTGAGATTCTCGAGGACGAGGGCTACAAGGTCCTGCGAGCCACCAGCTGCGCCACCGCCCGGGCCCGGGCCGCCGAGGGGTTCGACGTGGCGCTGGTCGATCTCCGCCTGCCGGACGGAGACGGCACCGAGCTCGCCTCGGAGCTTCGTCAGACCGTGCCCGGGGCGGAGGTGGTCCTCCTGACGGGGTTTGCCAGCGTGGAGTCGGCGGCGGCGGCGATCCGCGCCGGTGCCTGCGCATATCTGGTCAAGCCGTGCGCCGTGCCCGAGCTGCTGCTGACCGTCGGGCAGGCGCTCCGCCAGGTCCGGCTGCAAGCCGAGCGTGAGGAGCTGAAACGGCGGGCCCAGCTGGCCGAGAAGCTGGCGGCGGTGGGACGGCTGACCGCGGGGCTCTCGCACGAGATTCGCAATCCGCTCAACGCGGCGACGCTCCAGCTGTCGGTGCTCGAGCGGCGCGTGCGCAGGCTCCCCGAGCACAGCCAGTCGAGCCTCCTCGAGCCCCTGGTCCTGGTGCGGGACGAGATTCGCCGGCTGGACCAGACGCTCCAGGACTTCCTCCTCTTCTCCCGTCCGCGCGAACTGGTGCGCAGGCCGGTGCCGCTGGACGCCCTGCTCCGCAAGGTGGCGGACCTTCTGTCGGGCGATGCCGAGGCCCGGCTGGTGCAGCTACTGGTGGACGTCGCGCCCGGAACCCCCGCGGCCGCCGCCGACGAGGGCGTCCTCCGGCAGGTGCTCCTGAACCTGATCCTCAACGCGCTCGACGTGAGCCCGCGCGGCGGTCGGGTCCAGCTGCACGGGCGGGCGGTGGACGACGGCGTCGAGCTGGTGGTCTCGGACGAGGGCCCGGGCATCCCGCCCGAGGTGCGCAACCGGCTGTTCGAGCCGTTCTTCACCACCAAGCCAAACGGGACCGGGCTCGGGCTGGCCATCGTCCATAGCCTGGTGGACCAGCACGGCGGCCGGGTGTGGGTCGACCGGGCGGAATCGAAGGGCGCCGCATTCCACATCCGGCTTCCGCGGGCTTGAGCGGTCCGGCGGGGCCGCAATCCTTGCGCACCCTGGAGGGGCCTCCCGCAGACCCTGCACTGACCAGGAACCGTACCAGGCGCGGATGGGAGTGCGCCCAGGTCGGCGCGTCCATTGCTGATGTGTCTCATCGACGATGGGATTGACACCGGCGGAGACGCGGGCGCGCGCACGCCTCCTCATGAGGCGAGCGGTGCTGGCCAGGGCGGGGCAGAACCGGACCGAAGATCCCGAGGCGGAGCTCAACCGCATCGAGGCGGCGCTCCGGCGCATCGACGAGGGCCGCTACGGGATCTGCGACGAGTGCGGAGCGGCCATCGGAGCCCAGGTCCTCCTGGAGAACCCGGCCTCTCCGCTCTGCACCGCCTGTGTCGCCCGGCGGGAC
>DATKKF010000154.1:0-6670 GCA_035543115.1 Myxococcaceae bacterium
CCATCTGTGGAAGCCGGTGATGATCGGCGAGGTGCAGGGCAACGGTCAGTTCTCGGTGGTG
This sequence comes from Myxococcaceae bacterium, assembly GCA_035543115.1. GTDB lineage: Bacteria > Myxococcota > Myxococcia > Myxococcales > Myxococcaceae > RPRB01. The sequence continues at coordinate 62 of DATKKF010000154.1, forward strand.
TGGAAGACCAGCAAGGTCATCCGGGCACAGCCCTGGAGCCCGTTCATCCCCGGCAATGAGAAGCGTGCCGAGCGCTGAGCCGCGCCGTCTCCTGATCCTGATCCTGCTCCTGGCGGCGGCGGCCCGCGCTGGCGAAGCCGCTCCGCCCGAGCCACGCCCGGCCACGACCCTCGATGCCGCCACCCTGGACCACCTGGCCAAACCCGAGTCGCGCGACGAGACCATCACTTCCCTGGTGGAGGCGTCCGACGTGCACGCTCTGCCCGTGCTCCGGGCGCTCCTGGAGGGGAACCTCTACCTCGGCCAGACGGTGCTGGTCGACCGGGACGGCACGCTCCAGGATGCGCTCACCGGTGCTCCGGCATCGGTCGACCGCGACCAGCTGGAGCAGGTGACGATCAACAACCGCCTCCGGCGCACGCTGGAGCGGGCAGTGGCTGCGCTCTCGCTGTTCCAGGGCTCCCCGGCCGACCGGCTGGCCGCCGCGCGCGTGCTCCAGGAGAACCCGGGCCCGGAGGTGCTGCCCGCGGTCCAGAAGGCGCTGGCCCTCGAGACGGACCCCCGGGTGAAGGAGGCTCTCCGCGCGACCGCGGCGATGCTGGCCCTGGCCAGCGCCGACCCCGCCCAGCGCCTCGCGGCGATCGAGGAGCTGCGAAAGGCCCACGCCAAGCGTCAGCTCATGCAACGGCTCGACGTGGAGCAGGACCCCACTGTGCTCGCCGCGCTCAAGGAGTCGATTCGCGACGTGGACCTCGCGCTCGAGCGCGCGGCGATGGTCGGGCTGGTCTTCTCCGGCCTCAGCCTGGGGAGCATCCTCCTGCTCGCCGCGCTCGGCCTGGCAATCACCTTTGGTCTGATGGGCGTCATCAACATGGCGCACGGCGAGCTGCTGATGGTCGGCGCCTACGCGACCTGGCTGGTCCAGGGGGCTTTCCGCGGGTCGCACCACTTCGACTGGTACCTGGTGGCCGCGCTGCCAGCGTCCTTCCTCGCCGCGGCTCTGGTCGGTGCGCTGCTGGAGATCACCGTGGTTCGGAAGCTCTACGGGCGTCCGCTGGAGACGCTGCTCGCCACCTGGGGCGCGAGCCTGCTCATCATCCAGACCGTGCGCGTCGTCTTCGGGGCGCAGAACGTGGAGGTGTCGAACCCGAGCTGGATGTCCGGGGGCGTCACCCTGCTCCCGGATCTGGTCCTGCCCTGGAACCGCATCGTGATCCTCCTCTTCTCGGCCGGCGTCCTGCTCGGGGTGTGGGCCCTGCTCACCCGCACCCGGCTCGGGCTACTGGTCCGCGCGGTCACCCAGGACCGGCAGCGCGCCGCGGGGCTGGGCGTGCGCACCCCGCGCGTGGATCTCATGGCCTTCGCCATCGGCTCGGGCATCGCCGGGCTGGGCGGATGCGCGCTCTCGCAGATCGGCAACGTGGGTCCCGAGCTCGGCCAGGGATTCATCGTCGACTCGTTCATGGTGGTGGTGCTGGGGGGGGTGGGTCAGCTCGCGGGGACCACCCTCGCCGCGGCGAGCCTCGGAGTGGTGGACAAGCTCCTCGAGCCGTGGGCGGGAGCGGTGATGGCGAAGATCGTCGTCCTGATCTTCGTCATCCTCTTCATCCAGCGGCGTCCCCAGGGGCTCTTCGCGCTACGCGGGCGGGCACTGGAGGAGGGGTGAACACGGCCACCGCCATCCTTCCCCCGTCCGCCGTGGCGCCACCCGCGCCTGCCCGCCAGCTGTATCCGCGCAAGGTGTGGGCGGTGATCCTGGCCGTCTACGGCGGGCTGGTGATCGCGCTGCCGGCGCTCCATCTCCTGGTGCCGGCGAGCTCGCCGCTCCACCTCTCGGACTACACCGTCACCCTGACCGGGAAGATCCTCTGCTACGCCACGGTGGCCCTGGCCATGGATCTGGTCTGGGGCTACACCGGCATCCTCTCGCTGGGTCATGGGCTGTTCTTCGCCCTCGGCGGCTACGCGATGGGCATGTACCTGATGCGGGCCATCGGCCGGGACGGCGTCTACGGTGATCCGGTGCTCCCCGACTTCATGGTGTTCCTCGACTGGAAGCAGCTGCCCTGGTACTGGCTCGGTTCCAACCGCTTCCTCCAGCAAGCGCTCCTGGTGGTCCTGGTCCCGGCGCTGCTGGCCTTCGTCTTCGGGTGGTTCGCCTTCCGCTCCCGCATCCGTGGGGTCTACTTCTCGATCATCACCCAGGCGCTGACCTATGCGGCGATGCTGCTGTTCTTCCGCAACCAGACCGGGTTCGGGGGGAACAACGGCTTCACCGACTTCAAGCGCATCCTCGGCTTCCCGCTGGCGAGCCCCCACACCCGCATCGTCCTGCTGGTGCTCTCGGCGACGCTGCTCCTCTCGGTCCTGGTCCTCTGTCGGGCCCTGGTGCTCTCCAAGCTGGGGCGGGTGCTCACCGCCATTCGGGACGCGGAGGATCGGGTGCGGTTCTGCGGCTACGACCCGGTGCGGTTCAAGCTCTTCGTCTGGACGCTCTCCGCCGCGATCTGCGGGATCGCCGGCGCGCTGTATGTGCCTCAGGTGGGAATCATCAACCCCAGCGAGATGTCACCGGCCAACTCGGTGGAGATCGCCATCGCGGTGGCGCTCGGGGGCCGGGGAACCCTGCTCGGCCCGATCCTCGGGGCGGCGCTGCTCCACGGCGCGAAGAGCGTGCTGACGGTGGCCTTCCCCGAGCTCTGGCTGTTCGCGCTCGGGCTGTCGTTCATCGTCGTGACCCGCTGGCTGCCGCGCGGGGTGCTCGGGCTCTTCTGGCGGGAGGGCGGCTCATGAACCTGGACACCCCCGCCGGGCCGGTCCTCTACCTGAGCGGGGTCACCGTCACCTTCGACGGCTTCAAGGCCCTCGACTCCCTCAGCCTCATGGTGGAGCCCGGCGAGCTCCGTTGCATCATCGGGCCGAACGGCGCGGGCAAGACGACCCTGATGGACGTGATCACCGGCCGCACCCGGCCGGACGTCGGCGACGTGCAGTACGGCGAGGCCCACGACCTCACCCGGATGTCCGAGGCGGAGATCGTCCACGCGGGCATCGGGCGCAAGTTCCAGAAGCCCACCATCTTCCGAGCCCACACGGTGTTCGAGAACCTCGAGCTGTCACTGAAGATGGACAAGCGGGTCCTCCCCACGCTGCGCGCCCGGCGCACGCCCGAGCAGGACGCGCACATCGACGAGGTCCTCGGCCTCATCGGCCTCCGCGGGAAGGCGGAGGTCCGCGCAGACCTCCTCTCCCACGGTGAGAAGCAGTGGCTGGAGATCGGGATGCTGCTGGTCCAGGACCCAGGCCTGCTCCTGCTGGACGAGCCGGTCGCCGGGATGAGCGACGAGGAGACCGCCCGGACCGGGGAGCTCTTCCGGTCCCTGGCCGGGAAGCACTCGCTGGTGGTGGTGGAGCATGACATGCACTTCGTGGACAGCATCGCCAGCAAGGTGACGGTCCTTCACGAGGGACGGGTACTGGCGCAGGGATCCATGGATGCCATCCGGGAGGATCCCCGGGTGATCGACGTCTACCTGGGGCGCTGATGCTGAGCGTGCGCGGTCTCGACCAGTACTACGGAGGGAGCCACGCGCTCCGGGCCATCGACTTGGAGGTGCCGGCGGGGACCTGCACTGCGCTGCTCGGCCGGAACGGGGTGGGCAAGACCACCCTCCTCCGCTGCCTGATGGGCGAGCTCCCGGTGAAGCGCGGCACGGTGCAGCTCGGCGGCGAGGAGGTCACCGCGCTCCCCTCGTACGCACGCGCCCGCCTGGGCATGGGCTACGTGCCGCAGGGACGCGAGATCTTCTCCCGCCTCACGGTGGCCGAGAACCTCAGCGTGGGCGAGTCGGCGGCACGCGGGGCAACCCTCCCTCGCGCCGAGCTGGAGGATCTCTTTCCCATCCTTCGCACCATGCGAAATCGCCGCGGCGGTGACCTGTCCGGCGGTCAGCAGCAGCAGCTCGCCATCGCCCGGGCCCTCATCGCCCGGCCGCGGCTCCTCCTGCTCGACGAGCCGACCGAGGGCATCCAGCCTTCCACCATCAAGGAGATCGGCCGGGTGCTTCGGGCGCTGCTGGAGCGGAACATGACCATCGTCCTGGTGGAGCAGTACCTCGACTTCGCCCTCGAGCTGGCCGAGCACTGCGCGGTCATGTCCCGCGGGGAGATCGTCCTCCGGGGCCGCATCTCCGAGCTCGATCCCGCACAGGTCCGGCGACACCTGGCGGTGTGATCCGCGCTACAAGGCACTCCATGGCTCGGGGCCACCTCGCCTTCCGGCAGGTCGGGATGGGGACGGCGGTGGAGACCGCCTACGCGGAGAGCCCGCTCCGGCTCCTCACCCCGCGCAACCACGGCACCGCCGCCTGGGCCTACACCAGCACGCTGGGTGGAGGGCTGGTCGATGGCGACCGGCTGGCGCTGGAGATCTCGGTCGGTCGTGGCGCGCGCGCGTTCGTCTCCTCGCAGGGGCCGACGCGGGTGTTCCGCTCGGCGCGGGGCGTGGTCTCGGAGACGGTGGCGGGGGTGGACGAGGGAGGCGCGCTCCTCCTCCTCCCCGACCCCACCGCCTGCTTCGCCGGCGCCCGGTACACCCAGAGCACCGAGGTGAGCCTCGCCCCCGGCGCCTCGCTCGCGCTCTGGGAGGTGCTCTCCGCCGGACGCGAGCGCTGGGGCTTCACCCGTTGCCAGAGCACGCTCCGGGTCCTGCCCTTCCTCGACGAGTGCTGGCTGCTCGACCCGGAGCACGGTTCGCTGGAGGAGCGGATGGGCCGCTTCGGGGCCATCGGCACCTTGCTGCTGGTGGGCCCGCTCTTCTCCGCCACGGTCGAGGCAATTCGCCTCCGGGTCGACGCCGGCCCCGCGCAGCCGGGGGCACCGCTGGTCGAGTCGGCCAGCCCGCTCCGGGAGGGCGCGCTGGTGCTCCGTCTCGCCGCTCGGTCGGTGCAGCAGCTGGTGCACCGGCTGCGCCACCACCTCGCCACCCTTCCCTCGTTGCTCGGGGACGACCCCTGGAGGCTCGATGCATCTGTCGCCGCGTGACATCGACAAGCTGATCCTGCACGGCGCGGGGGTCCTCGCGCAGAAGCGTCTGGCCCGCGGCTTGCGGCTGAACTACCCCGAGGCCGTCGCGCTGATCTCGGCGCAGATCCTCGAGCTGATCCGCGACGGCAAGAGCGTGGCGGAGCTCATGGACCTGGGCCGCCGGATGCTCGGCCGGGCCCAGGTGCTCCCTGGCGTCCCCGAGCTCATCGGGGAGGTGCAGGTGGAGGGGACCTTCCCCGATGGCACCAAGCTGGTCACGGTCCATCACCCCATCGCGCTCGAGCAGGGGGACCTGGCGCTGGCGCTACACGGGAGCTTCCTCCCGGTGCCGACGGCGTTCCCCGCGGCAGAGGCCATCCCGACGCCCGGCGAGGTGCTGCCGGCCCCGGGGGAGATCGAGCTCAACGCCGGCCGGGAGACGGTGACCCTCGCGGTGCTCAACACCGGTGACCGGCCCATCCAGGTGGGCAGCCACTACCCGTTCGCCGAGACCAACCGGGCGCTGGAGTTCGACCGGGCGCGCGCCTATGGCATGCGGCTCGACATCCCGGCCGGCACCGCAGTGCGCTTCGAGCCCGGGGAGAGCAAGACGGTGCAGCTGGTCGCGCTCGCCGGGGCGCGGGTGGTGGTCGGTGGAAACGCGCTGGGCGAGGGCGAGGTGAGCGAGGCAAGCCGCGCCCGCTTCCTCGCCACGGCGAAGGACCGCGGCTTCCACCACCGGGAGCAGCCATGAGCCGCCGCCTCGACCGGAGGCACTACGCCGACCTCTACGGGCCCACCACCGGGGACCGGGTCCGGCTGGGTGACACCGCGCTGGTGGCCGAGGTGGAGCGCGACCTCACCACCTACGGTGACGAGTGCAAGTTCGGCGGCGGCAAGGTGCTGCGTGACGGGCAGGGCCAGAAGGCCGGCGCCAGCGACCGCGCCGCGCTCGACGTGGTCATCACCAACGCGCTCATCGTCGACCACACCGGCATCTACAAGGCGGACCTGGGAATCAAGGACGGCCGCATCGCGGGGATCGGCAAGGCGGGCAACCCGGACATCATGGCCGGCGTGACGCCGGGAATGGTGGTCGGGGTGACCACCGAGGCGATCGCCGCCGAGGGCCTCCTCCTCACCGCGGGAGGCATCGACAGCCACATCCACTTCATCAGCCCGCAGCAGGCCGACGAGGCGCTGGCCAGCGGCATCACCTCGTGGATCGGCGGCGGCACCGGCCCGGCCACCGGGACCAACGCCACCACCTGCACGCCCGGGGTATGGAACACCGCCCGCATGCTGGAGGCGGTCGACGGCATCCCCCTCAACATCGGCTTCACCGGCAAGGGGAACACCTCGCGCCCCGAGGGACTGCTCGACCAGATCCGCGCCGGGGCCATCGGTCTCAAGCTGCACGAGGACTGGGGCTCCACCCCGGCGGCCATCGACTGCGCCCTCTCCGTGGCGGACGAGCACGACGTCCAGGTGGCGATTCACACGGACACCCTCAACGAATCCGGCTTCGTCGAGCGCACCATCGCCGCCTTCAAGGGCCGCACGATCCACGCTTTCCATACGGAG